>NZ_JAIMIF010000010.1:0-32082 GCF_019795935.1 Pantoea sp. DY-15
CATTATGTGTTCACTCGTGAGGCTTTGATATTTTGTTGCGTCCGGAGACGCTGATATCAATCCTGCGAGTGCCCACACAGATTGTCTGATAAATTGTTAAAGAGCGTTGCGAACAGCGGCTGAACCGCCTGTCGCGAGGTGGCGTATACTACGCTACTCTCCTTCGGAGTCAAACACTTTTTTCAGCGTTTTCACCCGGCGGAAGTTCTTATCGAATCTTCCTCACCAACACCGCATTTCGTAAACCGTTGTGCCGTGTTGATGGATGCGCATTATAGGGAGTTGTTCTCAGCACGCAACCGCTAAATTCAATAAAAACAACCGTTCGCTGCATTCCACAGCAAAACCCCGCCTTATACGCAGTTACACACAGTGTTATCCACACTCTGCTGCACAAATGAATTTAGGCGAGCATCACGCAAACGTTTTCGCTACAATGCCCGGCGACGTCAAGGATGCCCCTTTTGGGGCGTTACATGAGGCAAGCGTTTCCTTCTATATAGAAGAGAGACACTAAGCTTGATGTAACGCTCTTTTTTACGCGAAACAAAGCCAAGGGATAAAACCACCATGCAACAACGTCGTCCTGTAAGCCGCGCTCTACTCAGTGTCTCTGACAAAGCCGGTATCCTCGAATTTGCTCAGGCACTCTCCAGTCGTGGTGTTGAGCTGCTCTCCACAGGCGGTACCGCACGTCTGCTGGCAGATGCGGGCCTGCCCGTCACCGAAGTTTCTGACTACACCGGTTTCCCGGAAATGATGGATGGACGCGTCAAAACGCTGCACCCGAAAGTGCATGGCGGCATTTTGGGTCGTCGTGGTCAGGATGATGCGATCATGGCTGAACACGCCATCAACCCAATCGACATGGTGGTCGTCAACCTCTATCCCTTCGCACAAACCGTTGCCAAACCTGATTGCTCATTAGCTGACGCGGTTGAGAACATCGATATCGGTGGCCCAACCATGGTTCGCTCAGCGGCGAAGAACCACAAAGACGTGGCGATCGTGGTGAAGAGCAGCGATTACGAAGCGATCATTGCCGAGCTGGATGCCAACGAAAACTCGCTCACGCTGGAAACGCGTTTCGATCTGGCCATCAAAGCTTTCGAACACACTGCCGCCTACGACAGCATGATCGCCAACTACTTCGGTAGCCTGGTGCCGGCTTATCACAGCGACAGCAAAGAACCGGCTGGCCGCTTCCCGCGCACGCTGAACCTCAACTTCATTAAGAAGCAGGATATGCGTTACGGCGAGAACAGCCATCAGGATGCTGCCTTCTATATAGAAGAGAATGTTGCTGAAGCTTCAGTGGCCACTGCGCGGCAGGTTCAGGGCAAAGCGCTCTCTTACAACAATATCGCCGATACCGATGCTGCACTTGAATGCGTGAAAGAGTTCGACGAAGCCGCTTGTGTCATCGTCAAACACGCTAACCCATGCGGCGTGGCAGTTGGCGGTTCGATTCTTGACGCTTACGAACGTGCCTACAAAACCGATCCGACTTCCGCTTTCGGCGGCATCATCGCCTTCAACCGCGAGCTGGACGAAGCCACCGCGCAGGCGATTATCAGCCGACAGTTTGTTGAAGTGATCATCGCGCCATCCGCCAGCGAAGCGGCACTGAAAATTACCGCGGCCAAGCAGAACGTGCGCGTTCTGGTGTGTGGTCAGTGGCAAGGTCGCGTTGCGGCGCTGGATTTCAAACGCGTTAACGGCGGCGTGCTGGTTCAGGATCGCGATTTGGGCATGGTCGATGCTAGCCAGCTGCGCGTTGTCAGCAAACGTCAGCCAACTGAGCAGGAACTGCGTGATGCGCTGTTCTGCTGGAAAGTGGCGAAGTTCGTTAAATCCAACGCCATCGTCTACGCACGTGACAACATGACCATCGGCATTGGTGCCGGCCAGATGAGCCGCGTTTACTCGGCAAAAATTGCCGGCATCAAAGCCGGTGACGAAGGTCTGGAAGTGAAAGGGTCCGCGATGGCGTCTGATGCCTTCTTCCCGTTCCGCGACGGTATCGACGCCGCTGCGGCTGTCGGTATCAGTTGCGTGATTCAGCCGGGCGGTTCAATCCGTGATGATGAGGTGATTGCCGCCGCTGATGAGCACGGCATCGCGATGATCTTTACCGACATGCGTCATTTCCGCCATTAATTGTTGGGAGCAGTACAGATGAAAATTTTAGTGATTGGTAATGGCGGACGTGAACACGCGCTGGCATGGAAAGCGGCACAATCGCCACTGGCGGAAACAGTATTTGTCGCGCCTGGCAATGCGGGCACCGCGCTCGAGCCGGCTCTGCAAAACGTGGCAATCAGCGCCACCGACGTTCCCGCGCTGCTGGCCTTTGCTCAGCAGGAAAAGATCGATCTGACCATCGTTGGTCCGGAAGCACCGCTGGTGATTGGCGTGGTTGATGCGTTCCGTGCTGCAGGTCTGAAGATCTTTGGCCCAACGCAAGCCGCTGCCCAACTGGAAGGCTCAAAGGCGTTCACCAAAGATTTCCTGGCACGTCAGCAGATTCCAACCGCCGAATACCAGAACTTCACCGAAGTGGAGCCTGCGCTGGCGTATCTGCGTGAGAAAGGCGCACCGATCGTGATCAAAGCTGACGGTCTGGCCGCCGGTAAAGGCGTGATCGTGGCGATGGAACTGGCGGAAGCCGAAGCCGCTGTGCAGGATATGCTGGCTGGCAATGCGTTCGGCGATGCCGGTCACCGCATCGTGATTGAAGAGTTCCTCGATGGCGAAGAGGCCAGCTTTATCGTGATGGTGGACGGCAACAACGTGCTGCCGATGGCCACCAGCCAGGATCACAAACGTGTCGGCGATGGCGATACCGGTCCAAATACCGGCGGCATGGGCGCGTATTCTCCGGCGCCCGTGGTGACCGATGAGATCCACCAGCGCGTGATGGATCAGATCATCTGGCCAACCGTTAACGGTATGAAAGCAGAAGGCAACATTTATACCGGCTTCCTGTACGCTGGGTTGATGATCGATAAAGCCGGTCAGCCTAAAGTGATCGAATTTAACTGCCGCTTCGGCGATCCGGAAACTCAGCCGATCATGCTGCGCCTGCAGTCGGATCTGGTGGCGCTGTGTCTGGCGGCGACCGACGGTAAACTGGATCAGCAAACCTCGCAGTGGGATCCGCGTCCCTCTCTCGGCGTGGTGTTAGCGGCGGGTGGTTATCCGGGCGATTACAACACGGGCGATCAGATTCACGGTCTGCCGCTGGAAGAAGTACCGGATGGCAAGGTGTTCCATGCTGGCACCACCATGAAGGACGATCTGGTGGTCACCAACGGTGGTCGCGTACTGTGCGTGACCGCACTGGGCGACGATGTTGCCGCTGCGCAGAAGAACGCGTATGCGCTGGCGCAGCATATTTCGTGGGATGGCAGCTTCTGCCGCCGCGATATCGGCTACCGCGCGATTAACCGTAAATAAGTACACAAAGGGGCACAGCAGGTGCCCCTTCTCTTATCCGCCTGCTAGAAATCACTCTCTTTTGGCTGCCAGCTGCATTCGTCATCCGGCTTAGCACGCAGCAGCTGCACACCTTCCGGCGCTTCAAGCCACGACACCATTAACGGCGCAGCCTGGCTCTGCTGCTGGCGATCTAGCGTATACAGCGTGTCGCGATCAAAGGCCGCATTTACCAGCTTGTCATCGCACTCACGCACCTGATTGCCGCCCAGCCAATGGCCCTGACGCAGTAATACACGGCCTGCAAGCAACGCATTGCTCTGATCCAGCATGCGCTGCGCATCGAAGCGATATAGCTCAACGCTATCAGCGCTGACCGCTTCACGTCGCCCCGCCAGCTGGCGCTGCATGAAATTGAGATTGCCCTGATGATCGAAGCGTAAGGTGACATCATCCGGCTGTGCACCCGCGACGCGCCGTTCGACACTAATCAGCTTCTGCTGCTGCCAATTGTAGTCAGTGGTTTCCATCGCATCGCCATTAAACGGCGTGAAGACCGTACGCAGGTGAACCACCTGATGGTCGCTATTCTTGCGCCAGATGCGCACGGTACCGCGGTCGGCCAGATAGCCGCTCGCCGTGAAGGCAGGAAGGTCAGGAGTAGAGCTACAGCCCGTAAGCAGCGCACCAAATAACAGGGCGCAAACGCGCTGAGGAATTGAATTCAGCATGGCAGGTCCCGGCAACAAAAAGGGGCGCTAACGCCCCCTCTTTTAAAGCTAAACCGCAATGCGGAAACTTACTTAACAGCGTCTTTCAGAGCTTTGCCTGAAACGAACGCTGGCACGTTAGCTGCTGCAATTTTGATCTCTTTGCCAGTCTGCGGGTTGCGACCGGTACGCTCAGCGCGGTGGTTCACTTTAAAAGTACCAAAACCAACCAGTTGTACAGCATCACCTTCTTTCAGAGACTCAGTGATCGCAGCCAGGGTAGATTCCAGCGCAGTCTTAGCCTGGGTTTTAGACAGGTCAGCTTTCTCTGCGATCACATCAATCAGTTGAGTCTTGTTCATAAGTTATCCTTAAAGTGTATTTATCGCTTGCTAAGCAACGAGTGCGAGGGAAAAGCCATTCTCAGGCCTTGTTCAGCCGGCACGCACCGATAGCCACAATTTTCAGCCCCCCAAATGTAGACCAGACAGGGGGCTGATGTGAAGCCTCCAGGCGCGGTAATTCGGGCCTGAAGTCACGTTTTCTTGCCTTATTGCTGAAAAAGTATACCGATGTTACTGATTCCCGCTTCGCGCAGGTCTGCACGCAGGCCTTTAATCAATTCCAGGTCGCGCTCCTCGCACTCTGACAGCAGGCGGAAAATCTCCCACTGCAGGTCCCATTCATCGATGACGGCCTGATTTCCGCGCAGCTCTTCGTCGGTCATTTCGCGACCGGCTTGCGTCATTTCCAGAATCGCTACGGTGGTGATCGATGTGCGGCTGACTTCAACGGCGTGCTCCAGCGTTTCGCCACTGAGCTGTGCATGCAGCAGTTCACTTAATGCCACGCAGGCATCAATCGCCGGATGGACACCGTAAACCTCAAAATCGTCACCATCAGGGATCGCCGCTTCAAATTTCTCCAGCTGACCGTCGAAATTGATTTTGGCATCTTTGACCGTCAGGCTTTCCCAGATGAGATCGAGGATGCGGCGATAGAGTTGCGGATCGGCGAATTCGGTCTGCTGACAGAAAGCCCAATAGTTGGGGAACATACGCTCGCAAAGGCAGGCCATGAAAGTCATATGCTGCCAGCTTTCAAGCTTCGCCAGACGCAAATGGACGGGATTCTGTAACATCAAACTTACTCTCAATAGGTTAGCTGGCGGCAGTGTACCGCAAAAGCCGGGCACAAACAGCGTTAAGGCGTGTTTTGCCAGCGCAGAAAGGCCGGGCGTCCGGAGGCGACAGCATCCGCCCAACGCGTCGGTTCCGGCAAACGATAGCCCGCAGTACAGGCTTCCACCCATTGCAATGCGCTATCCATGCTGACGCGATGGCCGGTCGAGATAAACAGCGGATTACAGCGCGCTTTACTGCGCCATACCCAGCCAATCTGTTCGCCTTTGTCGAGCAGCGGCTGACGGCTGCCTGGCTCGGCGTCCAGCTCAGCAAAACGTCCACACAAACGCTTCTTCGCCACGCCAATGGTGGGCACATCCTCCAGCGAACCGAAATGCGCCGCCACGCCAAGCCGACGGGGATGGGAAATACCGTGTCCATCCACAAACAGCAGATCGGGCAACTGGGAGAGCTGCTGCCAGGCTTCCAGCAGCGCCGGCATTTCGCGGAAGGATAAGAAGCCCGGAATATAGGGCATGGTGGTGGCCACGCGCGCAATGCGGTGTTCCACCAGCTTTAAGGATGGATACTCGAGGATGATCAGAGCCGCGCGCGTGATCTCGCCGCCCTGTTCAAATCCCACGTCGGCACCACCAATAAAGCGTGGCGGCAGCACATCGAAATCATCCTGCCGCACCACATCAGCAGCGCGCTGTAACTGTTCCTGGCGTAGTGCGGCTAAATCCATCATCAGCCCTGATGATACGGACGTGACAGACGATGCACCGCTTCAACAAACGCACCAGCATGCTCAGGCGGCACATCAGGATGGATGCCGTGGCCCAGGTTAAACACGTGACCTTCGCCAGTGCCAAAACCTTCGAGAATCCCGGCGACTTCCTGCTCAATGCGTGCAGGCGGTGCATACAGCATGGAAGGATCCATGTTGCCCTGCAGCGCCACTTTATCACCCACACGACGACGCGCATCGGCGATATCGGTGGTCCAGTCAAGTCCCAGCGCATCGCAGCCGGTCGCAGCTATCGCTTCCAGCCATTGGCCGCCACCTTTAGTGAACAGCGTAATAGGAACGCGGCGACCTTCATTCTCGTGCAGCACGCTATCGACGATTTTGTGCATGTAATAGAGTGAGAATTCGCGATAGTCGCGTCCGGTCAGCACGCCGCCCCATGTGTCGAACACCATGATCGACTGCGCGCCAGCTTTGATCTGCGCATTGAGATAAAGAATCACGCTGTCTGCCAGCTTATCCAACAGCTTGTGCAGGGTTTGTGGCTCGGCGTACATCATCTTTTTAATTTTGGTGAACGCTTTGCTGCTGCCGCCTTCAACCATGTAGGTTGCCAGCGTCCACGGGCTGCCGGAGAAACCGATCAGCGGCACTTCGCCTTTCAGGTTGTGACGAATGGTACGCACCGCGTTCATCACATAACCGAGCTCTTGCTCTGGATCCGGCACCGGCAGCTTGTCGACATCCGCACGGCAGGTGATTGGATTGGAAAAACGCGGGCCTTCGCCGGTCTCAAAGTAGAGCCCAAGTCCCATCGCATCCGGAATGGTGAGGATATCGCTGAAGAGAATTGCCGCATCCAGCGCATAGCGACGCAGCGGTTGCAGCGTGACTTCACACGCCAGCTCAGCATTCTTACACAGCGACATAAAATCACCGGCTTCAGCGCGCGTGGCTTTGTACTCCGGCAAATAACGCCCGGCTTGTCGCATCATCCATACCGGTGTGACATCTACCGGCTGACGTAACAGGGCGCGCAGATAACGATCGTTCTTCAGTTCACTCATAATGGGCTCTCTCATGCTAAGGCCGGCAGTGTAGCATTTTCACGCCGCGCTGGCGCGACACAGGGCAACGGTATCTTCAATCAGGCGACGCGCCACCGTGCCGGGCGGCGGCAACAGCGGCAGATCGTCGTAGCGATACCAGCCGGCATCCAGCAGCTCTTTGCCGTCGTGTTGCAGATCGCCGCCGTCATATTCCGCCATATACGCCATCATCAGAGAGTGCGGGAACGGCCACGGCTGCGAGGTAACGTAACGCACGTTTTTCACCCGCACGTTGCTCTCCTCCATCACTTCCCGCGCCACCGCTTGTTCTAAGGTTTCGCCCACTTCGACAAAGCCCGCCAGCACGGTATAGATATTGTTACGATGACGCGCATGATTGGCGAGCAGGATCTCATCGCCACGGCGGATAGCCACGATGATGCACGGCGCAATTTGCGGGTAATAACGCTCGCGGCAATGATTGCATAAGCAGGCAAATTCGCGTTTGCTGATGTGCATCTCATGGCCGCAATAGCCGCACCAGCGATGCGAGCGGTAAAACTCCGCCAGCTGCACGCCACGTCCGGCGATTTGGAACAGGCCGACATCCTCATCAATCAGTTGGCGCACGGAGCCCATGCTGTCCGGACGCGATTCACGTACCAGCCAGACATTCTCGCCCTGCCACTCGCCGATCAAAATCGCGTTGCTACCGCTGAGGCCAAAATCGCTGGCTAAGCCATGCGGCAATTCGCCCTGCGGCAACCAAAGTTTTTGCTCATGGCTGACAACCCACCATCCAGCGTCTAAGCTTGAGATCTCACGTTGCATCTTAATCGTTGTCCTTAGCGTCAAATCGCACGCTGAAATCCTAATATTAAGTGTGTAATAAACAACTATAACCTACCTGGAGCCCCATATGCTTAACCAGTTAGATAACCTGACAGAGCGTGTAGGCGGCGGAAATGAATTGGTTGATTCATGGCTGCGCGCCCGTCGACAGCTGCTCGTCACTTACTACGAGCTTATTGGCATGAAGCCACAAAAAGATGCGTTATCCACGCTGGATGAACAGGCGCTGGACGCATTTTGTCACAACCTGGTGGATTACCTTTCCACCGGCCATTTCAGCGTGTATGAACACATCATTAGTGAGATGCAGGGTGATAGCCCATTAATCGTGGCCGCGCAGATTTACCCGGCACTGGAGGCGAATACCGATCGCATCATGCAGCTCTACGACAGCCATCTGCAGCAAGCGATTAACGATGATAATTGCGTGGATTTTCAAACCGCGCTCTCCGAAGTCGGCGAGGTGCTGGAATCGCGCTTCACGCTGGAAGATAAGCTGGTGCAACTCGCCTGGGACAACCAGCTGGCGCTTCCGCCGGTTGCCAACGACAGCGCCATTGCCCGCCCGGCTTAACATCCTTAAGTTGTAAAAAACTTGTTATTCCAGAAAAGCCCTCTTATGCTGAATGGGCTTTT
Source organism: Pantoea sp. DY-15 (assembly GCF_019795935.1). NCBI lineage: Bacteria > Pseudomonadati > Pseudomonadota > Gammaproteobacteria > Enterobacterales > Erwiniaceae > Pantoea > Pantoea sp. DY-15. Next base: position 8,561 of record NZ_JAIMIF010000010.1, read on the forward strand.
TTATTGCCTCTACAAAACATCAAGAGGCAAATTTTGCGGTTTAAGCGTAGCGTGCGCAGCCAGTTTGCACTCGGACAGCGCGCAGGGACCGGAGCGTACACGTAGTACGTGACGGTCACGAGCACTGCCCAGGTGCAAAATGGCAAGCAAAGTAGCTTAAACCACAAAACACCAACTTGTCGGAGTGCCCTCTAGGGCTGAGACCGTTAATTCGGGATCCGCGGAACCTGATCAGGTTAGTACCTGCGAAGGGAACAAGAGTAGACATTATCAGCACGGTGCATGCTGGCGCCCGGCACCGTACCTGTTACTCCTTCCGAACTCTGGACAAGCAACTTCCAACCGTTACCGGAAACTTGCTATGTCTGCTAAAACTTCTCGTCGTGAACAACGCGCTCAGGCGCAAGAATTTATCGATTCCCTGCAGGGAACCGCTTTCCCCAACTCCAAACGTATCTGGATCACCGGCAGCCGCGCGGATATTCGCGTGCCGATGCGTGAGATACAGCTCAGTCCGACACACATTGGCGGCAGCAAAGAGATTCCGCACTATGAGCCAAATGAAGCGGTGCCGGTTTACGACACCGCCGGGGCTTATGGCGATCCTCAAGCCACCATTAATGTGCATCAGGGACTCGACAGGCTGCGTGCCAATTGGATCAAAGAACGTGGCGACAGCGAAACCATCCACCAGTTGAGTTCCAGTTACACGCAGCAGCGCCTGGCGGATGAAGGCCTGGACCATCTGCGTTTTGAGCAGCTGCCGCAACCGCGCCGTGCCAAAGCGGGTCGCCGGGTTACCCAGCTGCACTATGCGCGTCAGGGCATCATCACGCCGGAGATGGAGTTTATCGCGCTGCGTGAAAACATGGGCCGCGAGCGTATTCGCGGTGAAGTGCTGTTACAGCAGCATCCGGGTCACAGCTTTGGTGCCAATCTGCCAGAAAATATCACCGCGGAATTTGTCCGTCAGGAAGTCGCCAATGGGCGCGCCATCATCCCTTCCAACATCAACCATCCCGAATCCGAACCGATGATTATCGGCCGCAACTTCCTGGTGAAAGTGAATGCCAACATTGGCAACTCTGCGGTGAGCTCATCTATTGAAGAGGAAGTGGAGAAGCTGGTGTGGTCAACGCGCTGGGGCGCAGACACTGTGATGGATCTCTCAACCGGCCGCTACATCCATGAAACGCGTGAGTGGATTTTGCGCAACAGTCCGGTGCCGATTGGTACGGTGCCGATTTATCAGGCGCTGGAAAAAGTGAACGGCATTGCAGAAGATCTCAACTGGGAGATTTTCCGCGACACGCTGCTGGAGCAGGCGGAACAAGGCGTTGACTACTTCACCATTCACGCTGGCGTGCTGCTGCGCTATGTGCCGATGACGGCCAAACGCCTGACAGGCATTGTGTCGCGCGGTGGCTCGATTATGGCGAAATGGTGCCTGTCGCATCACACCGAAAGTTTCCTCTATCTTCACTTCCGCGAGATTTGTGAAATTTGTGCCGCCTACGATGTGGCGTTGTCGCTCGGCGACGGCCTGCGTCCCGGCTCGATTCAGGATGCCAACGATGAGGCGCAATTTGCCGAACTGCATACGCTGGGCGAACTGACCAAAATCGCCTGGGAATACGATGTGCAGGTGATGATTGAAGGTCCGGGCCATGTGCCCATGCAGATGATTCGACGCAATATGACCGAACAGCTTGAGCATTGTCACGAAGCCCCGTTTTACACACTTGGCCCGCTCACCACCGATATCGCGCCCGGCTATGACCATTTCACTTCCGGCATCGGCGCGGCCATGATTGGCTGGTTCGGCTGCGCCATGCTGTGTTACGTGACGCCGAAAGAGCACCTCGGTTTGCCGAACAAAGAGGATGTGAAGCAAGGGCTGATCACCTACAAGATCGCTGCGCACGCGGCGGATCTGGCGAAAGGTCATCCCGGTGCGCAGATCCGTGACAATGCGATGTCGAAAGCGCGTTTTGAATTCCGCTGGGAAGATCAGTTCAATCTGGCGCTCGATCCGCACACCGCACGCGCCTATCACGATGAAACCCTGCCGCAGGAATCGGGAAAAGTGGCGCACTTCTGCTCGATGTGCGGCCCGAAATTCTGCTCGATGAAAATTACACAGGAAGTGCGTGAGTTTGCCGCCCGCCAACAGGCTGAAGCTCAGCCGATTGAAGTGGGTATGGCGCAAATGTCGGACGCCTTCCGCAATCGTGGCGGTGAGCTTTATCACGCTGCCGATACCCTTAAAGAGGAAAATGTATGACCGACGCCTTTCCTGCCACGGCCCCAAAACTGGGGCTGTATCCGGTTGTTGATAGCGTGGAATGGATCGCACGCTTGCTGGAAGCCGGTGTGCGCACCATTCAGCTGCGCATCAAAGATTGTGAAGATTACGAGGTGGAAGATGCGGTGCGCGAGGCGATTGCACTCGGCAAACAGTATCGCGCTCGCCTGTTTATCAATGATTACTGGCGTTTAGCCATTAAATATCACGCTTATGGCGTGCACCTTGGCCAGGAAGATCTCGATGTAGCCGATTTGGCGGCCATTCGTGAGGCGGGATTGCGCCTGGGATTATCGACGCATGACGATGCCGAGTTAGATCGGGCTCTGGCGCTGCGCCCTTCTTATATTGCGCTTGGCCACATCTATCCTACGCAAACTAAAGACATGCCTTCTGCGCCGCAGGGCGTGGTGGAATTGAAACGCCACCTGGCGCGTTTGCAGGATGTGTCAACCGTGGCGATTGGCGGTATTTCACTGGCGCGCGTGCCGGAAGTGCTGGCTACCGGCGTGGGCAGCATTGCGGTGGTGAGCGCGATTACCCAGGCCGCCGACTGGCGCGCAGCAACGCAGCAGTTACTGTCACTGGTGGAAAATGGAATCGAACCTGCAGAAGCAATGTAATGCGCGGTAAGTAAGGATGAAACGCTGGAATCTGCCGCGCAGCAGCGTGATGTAGGGGCTGGCGTCATTTCCTGACAAGACTAAAGTGTGCCTGCCCGCTGTCGCTTGCAGCGGGCCAGGGCTGGTCTCAACCTCTCCCAGCCCTGCCTTTCTTCACGTGATCAGGGAGGAGGTATGCACGGATTCATGACTACAAGCCAGCATGGCACGTTCTACCGCTGCGCCGAGTTGAGCTATCGCCTGCTCTGTGTGCTCATTCATTGGCAAACCATAATTCAGGCGCAAGCAGTTGCGATACTTACCCGAGGCCGAAAACAGCGAGCCTACGGCAACCTGCATGTTCAGCTCACGCAATTCGGTATTGAGCCTGACCGCGTCAAATGCCTCTGGCAATTCAATCCACATCAGGAAACTGCCCTGCGGACGCGACACACAAATCCCACACGGAAAGTAGTGGCGTACCCAGCAGCTAAAGGTTTCATAATTGCGTTGATACACCTGACGCATGCGCCGCAAATGCGGCAGATAATGACCAAGACGAATAAACTCGGCGACCGCATGTTGCGGCTGTGTGGCCGTCGATCCGGTGCTGATGTATTTCATATGCAGCACGCGGTCGCGATAGCGTCCCGGCGCCACCCAACCGACACGCAGCCCCGGCGCCAGCGTCTTGGAGAAGGAACTGCACAGCAATACCCGTCCATCGTGATCCAACGACTTAAGGGTAACCGGACGCGGATACTCCCACGCCAGCTCGCCGTACACATCGTCTTCAATAATCGCGGCATCGAAACGCTGTGCCAGCGTCACCAACGCACGTTTACGAGATTCCGGCATGATAAAGCCCAGCGGATTATTGCAGTTTGGCACCACCACCACCGCTTTAATCGGCCACTGTTCGAACGCAAGTTCCAGCGCTTCCAGGCTGATACCGGTGACCGAATCGGTAGGAATTTCAATAGCGCGAATGCCGAAGCCGCGCAGAGTTTGCATGGTGCCGTGGAAAGTCGGCGACTCCACCGCAATGATGTCACCAGCCTGACATATCGCACGGATCGAGATCGATAACGCTTCATGGCAGCCGGTGGTGATCACGATATCGTCTGCCGTGAGCTGACAACCGCTGTCGATCGTCAGGCGCGCAACCTGTTCGCGCAATGCCGCGACACCCAGCAAACTGTCATAGTTGAGCTGATCGATATCCTGCTTCTGCGCCATACGGCTTTGAATTTTCCACAGCGGTTTCAACGTGGGCTGGGTCAGATCGGGCATACCGCTGCCGAGTTGCAACACATCGTTATTAGTTCGGCTGCTGAGCAACTCCAGCACCGATTCCCACTGCGTGATTTCCACCGGACGCTGTGCAGGTCGGGTGATGGCCGGCATCGGCGGCGTCGCTTTGCGTGTTGCAACGAAATATCCGGAACGTGGCTGCGGCACAATCAGCTGTTTCTCTTCCAGCAGATGATATGCCTGCTGAACGGTGCTGATACTCACGCCGTGTTCAAGACTCAGCGTGCGCACCGACGGCAAGCGCTCGCCGCTGCGGTACAGCCCTTGCTCTATACGATCCGAAAGCAAACATGCTAAATGTTGGTAGCGCGTCATCGTATGCCTCACTCAGCCATCAATCATATTAAACCAGTACAGATAGACCTCATTATTACCATTCAGATCCACTTCAAGGCAATCTGTATGTTAAAGATAAGTGTTTTTTGCGTCTGTATCATAATGCGAAGGAATCAGACAATGCTTCTCAGGCAACCTACTGAGGGCAAGGATTATGGAATTCGATCAAAACCGCGCGGCTAAACCTTTTGACGTCACTTTACTGGATATCTTCCGCGGCGCAGTGCGTATGGTTAAACACTGGAAAGCACGGCGTGAAACTCACCGCATCCTGTCAAAACTGAGTGATAACCAGCTGCGTGATATCGGACTGACACGCGAAGATGTCTGCCGCAAGTTCTGACAAAATGAAGACGAAAAAAAACCCTGCCGAAGCAGGGTTTTTTATTGGTCAGCTTTGGCAGACGAATTACTCGTCGTCGCTTCCGCCCAGACCGGCGTTCAGCAATTCTGCCAGGCTTGCAGAGGCTTCATCCGCAGTAACCTGCGGTGCAACCGGTGCTTCGCCCGCAGAGCGGCGACGCATACGATCCTGGTGATAAGCATAACCGGTACCGGCTGGGATCAGACGACCCACGATGACGTTCTCTTTCAGGCCGCGCAGTTCGTCACGCTTACCTGCAACTGCTGCTTCGGTCAGGACACGCGTGGTCTCCTGGAACGATGCTGCAGAGATGAACGATTCGGTTGCCAGTGACGCTTTGGTGATACCCAGCAGATCGCGCATGAATGTTGCGCCGATTTTGCCATTCGCTTCAAGTTCACGGTTAGAGATCTTGATGCGAGAGTATTCAGCCTGCTCACCTTCCAGGAAGTCGGTGCTTCCCACGCTCGAGATGGTTGCTTTACGCAGCATCTGACGAACGATGACTTCGATGTGTTTATCGTTAATCTTAACGCCTTGCAGACGGTAAACTTCCTGCACTTCGTTAGTGATGTAACGGGTCACAGCATGGACGCCACGCAGACGCAGGATATCGTGCGGAGACTCTGGGCCGTCAGATACGACGTCACCACGTTCTACGCGCTCACCTTCGAATACGTTAAGCTGACGCCATTTTGGAATCATCTCTTCGTACGGATCGCTACCATCAACCGGCGTAATCACCAGACGACGCTTACCTTTGGTCTCTTTACCGAAGGAGATGATACCGCTGATCTCCGCCAGGATTGCTGGCTCTTTCGGACGACGCGCTTCGAACAAGTCAGCAACGCGCGGCAGACCACCGGTAATATCCTTGGTACCGCCAGATTCCTGCGGAACACGCGACAGCGTGTCACCGGCACTGATCTTAACGCCATCTTCCAGCTGAACAATTGCTTTGCCCGGCAGGAAGTACTGTGCTGGCATGTCGGTACCTGGAATCAAAACATCATTTCCGTTGGCATCGATAATTTTCAGCGCAGGACGCAGATCTTTACCACCCGCAGTACGTTCTGCAGAATCCAGAACCACCAGCGATGACAGACCGGTTAAGTCGTCAGTCTGACGAGTAATGGTCTGACCGTCGATCATGTCAGTGAAGCGAATGAAACCGCCCACTTCGGTGATGACCGGCATGGTATGTGGATCCCAGTTTGCTACGGTTTCGCCCGCGGCAACCTGCTCGCCATCACCTTTAGCCATGACCGCACCGTAAGGTACTTTATAGCTCTCTTTGGTACGACCGAACTCGTCGATCATCTTCAGCTCAACGTTACGTGAAACGATAACCAGTTTCCCTGAGGAGTTGGTTACTGACTTCGCGTTGGTCAGCTTGATAGTACCTTTGTTCTTCACCTGGATGCTGGATTCAGCAGCCGCACGAGATGCCGCACCACCGATGTGGAACGTACGCATCGTCAGCTGTGTACCCGGCTCACCGATGGACTGTGCTGCGATAACACCGATGGCCTCACCTTTGTTGATGATGTGACCACGTGCCAGATCGCGACCGTAGCAGTGTGCACACACACCGAAGTCGGTTTCACAGCCAACAACCGAGCGCACTTTGATCGCATCGACTGAATTCAGTTCGATCACATCACACCAGTGTTCATCGATCAGGGTGTTACGCGGGATCAGGATGTCCGCAGTGCCTGGCTTCAGAACGTCTTCAGCCGTTACACGACCCAGTACACGCTCACGCAGCGGCTCTTTAACATCGCCACCTTCGATGACTGGAGTCATCATGATGCCTTCGAACGTGCCGCAGTCATCTTCGGTAACAACCAGATCCTGCGCTACGTCGACCAGACGACGCGTCAGATAACCGGAGTTAGCGGTTTTCAGTGCGGTATCCGCCAGACCTTTACGCGCACCGTGCGTGGAGATGAAGTACTGGAGTACGTTCAGACCTTCACGGAAGTTCGCGGTGATCGGCGTTTCGATGATTGAGCCATCTGGCTTAGCCATCAGACCACGCATACCTGCCAGCTGACGAATCTGTGCAGCAGAACCACGCGCACCGGAGTCGGCCATCATGTAGATGCTGTTGAACGATACCTGCTGCTCTTCTTCGCCATCACGGTTGATCACGGTTTCAGTTTGCAGGTTATCCATCATCGCTTTGGAAACGCGTTCGTTAGCGGCGGCCCAAATATCGATAACTTTGTTGTAACGTTCGCCAGCAGTTACCAGACCAGACTGGAACTGTTCCTGAATCTCAGCAACTTCCGCTTCCGCTTCGGCTACGATTTCCGCTTTCTTCGCTGGGATGACCATGTCGTCGATACCTACAGAGGCACCTGAACGGGCTGCGTAAGCAAAACCGGTGTACATAGTTTGGTCAGCAAAGATAACGGTCGGCTTAAGACCAAGAATGCGGTAACAGGTGTTCAGCATCTTGGAAATGGCTTTCTTACCCAGCGCCTGGTTGACGATGGAGTAAGGCAGGCCTTTCGGAACGATCATCCACAGAATCGCACGACCAATGGTGGTGTCGATAATGCTGGTTTTCGCAACGAACTCTTCCTGCTCGTTCTTGGTGTATTCAGTGATACGCACTTTAACGCGTGCATGCAGCTCGGCCAGGCCAGCGCGATAAACACGCTCAGCTTCTTTCGGGCCAGTCAGCACCATGCCTTCGCCTTTGGCGTTCACTTTGTCGCGGGTCATGTAGTACAGACCCAAAACAACGTCCTGTGAAGGAACGATGATTGGCTCGCCGTTCGCTGGTGACAGAATGTTGTTGGTCGACATCATCAGCGCACGCGCTTCCAGCTGGGCTTCCAGCGTCAGCGGTACGTGAACAGCCATCTGGTCACCATCGAAGTCGGCGTTATATGCCGCACAAACCAGCGGGTGCAGCTGGATCGCTTTACCTTCGATCAGAACCGGTTCAAACGCCTGGATACCCAAACGGTGCAGAGTTGGTGCACGGTTCAGCAGTACCGGGTGTTCGCGGATCACTTCGTCCAGGATATCCCAAACGACAGCCTCTTCGCGCTCAACCATTTTCTTAGCGGCTTTGATGGTGGTGGCCAGGCCACGCAGTTCCAACTTGCCGTAGATGAACGGTTTGAACAGCTCAAGAGCCATTTTCTTCGGCAGACCGCACTGATGCAGACGCAGGTATGGACCAACGGTGATAACTGAACGGCCAGAGTAGTCAACACGTTTACCCAACAGGTTCTGACGGAAACGACCCTGCTTACCTTTGATCATGTCTGCCAGAGATTTCAGCGGACGCTTGTTCGAGCCAGTGATGGCGCGACCGCGACGGCCGTTATCCAGCAGTGCATCAACCGCTTCCTGCAACATACGTTTTTCGTTACGTACGATGATATCTGGCGCAGCCAGATCCAGCAGGCGTTTCAGACGGTTGTTACGGTTGATCACGCGACGATACAGATCGTTCAGATCCGACGTTGCGAAACGACCACCGTCCAGCGGTACCAGCGGGCGCAGATCTGGCGGCAGAACCGGCAGAACGGTCAGGATCATCCACTCTGGCTTGTTACCAGACTGAACGAACGCTTCCAGCAGCTTGATACGCTTGGTCAGCTTTTTACGTTTGGTCTCGGAGTTGGTCTCGTTCAGCTCTTCACGCAGCTGCTCGCACTCTTGCTCCAGATCCATGTTTTTCAGCAGCGCCTGGATAGCTTCCGCACCCATCTTCGCGTCGAATTCGTCACCGAACTCTTCCAGCGCGTCAAGGTACTGCTCTTCGGTCAGAATCTGACGTTTTTCCAGGTTGGTCATGCCGCCTTCGATAACCACATAAGATTCGAAGTACAGCACGCGCTCGATATCACGCAGTGGCATATCCAGCAGTAAGCCGATACGCGAAGGCAGTGATTTCAGGAACCAAATGTGCGCAGTCGGTGAAGCCAACTCAATGTGGCCCATGCGCTCACGACGTACTTTGGTCTGTGTAACTTCAACGCCACACTTCTCACAGATCACGCCGCGATGTTTTAAACGCTTGTACTTACCGCACAGGCATTCGTAGTCTTTTACCGGTCCAAAAATACGGGCACAGAAAAGACCGTCACGCTCAGGCTTGAAGGTACGGTAGTTAATGGTTTCCGGCTTTTTAACTTCACCAAAAGACCATGAACGGATCATGTCTGGCGAGGCCAGAGCAATTTTGATCGCATCAAACTCTTCGGTCTTAGTTTGCGCTTTCAGAAACTTAAGTAAGTCTTTCACGGATTAGCTCCCGTCGGAGTGGAACTCTCAGGGACGCGCACCCGAAGTGCACGTCCCGTAACCAGTACTTGCGAGTACTTACTCGTCTTCCAGCTCGATGTTGATACCCAGCGAGCGAATCTCTTTCAACAGTACGTTGAAGGATTCCGGCATGCCCGGTTCCATCTGATGGTTACCGTCGACGATGTTTTTATACATCTTCGTACGGCCGTTAACGTCATCAGATTTAACGGTAAGCATTTCCTGCAGGGTATACGCGGCACCGTATGCTTCCAGTGCCCACACTTCCATCTCACCGAAGCGCTGTCCACCGAACTGCGCTTTACCACCCAGCGGCTGCTGAGTAACCAAGCTGTAAGAACCGGTAGAACGTGCGTGCATCTTGTCGTCGACCAGGTGGTTCAGTTTCAGCATGTACATGTAACCTACGGTTACCTGACGCTCAAACTGCTCACCGGTACGGCCGTCGAACAGGGTGATCTGACCGGAAGAAGGCAATCCGCCGAGCTGCAGCAGCTCTTTGATTTCGCTCTCTTTCGCACCGTCAAACACCGGAGTCGCGATTGGCATACCCTTTTTCAGGTTCTCTGCCAGACGCAGTACTTCGTCGTCTGTGAAGGTATTCAGGTCAACTTTCTGACGCACATCAGTGCCCAGATCGTAAGCACGCTGGATGAACTCACGCAGTTTGGAGACTTCTTCCTGCTTCTTCAGCATCGCATTGATTTTTTCACCAATGCCTTTCGCCGCCATACCGAGGTGAGTTTCCAGGATCTGACCGATGTTCATACGCGACGGTACGCCCAGCGGGTTCAGTACGATGTCGACCGGCGTACCGTTCTCATCGTAAGGCATGTCTTCGATAGGGTTGATCTTAGAGATAACACCCTTGTTACCGTGACGACCTGCCATCTTGTCACCTGGCTGGATCTGACGTTTAACCGCCAGATACACCTTAACGATTTTCAGCACGCCTGGTGCCAGATCATCGCCTTGGGTGATCTTGCGACGCTTAGCTTCAAGTTTCTTCTCAAACTCGTGCTTCAGCTCATCGTATTGCTCAGCCAGCTGCTCCAGAGAATTCTGCTTCTCTTCGTCAGTCAGGCCCAGCTCCAGCCAGCGCTCACGTGGTAGTTTGTCCAGCTTCTCAGCTTCAACACCACCAGAGATCAGTACGGCCTGGATACGGCCAAACAGGCCAGCTTCGAAGATCTGCAGTTCTTCAGACAGGTCTTTCTTAACCTGCTTCAGCTGCATCTCTTCGATTTCCAGCGCGCGCTTGTCTTTTTCCACGCCATCGCGGGTGAAGACCTGCACGTCGATAACAGTACCGGATACGCCGTTCGGAACGCGCAGTGACGAATCTTTCACGTCAGAGGCTTTTTCACCGAAGATTGCACGCAGCAGTTTCTCTTCTGGCGTCAGCTGGGTTTCACCTTTCGGCGTAACCTTACCAACCAGAATGTCGCCACCGGTCACTTCCGCACCGATATACACGATGCCGGATTCATCCAGTTTAGAAAGCGCAGCTTCACCCACGTTCGGGATATCAGCGGTGATCTCTTCTGGCCCCAGCTTGGTGTCGCGAGACACACATGCCAGTTCCTGGATGTGAATAGTGGTGAAACGGTCTTCCTGAACTACACGCTCGGATACGAGGATGGAGTCTTCGAAGTTGTAACCGTTCCATGGCATGAACGCCACGCGCATGTTCTGACCCAGCGCCAGTTCACCGAGGTCGGTAGACGGGCCATCTGCCAGCACGTCGCCACGCTCAATCGGCTCACCCAGATTGACACACGGCATCTGGTTGATGCAGGTGTTCTGGTTAGAACGGGTGTACTTGGTCAGGTTGTAGATGTCGATACCCGCTTCGCCCGGATACATCTCTTCTTCGTTAACTTTGATAACGATACGAGAAGCATCAACGTACTGAACGGTACCACCACGTTTCGCGACGGCAGTTACACCGGAGTCAACCGCTACTGCACGTTCCATACCGGTACCAACCAGCGGCTTATCAGCGCGCAGAGTTGGAACCGCCTGACGTTGCATGTTCGCACCCATCAAGGCGCGGTTAGCATCATCGTGCTCCAGGAACGGAATCAGTGACGCACCGACAGAAACCACCTGTTGAGTGGAAACGTCCATGTAGTCAACCTGATCGCGGCTGAACAGGCTTGACTCACCCTTGCTACGGCAGGTGACGAGATCGTCAACAAAGCTGCCATCTTCAGCGAGGTTGGTGTTCGCCTGAGCGATAACGTAGTTACCCTCTTCAATTGCAGAGAGGTAATGAATCTCATCACCCACTTTACCGTCAACAACGCGACGATACGGGGTTTCGAGGAAACCGTATTCGTTAGTCTGCGCGTAGACAGAGAGTGAGTTGATCAGACCGATGTTCGGCCCTTCCGGAGTTTCGATAGGACATACACGACCGTAGTGGGTTGGGTGTACGTCACGTACTTCAAAGCCGGCGCGCTCACGGGTCAGACCGCCTGGGCCCAGAGCAGAGATACGACGTTTGTGCGTAATCTCAGACAACGGGTTGTTCTGATCCATAAACTGGGACAGCTGGCTTGAACCGAAGAACTCTTTCACCGCCGCCGAAATCGGCTTAGCGTTGATCATGTCCTGAGGCATCAGCGTATCGAGGTCGCCCAGAGACAGACGCTCTTTAACTGCACGTTCAACACGTACCAGACCCACACGGAACTGGTTTTCTGCCATTTCGCCAACAGAACGAATACGACGGTTACCGAGGTGATCGATATCATCTACTTCACCGATACCGTTACGGATACCGATAAGCTTTTTCATCACTTCGATGATGTCGTCTTTGCTCAGGATACCTGAACCTTCGATCTCATCACGCAGCAGAGAACGGTTGAACTTCATGCGACCAACCGCAGAAAGATCGTAACGATCTTCAGAGAAGAACAGGTTCTCGAACAGATTTTCAGCGGCTTCACGCGTTGGTGGCTCACCAGGACGCATCATGCGGTAGATCTCAACCAGCGCGCTTAAGCGATCGTTGGTTGGGTCAACACGCAGGGTCTCGGAGATGTACGCACCGTGATCCAGGTCGTTGGTGAACAGCGTTTCAATACGCTTGTGGCCTGACTGGCTCAGTTTCGCCAGCAGATCCAGTGACAATTCCATGTTTGCAGGAACGATCAGCTCGCCGGTGTTCAGATCGACGTAGTCTTTAGCAACTACTTTGCCAGCAATGTATTCAACTGGCACTTCGATGTGCTGAATGTTGTCTTTTTCCAGCTGACGGATGTGGCGTGCAGTGATGCGGCGACCTTTCTCAACGTAGACCGTGCCGTTTGCTTCGATATCGAAGGAGGCGGTTTCACCACGCAGGCGCTCAGGCACCAGTTCCATCTGCAGTTTGTTATCGCGGATTTCGTAAACGACTTTATCAAAGAACAGATCAAGGATTTGTTCTGAGGTGAAGTTTAACGCGCGCAGGATGATACTGGCCGGCAGCTTACGACGACGGTCAATACGGACGAAGAGGTTGTCTTTCGGGTCAAACTCGAAGTCGAGCCATGAACCGCGGTAAGGGATGATACGTGCGTTATACAGCACTTTACCGGAAGAGTGCGTTTTACCCTTATCGCTGTCGAAGAACACGCCAGGACTACGGTGCAGCTGAGAAACGATAACACGCTCAGTACCATTGATAACAAAGGTACCGTTGTCCGTCATGAGTGGAATCTCACCCATGTAGACTTCTTGTTCTTTAATGTCTTTTACGGTGCCTTCCGGCGCTTCGCGCTCGTAGATCACCAGACGCAGTTTCACGCGCAGCGGTGCCGAATAGGTCACGCCACGGATCTGACATTCAGTTACGTCAAAGACAGGCTCACCCAAACGGTAGCTGACATACTGCAACTCAGAGTTGCCGCTGTAGCTTGAGATTGGGAATACGGAGCGGAAGGCTGCTTCCAGACCGTACTGGCCTTCTGGATCTTGCTCGATGAACTTCTGGAACGAGTCAAGCTGGATAGAAAGGAGATAAGGTATGTCCAAAACTTGTGGACGTTTACCAAAATCCTTACGAATACGTTTTTTCTCGGTATAGGAGTAAACCATGGGGTTCCTCAGCTAGCTGACATGTCGAACCACGCTGTCCGTCCTGAAAAGGACAGTTCATGCAACACTATTTTTTGTTTTTCATGCGATGCGCAGCACCCCATGCAATACATCTTTCTATCACTCTTAAATCATTTCATCGCCGTTGTTTAGGCAGGGAACCTTCGCAGGAGAGCGATATATTAAGGCGTCGATAGAAAAAGATATTGAAGAGGAATGACGGACAAACAGTGCGAAACGCCATCATTCCCCTGTAGCGCAAAAAGGCTGGTGACCTAAACAGTCACCAGCCATCAGCCTAATGTTACTCAGGCTGCAACCCGAAGGTTGTCTTACTTAACTTCAACTTCAGCGCCAGCTTCTTTCAGAGCAGCTTCAAGAGCGGCTGCGTCATCTTTGCTGATGCCTTCTTTGATAGTACCAGTAGCTTCAACCAAGTCTTTAGCTTCTTTCAAGCCCAGGCCAGTTGCAGTACGTACTGCTTTGATTACTGCGACTTTGTTAGCGCCAACAGCTTTCAGAATTACGTCGAATTCAGTTTTCTCTTCAACAGCTTCAGCTGGGCCAGCAGCAACAGCTACAGCGGCAGCAGCAGAAACGCCGAATTTTTCTTCCATAGCAGAAACCAGCTCAACTACTTCCATTACGGACATAGCGGCAACAGCTTCCAGAATTTGGTCTTTAGTGATAGACATATCGATTGTTCCTAAAAATCAGAAAAAGTTTATACGGTAGCAAGCACGAAGGAAAAGAACTGGGCCTTAAGCCGCTTCTTTTGCATCGCGCACAGCAGCCAGAGTACGAACCAGTTTGCCAGCAGCGGCTTCTTTCATGGTCGACATCAGACGTGCCAGTGCTTCTTCGTAAGTCGGCAGAGTTGCCAGACGGTCAATATTGGCCGCCGTGATCAGCTCACCTTCAAAGGCTGCAGCTTTGACCTCAAATTTTGCATTCGCTTTCGCGAAATCTTTGAACAGACGAGCAGCAGCGCCCGGGTGTTCCAAAGAGTATGCAATCAGGGTCGGACCAACAAACGTGTCTTTCAGGCACTCGAAAGGAGTACCTTCAACGACGCGGCGCAGCAGGGTGTTACGAACAACACGCATGTAAACGCCAGCTTCACGACCTGCTTTACGCAGTTCGGTCATTTTATCAACGGTCACGCCACGGGAATCCGCAACAACCGCTGAAAGCGCGCCTTTGGCTACTTCGCTAACTTCAGCAACAATCGCTTGTTTGCCTTGAAGATTTAATGCCATTAGCTTTTGCTCCTGGATTGACCGGGAATAATTTCCCGGAACTCACTTCACTTATTCACCCGAAGGCGATAAGCGCTATTACACGGTGAGCAGAATCCAGCGAAGAAATAATTCTTTTTGGTTCTGTCACCGTCTACGCAGGATATTAAGCAAGATATCCGAAAATATTCTGCTCCTGCGGTCTCGGACGGAGGCCAGGATAAGGCCTGGCTCCAACCTAAGCGACTGAACAACTAAGTGTTTAGACTTTGTGACTCACTCGCTTTGAATCTGGGTTCTGAATTGCGTATACAACCAGAACAACGGGCGTAAGATTCTAGATGAATTTTTCGCCCGTTACAAGCAGCAATTAGTTTGCTGATGCACTCAGACCAGCCTGGTCAACGGCAACGCCGGCGCCCATGGTGGTAGAGATGCTGACTTTCTTGATGTACACGCCTTTCGCCTGTGATGGTTTAGCTTTTTTCAGCGCAACCAGCAGAGATTCCAGGTTTTCTTTCAATTTGTCAGTGTCAAAATCCACTTTACCGATGGTGGTGTGGATGATGCCGTTTTTGTCATTACGATAACGAACCTGACCTGCTTTAGCATTTTTAACTGCTTCAGCAACGTTAGGCGTTACAGTACCAACTTTCGGGTTTGGCATCAGACCGCGTGGGCCCAGAACCTGGCCCAACTGGCCAACAACGCGCATTGCATCTGGAGATGCGATAACAACGTCAAAGTTCATTTCGCCTTTTTTGATCTGCTCAGCCAGGTCTTCCATACCAACCAGTTCTGCGCCAGCTGCTTTAGCTGCTTCGGCGTTTGCACCTTGGGTGAAGACGGCAACACGTACTGAACGACCAGTACCGTGTGGCAGAACGGTCGCGCCGCGTACGTTCTGATCAGATTTACGTGCATCGATGCCGAGGTTAACAGCAACGTCAACGCTTTCTACGAACTTGGCAGTAGCCAGTTCTTTCAGCAGAGCAACAGCTTCGTTGATGTCGTACTGCTTAGTAGCATCAACTTTGTCACGGATTACGCTCATGCGCTTGGTCAGCTTAGCCATTTCTTAATCCTCTACTACCAGGCCCATGGAACGAGCAGTACCTTCGATAGAGCGAGTCATCGCTTCTACGTCAGAACCAGTCATGTCCGCAGCTTTAGTTTCTGCGATTTCACGTACCTGAGCACGGGAAACTTTACCGACTTTGTCTTTGTTCGGCTTACCAGAACCAGACTTGATGCCCGCTGCTTTTTTCAGCAGTACGGCAGCCGGAGGCGTTTTGGTAACGAAGGTGAAAGAACGGTCACTGTATACGGTGATAACAACAGGAGTAGGCAGGCCTTTCTCCAGGGATTCAGTCTTAGCGTTGAACGCTTTGCAGAATTCCATGATGTTAACACCCTGCTGACCCAGTGCTGGACCAACAGGTGGACTTGGGTTAGCCATACCAGCTGCAACTTGCAACTTAACGTAGGCTTGTACTTTCTTGGCCATGATAATTCCTCAATTGGGTTATAGCGCCTGAAAAACAGGCTCCCCGTGATAACGATTTATATGCCGTTGCCGGCACATAAAAACAAAAGGCGCGAAATTATAGGTAAATTTCGCGCCTTCCGCAAGAGCTAAAAAGTGAACAAAAGGGTTAACCTTTCTCCACCTGAGCGAAGTCGAGTTCCACTGGCGTTGCACGACCAAAGATGGAAACAGACACTTTCAAGCGGCTCTTCTCGTAGTCCACTTCTTCGACCACGCCGTTGAAGTCGGCAAACGGGCCGTCGCTGACGCGTACCATCTCGCCTGGCTCGAACAGCGTTTTTGGACGCGGCTTATCACCCACCTGCTGCAGGCGGTTCATAATCGCATCAACTTCTTTATCACTGATTGGCGCAGGACGGTCAGAAGTACCACCGATAAAGCCCATTACACGCGGTACACTGCGCACTAAGTGCCAGCTGGCATCATTCATTACCATCTGAACCAATACGTAGCCAGGGAAGAATTTACGTTCGCTTTTGCGACGCTGTCCGCCACGGATTTCGACGACTTCTTCAGTCGGCACCATGACTTCGCCAAAAAGCTCTTCCATGTTGTGCAGTTTGATATGCTCGTGCAGCGATTTCGCTACGCGGGCTTCAAAACCGGAGAACGCCTGAACGACGTACCAGCGTTTTTTTGGAGCTTCAGACATCTCAGAACCTCAGGCCAGTGATAAACGATACCAGACGGACCAGAATACCATCCAGCCCCCACAAAATCAGTGACATCACGGCAGTTACCGCGGCAACGATTAACGTGGTGTGCAATGTTTCCTGGCGAGTCGGCCAAATGACCTTACGCATTTCGGTTTTAGCTTCACGGGCAAATGCCACAGTCGCTTTGCCTTTGATTGTCAGCAAAGCAATGCCGCCCGCTGCAGCGATCAGCACAACCACAGCCAGCGCGCGCAGCGGCAGTGTTACATCGCGATAGATATAGTTGCCGACGATTGCTACCAGGAGCAATGCGATCACAACTACCCATTTCATCGCTTCAAGGCCGCGCCCGCTTCCTTGAGCTTCGGTATTCGCACTCATAAACCAACCTGCCACAATAATTCAGAAACTATACTGCCCCGCAGTGCGAGGCATCCAAACCGAATGAGCTTTTGAGCGTAACTCGGTATCCAACGCCGTGAAACAGAGCCTGTCTCAGCAATGATTATGATGCAAAATCACTGATGAGCCAGGTTCTATACAACAGCGTGCAAAAAGGGCATCAAATGATGCCCTTTCCTTGTGCATTGCGTCAAATCTTATCGCAATTAAGCGATAATTGTAGCAACAACACCCGCACCGACGGTACGGCCGCCTTCACGGATAGCGAAGCGCAAGCCTTCATCCATCGCGATTGGGTGGATCAGCTCAACGGTCATCTGAACGTTGTCGCCTGGCATTACCATCTCTACGCCTTCTGGCAGCTCAACGTTGCCGGTCACGTCAGTTGTACGGAAGTAGAACTGTGGACGATAGCCTTTGAAGAACGGAGTATGACGGCCGCCTTCATCTTTAGACAGAACGTAAACTTCTGAAGTGAACTTGGTATGCGGCTTGATTGAAGCCGGCTTAGCCAGAACCTGGCCACGCTGGATGTCTTCACGCTTGATACCACGCAGCAGAACGCCGCAGTTCTCGCCAGCCTGACCCTGGTCCAGCAGTTTGCGGAACATTTCAACGCCAGTACAGGTAGACTTAACAGTCGCCTTGATACCAACGATTTCAACTTCGTCGCCCACTTTAACGATACCGCGCTCAACACGACCGGTAACAACGGTACCACGGCCTGAGATTGAGAATACGTCTTCGATTGGCAGCAGGAACGGCAGGTCGATTGCACGTACTGGCTCTGGGATGTAAGTATCCAGATGCTCAGCCAGCTCAATGATTTTAGCTTCCCACTCAGCTTCGCCTTCCAGCGCTTTCAGAGCAGAACCACGTACGATTGGAGTGTCGTCGCCTGGGAAGTCATAAGCTGACAGCAGGTCACGTACTTCCATCTCAACCAGTTCCAGCAGCTCTTCATCATCAACCATGTCGCACTTGTTCAGGAACACGATGATGTAAGGAACGCCAACCTGACGACCCAGCAGGATGTGCTCACGGGTCTGTGGCATTGGGCCATCAGTCGCAGCAACAACCAGGATCGCGCCATCCATCTGCGCAGCACCGGTGATCATGTTTTTCACATAGTCGGCGTGGCCTGGGCAGTCAACGTGCGCATAGTGGCGAGTCGGGGTTTCATATTCAACGTGAGAAGTGTTGATGGTGATACCACGTGCTTTCTCTTCTGGCGCCTTATCGATCTCATCGAACTTGCTTGCTTTACCGCCGTAGGTTTTAGCCAGTACGGTAGTGATTGCTGCAGTCAGGGTGGTTTTACCGTGGTCGACGTGACCGATGGTGCCCACGTTTACGTGCAGTTTGTTACGCTGAAATTGCTCTTTAGCCATCGCTAGTCCCTCTAAGACACGGATATATCGAAGATATCGTCATATCAACCAGGCAATGCCTGACTGTTTGGTTTACAGAGAGAGAATCAGGAGAGAGATAAAGGAAGTGGTGCTGATACCCAGAGTCGAACTGGGGACCTCACCCTTACCAAGGGTGCGCTCTACCAACTGAGCCATATCAGCACATCTGGAGCGGGCAGCGGGAATCGAACCCGCATCATCAGCTTGGAAGGCTGAGGTAATAGCCATTATACGATGCCCGCATCCTGGAACTCGGCTACCTGTTCTTTCTGTAGCTTATGAATAATAAAAGAAGACCTTCTATTATTCGAGCCGGTCAGAGTTTCTGACCAACTTTGATTGCGCTAATGCGCAATCTGAAATTCGAAGGTGAGAGATGAAGAACTCACCCATCAGATAAAGACTTTATCTGATGCCCAACCAAGAGGTTGAGATGGTGGTGGGAGAAGGATTCGAACCTTCGAAGTCTGTGACGGCAGATTTACAGTCTGCTCCCTTTGGCCGCTCGGGAATCCCACCTACTTGATGGTGCCGGCTACCGGAATCGAACTGGTGACCTACTGATTACAAGTCAGTTGCTCTACCAACTGAGCTAAGCCGGCATCAAGTGGAGCGCATTCTAGGAAGACCCGAAGAAGGATGCAACAAAAAAATCGTCAAAATTGTTCTATCGCTTACTATTTGTGCAAACCATCTCAAATTAGCCATTACCTGCAGTAAAATCATCCAAAATCCGTGCATTTTTACATCACGATATCGATCGATTTGTTATGGATCGCCATCATTTCCAATGCACATTTTTGAAGCACACTGCCTTTCTGCCGTGCAAATTGTAGAAAATTTTTCGTGAAACCATCCGCTTCAGTCGTTTTTTCTGCTGGCCCGCATTTTGCTTATCTATTTAATCGGATCATTAAATGGAGGATGTCGCATGAATATTGTTCAGCTCACTGCCGAAACATTACCCCTTTATCGCCAGGCTTTGGCTACCCTGATGATTGACGCGGTAAAAAACAATATGACTTCGGCATTTCAGCGTTCGCAAGGAATGCAACAGTATCAGGATGCCGAGCGCTATTTTCATAGCTTGCGCAACCAACTGGCACGCCATGAGTTGCTGTTATGGATTGCCGTCATCGACTCGGTTGTGGTGGGAAGCGTGCAGCTCAATATTTGTCAGCGTCCAGATGGACAAAATCGCGCGGAAGTTTTACAGCTGCTTGTACATTCCAGCGCTCAAAGAGAAGGGATTGGACGCAGATTAATGCAGACGCTTGAGCACAAGGCAGAAAGCTATCAGCGTTGGCTACTTTATTTGGATGTCATTGCTGGTTCTAAAGCAGAAAATTTTTACCGGTCACACGGCTACCACTATTTAGGGGAATTGCCCGACTATGCATTATGCGCGGATGGGCATCCTCATCCCGGCGCGATTTACTATAAACGTCTGCGTACCAGCCCAGCAGAAAATGTAGCGACAAGCTACTGACCGATAAGAAAAATGCGGGCACGCTTGCGAAAGCGTGCTCCTGTTTATCATTTTACTTCTTTTTAAAGTCACACTGGTGTTACCCTCCTGCCCATTGTTCTCGTTAATTACCCCTGTGACGTGCAATTGAGTTTGATACATCGTTGTATGCCTAATGCAGCAAGGTGTTGATGAATCAGAATTTGCACTCAGATGCATGCTTATGAGTAAAAAAACGACACCGCTTACTACGCCCTATTTGCAGTTTAATCGCCAACAATGGGCAGCGCTGCGCGATTCAGTACCAATGACGTTGGCTGAAGGTGAAATTGAGCGTCTGCGTGGTATCAATGAAGACCTTTCATTAGAAGAAGTGGCCGAGATTTATCTGCCGCTATCGCGTCTGCTTAATTTCTATATCAGTTCAAATCTGCGTCGTCAGGCAGTGCTTGAGCAATTCCTTGGCACTAATGGGCAGAAAATCCCATATATCATCAGTATTGCCGGCAGCGTTGCGGTAGGAAAAAGCACAACCGCTCGTGTGCTTCAGGCGCTGCTTAGCCGCTGGCCAGAACACCGCAAAGTTGAACTGATCACTACTGATGGTTTTTTGCATCCTAATGCCGTGCTCAAAGAACGCGGATTGATGAAGAAAAAAGGGTTCCCGCAATCTTACGATATGCATCGTCTGGTTAACTTCGTATCTGATTTAAAATCAGGTGCCAACCAGGTGACAGCGCCGGTTTATTCTCATCTGATTTACGATGTCATTCCGGATGGCGATAAAGTCGTACAACAGCCTGATATTCTTATTCTTGAAGGATTGAATGTGCTGCAAAGCGGTATGGACTATCCTCACGATCCTCATCATGTATTTGTGTCTGATTTTGTGGATTTTTCAATTTACGTCGATGCGCCTGAGTCATTACTTGAGAGCTGGTATGTAAATAGATTTTTGAAATTCCGTGAGGGCGCGTTTAGCGATCCGGACTCTTATTTCCATCACTATTCGCAATTACCAGAAGAGGATGCACTCAATATTGCGCGTGGGCTATGGAAAGAGATTAACTGGCTTAATTTAAAGGAAAATATTCTGCCTACACGCGAACGAGCCAGCCTTATTATGACTAAGTCGGCTGATCATGCGGTGCAAAGTGTACGTTTGAGAAAATAGTCTTTTTTAAATAAAATGCCCATAAAAGATTGTGGGCATTTTAATTTTTTACTCATGTGCATTAATTGTCTGGACGCAACGAAATCTCGCCCCCGACCCAGGATTTAACGACTCCATCCTGCTCCAGTAATAAACCGCCCTGCTTATCAATACCTCGCGCAATGCCATATACCTCACGATCACCAATAAGAAGCTTCACTGGGCGATTAATGAAGTTATCAAGGGCTTCCCAGCGTGAAACAAATGGCGCCAAACCATCGCGTTCAAAAATGGGTAATGCTTCACGCAGGCTATTAATCAGCTTCGCAGCTAACTCGTTGCGATCGATATCAACACCCGCTTCCTGAAGATTAATCCAACCCTGATTAATTTCTGCCGTGCCTTCTGAACGCATCAGCAAATTGACGCCAGCACCTATAACGATCTGAGCGGCATCGCCGGTTTTTCCGGTTAACTCAACTAAAATACCAGCAAGTTTACGATCGTTAAGATAGAGATCATTAGGCCATTTAACCCGTACATCCGGTGCACCTAATGACTGAATCACTTCTGCCATGATGATACCAATCACTAGACTCAGGCCCATCGCCGCAGCTGGCCCCTGCTCCAAACGCCAATACATGGACATATACAGGTTGGAGCCAAATGGTGAAAACCACTTACGCCCGCGACGTCCGCGCCCTGCTTGCTGATATTCGGCAATGCATGCGTAGCCAGACGGCAATTGATCCATCCGATTCAGCAAATATTGGTTGGTAGAATCAATAACAGGAATCAACGCCAGATTAGGTTGATGCAGGTGAGACAAAATGACTTCTTCATCCAGTAACTGAATTGGCCCCGGTAAGCTATAGCCTTTACCTGTAACCGTATATACATCCAGACCCCAGCTTTTCAGAGTCTGTATATGTTTATTGATGGCAGCACGGCTCATGCCAAGCGCTTCGCCCAGTTGCTCACCAGAGTGAAATTCACCATCAGCCACCAATGCCACTAACTTTAACGGCACGCTATTATCTTTCATGAAATTACCTCAACGGCGTTACGCTCGCCTCGAGCACCGATAAAGCGCACTTCTGGCTCCAGCCAAACATCAAACTTTTGTCCGACTCTATTCCTAACCTGGTGCGCCAAATCGACAATATCCTGTGGAGTAGCATGATCTTCATTAATCAGTACCAGAGCCTGTTGACGGTGAACTGCGGCGCCACCCACACGGAAGCCTTTAAGACCACATTGGTCGATCAACCAGCCTGCTGCTAATTTCACGTCACCACTGGCCTGTGGATAATGAGGAATGGATGGCCACTGCATAATTAGTGCGTCTGCATGCTCAGCTGTAATCAGCGGGTTTTTGAAGAAACTACCCACATTGCCTGTGATTTTTGGGTCGGGCAGTTTGCTTTGGCGCATATGGCAAATTTCATTGAATACATCCCAGGCACACACTGTTGCTGAGTTTAATTTAGTCAGATCGCCATAAGTTAGAACAGGTTTCCACTGCTTTGCCAAGCGTAATCCCACTGCAACAATGACATAGTCATTCTTCATTGCATGTTTGAAAACACTATCGCGATAGCCAAACTGGCACTCTTCTCGATACAAACGAATTATATTTCGCGTTGGAAGATGTATAGCTTCAACGTAGTGACAGATATCTTTAAATTCGACACCATATGCACCGATATTTTGAATCGGTGCTGAGCCAGCCATACCAGGAATTAGCGCCAGGTTTTCCAGTCCTGTAATACCCTTCTTTAGCGTCTGCTCAACTAAAGCGTGCCAATTTTCGCCGGCACCAACATGTAAATGCCAAGCTTCGTCATTCTCCTCGATAGCTATGCCCTTAATCGCATTAACCACCACCGAGCCGCTAAAATCTTCCAGAAAGAGTACGTTGCTCCCTTCGCCTAATACAATAAAGGGCAGATTTGATTGCTGACTGTCTTTCCAGGCCAAAGTAATAGCGTCAGGCGTTTCAGCGATAGTCAGCGTTTGTGCATTGATCGTAAGACCAAGAGTATTGAAAGCTTCTAGGGATGTATTGGGGCTGGACATTTCACGGCCTTTACTGATTAATCTGGCCGTAGTTTACCTGATCGGCAGGTTGCGAGTTTGATGTTTTCTTATTTCTGGTGAGAAATTGCTAATGTACAGACGTAAAAAAGCCCCGAACTTTCGTTCGGGGCTTCTTCACTGTCTGATGCCTGGCAGTTCCCTACTCTCGCATGGGGAGACCCCACACTACCATCGGCGCTACGGCGTTTCACTTCTGAGTTCGGCATGGGGTCAGGTGGGACCACCGCGCTAAAGCCGCCAGGCAAAT
>NZ_JAIMIF010000011.1:0-2628 GCF_019795935.1 Pantoea sp. DY-15
ATTGTGAGTTCGAAGAGTAGGGCGGGACACGTGGTATCCTGTCTGAATATGGGGGGACCATCCTCCAAGGCTAAATACTCCTGACTGACCGATAGTGAACCAGTACCGTGAGGGAAAGGCGAAAAGAACCCCGGCGAGGGGAGTGAAACAGAACCTGAAACCGTGTACGTACAAGCAGTGGGAGCCTCTTTTATGGGGTGACTGCGTACCTTTTGTATAATGGGTCAGCGACTTATATTCTGTAGCAAGGTTAACCGTATAGGGGAGCCGCAGGGAAACCGAGTCTTAACTGGGCGTTAAGTTGCAGGGTATAGACCCGAAACCCGGTGATCTAGCCATGGGCAGGTTGAAGGTTGGGTAACACTAACTGGAGGACCGAACCGACTAATGTTGAAAAATTAGCGGATGACTTGTGGCTGGGGGTGAAAGGCCAATCAAACCGGGAGATAGCTGGTTCTCCCCGAAAGCTATTTAGGTAGCGCCTCGTGAACTCATCTTCGGGGGTAGAGCACTGTTTCGGCTAGGGGGCCATCCCGGCTTACCAACCCGATGCAAACTGCGAATACCGGAGAATGTTATCACGGGAGACACACGGCGGGTGCTAACGTCCGTCGTGAAGAGGGAAACAACCCAGACCGCCAGCTAAGGTCCCAAAGTCATGGTTAAGTGGGAAACGATGTGGGAAGGCACAGACAGCCAGGATGTTGGCTTAGAAGCAGCCATCATTTAAAGAAAGCGTAATAGCTCACTGGTCGAGTCGGCCTGCGCGGAAGATGTAACGGGGCTAAACCATGCACCGAAGCTGCGGCAGCGACACTATGTGTTGTTGGGTAGGGGAGCGTTCTGTAAGCCGTTGAAGGTGTGCTGTGAGGCATGCTGGAGGTATCAGAAGTGCGAATGCTGACATAAGTAACGATAAAGCGGGTGAAAAGCCCGCTCGCCGGAAGACCAAGGGTTCCTGTTCAACGTTAATCGGAGCAGGGTGAGTCGACCCCTAAGGCGAGGCTGAAAAGCGTAGTCGATGGGAAGCAGGTTAATATTCCTGCACTTGGTGTTACTGCGAAGGGGGGACGGAGAAGGCTAGGTTATCCGGGCGACGGTTGTCCCGGTTTAAGCGTGTAGGCTGATATCTTTGGTAAATCCGGGATATCTTAAGGCTGAGGCGTGACGACGAGCCACCACGGTGGTGAAGTAACTGATGCCCTGCTTCCAGGAAAAGCCTCTAAGCTCCAGGTAACACGAAATCGTACCCCAAACCGACACAGGTGGTCAGGTAGAGAATACCAAGGCGCTTGAGAGAACTCGGGTGAAGGAACTAGGCAAAATGGTGCCGTAACTTCGGGAGAAGGCACGCTGTCGGTAGGTGAAGTCCCTCGCGGATGGAGCTGAAGGCAGTCGAAGATACCAGCTGGCTGCAACTGTTTATTAAAAACACAGCACTGTGCAAACACGAAAGTGGACGTATACGGTGTGACGCCTGCCCGGTGCCGGAAGGTTAATTGATGGGGTTATCCGCAAGGAGAAGCTCTTGATCGAAGCCCCGGTAAACGGCGGCCGTAACTATAACGGTCCTAAGGTAGCGAAATTCCTTGTCGGGTAAGTTCCGACCTGCACGAATGGCGTAATGATGGCCAGGCTGTCTCCACCCGAGACTCAGTGAAATTGAAATCGCTGTGAAGATGCAGTGTACCCGCGGCAAGACGGAAAGACCCCGTGAACCTTTACTATAGCTTGACACTGAACATTGAGCCTTGATGTGTAGGATAGGTGGGAGGCTTTGAAGCGTGGACGCCAGTCTGCGTGGAGCCAA
Organism: Pantoea sp. DY-15; assembly: GCF_019795935.1. Taxonomy (NCBI): domain Bacteria; kingdom Pseudomonadati; phylum Pseudomonadota; class Gammaproteobacteria; order Enterobacterales; family Erwiniaceae; genus Pantoea; species Pantoea sp. DY-15. The sequence goes on from NZ_JAIMIF010000011.1 coordinate 1,811, forward strand.
CCTTGAAATACCACCCTTTAATGTTTGATGTTCTAACGTAGGCCCGTAATCCGGGCTGCGGACAGTGTCTGGTGGGTAGTTTGACTGGGGCGGTCTCCTCCCAAAGAGTAACGGAGGAGCACGAAGGTTGGCTAATCCTGGTCGGACATCAGGAGGTTAGTGCAATGGCATAAGCCAGCTTGACTGCGAGAGTGACGGCTCGAGCAGGTGCGAAAGCAGGTCATAGTGATCCGGTGGTTCTGAATGGAAGGGCCATCGCTCAACGGATAAAAGGTACTCCGGGGATAACAGGCTGATACCGCCCAAGAGTTCATATCGACGGCGGTGTTTGGCACCTCGATGTCGGCTCATCACATCCTGGGGCTGAAGTAGGTCCCAAGGGTACGGCTGTTCGCCGTTTAAAGTGGTACGCGAGCTGGGTTTAGAACGTCGTGAGACAGTTCGGTCCCTATCTGCCGTGGGCGCTGGAGAATTGAGGGGGGTTGCTCCTAGTACGAGAGGACCGGAGTGAACGCACCACTGGTGTTCGGGTTGTCATGCCAATGGCACTGCCCGGTAGCTAAGTGCGGAAAAGATAAGTGCTGAAAGCATCTAAGCACGAAACTTGCCCCGAGATGAGTTCTCCCTGACTCCTTGAGAGTCCTGAAGGGACGTTGAAGACTACGACGTTGATAGGCCGGATGTGTAAGCGCAGCGATGCGTTGAGCTAACCGGTACTAATGACCCGTGAGGCTTAACCTTACAACGCCAGAGGCGTTTTGGTCTGAGAGACCGGATTTTCAGCTTGTTTTACGGATTAAAGATTTAGCGGAAGCGAA
>NZ_JAIMIF010000012.1:0-2207 GCF_019795935.1 Pantoea sp. DY-15
GTGTAGCACCGGAGATCCCGGTACTGGTTGATTTTTACGATAACGTCGGTACACCGGGCGCAGTTATTCCGGACGGCGAAAAAGCCAAAACCGACGATACCACTCCGACCCTGCGCGGTACGGGAACGCCAAACAGCATCGTGCATATCCAGTCAGCCAAAACGGGCGACAGCTGGGGCGATCTGGGTACTGCCCGCGTTGATAACAACGGCAACTGGGAATACACCCCAGCAACGCTGGATTACGCGACCTGGCAGTTCCGTGTAAAAGCCAGTAACGCATTAGGAGACACCGCCTGGGCGCAAAAGGTGTATTTGAATATTGTCAAAGGTGGAAATTATTCTACAACAATTGATTTTGAAGAAAGCTTTGGAAATGTCGATTTAGACTCAATGACATATGGACGATGGTATGAAACTACTAATGAAATAAACTTCCAACTTTACAACTCAAATAAAACAAACCATAAAATTCCCTTTATAACTCCTGGTGCATTAGTTCCTGAGTTTGGAGGGAAAGCGGTAGAAATGAGTCAAGGTGACGGAGTAGGCATTTATAAATCTGATCTTTTTAATCGAGATAGTATAGCCCATAACTTTAGCTTCCAAATATACAATCCGAATCAGGCTGATGTTTTGATGATTTTAGTTGTACGATTTCGTTCAGAGACAACCGTAGGGAATCAAGTAAATAAAATTTTAACTACTAAACCCGGATTAAACACCTTCACTAATGAAGATATATTTAGCAATGCTGAATACCCTGAATTATATGCTATATGTGAGTTTGTGTTATATAATACGAAGGATTCAACTCTTATTGGTGCCAACCCACCACTATGGTTTGATAATCTCATGCTTGAACCACCTTATTGGGAAACCTCATCCTTATTGTCTCAGGGTAATGACATAAACAATCATCAAATTTCTGGCGTTGAAGAGCTGTCTGACAACATGGTAGGTCACGAAAATCAGGCCGACATCCTGAAAATCACCGATAAAGATCAGTTGCTCGACCTCACCACTCAGGAGAGCAAAATCGAATCCATCGAAATCTTCGATATCACCGGCACCGGCGATAATACCCTGAAGCTGGATCTTAACGCCCTGCTACAACACGGTGAAAAAGGTCTGTTTATCGAGGACGGTAAAACCCAGTTGATGGTGAAAGGTAACGAAGGTGATGTGGTTGAGCTCAAAGATATTCTGCCGGAAGGCAGCGATATCAGCGAATGGCAACATCAGGAAGGTACTGTGACCATTGCTGGCGTGAAATATAACGTCTACAGCCACGACGATGCAGAACTGCTGGTGCAGCAAGGAGTGAGAACTGAGCTGGTTTAACAGGAATTAGTCCATCGATAAAAACGGTTAAATAAAAGCCATCGCAGATATTGCGATGGCTTTTTATTGCCAAGAATAGATCCGAAGCGGCGCGATTTATCGTACATTGTTTATTTTAAAGACTGCCAATATCAAACCCCTTCTGTTCTCGATATTCTTCGATACCTTAACGCGACCCTTCACGACCTAACCCGGATAATTTAGTTCCGCCAAACGGTGCGGCGTCGAATGAAATTTGTGTCGGTGTCTGTTTTGCGATGGGAAAAGAAATTTTATGCTATGCGGGAAAAGGTCGCCATGAATAGCGACCGGAATAAACATTAAATCTGGAAGTCGATAGCCGGTTCGTTTTCTATCTCTTCGGAAAGCGCCTGACGTTTGTTCTCCTCCAGCGAAAGGTTGGCATTACAGCGTTCGGAGCGTTGCCAGACGTCATTAAGCTGCAACTCACCGCGCTTCAGGCCGAGCCGCACCGTATTGGCATCGAACAGATGATGCGTATCGATTTTTACCCGGTCTGCACCTTCTTGAATATCACACGCCCGATCGGCCGCATGCCCACAACAGGACCAGGTTCAACATAGGTTTTCACCACGTCATAATCATGTGCGTTGGTTCGTTGTACTCGGATGTCTGGATATCCCCATCGCGCTCAATACCTCATCTGGTTGAGGAGTACAGCGAAGTTCACTGCGGGATGGCGATTACATTGCGCATGTCAGATGACAGCGCCGTGACGGCTCAATGACGGGCGGATGAATTTGCTTTAGGGCAGGAGGCGTGCGGCGAAACAGCGGCAGTTTTAATAAATTATTTTTAACTTCAATCTTTATGAAAGTCTGTAAAAAATCACTCCTGATGCTC
>NZ_JAIMIF010000014.1:0-1027 GCF_019795935.1 Pantoea sp. DY-15
TGGTGCATGCCATTTCTGACTGGTATATGCAGCGCGGCTATATCACCAGCCGGGCATTTTTAATTGAACAGGATTTATCGCAGGGTGAGTTAATTATTCCGGTGCTGGAAGGGAAGCTGGACGCCATTCGTCTCGACGGCCAGCATCCGCGTTCATTACAGATGGCGTTTCCCGGTCTGGAAGGCAAGGTGCTTAACCTGCGCGATATTGAGCAGGGCATGGAGCAGATTAACCGCGTGCGCGCGACGCCGGTGCAGATTGAAATACAGCCGTCGCCTAAAGCTGGTTATTCGGTCGTCAATCTAACGGCCAAACCGGAATTCCCGCTCAGCGCATCGCTGGGGTTTGATAACAGCGGACAGAAAAGCACCGGCGTTGGTCAGCTCAACGCCTCGCTGACGGGAAACAATCTGCTGGGACTGGCTGACCGCTGGTTTATCAGCGGCGGGCGCAGCAGCGCCTTCAGCGACTGGCGTGATGCGCAGAACCTGCAGGCGGGCGTCAGCGTGCCCTACGGATACGGCTTACTCGATTACACCTACAGCTGGAGCAACTATCACAGCAGCTTCGTTAACAACGGCTTTACCTGGCTGAGCAACGGCGACAACGTGTCGCACCGGCTTAACGGTTCGTGGGTGCTGTTCCGTAACGGCGATATCAAAACCGGCGTCCAGCTCGGCCTGAATCACTACTCCAGCCACAACTATCTCAACCATACCCTGTTGCAGAGCAGCAGCCGCAAAATCACCAGCGCGCAGCTGGGACTCAACCACACGCAGAAAATCCTCGGCGGCGTCGCTACGCTCAACCCGACGTTCAGCCGCGGCATGCCGTGGTTTGATGCCGAAGATGACGCGGGAAAAACCGGCGATTTGCCCAAAGCACAGTTCCGCAAGTGGAGCATCAGCGGCAGTTTCCAGCGCCCGCTGGCTGACAAACTGTGGCTGCTGAGCAGCATTTACGGCCAGTGGTCGCCCGATCGGCTGTACGGCAGCGAACGCCTGACGCTGGGTGGCGAAAGCTCGGT
>NZ_JAIMIF010000015.1:0-963 GCF_019795935.1 Pantoea sp. DY-15
TCTTTTCGCCTTTCCCTCACGGTACTGGTTCACTATCGGTCAGTCAGGAGTATTTAGCCTTGGAGGATGGTCCCCCCATATTCAGACAGGATACCACGTGTCCCGCCCTACTCTTCGAACTCACAATCTGTGCACTTTCGTGTACGGGACTATCACCCGGTATCGTGCGACTTTCCAGACGCTTCCACTAATGCACAAACTGATTCAGGTTCTGGGCTGTTCCCCGTTCGCTCGCCGCTACTGGGGGAATCTCGGTTGATTTCTTTTCCTCCGGGTACTTAGATGTTTCAGTTCCCCGGGTTCGCCTCGCAACACTATGTATTCATGTTGCGATGATGCACTGAGTGCACCGGGTTTCCCCATTCGGACATCGTCGGCTGTAGCGGTTCATATCACCTTACCGACGCTTTACGCAGATTAGCACGTCCTTCATCGCCTCTGACTGCCAGGGCATCCACCGTGTACGCTTAGTCGCTTAACCTCACAACCCACAGGCGTTTTGCAACGCTTGGGACTGCAGGCATTGAGAGACTCGAACATATCGCCGCTTCATTCTTATTACGGAGAATGAAGACGATACGTCGTTTCAATTTTCAGCTTGTTCCGGATTGTTAAAGAGCAGTATCTCAAACATGACGGTTAAGTCAGTTTTGAGATACTTCGTGGAGACACCTTTCACCTGTCACCAAGCAAGTGGCGTCCCCTAGGGGATTCGAACCCCTGTTGCCGCCGTGAAAGGGCGGAGTCCTAACCGCTAGACGAAGGGGACACGATGTGTCACGACTTCGCAGCCGTCTTGCTCATTACTTTTTATCAGACAATCTGTGTGAGCACTGCGCGGGAAGGTATCTTCAGGTAAGGAGGTGATCCAACCGCAGGTTCCCCTACGGTTACCTTGTTACGACTTCACCCCAGTCATGAATCACAAAGTGGTAAGCGCCCTCCCGAAGGTTAAGCTACCTA
>NZ_JAIMIF010000016.1:0-716 GCF_019795935.1 Pantoea sp. DY-15
CGCTTGTCTGCACCGAAGTCATCGTACAGTTTGATTAATATCGGGGCTTCCGGTGGGGTAGTGTCAATCACCATAGAGAACTGCGACGTATCGGAAGAGTTACCTGCCAGATCAACGTAGCGAATTGATACGCTGTAATCGCCATCAGTGAACGGCGTTGACGCTTTCCAGCTCCACAAGCCGGCTGCATCAATGATCGTGGTAAAGGTCTGGTTATTGATGGTGATAAACACTGTGGTGCCAGCTTCATCCGGCAGTGGATCATTGATACCGAATCCAGGATAAGGGGTATCACGTTCTATGGTGGTGAGACTATTCATATCGGCCATGATGGAGTAAACCATTAGATAAAACCTCTTCTGATGTGTTTAGTTTTATGTCGAATAAACTTAAATTACCACGCGTGGTTTGCGAAGAGACTCAGCAATCCGTAAGTATTTCAGATATTAAAATGACACGCGCTTTTAACTGTTTTACACAGGAAATGTCTTGTTAAAAATAGCCAAATGACGCCTTTATTAATGAGGTTTAAATAAAAAGCGGGAAGGTACGGGCTAATACTGGTCAGTTAAGAAAGCATTTTGCTTTAAACCTGGTGCGGGCTCTGACACATCTGCTGCGTCACGGGCCATCCTCGCCCAGCCCTTTCAACCACACGCATGGAAGCATCAAAGCAGGCCGGAGACGTCCCGTCAGGCAGACGAGCGGAGTGAAGG
>NZ_JAIMIF010000017.1:0-677 GCF_019795935.1 Pantoea sp. DY-15
GCTACCGATGCTGGCCTGGAACTCGTAATGGCCGGTGGCCAGCGTGCTTTTTGGCGTCCAGCTCCAGCTTTCGCCGTTAAGGCTGGCGGTGGCGCTGCCCAGCCAGGTGTTGCTGCCAACAAGGCGATAGTAGACGATAACGGTGCTGTTAGACGATGCGGTACCGCGGAGTTCCGGAACGGTGTCATCGGTCAGCGCGCCGTTGTTCAGTGGGCCGGTGGCGCTGCCGACGTCATCAACAGCGTGGGTAATGGTGACGGTATCCGGCGGCAGGGTGCTGTCATTTTTCACAATTATGCTGAAGGGAGCAGAAGAGGTGCCCTGACGGGTCACGCCGGCAAAGACCTCCTGAGCGACAAGGCGCAGCGCATTGTTGCCTTCGTCAAGATCCTGAGAGGGTTCCATCTTCCATACGCCAGTGGTTTTATCCGCGACCGCGCTGCCGATTTTTTCACCTTTGTCATTGAGCAGGTAAACCGTGGTGCCTTTCTGCGCCACGCCGGTCAGCTCCGGGCGTTTGTCATCGGTGGTTTCACCGGGTTCAAAGGCGCGCTTGTCTGCACCGAAGTCATCGTACAGTTTGATTAATATCGGGGCTTCCGGTGGGGTAGTGTCAATCACCATAGAGAACTGCGACGTATCGGAAGAGTTACCTGCCAGATCAACGTAGCGAATTG
>NZ_JAIMIF010000018.1:0-663 GCF_019795935.1 Pantoea sp. DY-15
GCGTTTTGCAACGCTTGGGACTGCAAGCATTGAGAGACTCGAACATATCGCCGCTTCATTCTTATTACGGAGAATGAAGACGATACGTCGTTTCAATTTTCAGCTTGTTCCGGATTGTTAAAGAGCATAATACTTCGCAGCACACCGTTTCCGGTTTGCTCTGAAGTATTGTTTTGAGTCACTGTAATGGTGGAGCTAAGCGGGATCGAACCGCTGACCTCCTGCGTGCAAGGCAGGCGCTCTCCCAGCTGAGCTATAGCCCCATACAGTTACTGCAGAGACCACTACTACCACTCACCAGGAGTTCCGTTTTTGACAAACGGTAATTTCTTTTCAGGCAAGGCAAAGTGGCGCGACGTATAGTTCACTATACGAGCGGCGCTTTAACGCAGCATGAGAAGAAATTTGGTAGGCCTGAGTGGACTTGAACCACCGACCTCACCCTTATCAGGGGTGCGCTCTAACCACCTGAGCTACAAGCCTGTAGAGGTTTTTTCTGCTCGTTACTTTCTATCAGACAATCTGTGTGAGCACTTCGCGGGAAGGTATCTTCAGGTAAGGAGGTGATCCAACCGCAGGTTCCCCTACGGTTACCTTGTTACGACTTCACCCCAGTCATGAATCACAAAGTGGTAAGCGCCCTCCCGAAGGTTAAGCTACCTA
>NZ_JAIMIF010000019.1:0-636 GCF_019795935.1 Pantoea sp. DY-15
GAAGCTATTAACTTCACCGCCTTCCTCCCCGCTGAAAGTACTTTACAACCCGAAGGCCTTCTTCATACACGCGGCATGGCTGCATCAGGCTTGCGCCCATTGTGCAATATTCCCCACTGCTGCCTCCCGTAGGAGTCTGGACCGTGTCTCAGTTCCAGTGTGGCTGGTCATCCTCTCAGACCAGCTAGGGATCGTCGCCTAGGTGAGCCATTACCCCACCTACTAGCTAATCCCATCTGGGCACATCCGATGGTGTGAGGCCCGAAGGTCCCCCACTTTGGTCTTGCGACGTTATGCGGTATTAGCTACCGTTTCCAGTAGTTATCCCCCTCCATCGGGCAGTTTCCCAGACATTACTCACCCGTCCGCCACTCGTCACCCGAGAGCAAGCTCTCTGTGCTACCGTTCGACTTGCATGTGTTAGGCCTGCCGCCAGCGTTCAATCTGAGCCATGATCAAACTCTTCAATTTAAGTTTGATTTGCTGAAACAAGTTCAGCGGTGCTCATCTGTAAAACGTCATAATGAATTTCATTATGTGTTCACTCGTGAGGCTTTGATATTTTGTTGCGTCCGGAGACGCTGATATCAATCCTGCGAGTGCCCACACAGATTGTCTGATAAATTGTTAAAGAGC
>NZ_JAIMIF010000002.1:0-862058 GCF_019795935.1 Pantoea sp. DY-15
GCATCAGCGGCAGTTTCCAGCGCCCGCTGGCTGACAAACTGTGGCTGCTGAGCAGCATTTACGGCCAGTGGTCGCCCGATCGGCTGTACGGCAGCGAACGCCTGACGCTGGGTGGCGAAAGCTCGGTTCGCGGTTTTAAGGAGCAGTATCTCTCCGGTGATGCCGGTGGCTATCTGCGCAACGAGCTGAGCTACAGCCTGTTCACGCTGCCGGTTCTGGGCGACGTCAGCGCGCTGGCCGCCATCGACGGCGGCTGGTTAAAGCGCGACGCACAGAACCACGAGTCCACCGGCACCTTGTGGGGCAGCGCGCTGGGTCTCAGCACGCGCGGGCGCCACTTTTACACCCAATACACCGTCGGCATTCCCCTCAGTTATCCCGGCCACCTTCAGCCGGATCACCTCAGCATTTACGCCCGCGTCGGGCTGGTTTTCTAAGAGGCAAAGATTATGGACGATCGTCAACCCGTTTCCCTCGCCCGTCGCGCGCTGAGTTACCTGATTTGCTATCTGGTGGCGGTACAGCCGATGCTGCCTGCTGTCGCCGCGCAAATCACGCCGGTAACGCCGGACACGAAAATGGATGCCGCCGGTAACGGCGTGCCGGTGGTGAATATCGCCACGCCCAACGGCGCCGGGATTTCGCATAACCAGTACCAGCAGTACAACGTTGGTCAGGAAGGGCTAATCCTCAATAACGCCACGGGGCAGCTTACCCAGACGCAGCTTGGCGGCCTGATCCAGAACAACCCCAACCTGAAAGCCGGACACGAAGCGCAGGCGATCATCAACGAAGTGGTTGGCGCCAATCGCTCACAATTGCAGGGCTACACCGAAGTGGCGGGTAAAGCCGCTAACGTGATGGTCTCCAACCCGTACGGCATTACCTGTAACGGCTGCGGCTTTATCAACACGCCAAACGTCACGCTGACCACCGGTAAGCCGCAACTGGATGCCAACGGTAATCTGGCTGCGCTGGAGGTGACGAAGGGATCGGTGATCGTCGAAGGTCAGGGACTGGACGGCAGCAGCGCCGATGCGGTATCGATCGTCGCGCGCGCAACGGAGATCAACGCCGGAATCCATGCGAAAGATTTGTCGGTGACGGTCGGGGCAAACCGCGTGGGTGCGAATGGTTCCGTCACGCCGATTGCCGGTGAAGGTGCGGCGCCGTCGGTGGCGGTGGATACCGGCGCGCTTGGCGGCATGTATGCCAATCGCATTCATCTGGTGTCGAGCGAAAAGGGCGTTGGGGTTAACCTCGGTAACCTGGTGGCGAAGCAGGGTGATATTCAGCTGGATGCCAGCGGTAAACTGACGCTGAATAACAGCCTGAGCAGCGGGGCGCTGACGGCGAATGCTGAATCAGTGACGCTCGGTGGGGAAAACAAAGCGTCCGGACAGGTCGCGTTCAGTGCACAGCAGGATGCAACGCTCAATAAAGGTACTCTGGTCAGCGACGCCGGAGTCAGCGTTACGGCGAAAGGAAATCTCACCACCAATGGCACCAGCATTACGGCAGGACGTGATATTCAGCTGAGTGGCACAACCGTTGTCACGGACAGCAATGCCGTCGCGAAAGCCGGTAACGATATAAGACTGCAGGCGCAGGATCGGCTCAGCAACAGCGGCCAGCTGACGGCCGGAAAAAGCCTCAACATCACGGCCAAACAACTTGATAATCACGGCATGCTGGTCGGTAACACCACCGGCATCACCACAAGTAGCCTGCAGAATGGTAAGGGCGCGGCCATCTCCGGCGCAGAGAGTCTAAGCCTCAGCAGCGACAGCTTGCTCAATCAGGGCGTATTGTCCGCGCCGGTGCTCTCACTTAGCAGCGTGCAAACCGACAACAGCGGGCTGATTCAGGGCAGCAAAGCGCTGACCTACAGCGGCAACCGCCTGAGCAATCTGGCGGGCGGCACCCTGAGTTCGGACAACAGCTTTGTACTCAATCTGCCGCAGCTGAGTAACAGCGGGCTCATCACCAGCAAGGCAGGGCTGACGCTGAGTGGCGACGCGCTGACCAACAGCGGCGAAATCAACGGCGCCAGTCTGTTTTCCTCAAACGCGCAGCTGAACAATCAGCAGGGCGGCCTGCTGCTCGCGGATAACAGCCTCAGTCTTCAAAACGCCGCGCTGACCAATGACGGTCAAATCGCCGCAGCGACAATTCATGTTGATGCCAGTACGCTGAACAACAGCGGCACGTTGCAGGGCAAACAATCTCTGCAGGCCAGCGGCAAGACGATAACCAGCAGCGGCACGTTACTGAGTGACGGCAAATTAACCATTGCAGCAGACACGCTCACTAACCGGGGCCAGCTGCAGGGACAGCAGCTGGCGGTAACGGCTGGCAACTGGCATAACAGCGGCAACGCGTTGAGTGCGGGTGATGGCGTACTTAACGCTGCAACGCTTGATAACAGCGGCAAAATCCTCGGTCAGCAGAGCTTACAGCTCATAGCAGATTCGGTTGATAACAGCGGCTGGCTGCTGGCGCAGGCGCTCACGCTTCAGGGAGACTTAGTTAGCAGCGGGCTGATTCAGGGCAGTGATGCACTGACCGTGACGGGCGATAAGCTCAGTAATAAAACCGGCGGCCAGTTACTGAGTGCCGGCACGCTGACTGCTCAGGCTGGAAGCCTGGATAATCACGGCAGCATTCAGGCCGACACGCTCGATATGCGGCTGCAAAGCTGGCAGAACGCCGGCAGCGCCCAGGCGACCACACAGTTTCTTGGCACCCTGAGCGGCGCGCTGGATAACAGCGGCACGCTGCTGAGCCAGAACGATTTTGTCCTCATCAGCAATGACATCACCAACAGCGGTACGCTGGCTGCCAACCGACTCAGCATCACAGCCCCTCAGCTGACCAACGCCGGACTGCTGCAGGGTAACCGCTCGCTCTTACTGAACAGCGCGGATATCTCCAACGCCGCCAGCGGTCAGCTTATCAGCGGCGGTTCGCTTACGCTTTCACCTGAGCAACTGACCAATGCGGGCCTGTTACAGGTGGCGGATGACTTCAGCATCAACGGTCGTGACCTCACCAACAGCGGACGCATCACCGCTACTAACCTAAAAGCAGACCTGAGCGGCACGCTGAACAACAGCGGGCAGGGCGTTCTGCTTGCGCAGCGCCAGGCAGATATTCAGGCGAGCACGTTGAACAACAGTGGTTCGATTGCGGCACAGCAGTTGAACGCTTCAGGTGATGTGCTGAAGAATCAAAGCCTGCTACAGGGTGACAGCGGACTCAGCGCGGATTTCAGGCAGTTCAGCAACCTGAGCGCGGGGCAGTTACTGAGCAACGGTCTTCTTGCAGTTAAGGGCGCAATCGCTGACAACGCCGGTGTGATGCAGGGCAACAACATTGACTATCAGTTTGGCTCGCTGACCAACAGTGGCACCGTCTACGGAATTGACTCACTGAAAGGTCAGTCTGACGGGCTGCTGGATAATCGTGGCAGCCTGACTGCGGGCGGCAACGCCAGCCTGACGGCGGGCAACCTGCAAAACAGCGGTAAAGTGCTGTCCGATAATCTGATGCTGCGCGGAAATAGCCTCAGCAACAGTGGCTTATGGCAGGGAACATCCTCGCTGGATGCGCAGTCGAGCGGCGCTTTAATTCAGCTCGCTGGAGGAAAAACGCTGACCGGCGGTGGCCTGCAGCTGAACGCAACTGAGCTCAACACGGCGGGCACAATCCAGGGTGACAACGCGCAAATCATCGCAGGCCGCTGGCAGAATCAGGGCTCGCTGCTGGGCACCGCAGGCGTGTCAGCTGACGTTGCGGGTGAGCTGCGCAACAGCGGCGAAATACTGTCGCAGGGCACGGCACAGGTCAGCGCGCAGAACCTGAACAACAGCGGCTCGCTGCTGGCGAATAAAGCGATGACGCTGAGTGGCGGCACGCTGAATAACAGCGGCAGCGTGCAGGGCGAAACGCTCGCAATTACCCCGGCCAGCGTGACTAATCAGGGCAGTCTGATTGGCCTGCAATCGCTGACTATCGGTCCGACGCAGGCCCGTGGTTTCCGCATGCTGGCGGTACAGTCGCAGCCCGCACGTGAAGTAAACAACAATGCTGGCGGTCAGCTGCTGACGCAGGGCATGCTGAACATTGCCGGTGATGTCATCACCAATAACGGCAGCTGGCAGGGACAACAAATCCTGCTGAACGCCACCCGCCTTGCCAACAACGGCGCTATTCAGAGCGCGGGCGATCTGACGCTCAACCTCAGCGATGCGCTTACGTCCGCCACGGGCAGCAAAATCACCGCCAACGGCAACGCCGCGCTCAACGCCCTCAGCCTCACTAATCAGGGACAATGGATTGCCGGAAACCTGACGCTGAAAGGCACGACGCTAAGCAACGGCGGAGAAATCTCCGGCGTTAACGGACTGACGGCAGTGCTCGGCGGCACGCTGACGCAGCAGCAAAATGGCGCGCTGTTATCAGGTGGCAAACTGGATGTTCAGGCGGCGACGGCTAGCAATGATGGCCGCATTCAGGGTGGTGATCTGACGATCACCACTGGAACACTGACTAACAACGGGCGGTTGCAGGGTGATAAGAGCCTGTTGCTGACCACCCGTGGCCGCATCACCAACAACAATAGCGGGACGCTGATAAGCCAGAGCGGTCTGACGCTGACCACGCCTGAGTTGTATAACTACGGCCTGATTCAGGGGACAACTAACCGCATCACCGCCAGCAGCAGCGCGATCAACAGTGGCAAAATGCTGTCTGCGGGTGAGCTCACGTTCACCACGCCTCAACTAATCAATAGCGGCTGGTTGCAGGCAGCGCTACTGACGCTGAATGCTGCCAACGCCAGCAACAGCGGCACATTGCTGGCCGATCAGCAGGGAACCTTAACCGGCTCGCAACTGCTGAATCAGGGAACTGCGCAGGGTGGCTCACTTGCGGTTAATTATGGCCAGCTCAATAACAGCGGCACGCTGCTGGGCGCTAATCAGCTTAACGTGAAGGCCAGCCAGGTCACGCAGCAGGCAGCAGGAAAGCTGTTCAGCGGTGGCAATCTGCTGCTGGAGAGCACCGGTTTTGATCAGCTGGGACAGGTGGTGGCGCTTGGCGACGCCACGCTGAAACTGATTAACGGCTTTACTGCACGCAACACGCTGGCCGCAGGCAATCGCCTGACTATCAGCAGTAACGGTGCGATTGAGAACCAGGGCACGTTACAGGGGCAGGCGCTGACGTTGAGCGCAGGCGGCGATCTGACGAACAACGGCCAGCTCACCACCGGAACCGGCGACAGCAGCCTGAGCGGTCAGCGCATCAATATGAACAGCGCAGGCTCGCTGCAGGGTGGCGGCAACATTACGCTGGCCAGCCGCAGCGACGTAGCACTCAATGGCTTCACCGGCACGCGCGGCAGCCTCACCATTTCCTCGCCAGGCAGCATTGTGAACACGGCACTGCTTTACGCCGGCCAGAATCTCTACCTGTACGCTAACAGCATTAAAAACCAGCGTGGCGATATGCTGGCAGGCAACAGCCTGTGGATGCAACGCGACGCGGCGGGGAATGCCAATGGCGAGGTGATCAATACTTCGGGAACCATTGAGTCGCAGAATGGCGATATTACGATTAAAACCGGGCATCTGCTGAATCAGAGAGACGGGTACAGTGCTGTTGAGGAAGATCATCAGTATTACAACGGCAATGCCGCCTCTATCGATCTGCCGTTTTCGTATTTTAATGAATCCCAATATACCTACTTGATCGACAAAATCTGCGCAGGTGAAAATGACAACTGCTATCCAACATATGAATTGACGCTTAATAAAGATCAATGGCAGCAGAAAGTGCTGGTTGGTGAAAAGGTTATTAGTGCAATTGCTAATGGCAGCGCCGCAAGAATTTCTGCAAGTCAAGATATAAACTTATTAGCCGGCACCCTAGAAAATAATGCCAGCAACATTCTTGCTGGGCGTGATGCACATCTATCTGGCAGTACGCTCAACAATAACTCTGCAACTTCAGGCAGCTTCCAGACCTGGCAAACATATGATTGTTCAGCCCAGAGTCGGTTGGGATGTTACCAAGACGTTAAATATGGCAAGCTATCTAATGTCAAACCCTTTAAATTTGAAATTACAGGGCAACCTGAGTATGTCCAGGTAACCGATGGTATCGCCTATCGCGCCATCATCCAAGCCAGCGGCAATATCAACGCTAACTTCAGCCAAAATATCAGCAACACCAACCTGGCGCCTTTTGCAGGCTGGTCCGGCACAACCATTGCCGCGCCGTTGCTGAATAACCTTGCTGCTGTCAGTCAGGTCAATGCTCAGCAGCGTCAGCAACTCGCTGCTACAGACAAAGTCGCAGTGAACTCTCCTGCATGGCAAGATCAGCTGCAAAATGCACTTCAGCAGGTGAACGGCGGTACCGCACTTGACTCCTCAGCGCCAGTTAGCGCTTCACTCGCTGACCAGTCCGGAACGCAAAAAGGTCAGGCTAACCTGGGCAACGCTGGCAGCCTTGCAACGGGCGCTACAGTGGTCCCTGCAACACTCAAAAACTATGCATCTTCAAATGTCGATACCAGCGCATACCCGCTACCAACCAGCGGCACTGGCTTCTTCGTGGCCAGTGATAACAACAGCCCGTATCTCATCACCATCAACCCGAAATTAAACGGTCTGGGACAGCTGGACGCCAGCCTGTTTGGTGACCTCAATCAGTTGCTGGGTAAACAGCCTGGCAGCGCGCCACAGGAAAGCCGTCAGCAATATACCGATGTTAACACTTTCCTCGGCTCCTCCTATCTGCTGGACAGGCTGAACCTCAAGCCTGACAACGATTACCGCTTCCTCGGCGATGCGGCATTTGATACGCGTTACGTCAGCAACACCGTTCTTAACCAGACCGGCAGCCGCTATCTGAATGGCGTGGGTTCCGATCTGGACCAGATGCGTTATCTGATGGATAACGCCGCCGCGTCACAGCAGTCTTTAGGCCTGCAGTTTGGCGTGTCGCTTACCGCGGATCAGGTTGCTTCACTGGATAAGAGCATCATCTGGTGGGAAGCCGCCTCGGTAAATGGCCAGACGGTGATGGTGCCGAAAGTGTACCTCTCCGAAAAAGATGCGGCGATGAACAACGGCAGCGTGATTGCAGGGAACAACGTGACGCTCTCAGGCGGTAACATCACCAACAGCGCCAGCACTATCGTGGCGCAGAACGCTGTCAGCGCCAACAGCCAGAATACTATCGACAACCTCAACGCCGGGCTGATTAAAGCCGGCGGCGAGCTGAATCTCAGGGCGCTGAATAACATTAACAACGTCAGCTCGACAATCAGCGGTAAAAAGGTGGCGCTGGAGAGCGTTAACGGTGACATCAACAACACTACCGCAAGTTCGCAGTGGACGATCGGCGGCAGCGGGCCTGTGCAGGCAAGCAAGACGCTGCTTGGCCAGACGGCGGCGATTACGTCTCTGGATGCGCTCAGCCTGAAGTCGGGCAACGATATCAATATCACCGGCGCCTCACTGAACGCAGGTGGCGATCTGCTGCTCAACGCCTGGCACGACCTCAGTCTCAACAGCATCGAAACCAGCGAAAGCCGTAAAACAGGTAACAAGGAAACGCATAGTTCAGGTGCCGAGCGCACAACACTTTCCAGCGGCAGCAATCTGACATTAAAAGCCGGGCAGGATATTACTAGCCAGGCGGCAGCGCTGGCAGCCGAAGGCGATGTTGGCCTGCAGGCGGGGCGTGATATCAATCTGAATGCAGTTGAAAGCCGCTCCGGAGACAGTGAACGGGGCAGTAAAAAAACGGTTATCAACGAAGCAGTGCGTCAGCAGGGCACTGAAATTGTCAGTGGCGGCAGCACGACGATGCTTGCCGGAAATGACATCACCACTCAGGCCGCAAGCATCACCGCAAACAAAGATATTGGATTACAGGCCGGCCACGACGTAAATATCACCACGGCGACGGAAAGTGATTATGCCTACAAGGAAGAAACTAAAACCAAAAAAGGCCTGTTCAGCAAGAAAACGACTCACACCATCAGCGAAGACAGCTCAACCACTGGAAAAGCTTCTCAGCTAAATGGCGACCAGATTTCAATCGTCGCGGGTAATGACCTGACTCTAAAAGGCTCCACCGTTGTCGGTGAAAACAATGTTGGTCTTAAAGCTGGCAACGATCTCACTATTACGGCAGCAACCGATACACAGAGCAGCTATCGGCTGAGTGAAACTAAGAAGAGCGGCATGTTTAGCGGTGGCGGGATTGGGGTCACTTTTGGCAGCGCATCCTCCAAACAGCAGCTTAAGCAGGACGGTACGACAGAAAGTCAGAGTGCCAGTACCGTTGGCAGCACGGGTGGCAACGTAACGCTGGTTGCGGGTCATGACGCGCACGTAGCGGGATCGGATGTGATTGCCAAGCAGGACATCAGCCTGGTCGGCGGCTCGGTCACTATCGATCCGGGCAACGACACGTTAACGCGCCATCAGAGCTTTGAGCAGAAGCAGAGTGGCCTGACGCTGCAGCTGACCAGCCCCATCACCGACGCGCTGCTGAGTCTGGGTTCCCAGGCAAAGGCCGCCAGTGAGGCAGGTGATGATCGTTTGAAGGCTCTAGGCGCTGTGAAGGCGCTGGAGAGTGGCTGGGCGATGTCACAAGGCGCTACGCAATCCGCTACAGCACTGGCAAAGGGCGATATGAATAACGCGGGCATTAAAATTTCGCTCAGCGTGGGGGCCAGCAAAAGCAAATCTTCATCCGAATACATCAGTAACACTGTTAGCGGTAGTTCACTTAGCGGCGGCGGCAATGTCGCCGTGGTGGCGACGGGCAACAAAGGCACCAGCGGCGACGTGATACTGGCAGGCAGCGGCATCACCGGTAACAACGTGACGCTTGCCGCCGCACATGACCTGAATCTGGTTGCCGCCAGCAATAACACGGAGCAAAAGAGCAGCAACAAATCTTCAGGCTGGAGCGCTGGTGTTCACATTGCCATAGGTCAGGAAACCGGCATCGGCGTACAGGCCAGCGGCTACATGGCCAGCGGCTTGGAGAACGGCAGCAGCACCGAATACGTTAACAGCCGCGTCAATGCTAAAGACAACCTGACGCTCAGCAGCGGCAACGACACGCTGCTGTCCGGCGCCCAGGCGCTGGGTAACAGCATCAGCGTGAACGCGGGCAACAACCTGACGCTGACCAGCTTGCAAGATACCGACAGTTATCATAGCCAGCAGCAGAGCGCCAGCGGGGGCTTTAGCTTCACCTTTGGCTCGATGACGGGCTCGATCGGTCTAAGCCTGAGTAAAAGCAAGGTCAACAGCGAATACGCCAGCGTCGGCGACCAGAGCGGTCTGTTTGCGGGCAACGGCGGCTATGACATCTTTGTGGGTAACCACACACAGCTTAATGGCGCAGTGATTGCCTCAACGGCGGATGCCGCGAACAACAAGCTGTCAACTGGCACACTGGGCTGGGACAGCATCGATAATCATGCCAGTTACCACGCCAGCAGTTCTGCAATCGGCTTCAACGGCAGTTACAGCAAGACGCCAATGCCTTCCGGAGAGCACTATGCTGCCGGCGCGCTGCCGTCAGTGGTCAACATGAGCGACAGCGCCTCCGGTACCACGCGTTCAGCAGTGGCGGATGGTACGATTACGGTGCGCAACGCGCAGAACCAGACGCAGGATGTGGCAACGCTGAGCCGCGATACAGAAAACGCGAACGGCAGTATCGTCAAAATCTTCGACAAAGAAAAAGTCGCGAACCAGATGGCGTTTGCACAGGGCGTACAGGAACTGGCGGGCCGTGTTGTCGGTGATGTTAAAGAGTACAAAATGGGCGCCGCATCTGCCGAAGCTCAAGCGCGACTGCTAAAAGAGCATCCCGACTATGCAAATCTGACGCCAGAGCAGCTGAATGTGAAAATTCAGCAGGATCCGGGTTATCAGTCAGTCGCGGCACAGTGGGGCACCGGTGGCACCTATTCGATGGTGGCAACGGCGGTTGCGGGTGCGCTGGGCGGACTGAGTGCCAGCAATCTCGGCGCGGCTGCAAGCGGGGTGATGGCTCCGTATATTGCCAACGCTATCAAGCAAGCTACGACAACCTACAACGCTGACGGTACTGAGAACGTCAATCTGCTGGCAAATACCATGGCCCATGCCGTAGCCGGCGCTGTGCTGGCACAGATATCCGGCAGCTCTGCGTCAGCGGGTGCGGCTGGCGCAGCAGGTGGTGAGCTGGCTGCGCGGACGATTGTAAAAGTGATGTATCCGGACACAGACATCAGCAGCCTGACAGAAAATCAGAAGCAGATCGTCAGCAGCCTGAGCCAGATTGCAGCAGGCATGGCAGGCGGGATTGCGTCTAATTCGTCGATGGGGGTTGGGGCAGGAGCCGGGGCCGGGAAGAATGCGGTGGAGAATAATGCGCTCAGTGATATTGCGCAGGCACAATCGGAAGGCAAGACGCTGGAGCAAAAGGCCGCGGAGTACGTTGAGGCGGAGAACGAGCGTTATAAAAAAGAAAACTGCGGCGGGCTAAGTGCAGAAACCTGCTCAGCCAAAATGTACGATGAACGCAGGGAAGCGCTGGAAGATACGACATCGTTCGGTGCTGATTTTGTGCCGGTGGTCGGTGATATCAAAGGTTTTGCGGAAGCTGATTCAGCTATAGGCTATCTGGCGGCGGTCGTTGGTCTGCTTCCGGGCGTGGGAGATGCAGCAGTTAAAATCCTTAAGGCAGCAGAGAAAGCGCTGGCGAAAGGTGATCTTGAATCTGCGTCTAAGCTGATTAACAAGGCCAGTGATGAGATAAAAGTTAAATGGGTTGATGAAAATGCCAGTATGAGTCAGCGAGCCAAAGATTATAATGATTCCGCTCCTGGTGCTCGTTCCAACATTGAAACACAAAAAGGACAAGCCCCGAGTATTGATCGAATTGATGCTGACGGTAAAAGCAAACCTGTTCGTTTTGATGGTGTTGATGGGAATGTAATGGTAGACAGAAAAATATCTGTTGTTACAACTCAGAAAGCTAAAGATCAAGCCTTGCGACAATCAGATGCTTTGAAAAATAACGGAATGACGGGGCGTTGGGAAGTTACAAACCAAGTACAAGCAAACCGTGCTCAGAAGATGTTTGATGAGCTAGGAATTAAGAATATAGAGGTGAAAGTTGTCAATGAATAGCAACATTAAACTAATAAAAATCATAGCTGATCTCGCTATATTCCTCGAGTTTACAAGCGAAGAACGGCTGGATGCAGATACTGCTGTAGAGATGATGGAGCAAATCGCAGCAGAATTACAGCTACTAGACACGGAGGACAGGCAAGATATTGCCAAGGACTTCTTAGCCATATCAGCAGAATATACCGGAGATAAAAGTGAGTTCGTGAAGGATTTACCTGAGTCATTAGGACTAATTTAGTAGACGAGAATCCCAACCCTTGCGGTTGGGAGAACAACTCGTTATTAATGTGTTTATTTCTTATTATTTTGTTTTCTTAACTCACGCACTTGCATGGCGAAATTTCGGTCAATGATAAAAACCTAAAGTTTCATATGAGTATGTCGATAAAAAGGGTGTTTTTTTATTGTAGGGATACTTGATGCGTAATATTATCTGCTCTTTTGATTTGACTTTGGGTATGACAAGTATAACAACATCTGCTCAAGCCAACACATTGACGCAAACTCTAACGCGCCGTGACGCGTCGTGTTTCAGTGAAATTTATCATCAGCTTACATCAATTAGTCGTGTGGCCCCTTTAATGTTCGATCAGCAACATCATGCCTGGTTCAAAGCACCGCAAGCCATTATTTAATTTGTAATCAAATAAGCATTAATTAAACCGCTCCCGCCGTACCTTCAAAAAACGTCACCAGCAATTGCCACAAATGCTGCGCTGCGGGCGTGAAGCGGTGATCGGCGCTGCGCAATAAGTGGCATTGGCTTTCGCGGGCGATGCGATGCTGAATCGGCACGGCGACTAAGTTCTTGGCGATGAGGTCGTCTTCAACCACTTTGGCGGTCATAAACGCGATGCCCATGCCGGCCTGGCTTAAGGCGATGGCGCTGGAAAACAGATTACAGCTATAAGCCGGGCTGAATATAAATCCTTCCTGACTGAACATGGCATTCATATAACTTTGAATGCCAAAATTTTTGTCCATACCAATCAGCGAATAATTGACCAGTTCGGCCACTTCAATTTGTGGGAAATCCGCGATGGGGTGGTGGCTGTGCACCACCGCGCAGATGGGTCCGCGGTGAAAACTCAAACACTTCAGGCCGGGAGGACCAATCGGGCCAAAACCTACCGCCATATCAACGTCGCCTTTGGCAATCAGCGACACGGTGGTTTGCATATCGCCCGACAGGATATCGATAAACACGTCGGGATAAGTTTGCGAAAACGGCTGTAACACATGCCTGACGACTTCATCCACCATGCCCTGACCGACGCGTAATTTGATCGAGCCACCGCGTTTGTGGCGCAGATCTTTTAATTGACGATCCAACTGGCTGCGCCGCTGATGGGTGTGCGCGTAATCTTCAGCCAATAACTTGCCGGCTTCGGTCAGCACCACATTACGGCCACGTCGCTCTAACAGCGGCAACTGCATCTCACGCGCCAGTTGCGATAACTGACGGCTGATGGCGGCGGGATCAACATCCAGGGCTTCCGCCGCGCGACGAATACCGCCGTAATTGCCCACTTCATACAGATACCTTATGGATTTTTCTGGATAGAGCAGCATCGCCATAGGTTTTTCCTATCTGTTGATCTGAGGTCAACAATAATAGCCTTTTATCTCCATTTTTTAAGCGCATTTTTATCTCCATACTCGGAGATTCACTATGCGAGGGCAGTACAAATGAAAACTATAAAAAATTACCTGCAACAACATGCCGATGAAATTCTTATGGATATCAGGGAATTGGTCGCAGCGGAATCACCATCAATGAATAAAGCCGCCGTGGATCGTTGTGGCGAAGTCTTACAAGCGCTGTTTGCCAAACGTTTGGGCGTAGCAGCAGAGATTGATGAGCAGCCGCACTACGGTAATCACCTGAAATTCACGCTGGGAAGCGGTGACGAGCAAACCGTGTTGCTCGGGCATTTCGATACCGTCTGGGATGAAGGCGAGTTGGTGATGCGTGAAGAAGACGGCAAGCTTTACGGTCCTGGCGTGCTGGATATGAAGGCCGGTCTGGTGCAGGCTATCTGGGCGGTACGCGCGTTGCAACAGCACGATTTACTGGCGGGCAAACGCATTGTGTTTCTCTGCGGCAGCGATGAAGAAGTCGGTAGCCCAAGCTCCAGCGCCTGGTTATCGCAGCACGCCCTGGGATCGGCGCAAGTGCTGGTGGTTGAGCCTGCGGTGGCGGGATCGGGCGCACTGAAAACAGCACGCAAAGGTACCGGACAATATGAAATCACCATCAACGGATTAGCGGCGCACGCCGGGAACAATCCCGAAGAGGGCATCAGCGCGGTACAAGAAATGGCGCTTCAGATCATGTTCTTGCACAACTTAAACGCGCCGGAGCGCGGCACCACCGTCAATGTGGGAATTGCGCGTGGCGGCAACCGCATCAATGTGGTGGCGGATAAAGCGGTGTTGGGCATTGATACGCGCGTTACCAGCGAAGCAGAAGCCGAGCGCATTCACGCCGAAATCAGCCAGATCACACCCCATTTATCCGGCATCACGTTGCATATTAGCGGCGCACAATCGCGCCCGCCGATGCGCCAAACGCCGGAATCGTTGGTGCTGATGGAGCGTGCGCAGCAGGTTGCCTTACAGCTTGGTTTCGAGGTGGAAGGCAAAGCGGTTGGTGGCGGCAGCGATAGCAATTTCACTGCCGCGTTGGGCATTCCAACGTTAGATGGTTTAGGCGCAACCGGCGCAGGTATTCATGCACGTCATGAACATATCATTATTGCCGATATTGCTCCGCGCGCGGCGCTGGTGGCAGGCTTAATCCTCGGAGGTGATGCGCATGTCTCAGGTTAATGTGGAGAAAAATACGCTGCGCCAACCGCCAGCAGCGAAAACCGAGCAAAGTCCTTATCTGCTGCTGTTTATTATTCTGGTGCTGGCGGCAGTGGCGACCTGGATTATTCCGGCGGGCAAGTTTGATCATGAAACCCGCAATGGCATTACTTTCGCCATCAAGGGAAGTTTGCATGAAGTCGCGCGTTCGGGCGTTTATCCCGGCGAAATCTTTATGGCGATTGTGCAAGGGGTGATCAAAGCCGCGCCGATCATTTTCCTGATTCTGTTTACCGGCGGGTTATTAGCGGTGATCGAATCGACGGGTGCTATTGCTACGGCGCTTAATTCACTGTCGCGCAGTACCAAAATTAGCGATACGCGTATTATCATTATTTTTGGTGTGATATTCGCCATTCTCGGCACCACCGGCGTGGTGCAAAACTCGGTGGTGGCGTTTGTGCCGATTGGTTTACTGGTGGCGCGTTCGTTGGGTTTATCGCCAATGATTGGTATGGCGCTGGTGTATTTAACCTGCGCGGCGGGTTTTAACGTTGCGGTATTAGGTCCAGCCACCACCGGCTTAACCCAACATCTGGCACAGTTACCGCTGTTCTCCGGCATGTTATTGCGCGGTATTACCTGTTTATTGTTCGTGTTAACGGTGATGACCTATTTGATTATCTCGGTTAAGCGCGCGCGGAATAATGGTGAAGTGCGAATAGAACAAATTGCGCAGAATGATGAATCACTGGCGATTACTGGTCGGCATAAACTGATTCTGATCACCTGCGCCGCTACGCTGATTGTATTTATGATTGGCACGGTGCAATTGCATTGGGCCACCAATGAAATGTCGGCGATGTTTATTATTCTGTCGATTATGGTCGGCATGATGGGTCGCATGTCGGGTTCTGCCATTGCCAACACCTTCCTTACGGGTTGCTCGCAATTGGTAAAAGGCGGCTTCATTGTGGGTATGGCTGGCGCGATTTCCGTGGTGTTGCAACAGGGCAATATTCTTGATCCGATTGTTGGCTTCCTGTCTGATTTACTGGCACCGGTTCATCCCGCCATTGCGGCGGTGGGCATGTTCATTAGCGCGGCGTTGATGCATTTCGGTATTTCATCCGGTTCTGGTGAATCCGCTTTGTTAATCCCGATTTTCTCGCCGTTAGGCGATAACCTCGGTTTAACCCGTCAGGTGACGGTGCAAACGGTGTTGCTGGGTGAAGGTATCGTCAACTCCATCAGCCCAACTTCTGGCGTGTTAATGGCAGCCTTGGCCACCGCCAATATCTCTTTCGGCAAATGGATTAAATTCGTTGCGCCGGTAGTAGCTATTTGGTTTGCCATTTGTGTTGTCACCTTATTAATTGGTGTGGCAATCAATTGGGGTCCATTCTAGTAAATCGTAAGAAGCCACTTAATCGTGGCTTCTTATTTTTATATTGTTGTTAACACGATCAACATCCTCTCCGCTATTTCAGTCCCACGAATAATTGTATTCAATCCCCGGCCTTTTCTTAAAGTTATCTAATCATCGCTATTTGGCTTAAGTCGCACTGGAACTGTCTCGCGTAAAGTGCTGTTATTGCCGCGTCGCAGAATTTCTTTACGTTCAATTACACAAATTAATATTAGCCTAACCCATTGCTGGCGATGTCTTTACGCATCGCGGCAGCGTTGCACGCTTCTCTGGAGTGAACGATGATGTTTCGATTGCATCCGCTGTTTATTAGCCTTGTTGCCGCTTACGGTGTATTTAATCCGGCTTCGCCAGTTTGGGCGGCGACGCTTCAGCCCTTTACACCGGAATTAAATGACAACCGCGCTGGAGTGTTTTGTATTTGTAATGGCTCTACTCAAACATTAAGCGGTAATCAGCGGTTTGCGCCCGGTCAGGACGGCGGTGGCACCATATCCATCGGAGAGTTGCTCAGCAGCGGCAGAATTATTTCGTATTCCTGGCAAGATTCAGGTCGCGTCGATCTGGGCGCGCAGAATTATGTGATTAACGTGCCGGACGCTAATGGCAGCGGCAATAATAGCGTGCAGGTATATAATTCCGCCGCGATTAGCGCCATTGAAACCAATACCTTGCCGAATTTTTATAACGTTAATAATGGGCAATATATCAACGCGCGCGTAGCGCAGGTCAGCAATGGCACCATCAATGTTGATATCGGGCAGAAGGGTGCAGCAACCACCGCCAGCACCAACGGCTGGTCGATGGCAGCGAAACAGAGCGAATTATTTACCGCCAGCGGCAGCGGCACCATGAACTGGAACTCCGCCAATCGCATCTCCTTTTTTGGTTCCTACACGCCTTACACCTATCAACTGGGGCAATGGTTCGACAATGTGGTCTCGTGGCGCGGCGCGTTTAGCGTTACCACCCTGGACAACGCCACCACTTCATTCAACGTCTCCAACGTCAGCAGTTTGCAGAGCTACAACAATTGGCTGATTGAGCAATTGCAAAACGGCAATCTGGCCGCCGATAGCTACAGCAGCGAGTTTAATAAAGCGCTCTCCTTGCGCAGCGATGTCATCGCCTATGTGATCGATGCCGATGAATACTACGACGAAGTGACGCAGCCGATTGGCGAACGCATTGTGTTAAGTGCTGATGGCCCCAATGCCAGGGCAACCATTGGTAGCAGCGGCGTACTGGAAGTAATAAATGCCAGCAGCGCGGCGATGCGCGCCAGCAACGGCGGGACGGCGGTGATTGACGGCAAACTGGCCAGCGTTGGCAGCAACGCACTGGAACTGTGGAACGGTAGCACCGGCATTAACAACGGCGTCATAAACAGCGGCTTTTTCAATAATGCCGATGGCAACGGCGTCGATGCCTCGACCGTTGGTGCGGGTGGCACCGGCGTGTATGCCAACGGTGGCAGCCGCTTCACCAATAATGGCGTGATCAATACCGCGATTAACAGCACCGGCATCCGTCTCGAGGATGCCAGCGGTGCGAATAACGGCACCATCAATGTGAAGGGCAAGGGCTCGACGGGCGTTGCCGTTTCGGGCAGCCAGGCCAATTTTGCCCAGAACGGCAGAATCAATTTGTACGGCGAAAATACGGTTGGTGTTGATGTGCGCGATGACGCCAGATTAACCATCAGCGATGCCAGTTCGCTGCATTTCTACGCGCCGAATCAAACCGGTTATCAAGCCACCAACTATGCGCACATCGATAGCAACGGCGGCAGTTATGATGTCTCCACGCCAGGTTCGGCGCTGTATCGCCTGAGTGACGGCGTGATCTTCAATCCGGTGGTGGCTGCCGATGTGACGTTGAGCGGCGCCAACACACGCGGCATTGTCGCTTCAGGTGCCGGTTCACGACTTTACGGCACTACCTTGTACGGCACCGACAGCTATCACGTTAATGGCGAAGGGGCGATTGCGGTTCAGAGCTCGGAGGGTGCAGACGTGACCATCACCAACCCGATTGAGCTGAACGGCAACAATACCATTGCGGGCACCGGGCAAGGCGGATTCTTCGCCAATGTCGCGCCGATCACCGGCAACGGAACCAACGCCACTGCCTTTGATATCCGCGACGGTGTGATCTATCAGTCCACGCCGCGTGGCACCATAAATCTTAGCGGGCCAAACAGCATCGGTGTGCGTATTCGCGGCGGTGGAAATATCTTTGATGGATCCAGCACCAACATAGCCTCGGGCGTCGCGCTGGATACCGCCGAAGGCAATACCGTTTATTGGACCGATCACAGCGGATTGAGTGCGGGTGGTATCGCTGCGGTGCGCGTTGGCAATAACGGCGGGCTAACGATTAATGGTGATACCGCCGGGCCGAATTTTTACTACAGCACCATCAACGCCAATGCGGGCGCAGACACCATCTTACTGGATAAAGGCGCAGCATCGTTAACCGCCAGCAACATCGGACTCTACAATTCTGGCGGCGGCACTGTGCTCAACAACCGCGCGGAAACCAGCAATATTTCGCTGCAAGATGTCGGGATGAACACCGATGGCGGCACGTTAATTCGCTCCGCGACCTCATTCGATCCTAATGGTTACATGCTCGGTACGGTCAGCGGTGCAGGCGCGACAGGTTATGTGTTTAGCAAAGAAGATGGTTCTACCACCAGCAACGATTTGATCATCCCACAAGGTTACAGCTTCTTTGTCTATGGTCCGGCAACCGGCGTGCGCGCCAACACCACCGGGCGGGTGATCGCCAACGGTAACATCATCGTTAACAGTTCCGATGGCGGCTCGGCGATTGTCACCAGCACCGCCAGCGAGGTGATCAACCGCGGCACCATCGTTTCGCTCAGCCTGGTTTCGCCAATTATCGATTTGCGTGGCGGCAACTCCGTATTTATCAATGAAGGCAACGTCACCGCGCCTTACCCGGAAACCGTTGTGGTTGCTGGTGGGGCGACCAATGACCAGATTGCGCTGGTCGATGGCAACGTGGTGGGCGATGTGAACACCGGCAATGGCACCGACGTGGTCGAACTCACCGGCGGAACCATAGACGGCAGCGTGACGATGGGAACCGGTGCTAACAATGTGGCTACGATCGCTAACGTCAGTCTGGCAAACACGCGTCACATCACTACCGCAGGCGGCAGCGGCAGCACGCTGAACTTTAGTGAGATTAACGCGCGCGGGGGTTCGTTCAGTAACGATGATCTGGCGCGCGGCGTCAACCTCGGCGCGGGCTGGAGCACCATCAACTTCTACAACACGCATTTTACCCTTACCGATAATCTCAAGCTGGCACACAGCACCATCAACGTGGATAGCGGCTCAACGCTGTTGGTCGGCGATCAGGTCAATCCGGTGTTGTCGGGCGAAACCGATGATTCGCTGGTGGTGAATAATGCCGGTACGTTGGACCTCACCAACGGCGCGGCGGGCAACACGTTGACCATCAACGGTGATTTGGCGTCGGCGGGCGGCAAGCTGGCGTTGCGTACGCAGGGCGCGCAAAGCGACACGTTACGCGTTAACGGCAACGTGACCGGCACTACCTTTATCAATGATGCGCTGAGTGCTGCCACGCTGGCGGATAGCAATCGAGATGGCGTGATCTCCGCCAATGAAGGCGTTTCTCTGGTGCAGGTTACTGGTAGCGCCAGCGCCAATAGCTTTGCGCTGCAACGGGGGTATGTCGCCGCAGGGCCGTGGCAATACGGGCTTTACAGCTTTGCTCCCGAGAATGGCAATACAACCTGGGATTATCGTCTGGCCAATAACTACGTTTGTGAAGAGGGTTCCGCTTGCCAGCCGCAGACAGCAGGCAGCGGCGTGGTGCGCCCGGCGGTAATTCCACAGCTTCCTTCCTACATTTCGGCGCCGGTCGGATTGGCTTACTACACCCTGGCAACCATTGGTGATTTGCATCAACGCTTGGGCGAATTGTGGCAAAATCCAGACGGATCAGCGGAGATGTTCATCCGTTATTCCGGCTCCAACCAGAAGTACAAAACTAACCTTGATACCGCGCATTACGGTTACGACTTTGACCTCGATTACAGCGCGGTGCAGTTTGGCGGCAACCTACTGCGGTTGGACGGCGAGCAAGATAGTCTGAGCGGCGGCCTGGCTTATACGCGCGGCAATGCACGCATCCGACCGAATGCCGCTGATGGTTACAGCTCAACCGATTTCGACAGCGACAGCCTGGCGATTTACGGCACCTGGCAGCGCGAAAGTGGCTTCTATCTGGATGGCGCGCTTTCACTCGATTGGCATCGTGGCGACACCGATATCGCCCGACAGAAAGAGGTGGCGAAGCTGAAAGGCAAAGGCTGGACCGCATCGCTGGAGAGTGGTTATCCGTTCCAGCTGGCGAACGGCATTCGTCTTGAACCGCAAGCGCAACTGCTGCATCTACATTTGAAGATGGATGACTTCACCGACGGCGATCAAACCCAAGTCTCTTACGACGATTATGACCAAACCATTGGCCGCGTCGGCGCGCGTCTGGCGCGGACCTGGAACGATAATGGCAGCGGGCAATATACGCCGTATCTACGCACTAACTACTATCGCGGTTGGGGCGGCACGGCGAAAGTCAAAGTTGGGACCAGCGACAGCGATTTGAGCGAAAGCTTCAACAGCGGCAAGTTCGGCCAGATGTGGGATGCCGGCATCGGCGGCAATGCGGCTTTCACCAACAATGTCTCGCTGTATGCCGAAGCCAATTACCGCAAAGAGATCGACGGCAACGGCGTGCACGGCTGGAATTACAACGCGGGCATACGCTGGGTGTTTTGATAAAACGGTTACCCGCACAAGCCCGCCGGTTTAGTTGACGGCGGGCTTTTTTACCTGTTGTGAACGCGGTAAAATTGACAACCTACCAATGGTAAGTTACTACTAGTAGCTTACTCATCACGGAGGTTGTCGCTATGCATGCTCTGATCGTTACTGCTCATCCGGACCCACATTCACACACGCACCACATCGTCTCGCAGGTGGCACAAGGAATTGCTGCTGGTGGCCACAGCTATGAAATTGCCGATCTGGCGGCGGAGCAGTTCGATCCGCGCTTCAATCAGGCCGATTTCGATCAGTTCAAAAGTGTCGCACCGTCGCCCGCCGACGTCGTAGCCGAGCAGCAGCGGCTGGATCGTGCCGATGCGCTGGTGCTGGTTTACCCGATTTACTGGTGGTCGTTCCCGGCGCAGCTGAAGGGTTGGATCGATCGCGTTTTCACCCAAGGTTGGGCGTACGATGATGACGGCCAAACCGTGGTGAAAAAGCTCGGCCATTTGCAGGTGCATTTGCTGGCGCTGGGCGCGGCGAGTCAGCGCACCTATGTGCGTCGTGGCTATTTCAGCAGCATGCGCACGCAGATCGATGAGGGGATTTTTGGCTATTGCGGCGCGCCGGTGGTGACCAGCGAATTGCTGCTGCCAACCGATGAACATTATCCCGACGCGCATTACACGCTGGCAAACCAACTCGGACAGCGACTTTTTGACGTGAAGGAAATGGCATGAATCAACCCACTCGCCAGCGCATGTCACATCAGGCTCGTCGTCAGCAACTGATTGGCGTGGCATGGAATCTGGTGCGCACGCAGGGCAGCGATGCGCTGACGTTAGGACGCGTGGCGGAAGAGGCGGGCGTCAGTAAACCGGTGGTCTACGATCATTTTGGTACGCGCCACGGTCTGCTTGCGGCGCTGTATGAAGATTTTGATCTGCGCCAGAACACGATTATCGAGGCGGCGATGCATGCCGCAGGCTCCAGCTTGATTGAGCGCGCTGATGTGGTGGCGTCGAGTTACGTCGATTGCGTGTTAACGCAGGGACGTGAAATTCCCGATGTGCTGTCGGCGCTTGATAGCACGCCGGAACTGGCGGAAGTGAAACGCAAATATCAGCTCGATTTCATTGAAAAATTCCGCAGCTGGTTTGCGGAGGCAACGTTGCCGCAAGCCAGCATGTGGGGAATGTTAGGCGCCGCCGATGCGATTTCCAATGCGGTGGTGTGCGGTGACATCAGCCAGCAGCAAGGATTAGCCGAACTTCAGGCGCTGATTCTGGCGCTGGTGGAACGTCACCAGTAACCTTTCATCCAGCCAACAGGAACAACAGATGTCATTACGCGAGATTGATAGTGATTGCTGGCAACAACTGGAAACCGGCGCAAGCGATCCCGATGCCGGTTTTCACTTCCTAACGCTCGCGTCGGTTGATCAACAAGGCAAGCCGCAGGCAAGGACGCTGGTGCTGCGCGCGGTTGATAGCGTCAAACGCACGCTGGAGTTGCACACCGATATGCGCAGCCCGAAATGGCAGGCGCTGGCGGGTAATCCAGAGGTTACGGTTTTGGGTTACAGCGCGAAAACCCAGCTGCGGCTGCAGGGAACGGTTGAGCTGCACGCCGCGCACAGCGCAGTAGCTAAAGCGGCGTGGCAACGATTATCGCGCCGGACGCAGCAAACCTATACTGGCCCTGCGCCGGGAAGTGACATTGACCACCAATCCAACGATGTCGGTCACGCGGAGGATAATTTCGGCGTCTTGCTAATCCGAATTACCCAACTGGATTGGTGCCTGCTGGCACGGGACAACAATCAAAGAGCGTTGCTGAATTACACCACCGACGGCGTGCTTGCCAGCGGCAAAAGGGTGCATCCGTAGCTAAGGCGTGCATTGTTGCTGCGCCTTGCGACGGACGTTAAACAGCAGATAACTCGCCAGCGCCAATCCCCACACGCCTGCTGCGCCATACAACAGCACGCCGGAAAAACCGTCGGTCAGCACCTGCGCGGCAATATCGTGGGTCAGTGAAACCTCGCCGCCGCCGGCGATGCGCTCGGCCAGCGCATGCACATCACTTTGTCCCGGCATAATGCGTTGCAGACTCGCCGCGATGCCCGCCACCAGCAAACTGCCCATCAGCGCGATATTGATGGCAAGCGTAATCAGGCGCGCGCTGATATCAATGCCCGACGCCATGCCAACGCGATTCCCCGGCACCGATCCGGTTGTGGTGTTGGTCACTGGCGTGTTGGTCAATCCGAGCGCCATTCCAGCGAGCAGCGCGCCCGGCAGTAAACTCATCTGCTGCGCCACGGCGAACTTCATCAACATGAAGCCCGCGCCAATGGTGCATAATCCCAGCGGAATCATGCGCGCCGCGCCAAAGCGCACCACCAGTTTCTCGCCCAGCGGCGGCATCAGTAAGGTTGGTAAAGTGTAAGCCAGCAGCGCCAAACCGGTTGCCATGCTGCTGTAGCCAAGGCCGCTTTGATAATAGACCGGCAAATAAATCATCAGCGGCCAGAAGCTGAAGTTCATGCCAATCGAGCCCATTAATGCCCCGGAAAAGGCGCGGATACGGAACACGGAGAAATCAAACATCGGATGTGGATGGCGCTTCTCATTCCATACAAACAGCAGCGCGCTCAGTAGCGTAGCCAGCAAAATCAGCTGTGCCGCGACGCTGTTCCAGCCGAGGCTGCTGCCCTGCGTAATGAGATAGGTGGCGCCGACCACGCTGAGCGATAAGGTAATCAGGCCGCTGAGATCGAGCTTTTGGGCTTCAGCATCGCGCGATTCGACCACATTTTTCAGCGCGAGGATCAGCGTCAGCAACGCGATAAATCCGTGTACCAGAAACACCCATTGCCAGCTAAACCAGGCAACTAGCATGCCGCCGATGATGGGTCCGAATCCCAGCCCAAAGCCAAAGGTAATGCCCCACGCGGCGAACGCACGGCTACGCGCTTTTCCCTGCGGAAACTGGAACGACAGAATGGCAATCAGGCAGGTTAACATCGCGCCACCGCTTAATCCTTGCAGTAAACGTCCGACAATCAGCCACAGCGCATTGCCCGCCATTCCGCACATCACCGATGTCACGCCGAAGGCAATAATGCTGATGATGAAGATGCGCTTGCGTCCATAGGTGTCGGCCAGCGTGCCGGTGGCCATTAGCACTGCGGTGCAAGCCAGCGTATAGGCGTTCATGATCCACTGCAATTCGCGGAAGCTGGCGTGCATCTCCCTTTCCAGCACCGGCAAAATCACCGGTACGCTGGATATCTCCAGTCCCGACATCAATGCGGCCAGACAAACCGCCATCAGCGCCAACATGTTCTTCATACTCAATCCCTGCGATACGTTAAGAGCGTGCCAGCATGAAAGATTGGCGTGCGAGTGGAAATCTGCCTGCATGCCATATATCGTCAAGATCATGCCAATTTCTCCGGTGACCTTTAATGCAAATGATTGCTCCGCTTCATGCCCGTTCGCCTGCACCGTTCAACCGCCGACTGGTTTTACTGGCGTATGAATGTCTGTGTACCTTTGAATTCGGCATCGCCGTTGAGGCTTTCGGACGCGCCGACGAGGAGTTCGGCCGGCCTTTGTATGATTTAAGCGTGGCGTCGGTGGAAGAGGGCGTATTCGGTGCGCAAGGCGGCGTGCGGCTGGTGGTCGACGGCGGACTTGAGCTGCTCGAAGAGGCGGGCACCATCGTGATTCCCGGCTGGCGCAGCGTACATGAACCGGCGTCGGATCAGCTTATCGCTGCGTTACAAAAAGCCCATCGCAACGGCACGCGTATTGTTTCGATCTGCGCAGGCAGTTTCGTGTTGGGCGCTGCCGGATTGCTGGATGGCAAGCGCGCGACCGCACACTGGAACAGCACCGAGATTCTGGCGCAACGCTTCCCGCAGGTGCAGGTTGAGCACGGTATGATTTATGTTGATGAGGGCAGCATCATCACGTCAGCGGGTGGCGCAGCGGGCGTGGATTTGTGCCTGCATCTGATCCGCCGTGATTATGGTATTGAAGTGGCAAACCGCACCGCGCGTCGCATGGTGACGCCGCCGCTGCGCGAAGGCAATCAGGCGCAGTTGGTTCAGCAGCCGGTGCCGCAGCGTGCGGCAAAAAATCTTTCGCCGTTACTTGATGATTTGCGTAATCACCTCAATACGCCATTGGTTATTGATCAACTCGCCAGGCAAGCTGGCATGAGCCGCCGCACCTTTTTACGCCGTTTCCATGACGCTACCGGCACCACGCCGGGAGAATGGATGTTGAGCGTGCGGCTGGAAAAAGCTTGCGCACTGCTGGAGAGCGGCAAGCTGAGCATTGATCAGGTTGCTGAACAGGCGGGATTTGGATCGCCAGAAACCTTACGCC
Source organism: Pantoea sp. DY-15 (assembly GCF_019795935.1). Taxonomy (NCBI): domain Bacteria; kingdom Pseudomonadati; phylum Pseudomonadota; class Gammaproteobacteria; order Enterobacterales; family Erwiniaceae; genus Pantoea; species Pantoea sp. DY-15. The sequence continues at coordinate 24,689 of NZ_JAIMIF010000002.1, forward strand.
ATCATTTCAGGCAGCGGCTGAATACCACGCCGACCAACTGGCGCAAAGCATTTAGTGAAAGAGGGATAACGCAATAGTTTCGGCCTGGTGCGTATGAATGCGCACCCTACGAAAACCTGTAGGGTCGCTATTCATGGCGACCGATTCAGGATTAACCAATAAGCCTGTGGATTATTACCTTAAATGACCAAATACAGACGCGCCGCGCCAGTAAATTTGTCCACGCAATGTTCCAGCATGTTCTGCGTTTCCTCGGTCACTTTGGCGTAGCTATTAGCCTGCCACTGTTCAAGTGTATATTCCTTCACCGTTGGGTCATCTCCACAGTCAATGTCTTGTGAAACATAAGAACCCCCTTCACCCTTGCCAACGCGGCGAATAGTGGTACTTAAATGCAACTGATAATTATCGTCGCCGCCGGCCAGATTTTTATATACCAACATCCAGGTTACAGGCGTAATCGTCACCGGGTCCCGGTATTGTTTTGTCGGATGTTTATCAATTTCGGTTTTAAGTATTTCAGCAATTCGCGGCATCAAATAAGACAGAGAAGGATTCATTAAACCCACTACTTGAGTGCCTCGCAGTTCATCCTTGGTGAAACTGGGTATCGTGCCACCGCCGGTAAACATCATGGCTACAGACTGCAGCGTTTTAAGCGCCACGACCTTAGTGGTGTCGCCTTGCGTGATATAACGCAACTGGAGATCCGACGGTCGACTGAAATCAGTTTCGAGTTTCTCTTCGGCCTCGAGCGTTATCTGCGAATGATTAGCGGAAATAACCGTCTGCGACTGCACGATTTTTGAACTGGGTGGTAGAGGCTTGTTAGCGCAGCCGGTGATTAATAAAGCCATTGCTAGCAAAGCGAGGGAAAACTTCTGTGGCATTTTCATTCCATAAAGTAGTCAGTCCTTGGTTAATTGCAGCATCGGCACCGAGGCTTAAAACTTTACGGATAATTGAATTTCAAAGGTGAAATAATGCGCAACAACGTGCGCATTATTGGGTTATATGATTAGTTACCGCGATAAGTCGAATAACCAAACGGACTCAACAGCAGCGGAATATGGTAGTGCTCGCCGTTGCTTTCCATATTGAACTCGACCGGAATTTCCGGGAAGAAGGTTTTCTGGTTGTTCATTTTGTAATAGTCACCGGTTTTAAACACCACGCGATAGCTGCCTGCGCTGGCGGTTTTATCTTCCGGGAACAGCGCGCTAATTCTGCCGTTGCTGTCGGTTTTGCCGCTGGCTAATTTCACCCAGTTATTATTCTGTTTCTGATCGAGTTCAACCTCAATACCCGCTGTCGGCGAGCCTGTCTGCAGGTTCAAAACATGTACGCTGAGCGGATTTTTTGGTGCTGCCGGTTGTGCTGCTCCCGCTGACAGGCTGGTCGCAATCAGGATGGCGCTGGCTGAGGTAAAGAGAGTTTTCATCAAAATATCCTTTTTAAGCAGGTGAATGTGCTGCAATCCTGGATGCTTCGACAACAAAATCATAATTGATAAGACTAAATGTGAAATTTCTGAGATCTGACGAGCAATCGACCACGTGCTGACATCTTAGCGGGCATTGATGCAAACCTGGTTGCCATGAAGGGCGAGCATACGGAATGCAGGTGATTGTTGTTGTCACTCCCTCAGTACGAATGGCGGTTAATTTAATTATCAGTGAGCGGCAGCTACGCTAATCCACCTCCGATTATTCTGAGTCATCTGTCAGGATTTTTCTCTAAAAGTTGTACCAGTTTAAATAGCCTGTACAAATATAATTTTGAGCCAGGGATTTACTATTAGCTTGCAAATGTAATTTTGCGGTTAATAAGCGAAGGGTAAAGCCAGAATAAGCGAAGCGGTAAATAAATTGAAGTTGATCAAGAAATAATCAATTATTTGGGTTTTTAGCTGGAAATAACCCTCCTGACATGGATAAATCTGTATTTAAGCGAAGCGTAAATACAGTATCAGGAGAGTGTTGTGCAGAAGTAAAATGATGTTAGATGATTATTCTTTTGGGAAGAATGTTATTTGCGTCGGCTGATTTTCCCTCCTTTTCTTCCTGCTTCAATGGCGCGCTCCGGGTCGTTTTTGAAGTTACCGCTGCTAGCCTGACCGCCTTTGCGCCCGGCTTCAGCCGCGCGTTCCTTGTTCTCTGCGAAGTTGCCTGCACCACCACGACGTTGCGGCTTTTTTTCTTCCTCATCGGGTAGCTTCTTAGCGTCCGTCATTGGTTCTCCTCTTTTATAAATACCAACATGATGCAAAATAAATGTAGTGCCATTTTTTCCAGTTTCAAGCCTGGGTTTCTCGTAAGTCTTAATTCTAAGAGGCTTGCTTATGTTACTTCCAGTTAAATTTTCACTTCTCTCTAAATGTAACTACCATTAGTTAGTTGCTTAAGATTTTTAACATTAAAAAGAAAACTTCTCTAGCCAGATAATAAGCGAAGCGGTAAGCACATTTACTTATAACCTCAATCGCAATTCTTGCGCACATTACTTGCAGCTTGACGCTTGCTTGCTACGTTTAATTAATCTTCTTGTTTAGCCTAAATTAACGCTTCGCTTATTTTGCTCAATTAGCCTAAATGAGCTGATGTCATACCCATCAGGCAGCTAACTGTCGATGTTCTTCTCACTACCGGAGCAAATTGATGACCAAGGAATTTGTATATCTGGATTGGCTGCGCGATGCGCATGCGATGGAAAAACATGCAGAGCCTTTGCTGCAGGCAGCTACGCTGCGGCTGGAGGAGTTCCCGCTGTTGCAGGCACGTATGAAGCAATATGCACAACAAACCGCTGAACAGCAGCAGTGGGTGAAAGACGTTTTGAAACGCTACGACAGTAACTGGTCAGCGCTTAAAGACGCGTTAGGACGATTGTCGATCGTTGGGCAAGCTGCGAGCGATATGTTGCGCAATGAAGAGGGCGTGCGCATTGCGGTGAGTAGCTACGTGTTCTGTAACTATAAAGTGGCAACCTACACCGCATTACTGGCCGCAGCGCAACAGGCGGCGGACAGCAAAGGCATTAAGACTTTCCAGCTGATCCTGCAACATGAAATCCAGATGGCAGATTGGCTTCTTCATCAGCTGCCGGACGTGGCGAACGAAGCCATTTTGCATAGCGCGGTAGCCGCAGTCTGACGGATAACTATAAGTGGTCGGCAGCCTTGCTCTGCTGACCGCTCAATTTGGCTTGCAGGTTAAACGCTACAGAGAAACTAACTGTTTTCTCTTAGTCAAATTGCTGCAACTAATAAAATCAGGATCATTCTTTGCTATTTGTTAGTTTGGCGAGAACCTTTATTCTAAATTAAGTAAAAAAACCAGGCTTAGAATTTTATGTTATTCCCTATCAGTAAATGGAACTGATCAATGAAATCGATTTCAGCAAAATAACACTCCGCGTCTGATATTTGAAATGTGACCCTATCAATCATCGCCTCTAATGTTAATGAAATTGCTGACGATAACAGCAGAGATGCTGCCGATTAACGCCCGTAGCCTCTTCTGTTTTTTAAAACAACATTATTGTCTTCACTACTTTTCAATCAAAATCATTGAGGTTTCTAAATGGACGTAGTTCAAAGATTTTCACGTAATGTAAAGTTGCGAACCAAACTTACAATATCCTCTATGCTCAATATCGCGATGCTACTTTTAGTGGCGTTACTCGGATTAAATTCGCTGTTCTTAGCTGAAACCGGCGTTAACGGCATGATGAAAGACGATTATCCCACTATTGCATTGGGCAACCGATTAATTGATGAGATCAACGTAACGGTGCAGCAGCAGGCGCTACTGCTGAGCCCGATTGATGCGCAACGCCGGACAACGATTCAGAGCAATCTTCAGGATGCCTCGAAGAAAATTACCGAAACCTATAAGCAGTTAAATAAGCTGGCTACCGATGATGAATCAATCGCATTTCTCAAGCGTGTGGAAGTGAAGCGATCTGAATTCCTTAAAGAGCGAAATGTATTCTTCGATTTAGTGAATAGTGATGTAACGAAAGCAGTGAATTTCTATTTTTCTACGCTTGCATTAGCGCAAAGAAATTATATCGATGAAGTTGAGGGGTTTATTACCCTGCAAGAGCAGCAAATGGATGGCTCCTATAATAATTTTATGGCGTCATACGGCAAAACTAAAATTTCCATGCTGATTATTTTTGTAGTGGCTATTTTACTTTCAGCATTTATTGGCTGGATTATTATTCGCTCGATTACAGTGCCATTGAAAAAAGTGATCGCCTTTCTTGGTCGAGTGGCGGATGGCGATCTCAGTTCTGATTTTCATGAACAGCGAAAGGATGAAATGGGGCAGTTAATTAACGCCATCCAGCAGATGCAGGAAAAGATGTCGGATATTGTCAGCCATATTCGCATTAGCGCAGAACAGATTTCCGGCGGCGCCAGCGAAATCATGTCGGGCACCAACGATCTCGCGGCGCGTACGGAAGAGCAGGCCAGCTCGGTAGAGCAAACGGCGGCCTCGGTGGAGGAGTTCAGTGCCACCATTAGCAACACGCGTAATAATACCCACGTTGCCGCCGATCTCTCCGCTAAGGCGGAAACCACGGTAGGACGTAATGCCAGTATGATGGACAACGTCGCCAGCAAAATGGCCGAAATCAATGATTCTGCCAGCCGCATGGCAGAGATCATCAACCTGATCGATTCCATTGCTTTCCAGACCAACATTCTGGCGCTCAATGCTGCGGTAGAAGCCGCACGCGCGGGTGAACATGGTCGCGGTTTTGCCGTGGTGGCGCAGGAAGTCCGCGCGCTAGCGCAGAAAACCGCCACCTCATCGCATGAAATCCGTAATTTGATTGAGGAGTCGTCCACGCGTATTGCCGATGGGCGCGATATGGTGACGGATGCCAATAAATTGATGAACGGCATGATGTCGAACGTGGCTGAGATGAAAGAGTTGTTGGTGCAGATCAATCAGGCCAGCAGTGAGCAGGCAGACGGCATCAGCCAAATCAACACCGCGATTAGCCAGATTGATATCACCACGCAGCAGAATGCGTCGCTGGTGGAACAATCGCTGGCGGCGTCGGCGATGCTGAGCGAGCAGGCGGCGAATATGGTGAATAGCGTAAGCGTGTTTACGCTGCGTCAAACCGCTTAATGCGAGGGTGATCCAGAACGGGATATGCGTTCTGGATCTTTTTTTAAATTGCCAGATATTCGCCGGTACCTTCTGGCCAAGGCGTCAACAAATCAAAGCCGGTTTCGGTCACGGCGATGGTGTGTTCCCACTGCGCTGACAGCGAGCGGTCTTTGGTGACCACCGTCCAGCCATCGGACAGTACGCTGGTGCCGGCTTTACCCGCGTTGATCATCGGTTCGATAGTGAAAATCATGCCCGCCTGTAACGCCAATCCCGTGCCTGGCGTGCCGTAATGCAGAATCTGCGGATCGCCGTGATACACCTCGCCAACGCCGTGACCGCAATATTCGCGCACCACCGAGAAACCGGCTTTTTCCGCTACCTGCTGAATGGCCGCCCCGATATCGCCTAAGGTCGCGCCCGGTTTTACCACTTTGATACCTGCCACCATCGATTCGTAGGTGATATCCACCAAACGTTTGGCGCGCACCGACGGCTGGCCAACGTAATACATGCGGCTGGTGTCGCCGTACCAGCTATCTTTAATGATGCCGACGTCTATGTTGACGATGTCGCCATCCTTGAGCTTTTTCTCGCCCGGAATGCCGTGGCACACCACGTGATTCACTGACGTACAGGTCGTTTTGCTGTAACCGTGATAGCCAATATTTGCTGGCACCACTTTTAGCTCGTTTACCACGTAATCATGACAAATCGCGTCCAGTTCATCGGTGGTGACGCCCGGTTTAACGTACGGAGTGATGATCTCCAGCACTTTAGCGGCGGCGTGTCCAGCGGCACGCGCCAGTTCGATCTCTTCAGCGGTGTGCAGTTTGATGCTCATTACGCGATTCCCTGCGAGGTGAATAAAGGATGGTCGAGCAGTTGCGCTAAATCCGCGCCGCTGTCGCGTTCAACGCGCATCAGCAAGCGCGTCAATTCCTGATGATTGAGTGACGGATAAATCTCGGCCAGCATGCCGATCTTCATCCAGTGTTCCGCCTGCGCGTTGATGGAACGGCTCATCGCCGTGCTGGCGATGCGCAGATTCTCATGCATTAAGTCAGAGATTTTTACGATGCCCATGGTGCAACCTATATATGAATCGTATGTGATATGTATATAGGTTACCGTTTTAGGCTGGGATATGCAAAAAGGGGGTGAAGCCAATCCATGGCGGACAAAATCCTAAGGCGCCTTACTCAGACTTCGTTGGAGGACGACGACTTATTTTGCCTCCTTTCCGTCCCGCTTCAACGGCGCGTTCAGGATCGTTTCTGAAGTTGCCTCCACTGGCTTTGCCTCCCGCCTTGCCAGCTTCTTTCGCACGTTCTGGATCGTTAGCAAAATTCCCTGCGCCGCCTCTGTAGCTCTGTTTGTTCATAGGAAGACCTCTTATCAATGTTCCGTTAGATTTGAGGACTAGCTAGTCACGCTGCAATTTTAGTTCGCCGTTGCGTTAAAGCCAGGCCGTAAACGCCTATCATTGAAAATGATCATTAAGCGCGATGAAATTTGTCGAATTAATAGTGACCTTCGTCACATTTTACAATTCCTGACTATACTTCTGCCTTTTGGGTTTCAACCTTTGCGCTACAAGGCGCGTTCAATATGCAGGGAACAGGAATGGACACATCGCAGCAAAACAGCGACGACGATTCAGCGCTAAGTAATCTCACCGTTAAACAGCGCATCTTCTTTGTGGTACTCGTAGCGACAATGGGTGCGCTGGCTTTTGGTTATGACACCGGGATTATCTCGGGTGCCTTGCCGTTTATGACCTTGCCGCCTGATCAGGGCGGTCTTGACCTCACACCATTCACCGAAGGTTTAGTCACTTCATCCCTGATCTTCGGTGCCGCGCTGGGTGCTTTCCTCAGTGGTTATTTCTCCGATCGCTTTGGCCGACGCATTACGCTGCGTTCTCTGGCGCTAATTTTTGTGCTGGGCGCGATTGGTACCGCCTTAGCGCCAAACCTGCACGTAATGGTGGCGATGCGTTTTCTGCTGGGGATTGCGGTGGGTGGCGGTTCCTCAACCGTACCGGTGTTTATTGCCGAAATTGCCGGGCCAAAACGGCGTGCGCCGCTGGTGAGCCGCAACGAGCTGATGATTGTTTCCGGTCAGCTGCTGGCTTATGTGGTCAGCGCGGTGATGAGTTTCACGCTCAACGATCCGCATCTGTGGCGTTATATGCTGGCGATGGCGATGATTCCTGGCGCGTTGCTGTTTATCGGCACCTTCTTTGTGCCAGCGTCGCCACACTGGATGGTGGCAGAAGGGCGCATCAAAGAAGCGAGCCGTATCCTGCACAAACTGCGTGAAACGCCGCGCGAAGTGAAAAAGGAGATGTCGGAAATGCGCCAGCACGCGAAGGCGGCGCGTCAGGGGCCGTCAGCGCGTGAGCTGCTGCAAGAGAAATGGATTCTTCGCCTGCTGCTGGTGGGCGCGGGGCTCGGCATTGTTATCCAGTTCACCGGCGTGAATGCCTTTATGTACTACACGCCCGTGATTCTGAAAACCACCGGCATGGGCACCAACGCCTCGATTGCGGCGACCATCGGTAACGGGATTGTTTCGGTGCTGGCGACCATGGTGGGCATCAAAGCAGTGGGACGTTTTGGTCGTCGTACCATGCTGATGACCGGTTTGTCGGTAGTGATCGCCATGCAGCTGGCACTGGGCTGCGTGCTGCTGTTGATGCCACAGGACATGACGCAAAGCATCTTCGCGCTGGCAGCGATCCTGGTGTTCCTGTTCTTTATGCAGATGTGCATTTCGCCGGTTTACTGGCTGCTGATGTCGGAGCTGTTCCCGATGAAAGTGCGCGGCGTGCTGACCGGCGCTGCGGTTTCGTTCCAGTGGATCTGTAACGCGGCGGTGGCGTTTGCCTTCCCGCCGCTGCTCTCCGCCACCGGCAATGGCGCGTTCTTTATCTTTGCAGCCATCAACGTCGGCTCGCTGATCTTCGTAATCACTATGCTGCCGGAGACCAAAGGCAAATCGCTCGAGCATATCGAAAATGAGATGCGCGAGCGGTTCAGCGAGCAGGAGCAGGATCAACAGACCGCCTAACGGTGCTTGAGAATTCCTGGTCACGGGAGGAAGATACGCATCTTTCACCGGGCCAGGATTTCCCATGCTAATCACCGCCGAGAACACGCGCACCTTCAATACCGACATTCGTCTGGCCTGCACGCTGGCCGCCGTTGCGGGCGCACTTAACACCGCAGCGTTTGAAACGGTCGGCTTCTTCTCGGCGAACATGACCGGCAATGTCTCCTCACTCTCCGACCATCTGGCGAAAGCCAATCTGCACGTCGGCCTGTTTTTTCTGCTCATCGTGTTGCTGTTTATCGCCGGTTCGTCGGTCTCAACGCTGATAATTAACTCTGGCAGACGGCGCCAGATTCGTGGCATCTACGCCATCAATATCCTGATTGAAGGTATCGCTTTGCTGCTGCTCGGCGTGATTGAGAGTTGGTTCCGCTTTAGCGGCTCTGGCGTGCTGCTGGTGCTCAGCCTGAGTTTTTTGATGGGATTGCAAAACGCCGTTGTGACGCGCATCTCCAACGCCCGCGTGCGCACCACGCACGTTTCTGGCACCGCGACCGATATCGGCATTGAGCTGGCGATGCTGTTTGATGTGCTGCGCCGCAAAGAATCCCCCAAAGATGCGCCGCTCTACATTGAGCGGCTTAAGCTGCATTTTTACACCGTGCTGGCGTTTTTGGGCGGCGGTGTGTTGGGGATTTGGCTGCTGCAGTGGATGAGTTATCTGCTGCTGATGGTGATCGGTGCGCTGCTCAGCGTATTGGCTTTAGCGGCACTCAAAAGGCTCTAATCGGTGACCGGCTTCACACTTCTCCACGTCGTTCGCTAAAACTGCTTGCCACTTTTTCCGCGCTGTTAGCATGATAGCGCCCGTTGAGGATTGTTACTGTTCGGCAGGCAAAACCTGAGACGCGCCCTTTTTCAGTTGAAGAGGGCGCGTCTCAGGTTTTTTTTTGCGCGAAATATGGGACATGAGTTTAGGGCATTGTTCAGGAGAAAGAGTGATGCAATATCAGGAACTGGCGGATGACATCGTTGCCGGTGTTGGCGGCAAAGAGAACATCATTAGCGTGATGCACTGCGCTACGCGCTTACGCTTCAAATTGAAAAACAGTCAAAAAGCGCAAACGGCGGCGTTAAAGGACAATCCTGGCGTGATCATGGTGGTGGAGAGCGGCGGTCAATATCAGGTGGTGATTGGCAATCAGGTGGCGGAAGTGTATCGCGAACTCACGGCACGTCACGCGCTGGATAATCAGAACGAGTCCGCAGATAACGCTGCACCGCAAGGCTTGTTTGCACGCTTTATCGATCTGGTTTCCGGCATCTTTACCCCGTTCATCGGCGTGATGATCGCCACCGGCATCATCAAGGGGTTGCTGGCGTTGGCGTTGGTGCTCGGCGTGATGAGTGCCGACAGCGGCAGCTACAAAGTGCTGTTTGTCGCCAGCGACGGTTTGTTCTACTTCCTGCCGATTTTGCTCGGCTACAGCGCCGGTAAAAAATTCGGCGGCAATCCGTTTGTCAGCATGGCGATTGCCGCTGCGCTGGTGCATCCAATGATTCTCGAAGTGCTGCAACAGCAGCAGCAGGGCAATGCGCTGACCTTCATCGGCATCCCGCTCGAAGTGCTGAACTACAGCTCGTCGGTGATTCCGATTATTTTCGCGGCCTGGGTTTCCAGCCTGATTGAACGCTGGGTGCATCCGCGTTCGCCCAGCGCGGTGCGTAACTTCACTACGCCGTTGTGCTGCCTGCTGATCACCGTGCCGCTGACGTTTCTGGCGATTGGTCCGGCGGCGACCTGGCTGAGCCGCATGTTGGCCGAAGGTTATCTGTGGATTTACAGCCTGAGCCCAATGATTGCGGGTGCGGTGATGGGCGCGATTTGGCAAGTGTGCGTGATTTTCGGTCTGCACTGGGGTTTAGTGCCGATCATGCTGAACAACCTCGCCAACTTTGGTCACGACACGCTGCTGCCATTGCTGATGCCTGCGGTGCTGGGCCAGGCGGGCGCCACGCTTGGTATTTTCCTGCGCACCCGCGAAGCGAAACTGAAAGCGATGGCGGGATCAGCCTTTACCGCCAGCATCTTCGGCATCACCGAGCCGGCGGTATATGGCGTGACGCTACCGCGCCGTCGTCCGTTTATCTTCGGCTGCATCGGTGGCGCCTTGGGCGCGGCGATTCTTGGCTTCTGGCACACCACCATTTACTCCTTTGGTTTCCCGAGTGTCTTCACCTTTATTCAGGTGGTGCCGAACAGCGGCATTGATGCCAGCGTGCTGGCGGCATTTGCCGGTGCGGCGGTGGCGCTGATCTTCGCTTGCGTCAGCACCTATCTGTTCGGTCTTACCGAGCCCGCAACCGAAGCGGTTGCGCCGCCGGCAGCGGTTGCTCCGCCCACCAGCCTGACGCGCCGCGAAAGCGTGGTCAGTCCGATGGCGGGCGATGTCATTCCGCTCGATCAGGTTAAAGATGAAACTTTTGCCAGCGGATTGCTCGGTAAAGGCGCGGCGATTATCCCGCAGCGGGGCCGCGTGGTATCGCCGATCGATGGCGTGGTGTCGTCAATGTTTCGCACCGGCCATGCGATTGGCCTGACATCGGCGCAGGGTGCAGAAGTGTTGATCCACGTTGGCCTCGATACCGTGAAGCTCGATGGACACTATTTCTCTCCGAAAGTAGTGAACGATCAGCCGGTCAAGGTGGGCGATTTGCTGCTGGAGTTCGATCTCGATGCGATTAAAGCCGCAGGCTTTGACCTTACTACGCCAGTGCTGGTGAGTAATAGCGATGACTTTGTGGATGTGTTAACCCTGAGCCGCACGGCCGTGAGCGAAGGCGCTCCGTTGTTGGCCGTGCTGAAATAATAGAGGAGCAAACAGATGACTAAACGTTTCCCGGACGGATTTTTATGGGGCGGCGCCGTTGCCGCAAACCAGGTTGAAGGCGCGTATCAGGAAGGTGGCAAAGGTTTATCAACCTCCGACCTGCAACCCAAGGGCATATTTGGTGCACGCGTCGAGCGCAGCGATAACGATTTTGGCATCAAGGATACCGCCATCGATTTCTATAACCGCTTCCCGGAGGACATCAAACTGTTCGCCGAAATGGGCTTTACCGTGCTGCGTACCTCGATTGCCTGGACGCGCATCTTCCCGCAGGGCGATGAAGCGGAACCTAATGAAGCGGGATTAGCCTATTACGATCGCCTGTTCGATGAGATGGCTAAATACAATATCACGCCGCTGGTGACACTGTCACATTACGAAATGCCGTACGGCTTGATCAAAAAGTACGGTGGCTGGGGCAATCGCATCACCATTGATTGCTTTGAACGCTATGCGCGCGCGGTGTTCACCCGCTTCCAGCACAAGGTGAAGCTGTGGCTGACCTTTAATGAGATCAACATGTCGCTGCACGCGCCGTTCACCGGCGTAGGTCTGGCGGAAGAGAGCGATCAGCAGGCAATCTATCAGGCGATTCATCATCAGCTGGTGGCGAGCGGGCGCGCGGTGAAAGCCTGCCATGAAATCGTTAAGGACGGCAAAATCGGTAACATGCTGCTGGGCGCGCTGCTCTATCCGCTGAGCTGCCGTCCGGCGGACGTGCTGGAAACCTTGCAACAGAACCGCGAATGGCTGTTCTTTGGCGATGTACAGGTGCGCGGCGCGTATCCGGCCTATATGAAGCGCTTCTTCGCCGATCGTAACATCAGCATCGAGATCACCGATGCCGATAAGCGCGACCTGCAAAACACCGTCGATTACATCTCCTTCAGCTACTACATGACCGGCTGCGTCACCACTAACGAAGAGGAGAACCAGAAAGCGCGCGGCAACATTCTCTCGATGGTGCCGAACCCGCACCTGCCGAGTTCCGATTGGGGTTGGCAGATCGACCCTGAAGGGTTGCGCATTCTGCTTAACATCCTCTATGACCGCTATCAAAAGCCACTGTTCATCGTGGAAAACGGGCTTGGTGCCAAAGATGTGGTGGAAGCGGACGGGCAAATTAACGACGATTACCGTATCCGATATCTCAACGATCATCTGGTGCAAGTACGTGAAGCGATTGAAGATGGCGTCGAGGTGTTGGGGTATACCTGCTGGGGACCGATTGATTTGGTCAGCGCGTCAAAAGCCGAGTTCTCCAAGCGTTATGGCTTTATCTACGTTGATCGCGATGACGCGGGTAACGGCACGCTGGCGCGTTCACGTAAGAAGAGTTTCTTCTGGTATCAGGACGTGATTCGTAGCCATGGTGCAGCGTTGAAATAGCCAGTGAATAATTAAGCGCCGCACATATCGTAGCGGCGCAATTTATTGCGCAATGTCGGGATGGGCACGGTGCCGCCATTGAAATGCGCGATAAATCGCGCTGCTACGCAACGTGCGCGATACAAATTTGGTTATGCCTCATTCGCATCATCCTGCAACGCCAGCGTCTCTTTGCGTACCCGCTCAATGTGAATAGTGAGGAACATGCGTTCCTCGCTGGAGAGCTGATACAGGTATTTCTGCTGAATATGCTGGTCAATCTTCACTGCACATTGATAGGCGAGCGGATATTTGTCGCGCACCACATCATGCAGCGATTCATCCTCGCTCCACACGCCGCGTTTGCCTAACATGCGCTGTGCAAAGAACTTCAGATGGTTGACGAAACGGTTGTAGCTCAGGCTCTCTGTGCGGTAATCCAGCTGCAGGCGATACTTCACGATATGCAGGATTTCCTGCATAAATTGCGTGATGTGCGAAACATCGGCGAAATCACTGCCGAGCTGCGCATTCACCAGATGCAGGGCGATAAATCCGGCTTCATCTTCAGGTAACTCCACGCCAAGCCGTTTGTGAATCAGCGCCAGCGCTTCGATACCGAGGGAAAACTCTTTCGGATAAAGCGTTTTGATCTCCCACTTCAACACGTTGCGAATCGGGATACCTTGCTGGTGGCGCTCAATCGCAAAATGGCAGTGATCGCACAGTGCGATAGAGAGGCTTTCATGCAGCGGCTGGCCCAGCTGCTGACGCGCATTGGCAATGATCAGTTCGCTGGTGGTGATCACCTCGAGCGGGATATCCGACAGCAGTTCGCTCAGCCGGCCGGTTAAGGTATCACTTTGCAGCGCAAACACTTTTTCGATCTGCTGCGCATCCAGTTCGTCGCCAACGCGCTTCTGAAACGCCAAACCGCGTCCCATCACCACCTGTTCTTTGCCGTTGTCGCCCAGCACCACCGCGACATTATTGTTGAGGATTTTCGCGATTTTCATTTTTATCTGCCCTGAAAATAAAAAACCTGACCCACCGGGAGGACGGCGTGTCAGGTTTTGCCTGCGCTGAACGCAGTAACAATCTCGCAAGATCATAATCGGCTGTGCCTTCCCGACAAGCAGAGCGACAGTTAAATGTGAAACGCATCATATTTCCAGCGCATTTAATCAGACGCGTCAAAGGCGCAATTTAATGAATGTAAGGATAGCGTAAGGAAATGATCAGATTTCTATAAAGTTTGCGTTAAGGCTGCCGATAGTACCGTAACGTTAAATTAACAGGAGTTGCGTACATGACTGGGATTTCAACATTAGGAGTCGGTTCAGGACTGGGTTTAAGCACCATTCTCGACAAACTGACCGCGGCAGAAAAACAATCGCTGGCACCGATTTCCAAACAACAATCCGCTGCGACCGCGAAGTTGTCCGCCTACGGCACCCTTAAAACCGCGATTCAGACCTTCCAGACGGCAAACAATAAATTAAACGATGCCGCGCTTTATACTTCGACGACCACAGCATCCAGTTCCAGTGCGTTTAGCGCCGATTCCAACGGCAATGCGCTGGCGGGAAAATACACCATCAGCGTGCAGAAGCTGGCGCAATCCCAGACGCTAACCAGCGAGACGAAAACCGATATCAAAGCGGCGATAGGTAGCGATGCCGCGTCCAGAACCCTAAAGTTTGTTAACGCCGAAGGTAAAGAGAAGAGCATCACGCTGACCAAAGATCAGACTTCGCTTTCGGCGATACGTGACACCATCAACAAATCTGACGTTGGCGTCACCGCCAGCTTGATCAAGGTGTCGGCCACTGAATACCGTTTGTCATTGACGTCATCGGCATCCGGCACCGCCAATGCGGTGAAATCGCTGAGCGTGACCGGCGATGATACCTTGCACGATTTTATCGGTTTTGATGCGTCAGATGCGGCCAGCAGCGGTATGGCGCAAAGCGTCGAGGCGCAGAATGCCAAGCTGACCGTGAACAATGTGGCGATTGAGAGCAGCAGCAACGTGATCGCTGACGCGGTAGAAGGCATCACGCTGAAGCTCAACGATGAAACCAGCGGCAACCAAACGCTGACGGTGAGCAGCGATACCAACAAGGCGAAAACCGCCATTACCGATTGGGTGAATGCCTATAACTCGCTGCAGGATACGATGGCGAGTTTGACTAAATACACGCCAGTGGATGCGGGTAAAGATCCGGACGGGAAGAATGGAGCGCTACTCGGTGATGGCACACTGCGTAATATTCAGGTGCAACTGAAAAGTATTCTGGCCAACAGCTCGGGTTCAGGTGTTTATAAAACGCTATCTCAGGCGGGCATTACTACCGATCCCACTAACGGCCAACTTAAGCTGGATGCCACCAAACTGACCACCAGCTTGCAAGTGAAACCAGAAGCGATTCGGGACATGTTTGTCGGTGATGGCAAAAAAACCGGTGTTTCGACGGTGCTGAACACCACTTTCACCGCATTTCTCAGCAGTAAAGGTGTGTTGCAGGGCGCGACGGATTCCATCAGTAAAAAACTGAATACGCTAACCGATCAGTACAATACCGCCAGCAAACGTATTGATGACACGATTGCGCGGTATAAAAAGCAGTTCACCAATCTGGATAAGATGGTCAGCGTACTGAATAACACCAGTAACTATCTCACCGAGCAGTTCAGCAATAGTACAAAGACCAATAAGTAAGCGTAACGCGGTCGCCATAAATGGCGATCGCTATTTCTGAAACTAGCCTTACTTTTTCTTATTCAGCATGGCCTTCAAATCGGCAAAAGGGTTATAGGTGGCTTCACCAACATCCTTCTGCGCATCTTCACCCGCCACAACTCGCGTGCCGTACTGATCCGCTTCGGTGTATTTCGAGTGCTCGTGATCGTGACAATAGAGGCACAACAACTCCCAGTTACTGCCATCTTCCGGGTTATTGGTATGGTCGTGATCGATATGGTGAACGGTTAATTCGCGCAGGTTGGAATAAACAAATTCACGCGAGCAGCGGCCGCATACCCACGGATAGATTTTCAATGCTTTCTCACGATAGCCGCTTTCCAGCCGCGAGTAGTTTTTAGGGATCAGAGCCATTGCCGACGTTGCCTGTTTGAAAGAGATAAAGCGACATGTTATCTGCACATCCCGCAGCTGCCAATGATGTTTATCATTCCTGAGCATCCGTTATACAAAAACCGCCTACACTAGTTTGTAACTACGCGGAAATAAAAGGCCGCCCGACCCCGTTCGATGGAAATTCACTCATAAAATGATGCCCGTTAATGATTCTCCGTCGGTAAGCCGGATGCAGCGTATCGCTTTGACGATGATGGTGGCATTGCTGGCCACCATCCCTCTATGGACCAACAAAATTTATTATCGGGATGATCTTTACCGGATATTAGATGGGGATAGATCAACATGGCTAAGTAACGGGAGGCCGGGCACTTGGTTATTACAATCCCTGATCTCTTTTGGTGATACGGTCAGCGATATTTCTCCGCTTAATTTACTGCTCGGATTGCTGGCGCTAAGTATTGCTGCGGTATTTTTCACGGAAAGGTTGAGAATTCCGCTTGCGGGTTTCTGGTCATTTCTCCCGCCGCTATTTGTCATTCTTAATCCCTTTCTGACGCAGGGAATGCTCTATACCTATGACAGTCTCACCATACTTCTGTCATTTGCAGGCGCCATGCTGGCAAGCATGGTTAATCGCGCAAAGCCTTTTCAGGAGATCGTTTACACGGCGCTGATATTATTGCTGATTCAGACACTCTATCAGCCAGGGCTCAATGTCTATATTGCCTGCGTAGCCTTGCTGGTCGTCTCTCGACTGGTAAATGATCAATCCAGCTGGAAGTGGCTGTGCGGGAAAATAGTGGCGCTGGGCATTGCCATCCTGACTTATAAACTCGCGATGAATTATTTATTGCCGGTGAAGATCGACTGGTACAGCATGAAACACAGCAAGCTGTTATCACTGAATTCCGATTCTCTGCAAGTACTTATCAACACTATTAAGGCGTTCAGTGACCTTTTTCTCAGCGCCTATCCGCGCGGCATGATGGTATTTATAGGGCTGCCTATGCTGATAATGTTTTCAGGCCTTGTTTTGATGGTTCGAAACTTAAAACAGCAGCAGAAGTTGACGCTAAGTGCGGTCTTAATGCTGTTCAGTGCGGGATTGATCGTCATCATCGCTATCCCCGGGCTTTCATTGGCCTTAGCCACGCCGTTACTTGCACCGCGTATGCTCGGCGCATGCAGCATTACTTTCCTGTTCTGTTTCTATGTAGCCGTTTATTCATTACCTGCAATAAGAAGCTGGCTGGCGGGATTGAGTGCGATATTGCTGTTTTATCATATGGTGGTGATGCTGGTCACTTTTAACACTGTAGTTAACGATCAACGTTATCAAATGGAGGTGATGAATCAGATCAAAATCACGCTTTCTGCTCCCGCTGCCCAATCGATTGATTCACTCGCCTTTATTGGGCAGTTGAATGATGCTCCAGAAGTACAAACCAATATTCGTAACTTCCCCATCATCGATCATATCCGCATGAAAATGTTGGGTGAGTCTGAACCGTGGATATGGCTGGCGCTGATCAAACATGTAGGTTTGAGATTGAAAGCGGTGAAAGCAACGGATGAAATGAGAGTAATTAAACCGCGTCAGGTTCTGGCGCAGGGACCCGATTATGACGCCTTTCAGGATGGGCAAACGATGGTGATTGATTTTAGAAAATCGGGTGGGCAGATTAATAAACTTTAATTCAACGGCTCAGTCCGGTTGCGGGTGGGTAATAATCCCGGACTGAGCTTTTATCTGGTGTTATTTATTCAACAGTTCTTTGCGAACAATTTCTGCACCTGCACTCAATGCATCTAGCTTGCCTCTTGCCACACCGCGTGGCAGAGGAATCATGCCGCAGTTGGTGCAAGGGTAGAGTTTATCAGCATCAACAAACTGCAGGGCTTTACGCAGCGTTGCTGCAACTTCTTCTGGCGTTTCAATGGTATTGCTTGCCACGTCAATGGCACCAACCATCACTTTTTTGCCGCGAATCAGTTCCATCAACTCCATCGGCACATGCGAGTTTTGACACTCCAGTGAGATGATATCGATATTCGACTTTTGCAGTTTAGGGAATATCTCTTCATATTGACGCCATTCTGTGCCCAGCGTCTTTTTCCAATCGGTATTCGCTTTGATGCCATAGCCGTAGCAAATATGCACTGCGGTTTCGCATTTCAGCCCTTCAATGGCTCTTTCTAAGGTTGCGATACCCCAATCATTCACTTCGTCGAAGAAGACGTTAAATGCCGGCTCATCAAACTGAATAATATCGACGCCCACCGCTTCTAACTCTTTCGCTTCTTCATTGAGAATTTTAGCGAATTCCCATGCCAGTTTTTCGCGGCTTTTATAGTGGTTGTCATAAAGCGTGTCGATCATGGTCATTGGACCCGGCAGCGCCCATTTAATAGGACGATCCGTTTGCTGACGTAAAAACTTTGCATCTTCAACAAACACTGATTTTTGACGACTCACCGGACCCACAACGGTCGGCACACTGGCATCATAACGATCGCGGATTTTAACGATCTCGCGCTTCTCAAAATCTACGCCGTTGAGATGTTCAATAAAGGTGGTGACGAAGTGCTGGCGGGTTTGCTCGCCGTCACTGACGATATCAATTCCTGCCTGCTGTTGATCGTCCAGGCACAAACGCAGCGCATCTTGTTTGCCGTCGGTTAATTCCTGATCTTGCAATTTCCACGGTGACCACAACGTTTCCGGCTGAGCCAGCCACGATGGTTTCGGTAAACTACCAGCAGTGGAAGTCGGTAATAATTTTTTCATAGCAGGTGACCTTATATTTTTATCGGTAATCAAAGAACGGGAGTAAACCATTGCTCAAGAAGAGTTTGATATGGCTTGATGAAGCGCTCTTCCGTGAACTTTCCTTGTTCAATAGCCAGATGGCTACGTTCTTCTCGATCATAAACAATTCGCGTTAAAGAATAATCCTGATGGCTCAGGCTTGGCTGATAGTGTCTACCAGCTGCAGAATTCGCATTGTAAATCTCAGGGCGGTAGATCTTCTGGAACGTCTCCATGGTGCTGATGGTGCTAATCAGCTCAAGATTGGTGTAATCACTGAGTAAATCGCCATGGAAATAGAAGGCCAGAGGCGCAGCACTGTTTGCCGGCATGAAATAGCGTGCCCGCAGGCCCATTTTGCCGAAGTATTCGTCAGTCAGAGAAAGTTCATCCTGCTGATATTCAATGCCCAATACCGGATGTTCATTACCGGTGCGGTAATAGGTATTTTTACTGGATACGCTCAGGCAAATAACCGGGGCTTTATTGAAATTCGCTTTGTAAGCTTCTGAGTTAACGAAGTGCTTGAAAATGTTGCCATGCAGATCGCCAAAATTATCTGGCGTGCGGAATTCAGTATGGTTCTTGTTGTGCTCAGACAATAAAACGCTGAAATCATAATCACGCACGTAAGAAGAGAAGTTATTTCCAACAATCCCTTCAATGCGTTCGTTGGTTTTTTTATCAACGATATTGGTCTTCAATATTTCGATCACCGGGAAGGTGCTGTTGTTGCCCTCAGCACCCAGATTCAGCTCAGCAGAAATAATCTCTAGCTCAACCGCGTAACGATCGCTTTTAGGGTTGTCCCAATGCGCCAGTGAATTGAAACGGTTATCAATCATCACTAAGGCATTGCGCAGGTTCTCCTGACGCTTCTCACCACGCGCCAAATTGGCAAAGTTGGTAGTGATGCGTGTATTGCCAGAAGGATTGTAATTTTCGTCGAAACGAAGGCTCTTAACAGTAAAAGTAAAGGCGTTGTTCATTTTAGTCTGCTATCCCGGTTACCAATAAAAAGCCTTGCTGTCGCTGGATTTCAGGATTTCCCAATGCTTTTGCAGGGTACTTTCATTCAGCAGGCTTGATATTATTTTAAGTTATTAACAATGGTACTTTTATGCCTGAGTCACTGGTTGAAAAAAAGTGATTTAATTTCATCGAACATGAAGGAATTTCATGATGTGGTGGGGAGGATGAACGGCGCTCACTGTAGCCAGCCTGTTCAACCTGGCAGAGGCTCTACAATTAAAGGTATACTCTTCCACAAATTTTTAACCGGTTAAGACACGACAATGGCAAAACTCACCTTACAAGAGCAGCTGCTGAAAGCAGGTTTAGTCAGCAGCAAAAAAATGGACAAGGTCCAGAGAACCGCTAAGAAATCACGCGTTCAGGCTCGTGAGGCCAGAGAAGCGGTGGAAGAGAACAAAAGGGCTCAGCTTGAGCGTGATAAGCAGTTGAGCGAACAGCAAAAGCAAGCGGCGTTATCGAAAGAGTACAAAGCGCAGGTTAAGCAGCTGATCGAAATGAACAAAATCGATATCTCTAAAGGCAATATTGGTTTTAATTTCACCGACAATAATCTGATTAAAAAAATCGACGTTGATAAGCAAACGCAGACACAACTGATTAATGGCCGATTGGCGATTGCGCGCCTGGCCGTCGATAGCAAAGGCGAGAGCCAATACGCGATTATTCCTGCCAGCGTCGCCGATAAAATTGCGCAGCGTGATGCGAACAGCATCGTGTTGAATAGTGCATTGAGTCAGGAAGCGCAGGATGAAGACGATCCGTACGCTGATTTCAAAGTGCCTGATGATTTAATGTGGTAAGCACAACGCCGGTTGCGCTGTCAGAACGGGCAGGCACACCGGGCGTTTAGGCACTCGCCGCTGACCGGATGAACAAACTTCAACTCGCTGGCATGTAACATCAGACGCGGGGTGTGTTCGGTCCCCGCCAGCATAAGACCGCCATACAGGTCGCAACCCAAAATCGGATGGCCCAACAGCTGGCAATGGATACGCAGCTGGTGGGTGCGTCCAGTCTCTGGCGTAAGTTCCACCCGCGTTAATGGCATGAACGTCTTATTTTCCAATAGGTGATGAGTGCGCTCAATCACCCGATAGCGTGAGCGAGCTGGCTTACCATTGATTGGGCAAATTGACATCAATGGAAATAGCGTCGGATCTTTGGCAATCGGCGCGTCAATCACACCTTCGTCGTCATGCAAATGCCCGCACAACAGTGCGCGGTAAATCTTGGTCACGCTGCGCTGGCTGAACTGCTGGCAAAGTGCGGCATTGATCGCCTTATTGCGGGCAATCACCATTAACCCTGATGTGCCGAAATCCAGACGATGCACCAGCGTGCAGCCGGGGAAAAGCTTCACTAACCGATGATGCACAGAATCGAGATTGCGCGGATTCTTCCCCGACAGGCTGAGCAGACCAGCTGGTTTATTGATCAGCAGCAGATGATCGTCCTGGTAGAGAATCTCAATCTCTTCAAGACATTGCGGGGCAATAAAGGTATCGATAATCGTAGACATCAGGCTGCCCGGCTGGCGAAGGGATGCGGATAATAGCGAATTTTGCGGCAACTGGCGAATCCGGGCATGTGTCTATTCGCTCAGGCGAAATTTATCGTCCAGACTTAAAGCAAAGACGTGGTCTGCGCAGGCAATGTGCTTTACACTGCGCGCTGAAAAAACTGAGTAGATAACGATTAGGTAGGCGGCAATGGCGATGAACGGAACGATCACAACCTGGTTTCAGGATAAAGGTTTTGGATTTATCAAAGATGAAAATGGCGATAACCGCTATTTCCATGTGATTAAGGTCGCTAACCCTGAGCTGATCAAGAAAGACGCGGCGGTGACCTTTGAACCCACCACCAATAACAAAGGTTTGTCCGCGTATGCGGTGAAGGTCTCACCTGAGAGCAAATACATCTATATTGCCGGCGAGCGCCTGAAGCTCACCTCGATCAAATCTTATGTGGTTTACAGCGAAGACGTGCCGGTTGAAACGCGCATTGATAAAGAGAACACTGTGCTATCGGTAGGTATTCTGATGAATAGCATCAAGCCGAAAACAGACGTTAAGCCGGATGAAACGCGCTCACTGAAAAAACTGGCGGTAACCACCTTTCAGGGAACGACTTTGATTTTCACGGCGGATGAAATTGATATTGATGCCACGGTGAAAATGCTTAAGGTGTGAAGATATTGTGATTAATTCTCAGCGGAAATCCTCACGCAGGATTTCCGCATTGATTATGCCGTTGGCCTTTCGTTCCATGCGTCGGTGAATTGAATATTTCCATCAACATATTTCCACGTGATCTTCGCATAACGCAGCGCAACGCTTTCCATATGTCCGGTTCCTGGACAATTACGCGTGTCATGCATGATCGGCGATATCGATATGACCTTTACGTCTTCCATTAATATGTTGAAGTACTCTTCTTCCTGACCGGCGTCACTGATGCGGTACCATTTGATTTCAGCTTCTTTTAACGTCTGGCCTGTTGCCACAGCTTTGTATAAATAAGGTGACGCAGAATCAATTTCTTTCTCAAATATAAATGGAGCATGTTGCCGTGTGCCTGTTAGCTTGCCGGTATTGTTGTCGGTGGGAATAGAGAGAAGATGTTGTACACCCCGTAATTCAATGCTGCCTTCACGGTGCATCACGTCTGAACCGCCTCTGATTACTGCGCCGCCATCATCTTTAATAAACATATGAACGGGTATAGCCATGTGAATCTCCTTAGTTAGTCATACAACCAGCGTCCAGCTTTAGCCGACTCCACAAACATACGCACAGTTAGTGGTTTAACGTCTTGTTGAATTGGATCCTTAGAAAAGTATTTTCGGAAAACTGTTTCTGTTTTCCACGGATAATAAGCATCGAAATTTATAACTGTTGTATCGACATGATATTTTTTACCAAAATCCTGAATGGCATAGGGCAACTCATCCCATCCGGCGTAGCCTTGTAATGGAGTATCAAATTCGATTGGAATGGGTTTTAAACTCCATGTAGTCATGAGAGATAACTCGCCACGAAAAAAATCTAATATTTGATGTTCGTCTACCATACTCGATCTTCTTCTCTCACGATCATGTTGTAGGTTGAAACAGTCTTATAGACTATTTGAGAAAGATCATTTGCCAGTAAGACCCATCCTACAACCGGCACAGTTCGGCCAACAAAAGCCCCAAGATTGTTTGTCCACATCGGCTTGAGTAACTTAATGCTGGTATTAGTGAACGTTGGCAAAGGTCTGGGCAATTTCACATTCAGAATTTGACGCGAATATTTAGAGGCGATCGAAGTACCAGGTGTAGCATTGCCGGGCTTACCTCTTGTACCCAGAATAGGAAGACCAAGAATGATGCTGCTCACCGCAACAATGTTATTGATGCCACCTACATGCTCATCAATTTTGTCCAAAAGTATCCAAAAAAATAATTCACCAGCTGAAACATTGCTGACTCCTTTGTAAAAGTACGTCCCATTAAGCTGCTCAACCGTATCCATTATCATCCTCCCTGAATTACAGGTGGCCAGATTACAACGTGGTGAACGCTATTTTTTGTTCAAAAGAGAGGAGTGGAACCACTAATAGCGGGTTAACTATTGGAGAGTTTAGCGAGATTATGGCAGCGTTTGCCTGGCAAAGGCCGCGTGGTCGCCATGATTGGCGACCACGCGTTTTCGTAGGGTGCACATTTTTGCGCACCGGCTAAATCAGCTTAAAAACTCTGCCAATCCGCATCATTCACCACCGCAACGCGCGAGGGTTTAACGAATGAAGCCGTACGCACCACAGCCTGCTTTTGCTGAACTTCGCCAGCCGCCGCGACATGGAATTTACCCACCAGCTGATTCAAATTCCCGGCCTGTTCCTGCAGCGATTGCGAAGCGGCAGAGGCTTCTTGCACCAGCGCGGCGTTCTGCTGCGTAACGTCGTCCATCTGATTCACCGCTTGCTGAACCTGCACGATGCCCTGACTCTGCTCGACAGCGGCAGCGGCAATCTCTTCCACCAGTTGGCTTACCTGATGAATGGCATCGTTCATCACGCTCATATTACGGCCTACGTCGCTGGCCTGCGCAGCACCGGCTTCGGTCAGACGATGTGACTCTTCGATTAGCGTTTTGATTTCGCGCGCGGCGGTGGTTGAACGTTGCGACAAGTTGCGCACTTCACCGGCGACTACGGCGAAGCCTTTGCCGTGTTCACCGGCACGCGCGGCTTCAACGGCGGCGTTCAGCGCCAGAATGTTAGTCTGGAAGGCGATGCCTTCAATGATCGAGACGATTTCCGTCACTTTGCGCGAGCTACCACGAATGTTATCCATGGTTGAAAGCATGGTGGTCAGTGATGTGCTGCTCTTCTCCGACAATCCGCTGGCGTTAGCGGCAAGCTGACTGGCCTGGCGCGTGTTATCGGCGGTTTGACGCACGGTTTCACTCAGCTCGGTCATGCTGGCCGCGGTTTGCTCCAGCGATGCCGCCTGTTGCTCGGTGCGTGATGAGAGATCTTCATTGCCCGCGGAAATCTGTACCGATGCGCTGCTCACTGATTGTGACGCCTGACGCACCGAGGAGAGCGCGCCTGATACGCGATCCATCAGGACGTTAAACGAGTGCGCCATGTTGCCCACTTCATCACGACGGCTCTCATCTGCTTTCAGCGTTAAATCGAGGTTCTCGCTGGCAGTCATCATTACTTTGCCCGCAGCAGACAAGCTGCGACGAATGCGCAATACGGTGAACAGCGACAGCACGCCAAAAATCAGCACGGTGGCGATAACGCCGGTGATGGTGGTCCATAACACCGAGTGGAACGTGCTGCGGTTGGTGGCGCGCAGTTCATCGCCAATGGCGATATTCAGCTGCAGCTGTTTTTGATAATCGCTAATCAGCTGGCGAATAGCGGCTCCTATACCGGTTTGTCCATCAATCAGATTGAGGCTGATATCATTTTGATGCGCACGCGAGGCGGTGATAAATGGCGCCAGTGCGGCGGTGACGTGCTGAATATTGGCATAAGCGACTTCGGTTAAGCGCTTATCTTCATCGCTGGAGATATCGTGCGCCATGTAGTAATCGGTCTGCGCCTTCAAATCCGCCAGCTGTTTCTGGATCTCGTCCTCAATAGCCGGCATTTTGCTGTCGTCGGTCTGGCTTTTGTGTTTGTAGAGCGTTAACGCCAACTGGTTACTGCCATCAATCAGTTTCCCCAGATCTTTGATCGAGGGAATCGCATTGGCCTGTACATATTCAAAGCGATCCTGAAAACCAGAGAGTAAGGAAATGGCGAGTATCGCTTGTAGGATGATGGCGCCAAACAGTATGGAAAAGGTGGCAAACAGACGTTGGGAGATGTTCATTTTATTATCCTTAATCTTATAGCGTCCCGGCAAAAGCCGCGTAGGGAAGGGGGCAGATTAATAACCATCGGCAGATTGAGGAAATTAGTTAATTTTTTTATTCAAGGTTTAAGTCTTCAACTGGTTATCACGCCAATTTTTAACATTTTTACCTGATACCAGCGCTGTCTTACGTCTGATAAGTAAAGGACTACAAAACTCCGCGCTCCCTCCGATATTGCCTTACAGACCCGCTCTCTATCATTTCGGAAATCGTGAAAGTTTCTGAACTTAGAGAGAGTAAAATCCCATGAATAAAATTTTCCGTGTGATTTGGAATGCTGCAACGCAACGTTTTGTCGTGGCTTCTGAGCTGGCTAAAGGCAAGGTTAAATCTCATTCCTCTTCGGCGTTGACGCCGTCCGCAAGCAACGCCATGGCGTTAACCGGTGTGGCGCTGGCGATTACGGTGGCTCTGCATGCCACAGGGGCAATCGCTGCAACCACCATCATTGCTAATGGCAATCCAGTTATCGTGAACAATCAGGATATTGTGGGTGCGGGAACTGGCGAATATATCCGCGGTGTCAGTGCCACAAATAATGGTACGGTTGATTTCACCACTGGCACCATCACCACGTCCAATGCCTATGGGCACGGTGCTTACGCAGATACTGGCGCTGAGGTGACCTTAAAAGATATCGATATCAAAACCTCTGCAGCCACGTCGCATGGACTCTATGCGCGCGGTGCCGGCTCTATCACTGGTGACGGTATCAATATCATTACATCTGGCAGAGGTTCATACGGTGTCCAAACCAGCGATGGTGATATCACGCTGACTAACGGCACCATTAAAACCAGCGGAGCCAATTCCTTCGGTGCGTTTGCGGCAGCGGGTGCTGGGCATCTTTCCATCAGTGATAGCAGCATCAGTACCACGGGCGATGGTGCTCATGCGGTCAACGCCACCGGCGGCGAGATTACGGTTAACAATAGCACCATCAGTGCCGGAGGCCATTTAACCAATGCCGTCAGAGCGACGGGTGCGGCGGGTATCGTCAACATCAGTGGCAGTACATTAAACACCACCGGCACGTCATCCGAGGCGGCTTATGCTTTAAATGGCGGCACGGTGAATCTCACCAACACCAATATTAATACCGACAAAATCAACTCCTATGCGCTGCGTGCCAACGGCAATGGCTCATTGGTCAACTTCGATGGCGGAACCATTACCACGTCCGGCGCGACAGATTCTGTTCAGACTTTATATGCAGGAAGTGAAATAAACGTACGTAATGCAACCATCAACACCAGTGTAAAAGCGCTTTCTGCTACCTATGGCAATGTGACGGCTGAAAATACCATCATCAATAATGATGGTGCCAATGCGCCCGATACCATGGTCGTCAGCGATTTGACAACCTTAGGCGCCAGTGTCGCATCGCGTTACGCCGGTGGATTAATCAGCCTGAAAGACGTTCAGATCAACAGCACGCGTGGCAATTTAATCGGCGCACGCGTTAGTGAAGGCGCCAGCATTCAATTAGATAATGTTGAATTTAACCATACAGCTAATGGCGCAGGTTTAGTTGTATTTA
This sequence comes from Pantoea sp. DY-15, assembly GCF_019795935.1. NCBI lineage: Bacteria > Pseudomonadati > Pseudomonadota > Gammaproteobacteria > Enterobacterales > Erwiniaceae > Pantoea > Pantoea sp. DY-15. The sequence goes on from NZ_JAIMIF010000002.1 coordinate 51,038, forward strand.
AAAACGGTACGCTGACGGGCGACCGTGTCAACGTTAACATCGCGGGTCAGGATGGCGCAGCCATGTCTTCGGGTATCTGGATGGGGATGCGTGATGGCGACAACAGCGTCGATTTAACCAATTCACAAATCACGCTCACCGGCGCGAACAGTGCGGGTATGCTGTTCGAGTCTGACGCGGTCAGCAATAACAACGTGTCGCTGAGCAACAGCGCCGTCACCGCCAGCGAAGGTAGCGCAATGGTGGTTTCTGGCACCGCAGACACAAAAGTCACTACCTCCGGCAGCCTGTTAAACGGCGCGACGCTGTTATCCGCTGGTGTTGGCAACAGCGGTACGGTTAGCAATGTGACATTGACCGGCGATAACGGCTCAGTATTTAACGGCGACGTGGTCATCGACCGCGCCAACACTGCGACCAACATCATCAACCTCGATAACAACTCCGTCTGGAGCGGTGCGACCAGCTCACTGGAGAATCTGAACCTGGCGAATGGTAGCCAGTGGAATGTTACGTCGAGCTCTGCGGTGGATAATCTGACGCTGAATAACGCCACGCTGAATATGACCGCGCCCGGCACCGGCTTTAGCCAGGTGACCTTGTCCAGCCTGAACAGCAACAACGGTACCATCGACTTCAAAACCCATCTGATGGATGACCATTCAGAGACCGATCACCTGCACATCACCGGTGATTACACCGGTAACAGCAACGTGGTGGTGCAGAATGCAGGCGGCACCGGCGCGCAAACCATTGATGGTATCGAACTGATTCGCGTCGATGGCAATGTGAATGGTACGTTCACCCAGCAGGGCCGAATTGTGGCGGGTGCGTATGATTATCATCTGGTGCAGGATGCCAATAAATGGGTGCTGGAGAGCAACAGCAATAATGTTACGCCGGGCAATCCTGGCAGCAATCCGGTTAATCCCGGCGATCCTGGCAACGGATCCGGTACGCCAGGCGATGGCACGGGCACGCCGGGCAGTGGTTCAGGCAATGCTGGCGATGTAGGTAAGCCGGTAAAAGGTTTCCCAATTACGCGTCCTGAAGCGGCAAGCTATGCGGCTAACCTTGCGGCGGCGAATACCTTATTCACCACCTCATTAGACGACCGCCTCGGCGAAACGCACTACATTGACGCCGATGGCAACGAGCAGGTCACCAGCCTGTGGCTGCGTAATGCGGGTGGACACACGCGCTTCCGCGATAGCACCAGCCAGCTGAAAACCACCGGCAACCGTTATGTGATGCAGTTGGGCGGCGATATTGCGCAGTGGAGCAGCAACGGCAGCGACCGTTTCAATCTTGGCGTGATGGGCGGTTATGCTAACGCGCAGAGCAACACCCAATCCAGCGTGACCGGTTACGCCTCTAAAGGTCAGGTTCACGGTTACAGCACCGGTATCTACGCCACCTGGATGCAGGATAACGCCGAGAAAACCGGTGCGTATGTGGATAGCTGGGCGCTGTATAACTGGTTCGATAACAGCGTGAAAGGCGATGGCATTAGCGAAGAGAGCTACAAATCAAAAGGCATCACCGCGTCAGTGGAAGCCGGTTACAGCTTCAAGGTAGCGGAGATGAGCGAGCGTTCCAGCTTCTATCTGCAACCGAAAGCGCAGGCGACCTGGATGGGCGTGAAAGCGAAGGATCATCAAGAGCACAACGGCACGCGCGTGGCGGGTGAAGGCGATAATAATGTGCAAACGCGTCTGGGTGTTCGCGCTTACATCAAAGGCCACAATGCCATTGATGATGGTAAAAACCGCACCTTCGAGCCGTTTATCGAAGCCAACTGGGTGCACAACACCGAAACCTTTGGCAGCAGCATGAATGGCATCAGCGTGCAGCAAGCCGGTGCGCGTAACCTCGGTGAAGTGAAAGTGGGTGTCGATGCGAAGCTGAATAAAACCGTTAATCTGTGGGGCAATATGGGTCAGCAGATGGGGGATAAAGGTTACAGCGATACCAGTGCGATGGTGGGCGTGAAGGTTAATTTCTGATTTGTTGGTTAGCAGGTCGCCATGAATGGCGACCCTACGAAAAGTTTCACCCGATGCGCTTTATACGCATCGGGTGATGTCATAACCGTGTTTTCGTAGGGTGCGCATTAATGCGCACCTGGTCATTACGGCCTGCGGAACAGCGCCATACTGCGGCCTTCCAGCTCGAAATCCTTCTCTTTAGTAATCACTAACCCTTTCTCAACGCTGTCAGACGTCGAAAGCTCCAGTACCCAGCCGCCTTCACCAAACTGTGGAATACTGAACGGTACATTGCCTTCATATGGATTAAACAGCATCAACACGTCATGCCAGATGCCTTCCTCCGGCACTAAATCCGGGCGACCGAGATACACCCCGAGCGTGGTGCCATCATCCCATTGATCATCCTGCTGGAAGCCGCCACCGGCGTTAAACCATTTGATTTCCATACCATCGCGCCAGCTTTCACGCCGCAGCAGCGGCTGCTTGGCGCGTAACGCCAAAAGATGCCGGGTAAAGTCGCGCAGCGCATCGGCGGAAGGGGGCAGGTTTTCCCAATGCAGCCAGGAAATCTCGCTGTCCTGGCAATAGCCGTTATTGTTGCCAAGCTGGCTGCGACCAAACTCATCGCCCGCCAGCAGCATCGGCGTGCCGTGCGAGAACAGCAGCGTGGCGAGGAAGTTGCGTTTCTGCCGCTCACGTACCGCGTTGATGCCTTCATCGTCCGTTGGGCCTTCCGCACCGTAATTGTACGAACGGTTCTCGTTATGGCCGTCATTATTATCTTCACCGTTGGCTTCGTTGTGTTTCTCGTTGTACGAAACCAAATCGTTGAGCGTGAAGCCATCATGCGCGGTAAGGAAGTTAATGCTGGACCAGGGACGGCGACCGCGCTGATCGTAAAGATCGCCAGAACCGAGCAGGCGCGCGGCGAAGTCATTAGTGACCATGTCACCTTTCCAGTACTCACGCACCGTATCGCGATACTTATCGTTCCACTCCGCCCAGCCCGGCGGGAAGCCGCCAACCTGATAACCGCCCGGCCCGATATCCCACGGCTCACCGATCAGTTTCAGTTTGGACAACACTGGATCCTGCATGATGGCATCGAAGAAGCCACTACGCTGGTCAAAGCCTTCCGGTTCACGGCCCAGCACGGTGCCGAGATCGAAACGGAAGCCATCAACGTGCATGGATTCGGCCCAATAACGCAGCGAATCCAAAATCATCTGCAGCACGCGCGGATGCGACGTATTCACGGTGTTACCGGTACCGGTGTCATTGATGTAGTAGCGATGCTGATCTGGCAGCGTGCGGTAATAAGAGTAGTTATCGATGCCCTTAAACGACAACGTGGGGCCGAGTTCATTGCCTTCGGCGGTGTGGTTGTAAACCACGTCGAGGATCACTTCGAGGCCAGCATCGTGGAAGGCGCGCACCATATCGCGGAAGCCCTGAATCCCGCGCGGACCAAAGTAGCGCGTGGCCGGGGCGAAGAACGCCAGCGTGTTGTAACCCCAGAAGTTTTTCAGACCGCGATCCAGCAGATGCTGATCGTCCGGGAAACCGTGCACCGGCAGCAGCTCCACGGTGGTTACGCCCAGGCTTTTGATGTAATCGATCGAAGCCTGATTGCTTAAACCGTCGTAAGTGCCGCGCATCTCTTCGGGTACCGCCGGATTAAGCTGACTAAAACCTTTAACGTGGGCCTCATAAATGACCGTTTTCGACCACGGAATATTCGGTCGATTAGCATCCTGCCAGTCAAATTCATTGGGATCGATGACCACACATTTGGGCGTAAATGGTGCGCTGTCGCGGGTATCGAAACTCAAATCCTTATCTTCATGCAGCAGGTCATACGCGAAGTGCGACTCGTCCCACTGCAATTCGCCCGCCAGTTCGCGTGCGTAAGGGTCGAGCAGCAGTTTGTTAGGGTTAAAGCGATGGCCATTTTCCGGCTCGTACGGGCCGTGTACGCGATAGCCATAGAGCGCGCCGGGCTGCAAGCCGGGAATGTAGCCGTGCCACACTTCATGGGTGTATTCCGGCAAATCGAAGCGGGCGATTTCGTTTTCGCCGCTCTCATCGTACAAACACAGCTCGACTCGCTCAGCGCAGGCCGAAAACAGCGCAAAGTTCACGCCCTGGCCATCATAGTTAGCGCCAAGCACTTGTCCCGAACCTGCTGTAATTTCTAGAGGCTTACTTGTCATCCATTATTCTCCACACAGATTAATCGGGTAATGCATCAGCTGCTTAGCAGCACTAACGGCGCACTTGAGGCCGCCTCATCCAGCGCGATGTAATCGCCAATCGTCACGGTTTCGCCACTCCATAAGTTGCGATAGTGGCGATGGGCGAGTGACTCGGGTAGTACCACTTCGGTTTGCGTCCACTGCGCGTTGTCAAAACTCAGGCGCGGCAGAATGACCAGCAGCGCGTGGTTACTGTCCTGACGCGCAAAGGCGATAACTTTCTCCTGATGTTCACCGCTGACGTCCAGCGGCTGATAATCGCCCACGCGGAACAGCTGCGGATAATCGCGGCGCAGATGCAGAAGGCGTGCAATCACCTGTTGTTTCAGTTTGCCGCTCAGCCAGTTTTGCGCGTCGTTGAAGTCGGGCGAAGAAGACTCTTCCAGCTGCTGCTCCAGCAGCGCGAAGTCCGGCGTGCGGCGGTTGTCGGGATCGACCAAGCTGAAATCCAGCGCTTCGCTACCCTGATAGATATCCGGCACGCCCGGCGCGGTGAGTTTAATTACCGTTTGCGTCAGGCTATTGATTAATCCGGCCTGAATAAACGGTTGCAACGCGTGGCTGAAATCGCTGAGGAACAACTGATTGGCCGGTGAAAGCAGATGACGCGCGTAATCCAGCACCGCTTTTTCGTAGGCTTCGTTGCTCTCTGCCCAGTCGGTGCGCAATTTGGCTTCGCGTAACGCTTTCTCAACAAAAGGAATAAAGCGCTCTTCGAGTTGGCTGGCATCCTGCGGTTGCAAGGTGGTCGGCCACACGCCGGCTAACGCCTGATATAGCATCCATTCCACTGCCGGTTCCGGCGCGGCGCCATCGTCCAGTTCCACCACCTGCGCCTGATTAATCTGCCGCCAGCGCGCTACGTGTTCCGCCCACAGCGCGGGGGCTTCGCTTAGCGTATACAGCCGCGCACGCGCATCTTCACCACGCTTGGTGTCGTGGGTTGAGGTGGAAGAGATGCCATCGGGCTGCTGTTGCAGCCGCGTTTGCATCTCGCTGTGGAAATGCGCCAGCGAGAAGGCGTGCGGCAGCGGTTCTGCTCCCACTTCATTGATCGCTAATGCGACGTGATTGCGGAAGAACAGCGTGTCTTCCACCGATTTCGCCATCAGCGGTCCGGTCAGCTGCTGGAAGCGCATGCGGAATTCGTGCGCGTCTTTTTCGCTCTCTTCAGAAACCGCGCCCAGCAGCATCGCCTGCAGTAAACTCAACACCGTTGGCGACGCGCTGTTTTTCACCGTTTCCAGCACCTGTTGCAGCAGCTCTTCGCCTTCAAGCGGCATGCCGTCCTGCTGGCCGTAGGTGCGATACACCGGGAAGGCGATGAGGATTTCGCGCAGTGCGACGTGCAGTTCCGCTTCGCCAAGGTTGCGATGTTCAGAACCGGCAATCTGCGTCGCCAGCTTGAGCAGACGCGCAAACTCACCGGCAAAATTGCGGTCAACCATCAATTCACGCGCCACGCGCAGTCCGCCTTCAACGTCGTTACGTTGTCCGGTGGTGGCTTCATAGGCCAGATGCAGCGTATCGATCTGCGAATCATCCACCAGCGCGTGCGACAGCGCGGCAATAAATTCGTAGCCGGTGGTGCCGGAAATGGGCCAATCGTCAGGGATCTTTTCTCCTTCGGCGAGGATCTTTTCCACCGTGATATAGCAATCCGGGCCGGTGGCCTGGCGCAGCTGGCGCAAATAGCCTTGTGGATCGGCAAGGCCATCAACGTGATCGACGCGCAGGCCGCTGACCGCGCCCGAGCGCACCAGTTCAAGAATCAGCCGGTGGGAATCGGCAAACACCGCTTCATCTTCAACGCGTACGCCGACCAGCCCGGTGATCTCAAAGAAGCGGCGATAAGAGAGCTCGCTGCGTGCATCGCGCCAGCTGATCAAACGCCACGGCTGCTGCTCATGCAGTTCAGCAATCGCTTTGGCTTCAGTCATCGCCAGCACCTCGTCGGCGCGATCCTGCCAGCTGGCGGGCGTCAGCGGGTAAAAGCTGTCGTAATACGCCAACGCGGGATGGCCAGTTTGCGGATGCGCTTTAATGCTCAGCTCACCGTTTTCCAGCACGTTCTCGAAGCTGTCGCCGAGAAACGGCAGCGTCAGGCGGCGCGTCCAGTCGATATCAAAATGATTGGCATAGCGGCTGCTCTCGCCATACTCGATCACATCACGCCACCAGGCATTTTCCAGCGAGGCCGCCATATGGTTTGGCACGATGTCGAGAATCAAGCCGATCTCCGCGTCCTGCAACGCCTCAACCAGACGATTAAAGCCGTCGCGGCCGCCAATCGCCGGTTCGATCTCATTGGCATCGATGACGTCGTAACCGTGGGTGGATTCGGCGGTGGCGCTAAATATCGGCGACGCGTAAAGATGGCTGATGCCAAGGCGTTGCAGATAGGGCACCAGCGCCGCGGCGCGATCAAACGTCATGCCGTTGCGAAACTGAATGCGATACGTCGCGGTTGGAATACTCATTTTGTTGCTCCCTGATCCAAACGCACCACGATGGCGTGTTGTGGTAATGCTTCAGTTTCTTGCGGCCAGGCGAAAATCGTGCGGCCTGGCATGGCGGGTAAAGGTTGCGTCTGCTTGCCGATATTCAGCGCCAGCGACAGCTCGCCCTGCGGGAAATGCCAGCTGACGGCGACGAAGCCTTCAGCGGTGGCGAGCACCTTGCCGCTGTTGCCGCCCGCATCGGCCAGCAGCGGCACGATATATTGCTGACGCAGCGCCAGCAGCTCGCGCGTTAACGCCAGCCAGCTCTGGCCTTCCGGCGTTTGTAACTTATTCCAATCAAGCTTCGAGCGGGTAAAAGTCTGCTCGGCGTTGGGATCCGGCACCTCTTCGTCATGCCCGGCGTGACCGGTGAACTCCTTCGCGCGACCTTCACGCACCGCTTTAGCTAAATCGCCGTGGAAATCGGTGAAGAACAAGAACGGATTGGTTTCGCCATACTCTTCGCCCATAAACAGCAGCGGAATATGCGGCGACAGCAGCAGCGTTGCCAGCAGCACTTTGGTGCGATCGCTGCCCGCCAGGCTGATCAAACGATCGCCCTGCGCGCGGTTACCCACCTGATCATGGTTCTGGATGAAATCAACAAACGCCACCGGCGGCTGGCTGGCACTTGGCACGCCGCGCCGCTGCCCACTCTGCGGTGAAAGTTCGCCCTGATAAGCAAAGCCTTCAGTCAGCACGCGCGCCACAAGCTTCTCCGGCACGTCGGCGAAATCTTCGTAATAGGCGTGAGTTTCACCGGTTGCAAACACGTGCACCGCGTTGTGGAAATCATCGTTCCACTCACCGGTAAACAGCGGCGCGTTGCCCTGTTTGTCACGCGGATGCAGGAAGATAACGTTGCGGCAATCTTCGGTGGTGAGATGAATAGGGCGCTCGGGTATTTCCTGACGGATGCGTTCGGCAATCTCAATCAGCGCATGCTTACTGGAGCTGTCTTCAATCTGGTCGATGGCATCAAAACGCAGGCCATCAAGATTAAATTCCTGCAGCCAGTAGAGCGGTGCTTCGACAATGTAGCGCCGCACAGCATCGACATCATATGCAATGCCCGCGCCCCACGGCGTCATGCGTTCCTGGTGGAAAAACGCTGGTGCCAGCAGCGGCAGGTAGTTGCCTTCCGGACCAAAGTGGTTGAGCACGATATCCAGCACCACCGACAAACCGTGCGCGTGCGCGGCATCGATAAAGGCTTTGAAATCATCCGGCGATCCGTAAGCCGCATGCGGAGCGTAGAGCAGCACGCCGTCGTAGCCCCAACCGCGATTGCCACCAAACTGCGACACCGGCAGCACTTCCAGCTGCGTGATGCCTAATTCGGCCAGCCACGGCAATTTAGCTATCGCCGCCTGGAAAGTGCCTTCGGGCGTGAAGGTACCGATGTGCATTTCATACACCACCGTTTCATGCCACGGACGACCTTGCCATTCGGTGTGCTGCCAGCGATAGCTTTGCGGATCGACCACCAGTGAAGGGCCGTTAACATCAGCCTTTTGCGCACGCGCGGCGGGATCCGGCACCACCGTGCCATCGTCCAGCACAAAGTTATACTCTGCACCGGGCGCCACGCCGCTGACTTGCAGCTCAAACCAACCGTCGCCTGCGTCGAGCATGGCGGTGTCGTTATCGGCAAGTCTTAAGGTGATGTGCTGCTGCCCTGGTGCCCAAACACGAAAACGGACGCTGTCATCAGCAAGAATCTCAGCGCCCCAGGATTTTTCAAATGATCTGAATTCCATTCAATTGCCTCGTTTAGCCCACGCAGGGGCAATGGACGACATCAAGCGATTCGCTACTGGCTGAAAACGATAAATAATTTGGGATGAAAGTTAGGTCGGACAACAAATCATAGTCGATATTTTGGCGTTTTCTGGCGCGCGCGAGAGGATTTCAGGCGGGTTTAAGAAATTATCGAATAAGCGGGGGATTTTTACGCTTCGGTTAGATGAGGTCGCCATAAATGGCGACCTTACAAATTCATCAATAGAGGTCGCCATTTATGGCGACCTCTATTGATGCGGCCTGCGGTCTATGCCGGTTTATGCTTAACCTTGCGTTTGCGCAATTTATCGATCAAACGATGCGCTTCGGCTTCTGTCGCTACCGCAGGCGATGAACCTTTCAGCGGTTTACGCGCCGTTTCACTCAAGGTTAATACCGTCAGCAAACCGATAATCCCGGCACCGATCATGTAATACGCCGGCATCAGATTATTGTGCGTGGTATCCACCAGCCATGCGGTGATCAGCGGCGTGGTGCCACCAAACAGCGAAACTGATAAATTAAAACCAATTGCCAGCGCGCTATAGCGAATATCGGTGACAAACAGCGCCGGTAACGTTGCCGGCATGGTGCCGCTGAAACAAGTATGCAATAAGCCCAGAATCGCCAGTCCGGCAAACACCAGCAGCATATTGCCGGAACCAATCAACATGTAGCTCGGAATCGCCAGCACGATTAAGCCCAACGCGCCTAAACCAATCACCGGACGGCGACCAATGCGGTCGGTGAGATATCCCCACATTAACGTCAGCGGCATCATGATAAACATAATCACCATCACCAACATCAGGCCGGATAATTCACTCATTCCCAGCACGCCGGTTAAATAGCTCGGCATATAGGCGGTCAGCATATAATTGGAGACGTTGAACAACAGCACCAGACCAATACATTTCAGCAGAGGTTTACGCTGATCGCGCAGCATCTGCCACACGCTCAGGCGCGGCTTGTTGTGCTCCATCTCTTCGCGCTTATCCATGTGATCTTTAAACGCGGGCGTCTCTTCCAGCTTTAAGCGGATATACAAACCGAACAGACCCAACGGCGCGGCGAGGAAGAACGGCACACGCCAGCCCCAATCCATCATGGTTTGATGCGGTAAGAAAGCGATCATTGCTGTCACCAGGCTGGCGCCCAGCAGATAGCCACCCAGCGTACCAAACTCAAGGAAGCTACCCATAAAGCCGCGACGTTTGTCGGTGGAGTATTCCGCGATAAAGGTCGCGGCACCGCCATATTCACCGCCGGTGGAGAACCCTTGCAGCAAGCGCGCCAGCAGCAGCAGAATCGGCGCAGCGATACCAATGCTGGCATAGCTCGGAATCAGACCGATACAGAACGTACCGATCGACATCATGATCATGGTTAACGCCAATACCTTCTGACGTCCAATGCGGTCGCCGAGTGGGCCAAACACCATGCCGCCAATCGGACGCACTAAAAACGCCGCGGCGAAAGTACCGAACGAAGCGATAAGCTGCGCGGCAGCGCTGGCATCGGCGAAGAAGACCTGGCCAATGATCACGGCGAGATAGCTGTAAACGCCGAAGTCAAACCACTCCATCGCATTACCCAATGCGGCGGCACCGACCGCGCGTTTCAGCAATTTGTTGTCGATAACGGTGATGTCATCAACGGTCAAGCCACTGGCTGTGGCTGATTGTGTTGTATCCGTTCCTGTGCTCATAAATTCCCCAGTTGAGAAAATGGCGCGATCTTATAGCTTTCGCAGCCGTAATTTCATAAATGGAAAAGAAAGCTATAAGAGGCAGAAGAAGCGCAAACCCTAGTAAAGATTTTAACATCTCGCAAGTTGGCAGGATAAAACACGGGTAGTTAGGACGTTTGAGGGAGGTCGCCATGGATGGCGACCGTGAATGTAGATGATCAGCCCGGCCCCTCACTACCGGCCGCCAGCAGCGGCACAATCACATCGCTGATTGGCGTGGGAATACCGCGCGCCCGACCATAACGCTGCACGACGCCGTTGCGGATATCCCACTCCAGCGGACGGTCGGCCTGGCGGTCGGCAAGGATCGAGGTGCCTAAATCAGTCGGTGCGCGGTGAAAGCGTTCTACAATCTCCTGCGGCACCTCATCTTTTAACGCGGCACCTTCAGCGCGCGCTACCGTCAGGCACTCCTGCAAATAGGCCAGCGCCAGCGCGCTGATGTCGTCGCGCTGGAACATACCCGCACGACGATTCGACAGCACCATTAAACCGGCAACCGCGTTTTGCAGCAGTTTGCGCCAGGCGATGGTCAGGAAATCGGCGGAGAGATCGACCGCGCAGCGCGTGTCGCGCAGTGCCGCAACCACCAACTCAGCGTGCGGCGTTTCTGGCAGCGTCAGGCGCGGCTTTTCCCGCAGCCACACCGAGGCATCCGGTTCGCGTTGGGCCGGGAACCACACCACCGACGGCAGCACAGTCGCGCCATTGACATAGGGCGCGAGTTGGCTTTTCTGCTCCACGCCATTCTGCAGCGCGCACACCACGGTATTTTCATTACACAGCGCCGCCAGCCATGGCGCGGTATCCTCAACCTGGGTGGTTTTCACCGCCACAAACACCAGATCGAACGGTTGCGCGATCTCGGCGGGATTGGTGAGCACCGGGCCGGGAACAATAATTTTGCCGCTGTCGTGACGCAACTCCAGCTGCGGATGTGCGGTACGCCCGCAAATCGTGGGCGTGCGTCCAGCTTCATGCATCGCCGCCGCGATGGTGGTGCCAATCGCGCCCGGTCCAATAAGGGCGATGGTAGGATTCTCAGACATCTCATTAAGCTCCTGATTATCAAAATGCTTGCAGGGATCGTAGCGGCGCGATTCATTGCGCGATAAATCGCGCCGCTACGGGATAGGCTTTGATTGGAAAGCGTACGATGACCTTAATTGTTTAGCAGCGAAGAATAGCCGTTTACAGCACAGTTATGTGCTTTTTCCGCAGCAGTTGGCACATTTCGTCATCGGGTTGAGCATCAACGATCAAGGTGCTGGCCAGTGATAATTCGCCGATGGCAAACGCCGAAGCGGAATTCAGCTTCTCATTCGACACCATCACCACCGTTTCCGCCGCGCGTGCGGAAAGCGCACGTTTCACCCCGGCCTCTTCGTAGTTGCCGGTGGTTAATCCCGCCGTTTTGTGCACGCCGGTCACGCCCATGAAGAACAGATCGGCATTAATCCGCGCAATGCCTTCCAGCACCGCCGCACCCACCGCCACCACCGAATGGCGATAGAGCAGGCCGCCAATCATGATCACGTCAACCTGCGGATAATCCACCAGCGCCACGGCGATGCTTGGGCTGTGCGTCACCACGGTAAATGCCAGATCCGGCGGCAGCAATTTCACCATCTCGGCGGTGGTAGTGCCGCCATCGATAATCACTACCTGACCGGGCTGGATTAGCTGGACCGCTTTCTGCGCGATAAGGCGTTTAGAGCTAATCTGCACGCTTTTGCGTGTTTCAAACGGTGCGATAGCGGCAGAAACCGGCAGCGCACCGCCGTGTACACGTTGCAGTAATCCTTCGGCGGCTAGCTCACGCAGATCGCGGCGAATTGAGTCTTCCGACACCGCAAAGCGCTGGCTAAGCTCGCTCGACATCACCTGTTTTTCTTCGCTCAGAATGGCGAGAATTTGCTGTTTACGTTGGCTGGAAAGCATTATTTTCTCATTCATGTTTTTGCTTGTGTCTGCACGATTATGCATGTTAGCGTAGATTTTGTCACCTATCGCCGGGCAAATCGTGCAAAAAAACGCTTGCCCACACCATCGAATTTTTGGAGAAACGCAATGTTGATTCTTATAGCAGGGCCCGTACGCAGCGGCACCAACGGCAATCAAGTGTTAATTCATGAAAACATTAAGAAATTAGACCAGATTGCCCTGCAGGTCTACCAGCGCGGACATACGCCGGTGATTGGTGAGTGGCTGGCGTTGCCGCTGGCGAGCGCCGCCGGTTCGCAGACAATTGGCGATGAAATCAGTGAATCTTTTCTCTATCAGGTGGCGCATCGTTTGATTCACTGTTGCGATGCTATTTTACGCATTCCGGGCGCGTCGCAGGGGGCTGATAACGATGTGCGGATTGGCAAGGCGCGGGGGATGGCGATCTTTACCCAACTGGATGAGATTCCGGTGATTGAGCGTTAGATTAAGCGTGGTCGCCATGAATGGCGACCCGATAAAAATATCATTTATTACTCGTGATAAATCTGGCTGCGTCCGCCATCAACCAGGATATCGGTGGCATTGATGAAGCGCGCTTCGTCCGAGGCGAGAAACAGCGCGGTATATGCCACTTCATGCGGTTCACCAATACGTTTGCACGGTAGCAAAGCGGCCTGCCGTTCACGCTCGGCTTGCGGATCGGGACAGCTTGCCAGCCAGGCTTCAGCGGCGGGCGTCATGATCAAACCCGGAGAAATGCTATTTATGCGAATGCCTTGGCTGGCGTACTCCACGCCCAGCGAACGCGTCAGGCCAATCAAACCGTGCTTGGCGACCGGATAGGGAAACGCGCCGGGAATGATTTTGTGCCCGTGTACCGACGCGACGTTAACGATATTGCCGTACTGGCGCGCCAGCATGCCGGGCAGCACGCTGCGGATCAGGTTGTAGGGTCCTTTCAGATTGACCTCCATACAGCGCTGCCAGTCGTCATCTTCCAGCGCCAGCGGATCGCGAAACACATTCACGCCCGCGCAGTTGATCAGAATATCAATCGGGCCCAGCGCTTGCTGCGCTTCGCTCACCCCCCGCTGCACCTCCTCGGGTTGCGTGACATCTGCGCTATAGGCAAAACAGTGTTGGCCACTTTGCTGCTGCAACTCTGCCGCCAGCGCTTCGGTGGTTTCACCGTCAAGATCGAACAGCGCCACGCGAGCACCTTGTTTCGCAAACAGTGTAGCGATCGCGCTGCCTATGCCGCTGCCAGCACCGGTGATAATCGCGGTTTTATTCGCTAATCGTGATGACATAATCGCCTCCTTATGAAGATGCCGGTAATGCCAGCCAGTCTGGGAAGTACAACGTGCGCTCGCCGCGCTGCACGGTAATCATTGGCCATTCGCCACTGCGCGTTAAGGCTTCGCAGCCCTCAGCGGTAAGCAAAAAGGTATCTTCGCTTTTCACGCCGCTGAGCGTGGGATTCCACGCCACGGCAATATCAGAATGAATATCGCCGCGCGTTTCGGGCGTTAGGATCACGTCGCGGCAACCATAACCCGCCGGGCCACCCTGATGATGATCGCGCCACGCATCGCCATGTCCGTGGCGCTGATAGGCATCTTTAATTGCCTGAAATAGCGTTGACCAGCTTTGGCCCGGCTGCGTTGCACAGAGAATATCGGCGTGGATCTGGCACAACGTGTTGAGGTGCTGGCGTATCGCGAGACCAGGTTCGCCGATATGCACTAACCGCGTCAGGCTCACGTGCAGCCCGTGGCGCTCGGCGCCGAGCGTGAGCAGCATTTGTTGTTGCAGCTTTTTCTGCGTAGGCACCGGGTGTTTGAACGCGCTAATACGCTCATCTGCCGCCACTAAGGTGCACATCGGACGAATACCGCGTGCCAGACAGGCTGCGACAATCTCGGCCTCCACTTGCCATTCCGTCACGCCCGCTTGTAACTGACGCGCCACGCCTTCGACAATCTGCGCGGCTTCGCGCCCCAACGCTTTAAATCGCTGCTGCTCGTTGCTGTTCAGGCCCTGTCGCAGCGCCACCATCGCTTGTTGAATATCAGACATGCCGTTTTGCGGCGTATCGCTGCCGAATTTGCCCTCAGGCAACAGGGTATTTAACGATTGAAACCACGGATAGCTCAGCGTTTCACAGGCAAACGGCAGCGATTCTTCGGCGAGGATACGCGGCATCTCATTTTCAGGCGCGAGTAGTAGAACCTTGTCCTGCGTGATGAGCAAGCTGGCCACGCCGACTTCGGCGCGTTCCACCACGTAAAAACTGGCACCTTCGGTCAGCCAGGCGATGTTATCGCGCCGGGTAAGCAGCACACCATCGAGTTGCCAGGAGGCGAGTGCACGCTGCAGGCGGGATAATTTTTCACTCATAAGCGTGCTCCTTTTTCTCGCTCTGCTGCCTCTGCAATAGCAATTCAGCAGCACGATGGGCCACCGCCATCACAATGGCATTGGTGTTGCCGCTGATAATGTTGGGCATCATTGAGGCATCGACCACGCGCAGGCGGTTAACGCCGCGCACGCGCAGGTCGCCGTGTAACACCGCCAGCGGATCGTTATCGTGGCCCATGCGGCAAGTGCCGACCGGGTGATAGCCGGTTTTCACCATGCGTTTGCAGTGTTCGGCGATAGTTTCATCTGAAGTAATCTCTGCACCGGGGAAGATCTCTTGCTGCACCATCGCGCCGATGGGCGTCGCGGTGATGACCTTACGCGCAAAACGGAAACCGGCGATGGTGCGCGCCAAATCGTCGGGATGACCAAAGATTTGCGTATCGATAATCGGCAAGCTGCTGGCGCTGCTATCGCGCAGCGTGACCTCGCCGGTCGCTTTGGGGCGCAGCAGCAGCGAATTGACGGTAACGCCATGGCCGGGATCGGCGCCCATAACGTCGCGATCGAGATACACCGTGGGCACGCAGAACATCTGAATGGTGGGCGTGGCGCCGAAATCGATCGGGTCAAAGAAGGCGCAGGTTTCCACGCCGGTGGTGGTGACCGGACCGGTTTTGAACAACATATATTGCAAGCCGGCTTTGACCATCGGCCAGCCACGATCCTGACCATAATAGCCAAACGCACCGTTGGTGCTGGCTACCACCGGCACTTCATAGTGATCCTGCAAATTCTTGCCGACACCCGGCAAATGCTGACGCAGCGTGATGCCATGCTGTTTTAGCTGGGCTTTTGGACCGATGCCGGAGAGCATCAGCAGCTTCGGCGTTTGATAGGCACCGGCAGCCAGAATCACCTCTTTACGCGCGCTGGCACGTTGCGGATGGCCATCCTGTGTGTAGCGTACGCCGCTGGCATTTGCGCCCTCGAAAAGAATCTCCTCTACCTGCGCGCCGGTGACAATGGTCAAGCGCGCGTCATGGCGCAGCGGCGTAATAAAGGCATCCACCACGCTGCAGCGCTGGCGCGTCTGACCGTTAATGGTGTGCTGCATAAAGCCTACGCCAAACGGATTGCCTGTATTGAAATCCGGCGTGTAAGGAATGCCCAATCCCTGCAGAGTTTTCACATAAGCGCGGCTCAGAGGGCTGAAGTGGCCGAGATGCGACACTTTCATTGGCCCGCCGACGCCGTGATGGGGCGCACCGAGATGATCGTTATCCTCGATGGCGGTAAAGTGCGGCAGCAGCGCATCCCACGACCAGTCGATGCCCTGATTGCCGAGCGCGCTGTTCCAGTCGGCGTAATCCTGGCGATGGCCGCGCATATACACCATCGCATTGACCGTCGAACCGCCGCCTAATACTTTCGCCTGCGGCACAATCACGCCGCGTCCGTTGAGCTGTGGCTGCGGCTCGGTCTGGTGCATGGTGAGGAATTTGTCGCTGGCGAGAAACTTCATGTAACCTGCGGGCATCTTTAGCACCGGGTGATACTCATCGCGCCCGGCTTCCAGCAGCAGCACGCGCGCGTTGCCTTCCGTGACTAACCTGGCGGCGACGATACAACCGGCGCTGCCGCCGCCCACCACAATGTAATCAAACTCTTTCATGGTTCTCTCTTTACTCTGAAGCGACAGAATCTAAACGGCGCAGGCGCTGCGCCTCGGGATTATGCTGCTCGCCGGGATCCAGCGGGCTGAGCAGGAAGCACCAGGAAACCAGAGCGCTGATCAAGTACAAAGCGGCGTAACCCCACACCACGCCCGAGGTGCCAAACAGTGCGTTGAAGGCGCCATAGAGCGCGGGGCCAAAGAAAGTGGAAAGCCCGGCAGCAAAGCAGTAAATCGCCATCGCGTTACCTTTATCTTTTGGCTGACACAGGGAAGAGAACAGCGCGGCAGCGGGAACATAGCCGCACAAAGTGATGCCATATAAACACGCGCAGATGACGCTGAGGACAAAGCTGCCGTGGCTCCATTGCGGCACAAAATACATCAGCAACATTGAGATGCCGGAGCCGAGTCCACCAAATACCGTCAGCACTTTGCGCCAGCCGATGCGATCGCTGAGCTTGCCGACAATGGGATTAAAACTCATGCCGACTAAACCCATGATGGTGATCAGGCTGAGGTATTCGGTTTGCGTAAATCCGATCTGCTCGGTGAAAAAGCCTGGCAGGAAAATAAAGAAGCCGAAGTAAGGCGTGGTGTTGATGATGCGAACCACGGCAGCCGCGGCGATGCGCGGTTCACGCCACAAAATATCGATGCCGCCCATCAGCGTGCGCGCAACGCTCTGCTGACGGTGTTGCTTATCGAGCAACGACTGATAGCCGCTGCGTTCTTTCAGCGCGATCACCATGACCAGCAACCCCAACGCGACCAGCCCAAGCGACAGCCAGAAAGTCGCGTATTCACCAATCAACTGTATTGAGAAGATCGCCACCAGCGATCCCAGCGTGGGCAAGCCGCCGGTAAACGCCAGCCAGAACCAACCGGTTGCTGAACCGCGCATATCGGCGGGTGCGGCGGCCTGAATCCACACCAGAAACGCATAGGCAAACATGGGGTAGGCAACGCCGCGCAAACCGTACGTTAACGCCAGCAAGGCCACGCTATGGGAAGGCAAGGCGATGGCGAGGAACAGCACTTCAAACACAATCCAGATCACACCGCCTGCCAGCATCACTTTGCGCGGGCCAATGAGTGTGGAGAGTGAACCGGCCAGCCACGAACCGAGCGTAACGGTGACGCCGTAGAAGGCGATCACCGCCGCCGCGATATTGAGTGAGAAACCATTTTCATGCAGGTAAGGCGCGAGATAGTTCGACTCCACGCCATCGCCAATCATAAACAGCAATACAGCGACGTAGCCCCAGGCCAGCGCGGGTGGAATGCCGAGGCGGATCAGCCACGGATGGTTTGCAGGTGATGTTGTCATGTTCAATGTCTCTTAAAAGGTGAGGTAATTTTTTGTTATTGGAATGAGCACGAACTTTAAGGCAACGGTAGTGAAGAGGATGGCGAGACCATCACAAAAGACAGTAAACTCTGTTTAGTAAACGGGGCGAATTGGGTGTGATGGAGACAAAATGAAGCCGGTGGGTTTGAACAATTTGCAGGTGCGAAAACATAATAAGGCGCTGTTTATGTCGCTGATGTGGCGGCATAAGCAACTCAGTAAATCTCAATTAGCACACCTCAGCGGCTTAACCATTCCAGCCACCAGCAAAATTTTGCAGGCGCTGCTGGATGAAGGAAAACTGCAACACTCTGAGGCGCTGATGAGCGCACGCGGTAACAGCAATGGCAGTTTTGAACTGCCATCCAACGGTGCATGGACGCTGTGTTTATGCGTCAAACCGAGCAGCATTGAACGGCAACTGGCCGATGCGCAGCTGGTAGCGCAGGGAGAATTTGAGCAAGTCGCCATCAAAGCGGAAACGCCGGAAGCATTGCTCAGTGAGATTGAGGCGGTATGGCGGAAGACCTGCAAACAGTGGCCGAAGCGACGCATTAATCTGGCGCTGGCAGTGCATGGTCAGGTCGATCCGGTCACCGGTGTGTCACAGCATATGCCGCAGGCCGCATGGAAAACGCCGTTGCAGTTAAAATTTCTGCTGGAGGAGAAGCTCGGCGTGGAAGTACGTGTGGATAATGACTGCGTGATGCTGGCGCTGGCTGAGAAGTGGTTAAATCGCAATGCGCTCAGCGAATTCTGCGTCATCAATGTGGATTACGGCATCGGCTCATCATTTGTAATCAACGGTGAGATTTTTCGCGGCAATTTGTACGGCAGCGGCCAAATCGGCCACACCATCATTGAGCCGAACGGTCAGCGCTGCAGTTGCGGCCGTCAGGGTTGTCTGGAAACGATGGCCTCACTCAGCAGCTTAAAACAGGCGGCTCATCAGCGCGATCCCGAAGCGCCGCAGCCCAGCAGCACGCAGTTATTGCAAGCGTGGCAAGCGGGCGAACCCTGGATTGTAGCGTGGGCACAGCGCGCCGCCGAAGCGATTGGTATGAGCTTATATAATTTTCTCAACACGCTGAATATTAATCAGATTTGGTTATATGGTCGCAGCTGTACCTTTGGTGACAGTTGGTTGCAAACCATTGTGCGGCAGATCGATTTGAATCCGTTCGATCCGCGTGATGCGTTGAAAAGCAAAGGCACCAATGTGCATTTTGGTCAGTTGGATCGGGCGCGGCAGGTGCTGGGGATTGGTTATTTGTATGTGGAGGCGGATCCTGGTGCGGGCTGAGAGAGTGGTCGCCATAAATGGCGACCCTACGAAAGAGCTTTTAGACTTGCGCCATACCGCCATCGACAAACAATTCAGCTGCATTGATAAAGCTGGACGCATCGGACGCTAAAAACGCCACCACTTTACCAATCTCACCCGGTTCGCCAAGACGACCTAACGGCACCTGCGCTGCCAGCGCATCAAACAATCCTTGCTGCTGATCTTCCGGCACCAAACCACCCAAACCTGGCGTGCGCACCGGGCCGGGACTCACAACATTAACGCGAATACCGCGATCTTTCACATCCAGCGCCCACGAGCGGGCAAAGTTACGCACCGCGGCTTTACTGGCGCTGTATACGCTGAATCCTGCAGTACCCTGAACCGATGTGGTGGACGAGGTGAGAATCACCGAGGCATTGTCACTCAGTAGCGGCAACGCCTTCTGCACGGTAAACAGCACGCCGCGCACGTTGGTGCCAAAGATGCGGTCAAAATGCTCTTCGGTGATGGCGCCAAGCGGCAGCATGTCGCCGCCACCGGCGTTGGCGAACAGGATATCGAGGCGGCCCGCTTGTTTGGCGATTTCTGCGTAAACGTTGTCGAGGTCGCTTAGCACCGCAGCATCAGCGCGAATACCGCTGGCGCTGGCACCGATGCTGGCGACTGCCGCATCAAGCTCCGCCTGACGACGACCGGTGATAAACACGCGTGCGCCTTGTGTCGCCAACTCCTGCGCGGATGCCAGACCAATGCCAGTTGTGCCGCCGGTTACCAATGCGATTTTGCCGTTGAGTGCGTTCATGTTTGCTTCTCCAATGGGTGATGAGGTTTTGATGACTGCGTTGCAGTGCATGAGAAGCAATCTATCTTCACGGCGTTTGCTGATAAATGGTGTAAAATCGAAATGACTATTTCTGTGTGTGGATAATTAAGGGCGGCGGAAAACAGCATGGATCAGTTATTGGCGATAAAGGCCTTTGCGCGCGTCGTCGAAGCGGGCAACTTTACGCGTGCGGCGGATTCGCTCGATATGCCGAATGCCACGCTGAGCAAACTGGTGCAGGAACTGGAAGCGCATCTCGGCATTCGCTTGCTGCAACGCACCACGCGGCGCGTCACGGTGACGCCAGAAGGGCGCGATTACTATGAAAAAGCGCTGCGCATCGTGCGCGATTTGGAAGATATCGATCACTCGTTTAATGCGGAAAGCGCCAAACCTGGCGGCTATCTGCGTATTGATATTGGCGGCTCAACCGCGCGCGATGTGTTGATTCCGGCGCTGCCCGATTTCGTTGCCCGCTATCCGGACATTCGTATCGATCTTGGCGTTGCGGATCGCGCGGTGGATTTGATCAGCGGTAACGTCGATTGCGTGATTCGCGGCGGTCCGCTTAGCGATTCGTCGCTGGTGGCGCGTCATTTGGGGGATGCGGAGATGATTACCTGCGCCGCGCCGGGCTATCTGAAAACCTATGGCGTACCGGCTTATCCGCAGGAGCTGAAAAATGGGCATCGCATGGTGTGCTATTTGTCACCGCAGAGCGGCAGGGCGTTTCCGTTTCGTTTTACCCAGGGCGAAGAGCAGCTTGAGATTAAGAGTGAGCATCGGATTGGCGTCAATGAAAGTAACGCGCATTTGGCGGCAGCGGTTGCGGGTTTAGGGATTATTCAGACCTTCCGCTATGCAGCGGCGGCAGATTTACAGGCAGGGAAATTGGTTGAGATTCTGGCGGCGTGGCGTCCGGGGAATTATCCGTTTCATGTGGTTTATCCGCAGAATCGTCATCTTACGCAGCGATTGCGGGTATTTATCGGATGGCTGAGGGACGTATTTCCTGGGCGATTGAACGGGTAGAGCGGGATCGCCACGAATGGCGACCCCAAAGATGATTACAGCGTGCCGGTGCCGCCATCAGAGCACCACACCTGGCCGGAGGTGAAGCTGTTTTTCACATCGGCAAACGTGACGTACAGCGGGGCGATTTCAGCCGGTTGTCCCGGACGGCCCAGCGGTGCGGATTCACCGAACTTCTCCACTTTCTCCTGCGGTTGTCCGCCGCTCACCTGCAGCGCGGTCCAGTATGGGCCGGGCGCAACCGCGTTGACGCGAATCTGCTTTTCACCCAGCTGTTTCGCAAGCGCTTTGGTAAACGCGACAATCGACGCTTTGGTCTGCGCATAATCCAGCAGGATCGCGCTTGGCTGATACGCCTGCACCGACGAGGTATTGATGATGGACGATCCAGCTGGCAGATATTTCAGCGCCGCTTTGGTGATCCAGAACATCGCATAGACGTTGGTCTTAAAGGTGGCGTCAAAGTCTTCAGTAGAGAGTGTCAGTATGGATTCATTAAACTGCTGACGTCCGGCGTTATTCACCAGAATATCCAATCCGCCTAGCTGCTCAGCAGCCTGATCCACCAGCTTCTGACAGAACTCTTCCGAACGAATATCACCCGGAATCGCCACCGCTTTGCGGCCTTCGGCTTCAATCAGTTTTACCACTTCTGCCGCATCAGCCTCTTCTTCCGGCAGGAAGTTGATGGCGACATCAGCACCTTCGCGGGCATAAGCAATTGCCACGGCGCGGCCAATACCGGAATCACCACCGGTGATGAGCGCTTTACGACCGGTCAATTTACCGGTACCACGATAGCTGGTTTCACCATGATCGGGACGGGGATCCATTTTGCTCGCCAAACCCGGCATCGGTTGCGTCTGCTTTTTAAATGGCGGAACCGGATACGTTTCAGTAATAAGGGTTTTATTTGTGGTTTGCGATGTCATATATATCTCCTTGTCGCATGAGGTGAATAAACTAAGCCTGGCATAAATGTGATGTTTGTCACGTTAGAAAGTGAGCAATCAGATTTATTAAGACGAAACGGTAAACGAAAGGGGGTTAAAAAGTGCAGCAGTAACGTGAGGTAATTAACAATATTTATCGAGGTGCGACTGCAGAAGGGGATAATGCTTAGGGCGTCCGTGCCCTGGCGGATTTCCAAGGTGCTATATGCTATTTAAAACATGGTTGGCTACTTCTTGCCGCCTTTCTTACCTGCTTCTGATGCTTTAGCGGGGTCATCTTTGAAACTACCACCGCTTTTTTCTCCGCCTTTTTTACCGGCTTCTGATGCTTTCTTTTTATCGTCAGCAAAATTACCGGAACCGCCTCTATGCTCAGCCATAAAACATCCTCTCGTGAGTTGTTGTTGCATGGCGGAAATAAGGGCTTCAACGCCATGCCCGTGCTGCAATTTAAGATTAGCGAGGTTCGGATTAATCACAAGCGGAGCGGAAGTGATTATTTATTGCTCGCTGGCGGGATGTTAATAAAATAAGTGCCGCTGTAAGGAATCGGTAAGAAATCACGAAAAATCTGCTGCAGGGTCTTTTCGGGTTCCAGGTCCGCAAACAGCTGTGGATAGAGTGTTTTAGCCATAAATTCTGTCGCCGCAATGTGCCACGGACTGAGGTAGAAATTCATCCAGATCACCGCCGAGTGACCATTTTTCAATGCTGATAATTCGCGTAAACCGTTTTGCTGCGCGGTGAGCTGTCTGAAACTGCTGAGCACGGTTTCGGGTGCCACGTCTGGCCCTAATTTCAGTAAGCCCTGCGAGGCGTTATCGCCAAAGCCGGTAGCAAAATAGTACTGCGGCTGAGCGGCAATCACGCTCTCTTCACTCAGGCGACCAAACACGCCGTGCTGCGTTTTGTTGGCGATATTGTCGCCGCCCGCTGCGTTGAGTAATTCGCCGAGGCTGCCGTTGATCGCTGTCACGCAACATTCGTTACGGCGTCCAAGATGCAGTTGCAGCAGCACCGACGGTTTCGCGCCCTGATAGCTGGCTAAGCGATCATAAATCACCTGCATATGCTGCTGGTAGAAACGATTAAACGCTTCTGCCCGCGCCTGCTGATTCAGCACTTCGCCAAATATCTCCACGCTACGGCGGGTGTTTTTCAGCAGATGCACGCGCAGATCGATCTTCACCACCGGAATGTGCGCCGCTTTCAGCATGGTGACCAGGCGCAGGTCGGCATCATCGTAGCGTGCCAGACTCGGCAAAATCACCACGTCCGGTTTCAGCGCCAGAATCTGCTCGGGATTGATGGCGTTCGGCCCGCCAGCACCCAGCGACGGGATTTTCAGCATCTGTGGAAAGTGACGGGCAAAACTGTTCCAGGTTTGGCTGTCGTACTTCTTCAGATCCTGCGGCCACGCCACAATGTGCTGAAACGGATCGCCAGGCTCCAGTAACGCCAGCGTATACAGCATGCGGCTTTCACCCAGCACGATACGCTGCGGACGATCGGGGATCTCAACGCGATTGCCGTCGATATCGGTGATGGTTTTTGCTGAGGCCACGCTGCTGAGCACCAGCAGAAAACAGGCCAGCACCACCAACATCGGGCCGGACAAGCCTGGCGCACGTCGTACAAATATCGAATCAGAATTCAACGCTGGCCTCGAGCATCAGGTTGCGGGTTTCTCCTTCACGCACGCGCAGATTGCCGCCGCTGGAGGTGTAATAGTGTTTGTTGAACAGGTTATTCAGATTGAGCTTCAGCTGGGTTTTCTCGCCAAACAGCTGATTGTTCCAGGCGACAAAGCTGTCCGCCACCACATAATCGGGCAGGGTAAAGCTGTTTTCCGGATCGCCGGCGCGCGTTCCCACATAGCGCGCACCGCCGCCTACGCGGAAATCGCCCGGAATGCCGGAGATCGCCAGATTATGGCTCAGATAGAGCGCGCCTGCGTGGCGCGGCGCATTCTGCAGGCGATTGCCGTTATTAGCCGCGTTAACACCGTCATCCACGATCTCGGCTTTGTCGTAGCTGTAGTTGGCGCTGAGATCCCAGCCCGGCAGCACTTCGCCATTTAACTCAAATTCCGCGCCGCTGGAGCGCGCTATATTGATGGCGCGCGTGGTGCCGTTAATGCTTAGCGACATATCGCGCTCGTTGATGCGATACAGCGCGACGCTGGCAAACAGCTTCGGTGAAATCTGCCACTTGCTGCCGACTTCCCATGTGGTGCCCTGTTCCGGTTTACCGACGTTGCCATCATCATCAACATCGGTCGATGGTGTGAAGGATTTACTCACGCTGGTGTAGAGCGAAACGTCCGGCGTCACTTTGTAGATCAAACCGGCCTGCGGCAGGAATTTGTTGCCTTCGCTGTCCAGCGTTTGCACCACCGGATCAAAACCTTTCGAGGCGCGTTGCTCGTAATGCTGATAGCGTCCGCCCAGCACTGCAATCCAGTTTTCCGTCAGGCTGATGCTGTCTTTGGCATAGATTGAACGGCTGTGCGTGCGGTTGAGGTTATTGGCATTGGCGCTGTTTTCGGTGCTGCTGTTGGTAACAGGCGACAGAATATCGTACTGCGGATCGGTGAAGTTGAAACCGGTGTTGGCTTTGCCCTGATACTGATGCGCGCGATAGGTTTGGATCATCTCGTAATCGGTGCCCAGCACCAGATCGTGCGTCATCCCAAACACTTGCTGTGAGCCGATCACGTCCCACGAAACGTATTTGGTTTTATGGTTAAAACCGCGATTGGCATCGGCACGACGCGTCACCACGCCGCTGGTGGGATTAATCGCCGTGACGCGCACTTCATTGTTATCGTATTGACGCTGGTTCCAGCCGAGCGTGACGCGCGTGCTCCAGTCATCATTAAACTGCCAGTCATAATGGGCGTTGAGGGTTTTGTTGTGGCCCCATGCATGGTTGGCTTTGTCATCCAGACGATCTTTGTAGCCCATATCCAGCGGCTTACCGTTGATGAATGCGGTGCCGCGATCGTAAGGAATGTCGTACTGATAATCTGAATAGCTAATCAGGAAGCTGGCTTGCTCACCAAACCACTGCAGCGAGGGCGCGATCAGCGTGTGCTTTTCGCTGCCGAAATTGCGCCAGTAATCCTGATTCTGTTTTTCCGCAATCAGGCGGAAGGCGAAGCCGTTGCCAAGCGGTCCGGTGACATCCACCGTGCCCGCGCCACCGCCTTCACTGGAGGTTCGGCCGCTGACTTTGCTGTGCCACTCATACTGCGGCTTTTTGCTTATCACATTGATTACGCCACCCGGATTCTGGATGCCGTACAGCAGCGATGCGGAGCCTTTCAACACTTCAACGCGCTCGGTGGTGGCATCAAAGTTCAAACCCTGGCTGCTGCGCACGCCATCGCGATAGATCGAACCATCCGAATTGCTGCCAAAGCCGCGACGCACGAAGCCATCTTCGGTGCCTGCCAGCGTATTGCCTTCCGTAACGCCGCTGACAAAACGCATCGCATCGGCAAGGCTCGACGCCTGATAATCCTCCAGCTGCTGCTGCGTAACCACGCTGACCGACTGCGCCTGGTTAATGCGCGGCGTAGAGGTTTTACTGCCGATCGCGCTATTAGTGACGTTGTAACCTTGTGCGTTATCTTCCTGCGCCGAAACGGTGAGCGTGTTGCTCTCCTCGGCGGCAAAACTGCTGGTGGAACCCCAAATGCTGACGCCGTAAATCGCAGCCAGAATGGCGGGATGGCGTTGAGATTTAAAAGCCGACGGCTTGTTGTTATTCATTCTTTATTAACCTGGTGCAATGCAATTGAGAATCATTCAACCATGTTGTAATGTAGTAGTAAATGGAAATGATTACAAAGCCGTTACATTTTTATTATAACAAATTCATTGTCTTACATTTTAGGTCTAAGTAGTAAGTGGGTAATTCATTACAAACCTTCAGTAAAACTCTCACTCTTTAAAGAGCAATCAGCAGATGAGTCGAAATAGCATTAAAAGTCGTGTGGATGTGCTGGGTGAACGCTATCGGTTGCGCGCACCGACATTATCATCCGGTCTGCAAGCGGTGGCGCGTTACATCCACGACCATCGCGAGGTGGTGTTGGATGCCACGGCGCTGGAAATTGCCAGGGCCACTAACACCTCGGATGCGACGGTGGTGCGCGCGGTGCAGGCATTAGGTTTTGCCGGTTTGCGCGATTTAAAAACCACGTTAAACGCCTGGTTTGGACCGGCGATGAACTCTGAAGAGAAGATGAGCGCCACCGTCAGCGAACTGTCGTGCGATATCAATTCCGGCATCGATTTTGTGTTGAGCGGCCATAAACATGCCTGCGATGCGCTGTCTGAACCGCACAATCGTGAAGCCGTCGCCAAAGCGGTAACGCACTTGATTGACGCGCGTCAGGTGGCGCTATTTGGCATTAATGCCTCCGGGATTTTGGCGGATTACAGTGCGCGTCTGTTCACGCGCATTGGTATTCCGGCGGTAACGCTCAATCGCTCTGGGATTGCGCTGGCGGAACAGTTGATTGGGCTGCAACGCGGCGATGTGCTGATTATGATGGCGCAGAAGTCGGCGCATCGTGAAGGCATGACCGCGCTGAAAGAGGCGAAGCGTCTCGGCATGCCGGTGATTTTGCTCACTAATGCGCTTGATTCGGCTTTCGCTAAACAGGCGGATGTCATTATTAACGTGCCGCGCGGCGGCGAGAATGGTCGCATGCCGCTGCACGGAACGGTGTTGGTGTGTCTGGAGATGTTGATATTGTCGGTGGCTTCCGCGACCTCATCGCGTACGGTAAAAACCATGAAGCGTATTCAGGATCTCAATCGATCGCTGAAGCCATCCGGCAAAAAGTAACGCTATTTGCTGGCGCTGCTGTTTACAGCGGCGCGTTTGCCTAAGCCGTTGCTGGTTACCAGCCACACCGCGCAGACAATCAGCAGCGAACCGCCGATAAAACCCTGATTGATCTGCTCGCCCAACACTAACCAGCCCCACAAAATCCCGAACGGCGGAATCATAAAAGTGACGGTCAGCGTGCGCAGCGGGCCAATATCGGCCAGCAGACGGAAATAAATAATGTAGGCCAGCGCGGTACAGATAAACCCAATCGCCAAAATAGAAGCCCACACTTCCGGGATTTGCCAGCTGCTGGCGGGCGTTTGCGGAGCACTAAAGGCAAAGACCGGCAGTAAAAACAGCGATGCACCCAATTGGCTGCCAAAAGCCACTTTGGTGGCATCCAGTCCGCCGCGTGCACCAATCCAGCGCTTGGTCAGGAAACCGGCAAATCCATAACAGGCGGTGGCGACCAGGCAAGCCAGAATCCCTCCAATTAAGGTAGTGCTCAGATGCGCTTCGCCGGTGGTGCTGATGACAATGATGCCGCTGAATCCGGCTATCATGCCGAGAACTTTGGTGATCGTCAGTTTTTCATCGAAAAACGCCGCACCAATGATTACGCCCATCAACGGTGTGGTGGCGTTAAGAATTGCGGAATAGCCCGCCGGTAGCACGCGCGCCGCCAGACAATACATCAGGAACGGAATCGCTGAGTTGATAACGCCCAGCAGCATCGCCCAACCTAATTTGCCCTCAAAGCGGCGTGGAATGCGCATCATCGCCATGATGATCAGTAAACCCAACATGCCGCAAAACACGCGTAAAAACGCGGTGTTCACCGCGCCCAGCGCCGGTACCGCAATGCGCATAAACAGAAAACTGGCACCCCAAATCCCCGCTAAAAGCAGCAGCCGCAACAAATCCGATGTTCGCATAAGTTTCACAATTGTTAAGAAAGAGTCGCGCACAGAATAGCAAATAACCCGCTCCGTCGGGCCGCTATTAACGGCGACTGATTACCGCTTTGCAGAAATATTCCCAGGCAGCGCAATCATCAGGTAGTATTTAGGAATTGATCATTTCCTAAATGAGCGGAGAGCGAAAATGTCAGCATCAGTTATCAAACACGCACAGGGCTGGACGCAACCATTCAACGCGTTAGACGGATTTTCCCATCATTACGCCACGGTAGACGGCGTGCGTTTGCACTACGTCAGCGGCGGCAATGCAAATGGAGAAACGTTGCTGCTGCTGGCGGGATTTCCGCAAAGCTGGTTCGCCTGGCGCCAGGTGGTGGCGCTGCTGGGCGATCGCTATTTTATTATCGCGCCAGATATACCCGGCCAGGGCGATTCAGACAAACCGCTCAGCGGCTACGACACCACATCGCTGGCACAGAAAGTACAGGGCTTGATGCAGCAGTTAGGTCATGAAAGCTATTATCTCGCCGCGCACGACGTCGGCGCGTGGGTTGCCTGGCCGTATGCCACGCTGTTTAGCGATCAGGTGAAAAAGCTGGCGCTGCTCGATGCCGGTATTCCTGGCGTCACTTTGCCGGAATCGCTGCCCGCGACGCCGGATAAAGCCTGGAAAACCTGGCATTTCGCGTTTCATCTCTTGCCGGATTTGCCAGAGGCGCTGATAGAAGGGCGCGAAGCGATCTATCTCGAATGGTTCCTGAAACGCAAAGCGGCCAGCCCAATGGTGTTTGGCGATGAGGATATGGCGGAATATACCCGTTTGCTACAGCAGAAGGGCGCGATACGCGCGGGAATGGCGACTTATCGTGAAGTGACGGTTTCGGCGGCTCAAAACCGTGCGTTGCTGAAAGAGCGCGGCAAATTAGCCTTGCCGTTACTGGCGATCAGCGCCGATCAGGGTTCGATTCCGGATATGGCATTGCCGTTGCGCGAGTTCGCAGCGGATGTGACGGGAATTAAAATCGCGCACTGCGGTCACTTCATTCCGGATGAGCAACCGCAGGCGCTGGCAGAGGCGTTGGGTGAGTTTTTTAATTAAGCATTGGATTGGTGCGCATAAATGCGCACCCTACGAAAATCACGCCAATAATCGCCTAATCAAAACGACATCGTCACCCCAGCATAATAGGCGCGGCCCGGTTCGTTATAGGTTGAAGCACCCGAATTCTCGCGATAGATGCGTTTATCAAACAGGTTATTAATCCCGGCATTGGCGCGCAGGTTTTTAGTGATGTCGTAATTGACGTTCAAACCAAACACCGAATACGGGCTGATTTCCTGCGTCGTCATGCTCGAGGTATCGATATTGGTCTCAACATTTTGACGCGGTTTCTGGCGGCCATACTGCGTCCAGTTGATGTTGGCGCTGAGATCCTGCGTCGCCTGCCACTCCAGCTGCGAGTTGATGGTGAATTCCGGGATCACCGACAGCGGATTGCCGGTTTTCTTGCTCTCGGAGCGGAACATGTAGGTGGCGTTGGAGCGCCATTCCAGCGTATCGGCGATCAAAGGAATAGTCAGATTTCCTTCCAGTCCTTCCACAATCGCTTTGCCGCCGTTTTCCCAGCGCAGCACGTTGTAAACCGGGCGAGTGCTGGAATAAACCGGCTCGGTGCCCGACACAATCTTGTTCTTGTAGTCATTGCGGAACCAGGTGATGCCCGCGACGTAGCCCTGGTTGCTGAACTCCAGTCCAATCTCTTTGTTGACGCTGGTTTCTGCATCAAGATCGTTGTTCCCCAGCAGATAACATTGGCTGAGCCCAATCGGGCAGCCGTTGCCACGCGTGGAGAGCAGATACCCCGGCGTTGACTGATACAGGTTTGGCGCTTTAAACACCCGTGCAACACCGGCCTTCAGGGTGAAATAGTCGCCCAGACCTTGTGAGAGGTTCAGGCTTGGGCTCCAGTTGGCGCCAAACTGATCGTGATAATCAAAGCGCAGGCCAGGAATCACTTCGGTGCTATCGGTGGCGGCAATGTTGTCTTCGAAGAACAGTGAACTGATGGTGGCGCTGTTCTTACTGCTGCGCTGCGATGGATCGCCAGAACTGCCAGGCAAATTCACGCCACTCGCGCTGGCCGCAAGCATTGATGCTGGATCGTTCAGCTCGTCGCGGTTCCACTCCGCGCCCAGCGTCACGGTTTGATCGACCAGTAGCTGCAGCGGGAAGTTGATCTCTCCGCCCGCGCGATAGCTTTCCAGGCGGCTGGTGGCGTACGTATCGCTGTTGATCATTCCTTCAGTACGCCCGGCAGTGCCTTCCTGCAGGCGAGTGTTATTGGTTTTCTCGTAGTTGAAATTGAGCTTCGAGGTTCCCCAATCCCAGATACCGTTGTGCGCGATGCCGTAGCTTTGGCGATACATGCGGTTAGTTTCATCACCGTACAGCGACTCTACTAAACCGTCGGTGCTGGCGTTGCTGTTACTGTTCTGCGTGTCACCGGCATAAATATTGCCCTGACGGCTGTAGCCCCAGGAGAAGTCGATGATTTGCAGCGGCGTGATTTTCCACGACAGCACGGTATTGATGTCTTTGTTGCGCACGCCTTCACGGCCCGCCGCGTATGAACCGTTTTCTGCGGTGTTGATATCGAACGCATCGGCATCGGTGCGGTTGATGTTGCCGTACAGGCGCATGGTCAACGCATCACCGGCCAGCGGGCCGCTGAGATTGAAGTTAGCGCGTCGGGTATCGCCTTCTTTGCTATTTTCCGGCTGGCTGGTATAGAGCGACAGCGAGCCGTGCCAGTCGTTGGTGGGACGCTTGGTAATGATGTTCACCACGCCGCCCGCCGCGCCAGAACCGTATCGAGCAGCGGCCGGGCCTCGAATCACTTCAATGCGCTCAACCATTTCAGCTGGCACCCAGTTGGTATCGCCGCGTGAATCACGCTCGCCGCGCCAGCTGTAGCGCACCGAGTTACGAGAGGAAACCGGCACGCCATCGATCATCACCAGGGTGTTTTCCGGGCCCATGCCACGGATATCGATTTGCCGGTTATTGCCGCGGCTGCCGCTGGCGCCGTTACCGGTAAGGTTTACGCCGGGCATTTTGCGAATGATGTCGGAGAGATCGTTAACAGGGGGATTTTTTTTGATGTCTTCAGCGGTGATGGTGGACACGCCCGGTTGCTGTTTCAGCTCCTGCTCGGCGGTGACGATCATTGATTCATCGTCAGCCAGCTTTTCAGTGGTTTCAGTTGCAAAAGCAGGCGACGTTAGCATTCCCGCTAAAAAAAGCGCAATTGGACGCTTTTTGCCACGCATGGTTACATTCACTTAAGATTTCTCCCTGTTACGTTAACAATTGTAAGTAAATGCGCATGATAATGATAACGCTTCTCATTGTCTATTCTGCCAGCTGGCAACAAGCCTGATAATACAAACCTTTACAAAGGTTGTTCGGTTGCGGGATATGAGTTGCGGGGAGAGGAATTTCTCATTTGCTTAGAAGAAACTGTTATGAGTAAGAAGAAATGTGTCGATGAATATTGGATAAGCAGACTATTGATTCACTTGCAAATTCTGAATTCTGTGGATAATTCCACGCCAAATCTGGTGCGGAAATCCCGTGTTGCAACCGTGCTTGCGGCTATTGCCATATTTCGGCAATAGATATGTTTTTTTCGCATTTGTGATTGTTATCTATCTTCCAGAGAATGTTCAGCGGGACGTTTTGAGGATGACAATTCCTTCCGCCACGCGCCGTTCGCGCGAGGTGAGTCAGGAGAAAAAACCATCGCTACCTCAACGCCTTTTCCCTGAGGGGAAACTTTTTTATAAATCAGGAGAAAGGTTCCAGTGAAATTTGCCAAAGGCATGACTCTTCTCGCGCTCGCGCTGAGTGCACACACCGCGTTCGCCGCCGATGAAAACGTCCCAACTGACAGCTCAATCCACGTGAAGGCCGATCCTGCACTGAAAAGTCTGCTGCCTGCGGATGTGGTTAAACGGGGCTACATTGTTGCCGGAACCAACCCCAACACGCCGCCAACCACTTTCTATAAAGAAGACAACAAAACGCTGGCCGGTCGTGAAATCGATATCATGAATGCCGTGGGCGAGCGTCTGGGAATCCAGGTTCAGTGGCGCGACACCGGCGGTTTCGACAACATCATTCCAGGTCTGAAAACCGGTCGTTACGATGTGGCGCTCTCCAATATCAACGCCACGCCAGCGCGTGCCAAAATCATCGACTTCGTCGGTTATTACGATGCCAGCCGCCTCGGCATTATCTCGCGTAAAGATGCCAACATCGCGCCATTCAAAGAGCTGGCCGATGTCTGTGGTAAAGAAGTGGGCGCCGGTTCCGGTACCACCCAAGTTACGCGCCTTGAAGACGCCAGCAAAGCTTGTGAAGCGGCCGGTAAAAAGCCAATCAAAGTCTCCGTCTTCCCGGATCGTCCCGCCGGCGTACAGGCGGTGGTAAGCGGTCGCGTGCCAATGTTCCTCGGCCCATATGAAGGTTTGCTGTGGCAGGTGAAAGTGATTAAACCGCTGACCATGAGCGGCGAAATCACCGTACACGATGCGCCAGTCTCCGTCGCTTTCCCGAAAGATTCCGCGCTGGAGCCCGCCGTACAGGCCGCGCTTAACTCGCTGATCAAAGATGGCAGCTACACCAAGATCCTCGACAACTGGGGCATCGGCTTTGGTGCTGTTAAACAAGCCAAACGCAATCAGGAAATCTTTCAATGAGTGACATTCACGACCACACCGGCGACTTGAAAATCGTCGGCAAACGTTACTACGGACGCTGGCTGAGTGCGCTGGTCGTGTTGTTGTGCGTGGTGGCGATGGCGAACTCGATGATTAACAATCCACGCTTCGAATGGAGCGTGATTGCGGAGAACTTTACCGGCGAATCGATCCTGCAAGGCGTATTAATGACGCTGCAGCTTACCGCGATCTCTGTGGTGCTGGGTTTTGCCTTCGGTACGGTGCTGGCGCTGATGCGCCTCTCCTCCAATCCGGTGCTGGTGGGCGTGAGCTGGTTCTACACCTGGTTCTTCCGTGGTGTACCGATGTTGGTGCAACTGTTCCTGTGGTACAACATCGCGGCGCTTTATCCCACCATCGCTCTGTCGATTCCGGGCCTCGGCGAAGTCTGGAGCACGCAATCTAACGCGCTGGTGAGCCCATTCAGTGCGGCAGTGATCGCGCTGGTGATGCACCAATCTGCCTATGCCGCCGAAATTGTGCGTGCGGGTATCCAAAGCGTCGGCAACGGCCAGCTGGAAGCCGCGCGTGCGCTCGGCTATCGCCCTTCGCAGATTTTCCGTCACACCGTGCTGCCGCAGGCGATGCGCGCCATCATGCCGCCCGCCGGCAACGAAATCATTGGTCAGCTGAAAACCACGGCGGTGGTCTCAGTGATCTCGCTGCAGGACGTGCTGTTCTCGGCGCAGATTATTTACCAACGCACCTATGAAGTGATTCCGCTGCTGCTGGTGGCTACCTTGTGGTATCTGCTGATGACTTCGGTGCTGTCGGTGGGTCAGTTCTATGTGGAACGCTATTTTGGCCGTGGCGTTTCGCGCCGGGAAAAACGCAGCCTGTTGAAATCGCTGCCGGGGTTCTCAGCGCCAAAAGCAGAAAGGAGCGTCAGCAATGGGTGAAGCGATCGCCTTACGTAAAGTCACTAAGCGCTTCTCTGGCGTCACCATTCTGGATGAAGTGAATCTGGATATTCCGGCCGGTTCAGTCACGGTGATCCTTGGGCCGTCGGGCTCGGGAAAATCCACGCTGCTGCGCTGCATTAACCATCTGGAAAAACTGGATGGCGGCACCATTCGCATCGGCGGCGAGATCATCGGCTACAAGCAGAAAGGCCAGGCGCTGCACGAGTTAAGCAGCGGTGAAGTTGCGCGTCAGCGTGCCGAAATCGGCATGGTGTTTCAGCAATTCAACCTGTTCCCGCACCGCACCGTGTTGCAAAACATCGTCGATGCGCCGATGCGCGTCAAGAAGCAGAGTCGTCAGCAGGCGACAAGTAAAGCGCTGTCGCTGCTGAAGCAAGTGGGTTTATCTGGCCGCGAAGATGAGTGGCCGCAGAATCTCTCCGGTGGACAGCAGCAGCGTGTGGCGATTGCCCGCGCGCTGGCGATGGATCCCGGCGTAATGCTGTTTGATGAACCGACTTCAGCGCTCGATCCCGAACTGGTTGGCGAAGTGCTGCAGGTGATCAAACAGCTGGCGCACTCCGGCATCACCATGGTGGTGGTGACGCATGAGATTGGATTTGCGCGTGAGGTTGCCGACAACATTGTGTTTATGGAAAGCGGCAAAATCGTGGCGGCGGGGCCAACCCAGCAAGTGCTCGACGACCCGGAAAACGGGCGCGTAAGAAACTTTATTGCAACGGTGCTTTAGGCACCGTTTTTCTTTTTTGATGCCAGGAACAGTGATGACGCAAAAACCGGTAATGCACAGCGCCCATTGGGGCGCTTTTCATGCCCAGCAACAGGGCGATCGGCTCACCATCGAACCGTTCAAGGGCGATCCCGATCCCAGCCCGCTGCTGCAAAATTTCCACACTGCGTTAAACCATCCGGCGCGCGTATCCCGTCCGATGGTGCGCCGTGGCTGGCTGGAGAACGGCCCGGGCGCGGACGATCGTCGTGGCAACGATGAGTACGTCGCGGTGAGCTGGGATGAAGCTTACGCGCTGGTCACGCGCGAACTGCAACGCGTCGGCGATAAGTACGGCCCGGAAGGCATCTTCGGCGGCTCTTACGGCTGGTCAAGCGCGGGGCGCTTCCACCACGCGCAAAGTCAGGTGCATCGCTTCCTCAACACCACGCTCGGCGGCTACGTGCGTTCAGTCAACAGCTACAGTTCCGGCTCCGCGTCGGTGTTGCTGCCGCATATCGTCGGCGACATGAATGAAATTGCCCGTCGCGGCGTCAGTTGGGAAGAGATCGCCCAGCACAGCGAAATCGTGGTGGCATTTGGCGGTTTGGCGCTGAAAAACTCGCAGGTCGCCAGCGGCGGTTTGAGCGAACACACCGAGCGCGGCTTTATGCAGCAGGCGGCTGAGCGCGGCACTCGCTTTATCTCGGTCAGCCCGCTGCAAAGCGATCTCCCTGAAGAAGCGCAGGGCGAATGGCTGGCGCTGCGTCCGGGCACTGACGCGGCCTTCATCCTCGGCGTGTTATCGGTATTGATCGCAGAACAGCTGACCGACGAGGCTTTCCTCGCGCGCTACACCGTGGGCTGGCCAGAAATGGCGGCCTACATTCGTGGCGAAGAAGATGGCACGCCGCGCGATGCAACGTGGGCAGCAGAAATTTGCGGCGTAAGTGCTGCGTTCATCAGCGATTTTGCGCGCCAGCTGCACGGCAAACGCGTGCTGGTGACGGTGGCGCATGCCTTGCAGCGTGCCGAAAACGGCGAACAGCCGGTGTGGCTGGGATTGGTGCTGGCGGCCGCGCTCGGTCAGCCGGGCTTGCCGGGCGGCGGTTACACCTATGCGCTAGGCGCGCTGGGCCATTACGGCAAGCATCACAATCTGGTGAGTTTCCCGGCGCTGCCGCAGGGCAAAAACGGCATCGATCGCCTGATTCCGGTGGCGCGCATTTCCGATATGCTGCTCAATCCCGGCAAGCCGTTTGATTACAATGGCCGCCGTTTAACCTATCCGCACATCCGTCTGGCATATTGGGCGGGCGGTAATCCGTTCCATCATCATCAGGATCTCGCGCGCTTGCGTCAGGCCTTCTGCCAGCTGGATACGCTGATCGTGCATGAGATCGCCTGGACCGCCAGCGCGCGCCATGCCGATATCGTTTTGCCCGCCACCATGACGCTGGAGCGCGAAGACATTGGCGGCGCACCCACCGATCGCCACTTGTTTGCCATGCAGCCGGTGGCGCAACCGTTCGGCGAAGCCAAAGATGATTACGCGATTTTCACCGAGCTGGCGCGCCGTTTAGGCCGCGAACAGGCCTTCACCGAAGGGCGCGATACGCGCGGCTGGTTGCAGCATCATTACGCCCAGCTGCAGCAAAAGCTGGCGGCGCATCAGGTTAAGATCCCCGACTTCGAGAAGTTTTGGCAACAAGGCGTGCTGGAGTTGCCGCAGCTGAAAGACGGCGGCCGTATGATCAACGCGTTTCGCGCCGACCCGGAAGCGTCGCCGCTGCCGACGCCGAGCGGGAAAATTGAAATTTTCTCTGCCACCATCGCCAGCTTTAACTACGAAAACTGTCCGGGACATCCGGTGTGGCGTGAACCGCAGCAAAAACCGAATTCCGATCATCCGTTTTGGTTGATCGCCAATCAGCCGGCGACGCGTTTGCACAGCCAGCTCGATTTTGGTGATTACAGCCTGAGCGGCAAACGCCATGGCCGCGAAGTGTGCAGTTTGCATCCGGCGGATGCGGCGGCGTCAGACATTAATGATGGCGATATTATCGAGCTCTACAACGCGCGCGGCCACGTGCTCGCCAGTGCGCGTCTCACCGAAACCATCATGCGCGGCGTGGTGCAGTTGCCGACCGGCGCCTGGTACGATCCGGTCGATCCTACCGCGCTGCGTCCGCTGTGCCGTCACGGTAATCCCAATGTGTTGACGCTGGATATCGGCACGTCTTCATTGGCACAAGGTTGCAGCGGACAAATCACCGTCGTGCAGGTGCGTAAATATCGCGGCGAAGTGACGCCGGTACAGGCGTTTATTCCGCCTGCCTAAAAGCAGACGCATCTCAATAAATTAAAGTGTGACTTTGTCTCACCGAGTGATAGACTCAGTGTGACAAAGTTACACTTTGGAGGATGTATGGCTTTAACCAAACTGCGTCAGCAAGGCGGAGCCGTTGTGCTAACGATTCCCAGTGACATCGCGACCAAAGCGGGTTGGCATGTGGGGATTGAGCTAGATGTCACTGCAACTGACGAGTCAATCAACATCAAACCTGTTAACCGGCTCGCACGCGGCAGGAAAACGATGGACCAACTGTTAGCTGGCATTGATCAGGAAGAGATTCGCCAGTTTAATGAAGCCGTCAGCGACGATTTGCAGGATAAACCGCAGGGCAAGGAGGCTATCTGATGATATCGCGCAGAGTTCCGCAGTTAGGTGAAATCTGGCACGTCAACGGTGATCCCGTTGAAGGCAGGGAGTTTAAAGGGCCGCATTATTATCTGGTGATTTCACGGCGGGAACTCGTCGCTGCTCTAGGGACAGCGGTTTGCATTCCGGTAACCAGCGGTGGCGGCGCATCACGCTCGAGTGCTGTTGCGGTGTATCTGGATGGCAGCAGCACGGATACCGGCAGCGTAACTGGCGTAGCGTTGTGCTACCAACTTCGTTCTCTTGACCTGACCGCGCGGAAGGCAAGTTTCGCCGCGAAAGTTGAATCGCACGTCATGGATGAAATCCTGTCGATGGTAGTGGATTTGATTGATCCGCGTTAAAAAGCTGAATGCGCACCCTACGAAAATTACGATGACAATCGTAGGGACGCCATTCATGAATGCCGCCCCGTTCACCCTAACTGACTAGCTTTTTCATCTCACGCCGTGGTTTTCCGGTTATGGGTCAAATCTTTCACCGTTTCCGCTGCACGTTTACCGGCGAGGAACGCGTGGTCCGAGTTGTAATATTCCCACTCGCTGTAGCGACCGGAAAGATGGATGCCTTGCGTCGCCAGCCAACTGCGAATCAGCGTGACGTTGGCGGTGCGTTGATGGTCGTACACCACATAGGCGTACGGCATATCCACTTCGCTGGCGGTCACGATTTCATCATCGGCATTGATGATGCCGACCCGAATACAATCCGCAATGCAGCGTTCAATCAACGCATCGCCTTCACAGGGCAGCGGCTGATCGTCGCGATAAGTCATTTCGCAGGTCAGGCCAAAACCGCCTTCTGGATTGCAGTGCGGGCTGGCGTTGCCCTGTAAAAAGATGCGGTGGAACAGCGTGTTGCCGGGATAGTAAATCCAGTGTTTGTCGCTGATATTGGCGCGGCCAATGCCCAGATTGACGCAGCGCACCGAGATATGACGCAGCTGCTTCGCCGCTTTCTGCACCGCTTCTGGTGCAAAGCTGCCCATCAATCGCACCAGTTCTGGCAGCGGCAAGGTGCTGATCATCTGGTCATAATGAAACTGTCGGCCATCACTTAACAGCACGCGCCGTTGCAACGGCTGAATTTCGCTGACGCCCGCTTCCATCTCCAGCGTGCAGTCCAGTTGTGGCAGAAATCCCTCCATCAGCGCCTGAAAACCGCCGCGCAGCGGATAGCCAAAGCGCGCATTGGGGCCGACCGGCTTATCCAGCGGCGCCAGCGCGCCGGAGATGATCTGCTCCAAATCGGGCAGCGGCACGCGTCCGCCGAGCCATGAGGTTTCCATATTCACCAGCGGGGTTTTCCACAGTTTCTGGTTATACGGCAGGGCGAAATGGCGGGCGATGCCTTTGCCCCAGGTACGGAAAATAAAGCTTTCGAAATCTTCGCTCTCCGGCTGACAAACCAGGCTTTCACCATCCGGGATGGCGCCATCGGCGCAGCAATCACGCCGCGCCTCGGTGGCCACCGCCTGTAAAGCGGGAGGCGACGCATAGCGCGCTTCAATCGCGCCTAACACACACTCGCCAATCACTTCGGCAGGCAAACCATGCAGCGCCGACTGGAACGGATAGCGAGTGTAAACATCATGGCTGTAAACCCAGGCTTCACGCGTTTGCCAGTGCTGATTGTCGCCCAGCAGGATATCGTACAGGCGCAACACGTAAGGATCGTTGGAGAACATAATGTGGCCGGCGTGATCGAAGGTGAATCCCTGATCCTCGACCGAACGGCACCAGCCGCCCACGGTGGCATTTTTCTCCAGCACTACTGCGCCCGCGCCATAGTGATACCCGGCGCTCAATCCAGTAGGCCCGGCCCCCAAAATCAAGCACGCAACGGTGTTGTGCGCCAGCGCGGGCGGAGGGGCGGCGGCTACTTCAGTATGGGAAATCTGACGTTGGGTCAGCGCCACGATATGCGCCTGCATCTCATCGGCAGTGCGATCCCACGAGGTTTCCGCTACGCGTGCCGCCATGTTTTTCGCCAATTGATAGCGGGTTTCCACCGGCATGCTGAGCGCCGCTTCACAGGCCTGAACAAAGCTCTGATGCGAGTC
This sequence comes from Pantoea sp. DY-15, assembly GCF_019795935.1. Taxonomy (NCBI): domain Bacteria; kingdom Pseudomonadati; phylum Pseudomonadota; class Gammaproteobacteria; order Enterobacterales; family Erwiniaceae; genus Pantoea; species Pantoea sp. DY-15. The sequence continues at coordinate 89,710 of NZ_JAIMIF010000002.1, forward strand.
GGCAATGCTCACCACATCGGCATAGTGTCGCGCCACATCGGCAATCGCGGTGCTGACAATCGGCAGCTGCGCTGCCATGTACTCCAGCACTTTGGTAGGACTGATAAAGCGCGTCGAAGCATTGAGCGCGAACGGCATCAGGCATAGATCCCAGCCGGCGAGAAAGTGCGGCAAGGCGCCGTACGGTTGCTGGCCGAACCAGTGCAGATTGCTGCGCTGGGGCAGGCTGGCGGCATCAATTTTCACCACCGGACCGACCATCACGATCTGCCAGTCGGGATGCGCATCCGCCAGCGCAGCAATCAGCGTCAAATCGAGGCGCTCATCTATCACGCCGTAGTAGCCGAGGCGTGGCTTTGGCAGGTTTTCCTGCAGCGGATGGTTGTTAGTGCGGTCCAGCGCCTGTTCGAAATGTCCCGCATCGACGCTGCTTGGGCAGCAGAAAACCTGCGGATGGCGATGTTTCTTCGCTTCATACAGGCTGGTGCCGCCGGTGAACACCAAATCGGCGCGGCTCAACAGCGCCGATTCACGCTGCTGAAGCTGACGCGGCGCCTGATTAAAGGCGGAGAGCTCATCCATGCAGTCATAGATAATCGCGCTCGGTGTAAAACAGGCCAGCAGCGGCAGCGCCATCGGCGTATAAAACCACACCAGCGGCGTTTCATCGTCAGCAAGCAGTTCAGCCAGCAGCGGTTGCAGCACGGCGATTTGGCTATCGTGAAAGCCAGGCGCGGCCACATCGGTATGCGGTTCGATCACCGTCACGTTTGGGGCGGGCTGATATTGGCGTAACGCGGCTTCACCGGGCTGATAAATCGGCTCTTCAATAAACACAATGCGGTGGAACTGGGCGAGGCGCGATAACAGATGCTGTGGACGTTGAAAGACAAATCCCCAACGTAAATGACTGAATACCACTAATACGGATTGTTTCATGACGCTTTCCTCTGGCCTGCTGGCCGCGGTGATAAGACCCTGAAAACGGGCTAATAATCGTTGTGATTGCTGTAATGACGCGGCATAAACCGGGTTCAGCAGACGCTTTTTGTGAGGATCGACATCCCACAATCCGCTGCGTGGCCAGTGTTCGAGATCTTCCCAAAGTGGGCGATCGATAATCGGATAAAGACAGATGCCGCGGATATCACAGCCATTAAGCTGTGCCTGCGCGACATCGGCGGCCACCTGGGCGATCCAGGCGGCGCGTCCGCTGCCGACGTGGCTGGTTTCCGCCAGCAAAATGGGGCGCTGGTAACGCTCAGTTAACTGGGCCAGCAGCGGATGCAGCGGCACGCGGCGCGCATCGCCCAGATGCCATTCCAGTCGGCAGCCGGACCCGGTGAGCCACTGATTGCCGTGGTAATAATTGGCGCCAACCACATCGAGATAGTGCGGTTTGCCGCCGAGTTCCGGCTCGCGCAAACCGACGATCATGTCCCACGCCTGATATTGCGAAGCGTTGATCTCGCGGGTGCGCTGCCGACACGCATCGCTCTCTTCATCCGGCACCACGTGAATAATCGGGTCGCAGTGCAGGAAACGCGCACGCGGATCTGCAAGGCGAATGGCGGCGCAACCCGCCAGCGTGGCGCGAATCAATTGACGTTTAATCTCATCGGGATCGGTATGGGCATTATTACCAAACAGGCCGACAGAAATTCCCCACGCCAAAAACGAGATTTCATTCATCGGCGAATAAATGGGTGCGTCTTCATAATATTCCGCGAGGAAGCCCGCCATGCGCTGACAAAAAGCGGCGAAGCGCGGCACAAATTCGCTGGAAAATAAGGTTAAGTCATCCGGCCAGCCGTAATGGCAAAAGGTCCAGTTAATTTGCACGCCAAAGGAGCGCGCCGAATTCATGCGTTTTTTTAAACTTTCGAGCGTGGTTTGCGGTTCCATTTCCGCCAGTCGCCAGCCAATACTTTCGCGGGCGGAGGTAATGCCAAACTGCTGCAGCGCGGCGTAATCGTTATGGTATTGCGATAAATGGTCGGTCAACGCATTCATTGAAAGCCGTTCGCCGAAGGGATTGATATGATCCGCTCCCTCATAACCGGCTTGCCAAAAGCTGGAAAATGGCGACATGATGTTCCCCCGGAATAACATTCAGGAAATAGCAATAAATAAAAGAAGTTAATCGTGTTATAGGGGCGCCATTTAAGGCAACCAGGGAAATCGACTGTTGAACCTAATTCAAATTATAACCACGCTTTGGCTTAGCGCAAATGGCTGAGCTGAAAAGAAAATAAGCCCAGCGTGAGTTTTGCTTATTTAAGTGAAGCGGCATGAAGAAATAAAAATATTATTGTTGCGCTATTTCTTACGCTTAACTCACATAATGAAAAGAAGGGCGATGTTTAATTTATTTCATTACTACACTTTAATTAACCCAATTCGGGTTTACGGAGGTACGTATGTCAGAACGTCCAGATGATGATGATGTAATTCCACTGCCAGGTGATGATGAAACATTACCCGACGAAGATGATGATTTACCCCGCGATACTGAATTCCCTGAAGATCAGCAACCTAAAATCTGAAAATCGGTCGAGCCGCCGCTGGCGGCTCACTATTTAGAGTGCACTCTGCTGTAATTCCCCCATAATACCTCTCCAGGATTCATTTATTTTTTTAACACTTAAGGGAGAGATACGATGGTCAACGACTATTTCACACAGCCACCGATTGGCGTCACGGTTGAGCAGCATAAACGCACCGTTGCGGTTGCGGCGGCATTAGCGGTGGCAAAAGAGTCAGTTAGCGCCTCAACCTCTGCCAGCGGATCAAAGGCATCGTGGGATTTGCAGGCGGTTGCCAATGAGATCGCAAATCTGGCCGATGCCATTCAGGATGCGCTGGAGCCGGTCGAAACGCTTTAAGCGAGCAACTGGGTTAACTGCGCCAGATGCGCGCTGTTAGCCAACTCGCTGCTGTTCAGCAGTTGTTGCTGACGTAGCGAGGATTCCTGCTGCAGTGCCGCGCGCAGCTTGCCTGCGACATCCACCGCATCGGCCAGCGATTGCTGACGTGTGCGGTGATGCTGCAACTGCAAGCCATCGCGTAGCGTAATCGTCACCAGATGAAAACGCAGCGCCGGGTTAATCGCATCCGGTGGCGCACCTTCATCTGGCATACGACGCACCTTTGCTGCCAGCGGCATCACCTCTTGATTCAACTCGCCTTCGGCAAAATCCTGCAAACGCAAATCGCCATACATCAGCATCGCGGCGATCACATATTCCAGACTGAAACGCGCTTCGATGCCGTTGGTTGGCACGCGCACCGATGCCGCAATATCACCGCCCGGCGGAAACGCCACGCTAATCTCGCTAATGTTTTCCAGCAAACTTTCCAGTGATTTACCGCTCGCCAGCCATTGATTGCGCAAAATGCGCGTGGCTTCGGCGGCGCTGTGCGTACCGGCGCAGGTGGGGAAGGGTTTGAATTCCAGCCCAGGCGCGACGATGCGCCACGGCTGCGCCCAGTGCTCAATCAGTGTTTCCGGCTGCGCCTGGCCATTGCTGGTGGCGGAGATGAAAGCGTCAATCACGCCATCCTGCTTGCCATCAAAGCCTGCCAGCGTCAGCTGTGCGGCGCTCACCGCGCGTTCAGCTGCAAACCCGGCGTGCAGCGGCTTTACCGCCGAACCAAACTGCGCGCGTAAGCCGCTGGCCTGCGTGGTGGCGATGCCGAGCAGCGTCGCGGTGGCAGCCACATCTAACGCCAGCAAACGCGCCAGCGCGGCGGCAGCGGCAACTGTGCCAAGCGTCGCGGTATTGTGATGACCTAAAGCGTAATGCTGCTGGCTGACGGCGAGGCCTAAACGTCCGGCAACCTCCACGCCGACCGCATAGGCATCAAGAAACTGATCCAGCTCAGAGGGCTGCAACTGCTGCCAGGCAAAGAGCGCAGGCAGAATCACAACGCTGGGATGCCCGCGAAAATCCGCATGGAAATCATCGTAATCCAGCGCGTGGCTGGCATATCCGAGCAGCAGCGCGTTGGCTCGCGCGCTGCCGTCGCCATATACGCTGCGCAGCGCCGGTAATCCGCTGTCTGGCACCTGACCTTGCAGCACCGGCCAGCTGACGGCGAGGAAATCGCGCACCCCTTCGCGCGCCGCATCACGTGCGGCGGCGTCAGGTTGGCTGTGAACAATGCGCTCAGCCAGCGCGGCAGTCAGGCTCATCAGCTCACGCTCTTCAGCGCTGCGACCGCCAGATTGGCGAGATAGCGCGACGTCGGCAGCAGCACATCATCATTGATGCGAAACGCCGGGTGGTGCAGCGCATAAGGCTCGCCGGTGCCAATCATCATAAACGCGCCCGGCAGCTGTTGCTGATAGAACGCGAAGTCTTCGCCGATTGGGCTGGCTTCCACCACGCGCGCCTCAAAGCCGCTGGCGCTGGCCTGCTGCAGGGCAAAATCCGCCCAATGCGCATCATTGACTACGGATGGCGGACCCGCGTGCCAGTTGAATTTCACCTCGGCGGCGAAAGCGGCGCCAATACCTTGCACGATTTCACGGAAGCGCTGCTCCAGACGCTCGCGCGTTTCCTGCGAGAAGGAGCGCACCGTGCCTTCCAGCCAGGCGCTATCAGGAATCACGTTCCAGGTGCTGCCGCTGTGAATCTGGGTGATCGAGACCACCGCGTTATCGCCGGATGGCGCATTGCGGCTGATCAGCGTTTGTGCGGCCGAGACAATTTGCGCGGCAATCACAATCGGATCGTTACCCTGATGCGGTTTGGCGGCGTGGCTACCCATGCCGGTGATGCTGATATCAAAGCGATCGACCGCGGCGGTGAGCGGACCGGCTTTGCTGCCAATCACGCCTGGCGGCAGCGACGGATCGTTGTGGATGCCGAAGATTGCCACCGCGTCATCCAGCGCGCCGGTCGCGATCACATCGGGCGCGCCCTGGCCGGTCTCTTCAGCGGCCTGGAACAGAATATGCACGCGACCTGGCAGCGTATCTTCCTGCTGTTTGAGCAGAATCGCTGCCCCCAGCGCCGCCGAACTGTGAAAGTCGTGGCCGCAGGCGTGCATCACGCCAGGACGTTCAGATCGGAAGCTCACATCTGATTGCTCTTCAATCGGCAGTGCGTCAATATCGGAGCGTAACACCATCAATGGGCCACTTTCCGCCCCAATTTCCGCCACTAAACCGGTTTTGAGCGGGAGATCCAGCACGCGAATCTGGTGTTGCTCTAATTGCTGACGAATTCGTGCGGTGGTTTCAAACTCTTGATTGGAGAGCTCGGGAAAACGGTGCAGTTCATGGCGGAAAGCGATCAGCTGTTCGCCTAAGGTGTCGAGAGATTGGCTCATGCTTTTACTCCTTGTTGTGCCGCCTGGCGTGTTAACCACGCATCGTGGGCGCTTTCATCCAGTACTTTCTTCATATATTGCGTGATATGCCCTTTGCCGAGATCGGTGGTGTGCATCAGCTGGAAACCGCGCTTTTTGTACATCTCGATCAGCCACGGATGGCTGGTGGCGGTGCCGAGCGACACCGCAGGCGCGCGTAACTGGCCCAGCAAGATCTCCTGCTCGAGACGATCCTGCACCTGACGACCAAATTGCTGGCCGGGATAATCGGGATGCGCGCCAAACCAGCCGATATGCGGCAGGCCAAAAGGGCCGGGCAGCGGTCCCCACGGATAGCGTACGGTAACGGATGAGACCATCACATCATCGGCATACAGGGCATAAACACCGTGGCTCTGCAGATGACGCAGTGTCTTGGCAAGGTCGGCGGTGGCGGCATCAAATTTAATGCCGAGCGCCAGCGTGGGTGCATACGCGGCATGCATCAGCGCCTGATAGGTTTCCACCTCGTCTTCTCTGACCTGACGAAATTCAAGTGACATAGACATCCCCGGGAAAATATGCGCTTTTGTAGGGTCGCCATTAATGGCGACCTAACAGGCGTTCATACAAAAGAGATCAGATTACCAGCAAAGCCATTCCCCGCTATATGTGAAAAATAACTAAGCTAATGCGAATTTGTGAAAATGAAATCGCCCCTTTTGCATTGCTTAAATCGTTATTTACCGTAGTATGCAGAAAATACATAGCGCTATAACTATTCTGTATTAACCCTCTGAATTATATTAATTTAATCCGTTATAGCCTTATTCTTAATCAGGGTGACGCCGTGTTAGCGATCAAATCTCCGCGTGCATATGCACATGAATCCGGTTTGCGTGCGCGCGCCGGTGAATTTATCAAACCTTACGCTTCCCATATTCGCATCTTTACTTCTCCCCGCGCCTGGCAGGCCGTTAATCCGGAATTAACCCAGAGCCTTGAAGCCAATAATATTCTCTGGGAAATAGAGTATCTGACCGGTGAATGCACCGATGAAGCGATTGAAACCCTGAAGCACAATGTCGAGCAGCAGGGCGCTGAACTGCTGTTTGCGATTGGCGGCGGGCGCGTGCTGGATGCGGCAAAAGCGGTGGGTAGCCAGCTGCCCAATCTCAAGGTGATCAACTTCGCCACGGTTGCCGCGACCTGCGCTGCCTGGTCGCCGGTGGCGATTGTTTACAATCAGCAAGGCGGCCATGTGCGCAGCCAGCCGCTGGGCAAAATGCCGGATTTGGTGCTGGTCGATAGCGAGATTATCGCGCGCAGCGACGTGCGTTACCTGAAGGCCGGCATCGTTGATGCGCTGGCAAAATATTATGAGTTCTATCCGTATCAGCGTAACAATCCCAACGATTTGGCGCTGGATCTCAAAGTGATGACCGCCAAACGCGCGCTGGAGCTCTATCGCGAGCTGGGCCCGGCGGCGGTAGCCGCTAACCAGCAACAGCAGGTCACGCCGGAGCTGGTGAAAATCATCGATGCCAATATCGTGTTGGCCGGCTTAGCCAACAGCGTGCGCGATGTGCTGCCGACGCCAGGTTTTGCTCACGCCATTCACAATCGTCTGACGCATCAGCCGGAACTGCATCAATGGCTTCACGGCGAGAAAGTGGGTTACAGCCTGCTGGTGCAATCGCTGATGGAGCATCACGGCGTGCCGGATGCCGATCTGCTGACGCTGCTGCGTGCGTACGACATGCCGCTGACCTTAGCGCCGTTAACCGGTGACCGCGCGGCGACAATTCGCACCATCGCAGAACAGATTAAATTCCCGGCGGCCAGCGCCGAACGTCTGCCATTCCGCATCTCTGCCGATGCGCTGGAACAGGCGCTGCTGGCGACCGAGAGCAGGTTTTAAATCGCACCACTTTTTATTGACCAGGACAAATTAATGGCTAACTCAAAACAACAACGCCGCATCCGTTTAGGCCTTTTCGTGCAGCCGGTAGGACAACACGTCAGCGGCTGGCGTCTAACGGAAAAGCTCGGCGATCCAACTGACATCGACTGGCTGATCACCATCGCCAAAAAAGCCGAAGCCGGTAAATTCGATCTGTTCTTCGTAGGCGATGCGCTGGCCACCAGCATGTATCGTCTGCCCTCGACCATGGCGCGCCTTGAGCCGCTGACCATGCTGTCGGCGCTGGCGGTGAATACCAAACGCATCGGTCTGGCGGCAACGGCGTCTACCACCTTCAGCGATCCATTCACCATGGCGCGCAGCTTCTCCTCGCTGGATCACATCAGCCGTGGTCGCGCGGCATGGAACGTGGTGACTTCGTTCTCTACCGATGTAGCGCGCAACTTTAGCCGCAACGATATGCCAAACCATGCCGAGCGTTATGCGCGTGCGCGCGAATTCCTCGAAGTGGCCGACAAACTGTGGGCCGGGTGGGAAGAGGGCGCGGTACAGCCGAACAAAGAGACCGGTGCGTACTTTGTTGATGAAAAAATCCAGCCGATTAACCATGAAGGCGAGCACTTCCAGGTGCAGGGTCCGCTAAATATCACCCGTTCGCCGCAGGGTCGTCCGGTGATCATCGAAGCCGGTTCCTCCGCCGATGGTCAGAAACTGGCGGCGGAAACCGCGGAAGTGATCTTCACCGCGGCTGCCAGCCTCGAAGAAGCGCAAACCTTCTACCGTTCGCAGAAAGATCAGGTCATTGCCGCTGGTCGTAATCCGGATCATGTGGTGATTATGCCGGGCGTGATGCCGATTGTGGGCCGCACGCGTGAAGAGGCCAAAGCACTGTGGAAAGAGCTCAACACGCTGGTGGACATCGAAAACGGTCTGCGTCAGCTGTCGCTGCGTTTCAGCATGGATCTCAGCCAGTTCCCGCTGGATGGTCCGGTGCCAGAAGTGCCGCTGGGCGAGGGCAACCAGAGCCGCGTTAAACTGATGACCGATATGGCGAAGCGCGAAAATCTGACGCTGCGCGAGCTGGCGGCGGTGGCTGCTGGTTCACGCGGACATCGCGTGATTGTCGGTACCGCCGAAGATATCGCTGACGATTTCGAGCTGTGGATGAACGAGGGCGGCGCGGATGGTTTCAATATTATGCCGGCGATCATGTCCGAGCAGCTGGATCTGTTTGTTGAGCTGGTGATCCCTGAACTGCGCCGTCGCGGCCTGTTCCGTGACGATTACGAGTTCGCCACGCTGCGTGAAAACCTCGGCTTGCCGGTGGTCTAACCCCTTCAGGAGCTCAACATGGTCACCTTATCAAAGCGTGTGCAGTCCGTGTCGCTCTCTGCCAATGCGGCGGCGCGTCAACTGACGCGCCAGCTGAAAGAGCAGGGCGTGGATATTCTCGATCTCACCACCGGTGAGCCGGATTTTGATACGCCCGCACATATTCGTCAGGCGGCGGTGGCGGCAATGGAAGCCGGTGAGACGCGCTACACGCCGACCAATGGCACCACGCCGCTGCGCAAAGCGGTGCTGGCTAAGCTGAAAAATGAAAATCAGCTCGATTATGAGCTGGCGCAGATTTGCATCGCCAACGGTGCCAAGCAGATTATCTTCAACGCCTTTGCCGCCACGCTGAATGAGGGCGATGAGGTGATTGTGCCGGTGCCTTACTGGCCGACGTTCCCGGATAGCGTGCGTTTCAACGGCGGCGAAGCGGTGCTGCTGGCGTGTCCGCTGGAGCAGGAGTACAAGTTGCAGCCGCAGCAGCTGGCGCAGGCGATCACCGCCAAAACCCGCTGGCTGGTGCTGAACAATCCCGGCAATCCTTCTGGCATGGTGTACAGCGCAGATGAGCTGACCGCGCTGGCGACGGTGCTGCGCGATCATCCTGATGTGCTGATCATGCTGGATGAACTCTACGAACATATTCTGTTTGATGGACGTGAACATATTAGCCTGCTGCACGTTGCGCCGGATTTAGCCGACCGTATTCTGCTGGTGGGCGGCGTGTCGAAAACCTACGCCATGACCGGCTGGCGCATCGGTTTCGGTGCCGGGCCTAAAGCGTTGATCGACGCGATGGTGGTGGTGCAGTCGCAAAACAGCTCCGGTGCCAGCGCGATCAGCCAGGCTGCGGCGGTGGCGGCGTATAACGGTGGACTCGACTTCCTGCCGCCGCAACGCAAGGCTTATCAGGATCGCCGCGATGAGATTATGGCGCTGTTAAAGCCGGTGCAGGAAATTGACGTGCTTAATCCTGATGGCGCGTTCTTTATTTTCTGTCGCTGCGCCGGTTTATTAGGTAAAACGCGTCCCGATGGTCATAAGATCGAAAGCGAGCAGGATGTGATGAATTATCTGCTGGAAAGCGGTGTCTCTGGCGTGGCGGGCAGCGCGTACGGTTTATCGCCTTATTTCCGCTTGTCGATTGCCACCGATATTGCAACGGTGCGTGAAGCGGGCCGCAGAATTGCGCAAGCCTGCACGGTTCTAAAATAAGCTTGCTATTAAAAGACGTCAGATATTTCCTGGGAATTATCTGACGTCTTATCGCCATAACTTCATCAATGAATTAACAACTTTCCAACACGCCATTCATCCCGCATAATGCCTTTTTTCATTATTTCCGGTTATTATTTCATGTCTAAATTATCTTTGAATCTGAATACCGCTTTGATCAGCGGTCTGGCTATTTTCGCGCCGCTGCACGCCATGGCGAATACAGAAACTTCCCAAGCGCCGATCATTATTCAGGGCGCGATGCCGGTTGAAGCGGAGCATTTTGCCGCCAAACTGGAAAATTCTAAAGAGCGCCAGATTGGCGAATGGCGTTTCTGGCAGGGCACGGTTGACGGTTATCCGGTGATTGTTTCTGAAACATTGAAAGGCATGTCGAATGTTGCGGCGGCCACCTCAGTTGCGGCGGTAGAATTCAAACCCAAAGCCATCATTAATCAGGGCACTGCGGGCGGTCACGATCCGGCATTACATGTCTATGACATCGTGGTGGGCAAATATTCGGTAAACCTCGGCGCGTTTAAAACCCCGCATAAGTTACAAGGTGCAGGCAGTAATTCCGTTGAGTGGAAACCGATGGATTTGCTGGCCTCGAAAGGCAGCGCAGGTGAAGATAAAAATGCTCACAGCATCCGCCAGTTTGCTGCCGATCCACTCTTGATGAAAGCGGCCGAGCAGGCGATGCCGGCCTACACCAAAGGCAAAGTGGTGGAAGGCGTGATCGGATCGGCGGATGTGTGGAATAGCGAGTTGGATCGTATTCGCTTCTTCCATGAGAACTTCAACACCTCCGTCGAGGAGATGGAAACCGCGTCGGCTGCACAGATTTCATCGCTGTTTAATATCCCGTTTATCGGTATTCGCGTGTTATCTAACAACATCACCAATGACGGTAAGTATGATGCGCAAACCGGTATCGCTTGCCAGGATTATGTTTACGACGTTTTAAAAGCGTATATCAAACAGATTAACGCGCAGAAGTAATAATGATAAAACGCAGCACCTGTGCTGCGTTTTTACTGTTCACGTGCTGTACAGCGTGTTGCCGATTAAATCAGGAAATCATCCATTGAACCGCCAGCTTCCATTGCGGCTTTAATCGGTGACGGCGTACGGCCCTGGCCGGTCCACAATTTTTCGTTACCCTGTTCGTCGATGAACTTATACTTCGCAGGACGCGGAGCGCGTTTCGACTTAGGTTTGCTTTCCTGGGTGTTTAATTGCGCCAGGTCACTAATATCAATGCCGTCTTTCAACAACATCTCTTTATACAGTGCCAGCTTTTCTTCTTTTTCGCGCTGAGCTGCAGTTTCTGCTTCCGCTTCTTCACGGCGCTCTGCGACGACCACGGCGAATTTTTCCAGCATCTCTTCTAATGCTGCGACTTCAATATTACGCGCCTCGGCACGCAGCGTACGAAGATTGTTCAATGCTTTGAGTGCATCGCTCATGAATAAATCCTTATTATAAATTTGAAAGTTTGAAGCCGCGTATTCTACGAGATTTTTTGCCAAATTAAAATAATCAGACGTGGGCAGAATTGTCTGTAAAATATCCGCTTGATCAGAAGTTTCCTTATATTTCGTGACGTTTTCTTAAGCTGTTTAGGTTATTCACGTAACGCGGGAGAGTAATGAGAATAATAGTGGGTGATTTATTCTGCGTTTTAATGCGGCATGTATGAAGGTCGCCATAAATGGCCACTCTACAGGTTTTCGTAGGGTGCGCATTCATGCGCACCTGAAAATCATATGCGTGCTGGAATCTGTACAATTTCACATAGTTGCCAAAAATCCCTTCATAAACCTTCCTGAAAATAACGCTTATCAACTATTACTCGTTGAAGAATAGGGTTTTTCATCAAGTGTAAAAGTGTCAGTAAACCAGTAACAATTTCTTGCATTGAAAACCTTAATGCGTATATTTCTCATTTGCTTTCTTAACGGCTTCCTTACTGTCGTTCCTCTTTCAGACGTCAGCAGCGGTGCCGCAAAAAAATAACGAAAAGTTGATTGAGGAATTGTATGTCTTTCAGTGATTTGCGCGTCAGGAAACCCGGTAATTCGCCTCAGCGTGCGTTGCGTCTCTCTTTACTGGCTATGATGGTTGCGTCGGGTATCGCGCAGGCAGCAGAGACCACCAACACCGAACAGACGCTGAACGTTGATGCCAGCGCTAGCGCGGATCAGCAAGAGCAGGCGGCACAGGATTACAGCGTACCGGTGACGCGTGCCGGTACCAAAATGGCGCTCACCGCGCGCGATATTCCGCAATCAGTTTCGATCGTCAGCAAGCAGCGTATGGAAGACCAGCAGCTGCAATCGTTGAACGATGTGCTGAAGAACACCACCGGCATCCACGGCGTCTCTTCCGATATGGATCGCACCAACTACTATTCGCGCGGTTTCCTGATCGACAACTATATGGTCGACGGTATTCCCACCGCCTTCGCCTCACGCTGGAACCTTGGCGATGCGCAGAGCGACATGGCGCTGTATGAGCGCGTCGAAGTGGTGCGCGGTGCCACCGGCTTGCTGACTGGCCCGGGCAATCCCTCCGCCTCCATCAACATGGTGCGCAAGCACGCCGATAGCAAAGAGTTCACCGGCGATGTTTCCGCCAGCTACGGCAGCTGGAACAAGCAGCGTTACGTTGCCGATCTCTCTGCACCGCTGTCGCCTGAAGGGAACGTGCGTGGTCGCCTGGTCGCGGGCTATGAAGACAAAAACAGCTTTATCGAACGCTACGGCGCAGACAAAAAGTTCGTCTACGGCGTGGTTGACGCTGATCTGACCGATTCCACCAAATTGTCGGTTGGTTACGAATTCACGCAGGTCAACACCGACTCGCCAATGTGGAGCGGTTCCCCGCGCTGGTATACCGACGGTTCTCAGATCAAAGCGCGTCGTGGTTACAACACCGCGCCAGACTGGGCTTACAACAACAAAGAAAACAAAAAGGTCTTTGTTAACCTGCAGCAAAACTTCGATAACGGCTGGAACATCACGCTTAACGGCACGCATAACGAAATGTTCCTCGACAGCAAACAGCTGTATATCGATGGCTTCTTTGATAAAACCACCGGCGCGGGCTCTTCCTCTTACGCCGGCTATCCGGTTATCGGCGGCACCGGCTATAACACCGGCAAACGTAAAGTGGATGCGGTGGATGCCTTCGCCAGCGGCCCATACGAATTGTTGGGACGTCAGCATGAGCTGATGATTGGCGTTAACTACAGTCGTCAGGACAATAAGTACTACAGCTCGTGGGAGAACATCTCATCCGCAGAACTGGGTAACTTCAATAATTACAACGGCGATTTCCCGGAATCTAACTGGGATCCGCGCGAACCGGCTTCAGATACACAGCTGGTGCGTCAGAAATCTGCTTATCTGGCAACCCGCATCTCGCTGGCCGATCCGCTGCATGTGATTCTCGGCGCGCGTTATACCAACTGGAATCGTCAGACGCTGAGCGAGGAGATGGAGAAGAACAACATCACGCCGTACGGTGGTGTGATTTGGGACTTCTACGACAACTGGTCGGCGTATGCCAGCTACACCTCGGTATTCCAGCCGCAGGATTATCAGGATGCCTCAGGTGCGTTCCTGGCGCCGGTGATTGGCAAAAACTACGAAGCGGGCGTGAAATCAGACTGGTTTAACAGCCGCCTGACTACCTCGATCTCCGTATTCCGCACCGAACTGGATAACGTTGGCGAAGCGACCGGACAAACCAACCCGGAAACGGGTAATGCCATCTATGTGGGTAAAAGTGGCGTAGTGAGCCGTGGCGTAGAGTTTGAAGTCAACGGTGCGGTAACCGATAACTGGCAGATGACCTTCGGCGGTACCAGCTATGTGGCGGAAGATCGCGAAGGCGAGAATTACAATTCTCAGCTGCCGCGCACCTCATTCAACCTCTTCACCAGCTATCGCTTGCCGATGCTGGATCAGTTGACCCTGGGTGGTGGCGTGACCTGGCAGTCGAAAACCTACGGCGACATTGGCGGTCCAGACGGCGAAGGCACCTGGCGCGCACGTCAGGGCAGCTACTCGGTGGTGGATTTGTTCGCACGCTACGACGTCACCAAAAACGTCTCGCTGCAGGCGAACATCAACAACCTGTTCGACAAAGAGTACGACACCAATGTCAGCAACGGCGGCATCGTGTACGGCGATCCACGTAATTTCTCTGTTTCGGCGACGTATCGTTTTTAATCAAAATTTAGGGTGCGTGTCATGCGCACCCAATAATAACCCCGTCAAATCACCTTAAGCTGGCCTTTTATGGCAGCCCGCATTTCTTCAGATTACCCTTCAGACCAATAAATTCCAGCGTCATGATGTACTCCTCTCAGCAGAAAGGGCGGATTTGCCCACTGAAGTGAAAATGGCGTCGTCCTGCGGCGTATGAATCCGGCCGCACAGCACGTTACGCAGGTGACGTTGTAACGGGTGCTGGCGCATCAGCGCGTGATTGCCGATGCTTTCCACCATCAGCTGCACACTGCGAATGGCGTTTTCGGTCACCACCTGTTTGATTTGCGCGGCATGTCCGCTGGCGACGTGGCCGTGCGCAGCGCTGCTCAGCAGGGTTTGATTAGTAAACAGCAGCGTATCGATGCGGCCAACCAGCTCCTGGAAGCGTGGCAATGATGCCAGCGGTGCGCCAAGATTGGCCGGCACGCGCTGCTGCAAAAAGGCGATAAACCAGTCGCGTGCGCTATGCGCAATGGCGTCGTACAACGAACCGAGCAGCACCGCCATCCACAGCGATTCCTCTTCGTTGAGGCCGGGTCGCTGCGTGCTCCACGGCGCGACGTTGACCGCGTGATCGAGCGGGATCAGCACCTCGTCCAGCACCACACGATGGCTACAGGTGCCGCGCATGCCGAGGTGATCCCACTCATCAATAATGTGGATGCCGGGCGCGTTGGCCGGCACCAGATAGCCGCCGACCAGCGGATCGGCATCGTCGCTGCTGGCCCACACCAGAAACCAGCTCAGTCCATAGCTGCCGGTGGAGTAAATCTTCTCGCCGCTGATGCGCCAGCCTTCAGCGGTGCGGCGTGCGCGGGTAGCGGGCAATCCGCCGCGCGCGGGCGTGCCTAATTCGGGTTCGACGCGCAGCGCGTTAATCAGCGCACCGTCGCGAATCACGCTCTCCGCCACCTTGCGGCGCACCGCGTCTGGCCAGTTTGAGCTGTCGTCGAGGCGACGCGTGTTGAGATACTGCATGATGAGAATCAGCGCTGCAGAAGGTTCGCCGCGCGCCACGGCCTGGATAATCGCCTGGCTTGCCAGCAGATCGCCGCCGCTGCCGCCCGACGCCGTCGGCAATACAAAGTGCAGCAAGCCATGCTGCCGCAACACGCTAAAAGCGGTTTTGGGAAATTCGCCGCTGCGATCAACTTCTTCAGCGTCTTTTTCTAAGGCCTGAATAATCACCGGCAATATTTCAGCCAGAAAGGGCAGGTTATTTGCCATGCGTTATTAATCCCCTTATTAAATCAGGCTTAATTGTTTCCTGTTCTGCCACCGCTGTAAAAGCAATAAACCGGCTATATACATGCGGAATCGGCATAATTCTGCCGCCGGTGGAAGTGTTAATTTGCAATGGCTGTTTCTGCGCGAGCCATTAATTATGGTCAACACCTTCACCTGCATTTATTTTTGGGAGTCATTTAATGCCAAATAATTATTTAGTTTCCCGTCGGCATTTTCTGGGATATTCCGCCGCCGCGGCGATGGCGGCAACGTTACCGGGCCGCGTGTTTGCCGACGATCATATGGCGGGCATGCAGATGCCCGGCGATTTACTGCAAGATGGCCCCGGAAAATGGGCGCTGGCGAAGCCGACGCACGTGCGTCTGGCGGTGAATCTCAACGCCATCTGCCTCGCGCCGGTAGTGGTGGCCGATCAGCATAACTTCTTTAAAGCGCACAACCTGGAAGTGGAGTTCGTTAACTTCGGCAACTCCACCGAACTGCTGCTGGAATCCATCGCCACCGGCAAAGCCGAAGCCGCCATTGGTATGGCGCTGCGCTGGCTGAAAGCGCTGGAGCAGGGCTTTGATGTGAAACTCACCGCCGGCACGCACGGCGGCTGTATGCGCCTGCTGGCGCGCGATGGCGGGCCGACCACGCTGGAGCAGCTAAAAGGCAAAACCATTGGTGTCACCGACATGGCGGGCGCGGATAAAAACTTCTTCTCGCTGATGCTGAAAAAGCACGGCGTCGATCCCAATACCGATGTCGACTGGCGCGTGTTCCCGCAGGATTTGCTGCCGATGGTGCTGGAGAAGGGCGAGATTCAGGCCGCCAGCGGTTCCGATCCGGTGATGTGGCGCTTAACCCAGAAGCCAGGCTACCGCGAGATTGGCACCAACTTAATGGACGAGTACGCCAGACTGAGCTGCTGTGTGGTGGGCACGCGCGGCAGTTTGATTCGCGAACAGCCGGAAGTGGCGGCAGCGATCACCCACGCGATTTTGCAGGCGCATGCTTATGCGGCCAAACACCCGGAAGCGATTGGCAGCGAATTTAACGGCCAGGCGCTCAACACCACGCCGCAGGAGATCGCCAGCGTGCTGAAAACCCATACGCACGGACACTATTCGGTGGGGAACGCGTTTGTGAATGAGATCGACGTGTATGCGCGTGATTTAAAGGCAATCAACGTGTTACGACCGGAAACCGATCCGCTATTGTTTGCTAAGGGGATTACCAGCAACGTGCTGGTTTAAATTGAAATCGCGCCGCTACGAATACATGCAGGATTCTGTAGCGGTGCGATTTATCGCGCATTATTTTCAGGCGATTTTCCTGGAGGTTTGCACGGCGCTCGCCAGCTTCAGCGATTCGGCTGGTACCTGATGCGCGAACAGCTGGGTGGTTAAATAACTGTTGCCGCCATCAGCCAGCAACACCACAATGCGCTTGCCACGGTTCTCCGGTCGCGCTGCAACCTGTTGGGCCGCCCACAACACTGCCCCGGACGAATCCCCTACCAGCACACCTTCGCTCAGCGCCAGCTGCCGCGCCGCTTTATACGCCTGCCAGGTTTCCACCGCGATCACTTCATCGTAAACGCGGTGATCGAGATTGGCAGGAATACGCTCAGGCGTCTGGTTGCTGAACGCATGCACGCCGGTAATTTCCAGTGGATCCGGACGCAGTTCGCTCGGCTGTGAACCCACGCCCGGCTCCACGGCGATCACCTTTAATCCCGGATGCTGCTGTTTGAGATAGCGTCCGGTGCCGGAGAGCGTGCCGCCGGTGCCGACGGCGGCGATAAAGATATCCAGCTCGCCGCCGCTGTCGCGCCAGATCTCCGGCCCGGTGGTGCGCTCATGCACCGCCGGATTGGCCGGATTATCCAGCTGCAGCAGGAAGTGCACTTCCGGTTCCGCTGCGGTGACCTGCTCGGCCAGCCATTTGGTGGCGGCGACGAAATCGCCGTTGCTGGCATCGTAAAACGCTTTGAACCCTTCAATGGTGCTGAACGGCACCACTTCGGCACCGTACGCCTGAATAATCTGGCTGCGTTCGATGCTAACGAAATCATTGATATAGACGCGGAACTTATAGCCTTTCGCCGCCGCAATCGCCGCTAACCCAATGCCGGTGTTGCCGCTGGTGGTTTCAACCAGCGTATCGCCGGGTTGAATAATGCCGTTGCGTTCGGCGGCTTCAATCATGCTGAGGGCGATGCGATCTTTCACGCTGTGATTGGGATTAAACAGTTCGAGTTTGGCGACCAAATCGGCCTGAATATCGTGTTGCTGTGCGTAGCGAGACAGGCGCAGCAGCGGCGTGTTACCAATCAGTTCAGTGATAGAAGCAGAGATTTTTGCAGCCATAATCGACCTCA
Organism: Pantoea sp. DY-15; assembly: GCF_019795935.1. Taxonomy (NCBI): domain Bacteria; kingdom Pseudomonadati; phylum Pseudomonadota; class Gammaproteobacteria; order Enterobacterales; family Erwiniaceae; genus Pantoea; species Pantoea sp. DY-15. The sequence continues at coordinate 107,393 of NZ_JAIMIF010000002.1, forward strand.
TCTGTGGGGGCGGTCGCCATGAATGGCGACCCTACGAATGACCATTTCACCGCGCCGCTACGGATGGGTGCACATACCGGATCGGCGCAATTCATTACGCAATGTATGTCGTTACCATTTCACCGCGCTGCGCTGCCATGACAACAGGCGATCGCGCACCAGGAACAGCAGGGAGATCAGCGAAGAGAACAGCAGCGCCATCACAATCAGCGCGGCGTACATATTGGCGTAAGCCGCCCAGCCTTGCGCCCACTGCAGATACCAGCCGAGCCCGGACTTCACGCCCATCATCTCCGCCGCCACCAGCACCGAGAACGACGCGCCCAAACCCATAAACAGGCCGACAAACAAGTGCGGCAGCGCTGCCGGCACCGCCACGCGCAACACGAGGAACAGCGAATTGGCACCGAGCGTGCGCGCCACATCGTAATAACGCGTATCAACGCTGGAAACGCCCGACCAGGTTAGCACCGTCACCGGGAACCAGGTCGCCAGCGCAATCAGAAATACCGCCGCAGAGAAGCTTGACGGGAAGAAGTAGAGCGACAGCGGCAGCAGCGCGGTAGAAGGCACCGGGCCAAGGAAGCGCAGAATCGGATGCACCCAATAACCCAAGCCGCGCGACCAGCCAATCGCTACGCCGGTAATAAAGCCGACCACGCTGCCGTAGATAAAGCCGAAGGCCAGCAGACGCAGCGAATTGAGCACGCTATCCAGCAGGCGCGGCCAATCGGTGGCGTAGGCTTCGACCAGCGCACGCGGCGGGGCGAAAAACGGCGCAGGCAGCAGCGTCAGTTTGCCAGTAACGGTTTCCCACAGGCCAATCAGCAGCGCCAGTACCATCAGCCACGGACCGCTGCGTTTGAGCGGCGCAAGTAAGGTCAGTCGCGGGAACAGACCCGAGGCAATCGCCAGCCCGGTGAGAAGCAGCGCGATGGCGGCAAACAGCTCGTGCGTTTCATTGACAAAGCGCGGGGCGGCAAAACCCTGCGGCTTATCTGGAACCGCCACCATCAGCGCGACCAGCGCCCACCACAGCAGGAGCGCACCCCAAATAGCCGGTTGAAGGCGGCGCGGCACATCACGGTTGCGGGCAATCGTCAGGGTTTCACTGGCCATTCTCGTTTCCTTAACTCGACATGTTGCTCATGTGCGCCATGTTACTGGCATGCTGATGGGCGGATTCCGCCGGCAACAGCTCCGGCACATAGTGTTCGGCGAAGCGCTGCGCATCGGTATCCGGGCGGATCACGTTGATTTTTTTTAGCTCATCGATATAAACCGCCACCTCTTTGCGCAGCTGCACGCCGGTGGAGTGATGACTATGAGTGTGCTCTTTCAGCATCGCGGCGATATCCTCCACCGCGACGGAGCCGGGCACAAACGGCTGGAAGATTTTCGCCGTCTCGTCCGGATGTTCGGCGGTCCACTGCTGCGCATCGACAATCGCCTGAGTGATAGCACGCGCGGTGGCGGGATCGTCACGTACCAGCGAGCCGCGCAGGCCCAGCACGCAGCAGGTGAGGTTGGCGTATTCGCCTTTCAGGTTGTTATCGACTTCCACCAGGTTGTGCTGCTTCTTCAGCAGCCAGCCCTGTGGATCGTCGGTAGCCAGCGCCTGCACTTCGCCTTTGCGCAGCGCTTCGCCAAACAGGTCGGGCGGATATTGCAGCCAGTTGACCTGCTTATCGGGATCGATGCCCTGTTTCGCCAGCTGAATGGCGAAGAAGTTGCGAATCGGGCTGGCTTGATCGCTGACCGCCACCGATTTGCCCACCAAATCTTTCACATCGCGGATGCCGCTATTTTGCGGCGCGAGTAAACGCATGCAGCCGCCGTGCGTGCCGACCGTGAGATCCACATCAAAACCCTGCTCCAGCGGTTTCAGCCAGCGCAGCGCCATGCCGATGCCGCCATCGGCCTGGCCGGTGGCAATCGCCTGTAACAGCGCATCGGTGGGGCCGCTGAAGTTCACCGGCTCAACATTCAAGCCGTACTTTTTAAAGAAGCCTTGCTTCAGCGCCACCGAAATCGGTGACTGACATACTGCGGTTTGCCCCCAGGCCAGCTTGATGGTTTTGAGGGATTTTTCGTCGGCAAACACGTTGCTGCTCAGCAACGGATTCACCGCCATGCCGGCACTAAAGAGACACAGCCCGCGTAATAACGCGCGGCGGCTCAGAGAGAATTGTTGCAATGCCATCCTGTCTTCCTTGTAGATAAAGTTCACAGGCACTATGGCAAAGGCAATTAGCGCGACCAAATAACAATCCCGCATGACATCATGCAGTTTTTCATTATGAATATTTGCGGATAGGTTTGCCGAAATGGCTATTTCGATGTGGGAAAGGCGAGGCTTATGCTTTATTTCTTAGCAAATCAAGCAGGAGCGAAAATATGGCTACCACTTCGGCGGGCGTTAATATTGCGATTGAGAAGGTGAATCATCACTTCACCTTAGAAGGCGAAGATTTACCGGTGCTGGAGAATATTAATTTGCAGGTAGAGGCCGGTGAATTTGTCGCGCTGCTGGGGCCGTCCGGCTGCGGCAAATCGACGCTGCTGCGTTTGCTGGCCGGGCTCGAACCGCCAGCCAGCGGGTTACTGGCGGAGGAGGGTAAAGCGATTACCGCGCCCGATCCGTCGCGCGTGGTGGTGTTTCAGGATCCCACGCTCTATCCGTGGCGCACCGTCTATGACAACGTCGGCCTCGGTTTGCAGATTCGTGGGGAAAGTCGCCCCATTCGCGAACAGCGTATTAACGCGATGCTGGATCGCGTCGGCCTCAGGCAGTTTGCTCGCGCGTGGCCACATCAGCTTTCGGGCGGTATGGCGCAGCGTGCAGCGCTGGCTCGCGCGCTGGTTAACGTGCCGCGTTTGCTGATCCTCGATGAACCGCTCGGCAAGCTCGATTCCCTGACGCGGTTGCGGATGCAGCAGGAGATTGTCGACCTGTGGCAGGAGCAGCAGTTCACCACGCTGATGGTGACGCACGACGTGGAGGAAGCGCTGGTAATGGCGAATCGCGTGGTGGTATTCAGCCCAAGACCGGCGAAAGTGGTGGATGTGATCGAAGTGGATCTGCCGTGGCCGCGCCGTCGCGATGATCCGCAGCTGGTGGCGCTGCGCAGCAGGATATTGGATTTGTTGGGGGCGGATCGGGTGGCAGCGTGATGTTGGTCGCCATGAATGGCGACCTTCTGGCATTTACCCCTGCACGATCCGGCAACCGGCCAAAATATCATCCGCAGGTTGATACTCGCTGGTCTGAATCCCCGTCAATCCCAGCAGGGTGGAGAACAGATTATCCTGCGAATAACCCTGATGCGCCGCTTGTTTATCGACACAGCGTTTACTGACGCCATAACGCTGCTGGTAATCTGGTGACAGCCAAATCAGCATCGGCACATGTTTCTGCACATCCGGTGCAATCGCATACGGCATACCGTGCAAATAAGCGCCATTCTCCCCCAACGACTCACCGTGATCCGATAAATACACCAGGCTGGTGGTGTATTGATCCTGATGCGCCTTCAATACATTGATCGCCTTATCGACAATGTAATCGATATACAGAATGGTGTTGTCGTAGGTATTCACCAGCTGCTGTTGCGAACAATCCTGAATTTGATTGGTATTGCAGGTCGGCGTGAATTTTTTAAACTGCGGCGGATAACGGTTGTAATAGGTTGGGCCGTGACTGCCAATGGTATGCAGTACGATCAGGCCGTTGCCTTTAAGGTTTTTAATATAGTCCTCGATACCGTGAAATAATACCTCGTCATAACACTCCCCATCGTGACACATATTCGGCAGATTCAGGCTGGTCATATCCTGATGGGGTACGCGGTCGCAGGCACCTTTACAGCCGCCGTCATTGTCATTCCATAAAACCTGCACGCCGGCGCGTTGGATAATATCGAGCATGCCTTCCTGATGTTCAGCAAGCTGGTCGTCATAATGCGCGCGCGGCATATTCGAGAACATGCATGGCAACGAGACCGCAGTAGCGGTACCGCAGGATTGCGTATTGGGGAAATAAGAGACGTTATCTTTCGCCAGCAACGGCGTGGTTTCGCGGGCATAACCATTGAGCTGGAAATTCACCGCGCGCGTAGTTTCGCCCACCACCAAAATCGTCAGATTGCGCTTTGCGCCCGCCAGCATCTGCGGTTTTTGTTTGGCATCTAAGCCAATTTTCACCAGCGGTAAATTGGCGGTGCGGCTGTGGTTATACCAGGAAAGTGTCGCCACAATCGAATTCGACGGGCTGAGCGATTTAATCAGTTCTTTTTGATTACGAAACAGTGAGGCGTAATCCTTATAAAAAAACGTCGCCACTAAGGCGATACAGATTACCGACACCGCAATCGACACGGCGCGTTTGGCGATGTTTTTCCACAGCGGTTCGTTGTGTTTAACCCGAATCCAGAACACCAAAAGGGCAGCAAGCAGGCCGCTGCCACCCAACGTAATAATTAACTTCGGCGACAATAAAGCAAAGGATTCATACGGCGTAGTATCCAGAATATTCACGATCATCGATCGATCAATAACAATGCCGAAGGTCCAGATGAAATATTGCGCAGCAGCCGCCACCAATACGAACAGCGCAAGAATAAGCCGGTCGAGCCAGACAAAAGAGGCGATCGTAGCAATAATGTTGATCACGCTAAAAGCCACCAGCGGCATCGAGACGAAGACGAATATCGTGCGCAGCGTATCGAGCGGCATCGCTGCAATTACCTGTCGATAAAAGGCAATATTCAGGAACACCGCAATATAAATGGAAAATAGCGAAATAAGGGTCAGCCGACTTAGCGTCGGTCTTTTGCGCAGCGAAAACGTCATTGGTCCATCCGTAATAGTGAAGATGGCGCCAGCTTAAGCAATGAAGGTTAAGTGAACCTTAGTTTAGAACCAGACGATGATAAAACTCACTACGGTAAACACACTTACCGCAATAGCCAGATATTCACTGAATGGTCGGGATGGCATCGATTGCATTAAAAATCTCCTGTTTTGTTGAGGACATTTTCATTGCTGAAGATTAAGTGAACCTTAGCGCGAGAGGAATTCATCACAGCTCGCGGTTTATTTGTGCAGCAACCTTTTTTACCTTTCACGATTCAATTCTGCGGCCTTATACTTTCGCCGGTATTTTTCAGGAAACCACATTATGACCTCCGATTTTCCCTTGCTGGATGTGCAGGGCGTAACCTTTTCACTGCAGGGGCGCACGCTGCTGGCGCCCGTTTCGTTGCAACTCAATGCCGGTGAAAGGCTGTTGCTGACCGGTCCTTCGGGCAGCGGTAAAAGCACTTTGCTGAAGATTCTCGCCTCGCTTCTTGAGCCGAGCGGCGGGCAGATTCTGTTTGAGAACCAGAATATCGCCAACTTGAAAACCGAACATTATCGGCAGCAGGTTTCCTATTGTTTCCAGACGCCGCAACTGTTCGGCGACACGGTGTACGACAACCTGGCGCTGCCGTGGCACATCCGCCAGCATAAGCCGTCGCGCGACAAGCTGGTCGCGTCACTTGCCGATGTGCATTTGCCTGCTGACATGCTCGATAAAAAAATTGAGCAGCTGTCAGGCGGCGAAAAGCAACGCGTAGGCTTGCTGCGCAACCTGCAATTCCTGCCGCAGGTGCTGCTGCTGGATGAAGTCACCAGCGCATTGGATGAAGAGAATAAAGTGATTATCAACGCATTGATTGATTCGCTGGTGCGCGAGAAGCATCTCGCCGTAATCGGCATCAGCCACGATGGGCAAGAGATTCGCGAGGCAAAACAGGTGCTGAAACTTGAGGCACCAGAGCAGGGAAGCGCCGATGAGCCAGCATAATATTACTGACAGCTCGCTCTTACTCTCGCTGCTGCTGGTGGTGATTGCGCTGCTGATCAGCCAGAAAGAGAAGCTCTGTATGAGCAAAGACATTATCTGGAGCGTGTGCCGCGCCATTATTCAGTTAGTGATTGTTGGCTATGTGCTCAAGTCGATCTTTGACTTGAATAATGACTGGCTCACCGTGCTGATGGTGCTGTTTATCTGCGTCAATGCGGCGCTCAATGCGCGCAAGCGCAGCCTCAATGTCAGCAATGGTTTCGTTATCTCGTTTGTGGCGATTACCACCGGCACCACGCTGACGTTGACCATTCTGCTGCTTAGCGGTGCTATCGAGTTTATCCCAATGCAGGTGATCCCGATCTCCGGGATGATCGCCGGCAACGCGATGGTGGCGGTGGGACTCTGTTTCAGCAATCTCAACCAACGCTTTAGCGATAACTGGCAAAAAATTCAGGAGATGCTGAGCCTGGGCGCACCGGTGAAAGTGGCGTCGGCGCGCTTTATTCGCGACAGTATTCGCGCGGCGATGATTCCCACCGTTGATGGCGCCAAAACCGTGGGTCTGGTGAGCTTGCCGGGCATGATGTCAGGGCTGATTTTTGCCGGTATCGATCCGGTCAAAGCGATTAAATACCAGATTATGGTGACCTTTATGCTGATTGGCACGGCGAGTTTATCGACTATCATCGCCGCCTATTTGGCCTATCGTCGTCTGTATACCGCGCGAGCGCAGCTGAAGTTCTGACCTAAATTGCCGTGGCGAATAGCAAGTCGCGCAACCAGCGATGTCCGGCATCGCGGTGCGTTCTTTCGTGCCACGCCACGGTTTTAGTGAAGCCCTGAATCTCCAGCGGCGGAGCGAAGACTTTCAATCCTGCGTGGTGCAGCGCCAGACGACGCGGCACCACGCTGATCAAATCGCTAACGCGCAAAATCTCCGGCAGCACCAGAAAACTGCATACCGAAAGCGTGACGCGGCGCGAGCGTCCCATCGCATTGAGTGCGGCATCGGTGACGCCGTGAAAATTCCCGCCGAGATAAGACACCAGCGCGTGATCCTGCGCACAGAAGTCGTCTAACGAGAGGGTTTCACGATTGGCCAGCGGATGATCGTCGCGCATCAGGCAAACATACTCTTCAGCGTACAACGCGCGGGCATGCAGTTCGGGCGGCGCGGTATCGGGCGTGATTAAGGCGATATCCACCGATCCGCGTTCGAACTGTAATGCCAACTGCTCATTGTTCACCGGCAACACCGCCACGCGAATCCCCGGCGCCTGCTGACGCAACGCCGCCATAAACGGCACGATCACCGCCCGCAGCGCGTAATCGGTAGCGGCAATGTTGATGGTCATCTCGGCGGTGGCCGGATCAAATTGCTTCGGCTGCAGCAGCGTACTCACTTCCGTCAGAATGTTTTTTACCGGCAGCGCCAGTTCCAGCGCGCGCAGCGTCGGCACAATGCCGCGTTGCGTGCGGGTGAACAGCGGATCGTCAAAGCATTCACGTAACCGCGTCAACATGCCGCTAACCGCGGGCTGTGTCAGCGATAAACGCTCCGCTGCGCGCGTCACGCTGCGCTCATCAAGTAGCGCATCGAGCGCTTTGAGTAAGTTGAGATCTAAGGTGCGGAGATCGGTTTTCATGGTTTTCATCTTCAGCGAGGATGCAGTAAGCATAACGTGATGCAGATATCACAGTAAGTGATATCACAAATAAAAAATGGCGATTGGCCTTATGTCTCTGCCCGCCGGATACTGCGACTGTCCTTTAGCAACCCACTTTTAACCCTGAGATTGACTCGATGAGAATGAACGCGATTAACTGGCCCGAAGGTTTTGTGCCGGGTTTTACTGATAATTTTTGCTCGAATGAAGTGATTGTCGCTGGCCTTACAACCGCCGATATCTGGCCGCTGCTCAACACGCCAGCATTGTGGCCGAGCTACTACCAGAACTCCGCCAACGCGCGCTTTTATGACAATAAAGGCCCCGAGCTGGAGCAGGGCGTGCGTTTCTACTTTGAAACCTTTGGCTTCCCGGTTGAAGCGCAGATCACTGAGTATGTGGCGCCTGTCGCGGGCGAACCGGCGCGCGTTTCATGGCACGGCTGGGCGGGCGAGCCGGGCAGCGACGATCGTCTGGACGTGCTGCATGCGTGGCTGATTGAAGATCTTTCCGATAATCGCGTGCGCATCCTGACTCAGGAAACGCAAAACGGCAAACCAGCCGTCGAGCTGGCAAAAGCGCAGCCAAACCCGATGATTAACGGCCATCAGGATTGGCTGAATGGTTTGGTGGCTGCCGCCCGTCCGTAGGGTCGCCATTTATGGCGACCGCCTCAGATGTTACTGCCGCACGCACAGGGTGCGAAGTGCTGCCTGAGTGATTTAATGCACAATACCGAAGCGATACATCGGCGCGGAACAGGCCGCGCGTCTGGCGGATAAACTGCTGGCGATCAATTACCTGTGCAGCTGCTGGCGATGCAACATCGCAACTTCAGCGGCAAGCAGATCATTTTGCTTTAATCAGATTCAGAGGTGGTTATGTCAGGCCTATTTACGCCCTTTACCTTAAAAGATGTCACGCTGCGTAACCGCATCGCCGTGCCACCGATGTGCCAATACAGCGCCGTGGATGGCATGAGTAATGAGTGGCATCGCGTGCATTACAACAGCCTGGCGCGCGGCGGCGCAGGATTGGTGATTGTCGAAGCCACCGCAGTATCGCCGGAAGGGCGCATCACACCTGCTTGCCTTGGCATCTGGAACGACGAGCAGGCCGAAAAGCTGGCGCAGATTGCGCGTGAAATCAAAGCGTCAGGCGCGGTGCCGGGCATTCAGATTGGTCATGCGGGACGCAAAGCCAGCGCCAATAAGCCGTGGGAAGGCGACGACCATATCGCGGCCGATGACGCTGCCGGTTGGGAAACCATTGCGCCATCAGCGGTGGCGTTTGGTCAAAACCTGCCGCGCGTGCCACAAGCCATGACGCATGCGGATATTCAGCGCGTGCGTGACGACTTTGTGCGTGCCGCCCAACGCGCGCGTGACGCCGGTTTCGAATGGCTGGAGCTGCACTTCGCGCACGGCAATCTGGCGCAGAGCTTCTTCTCGGTGCACGCCAATCAGCGCACGGATGAATACGGCGGCGATTTGACTGGTCGCAGCCGCTTCCTGCATGAAACCTTCGATGCGGTGCGCGCGGTATGGCCAGAAAATCTGCCGCTGACGGCGCGTTTTGGCGTGCTGGAGTTTGATGGGCGCGACGAAGAGACGCTGCAGGAATCCATCACGCTGACCAAACAGTGGCGTGAAAAGGGTCTTGATTTGCTGAGCGTCAGCGTGGGCTTCTCCACGCCGGATGCCAATATTCCGTGGGGGCCCGCGTTCCTGGCGTCGATCGCTGAGCGCGTGCGCCGTGAAGCGAATATCCCTGTGGCTTCGGCGTGGGGCATTGATGCACCGGCGATTGCTAATCAAACCATCGAGAAAAGTCAGCTGGATCTGGTGATGGTGGGGCGTGCGCACCTGAAAAATCCAAATTGGGCATATCAGGCCGCGCTGGCGCTGGATAAGAACGAACCATCATGGGTGCTGCCCGCGCCTTACGCGCACTGGCTGGAGCGTTATCGAGTGAGTGAGGCTTAAGTTAAGTCTATGTATGAAGGTGCGCATGAATGCGCACCCTACAAGGGTTTCGTAGGGTCGCCATTCATGGCGACCGATCCTCAGGAATCAGCTTATTTGTACGTCACTTCAATAAACTTAAGATTATTAACCGATTTCACGCGCACGGTCCCCAGTTGATAAGGCAGCGCTTGTTGTGACTGATTGAGTGTAATAGTACGCACTTTATCAACACCTTCGCGCGTGCAGGTAACGGACGTTCCTTGCAGCTGAGTAGCCGTGGTGCAGGACGGTTCAACAATCGCACCGCTGAAGCTAATCGTGCCATCAGCGGCCATCGCTGTTTGCAGCATCATCAAGCCGGACAATAAAACCAAGACTTTACACATACGCAATCCTCCAGAATGTCTAAAAGGATTTTCGTCCTCTTATGCTTAAACTTTAGAGGATGAGAGGCGGCTTGCGAAAAATCCTGGTTTTTAGGATGCAGGCAGGGTTATGAAGATGGCTGAACGATCTGCATTTGTTGTTTGTTCATCCTGCCACCGTGAACTTTTAAGGCAGACAGCTCCGTATTCATTTCGCTTAATTCTGTTGGCGTAAATCGAATGTTTAATGCGCCCAGATTTTCATGCAGGTGATTACTGTTTCTGGTGCCTGGAATCGGCACAATCCAGGGTTTCTGTGCCAGTAACCATGCCAGGGCAATCTGAGAGGGCGTGGCATTTTTTTCTGCACCCATTTTTCTTAGCAGATGCAAAAACGGCTGATTGGCTGCCAGATTTTCAGGTGAGAAGCGGTCAAAGCCAGCCCGCAGATCTTTGTCTGCATCAAAATGGGATTGCGCGTTCAGTGTCCCGGTTAAATAACCCATTCCAACGGGCCCCCAGGGAACAAATCCAATACCCAACGCTTCACAGGTTTGCAGAACGCTGTTGTGCTCCGGATCGCGGTTCATTGCCGAGTACTCCGTCTGGACGGCCGTTACGGCCTGCACAGCATGGGCGCGGCGAATGGTTTCAGGGCTGGCTTCGGAAAGGCCAAAATGCAGGATTTTTCCTTCACTAATCAGATCTTTGATGGTGCCAGCGACGTCTTCTATTGGCACATTGGGATCAACCCGATGCTGATAATAGAGATCAATACGATCGGTTTTCAGTCGGCGAAGCGATTCTTCAACAACCTGACGAATATGCTGAGGCTGACTGTTTAGTCCACCGTTTTTGATATCGAAGCCAAATTTACTGGCAATGATGACCTGATCACGAATTGGCGCTAAGGCTTCTCCAACCAACTCTTCATTGGTGTAGGGACCATACACTTCCGCCGTATCGAAGAACGTAACGCCCTTATCATGTGCTTCCCGAAGCGTACGGATACCCTGATGACGGTCGGCCGCCGGACCGTAGTTGGCACTGATGCTCATACAGCCTGCGCCCAGTGCTGAGACGGTAAGATTACCAAGTTTGCGCGTTGACATAATCTCTCCTGCTGGCGATGAATTGGTATTTTTCTGTGCCCCGGAAGCGGCGGATGTGGAGGCGCCCCACGACAGCGAGCTAAAGGCCATACCTGCGCTGATCATTGCTGTCCGGGATATAAAACTGCGCCGACTGATTGTTCCTGGCGACGTCGGGAATGCCTCAGCCGAAGCATCGAATTTTTTTATTTTCATGGTGATCTCCAGAGGATGAATGACGTTAAGCGGCAGCGCTGCGAGAAGCTGCCTGTCCGCAAAAACGTTGGGGAATTATTGCGCCCAATTCTTCAGCCAATACGCATAAGGCACTGGCAATAACGACTCGGGTGAGCTGATATTCAGTTCGCGTGCTGCCTGGAAAACCCAGTGCGGATTGGCCAAAAGCGTGCGGGCAAAAAACACCAGGTCTAGTTTTGCATCCTGGATAAAGTCGTTAGCATCGCTGGCTCTGGTGATCATCCAACTCGTTGCTACGGGAATGCCGGTTTCTCTACGCACCCGTTCCGCGTAGGGAACCATGAAATTTGGCCCCCAAGGTACCTGCTCATCGGGAGTTGAGAGCGCCAAACCCACATCAACAAAGTCGATACCGGCTTTTTTCAGCCAGCGAATGACTTCCAGAGATTCAGCAAAGCTGTGTTCAGGACAGGCATCAAATTCGATGACACCGAGTCGAGCGGTGAGTGGCAGGTGTGCAGGCCAGACGGACTTTACGGACTCAACAACATCAAGCATAAAACGTGCACGATTCGCTAAAGAGCCGCCATAGTGATCTTCACGAAAGTTGGTTTTTGTTGAAAGGAATGTTTGAGCCTGAAAGCCGTGTGCAAAATGAAGTTCAAGCCACTCAAATCCAGCTTCCGCAGCGCGACGCGCAGCCTGTTTGAAAGCATTAATGGTGTGCTGGATTTCCTCTAAAGACATCTCATGAGGAACGTAATTACTATCTTGCACGTAGGGCACTGCGCTGGCAGAAACCGGAATCCATGCGTTTGGATCCTGCTGATCTAAAGGCGCGCCACCCATCCACGGAGGAGTGCATCCCGCTTTTCTACCCGCATGGCCAAGCTGAATTCCCGCTACCGCCCCGGTTTGTTTGATCGCTGAGGCAACCGATGCGAATCCTTCAGTATGAGCATCGCTCCACAGGCCAAGGTCACCCGGAGTGATACGTCCTTCAGGCAAAACGGCGGTTGCCTCAACGATGAGTAAACCCACGCCTCCCTTTGCCAGCATTGAATAATGTGACTTGTGCCAGTCGTTAATGAGTCCACCGTTAGCCTGATATTGGCACATCGGTGACGCAACGATTCTATTGCGAAGGGTAATGTCTTTAAGCGTGTAGGAATCAAATAAACCAGGCATTTTTCGTCTCGGCTCTTCAGATTAAGTGTTGACCTATTATGGGGCGGCTTTTGCCTGCCAGGCTTGTCGGATCTGCCGAGAGAATTGCCTAAAACGATGCATGTGCCTCGAAGGGTACATATTGAATTTTACTGATGGTAAAATCGCCGGATTGAATCTGGGGCAGGTGGTAGGCTTAAATGGTCGATAATGATTTGAATTCTGGCGTTGAAAAATTGGCTGCGCTGATTAGCAGGATTGCCCAAAACGAGGGGGACCACTTAACCGCTATAGCTTCACTTTCTGTTCATCGCCGCAACATGGCAACGTTGCCAGTACACTGTATTTATCAGATGGGTTTGGGTGTGGTGGTGCAGGGAGCAAAAGAGATCATGCTGGCGGGTAAACCGACGCATTACAGCGCGGGCGAGTCTCTGCTCACAACCATCGATTTGCCAGTGGTATCGCATGTGACTCGGGCCAGTCAGCGTGAGCCTTTTTTAGGCTTAATGTTAACGCTTGATCCTCGCGTGGTAGTGCAGATTGCCGCGCTGATGCCACCCGCCAGGCCCAGCAAGGAAATACCGCTCAATCCACTGTCAGTCGAACCTCTGGATGAGGGGTTGATTGATGCGTTAAGCCGCTTAATTAAGTTACTTGATGAACCGGATTTAATTACTCATCTTGAACCGCTTATCCAGCAAGAGATTGTGATGCGCTTATTAGCCAGCAACCATGGTCCGCAGTTGAGACATATCGCTACCGCCGGTTCGCCCAGTCAAAATATTTCCAGGATCGTTGGCTGGTTGAAACAAAACTTCACGCGCCCTGTCAGCATGGAGGAACTGGCAGCGAATGCTTTTATGAGTCCATCGACGTTTCGTCAGCATTTTCGCGCTATGACAGGTGTCAGCCCTTTGCAATACCAGAAAAAGTTACGACTACAGGAAGCCAGACAGCAAATGTTGAGTAAAAATCTCGATGCCAACAGCGCAGCGTTGATGGTTGGTTATGAGAGTGCATCGCAGTTCAGCCGCGAATACAGACGCGAGTTTGGCGAATCTCCGCAAAGAGATATCAAACGCATGCGTTTAGTTGGAGAGGGATAAGTGGTATTCGCTGCGCTATTGCCAGCGGTGATTGGATAATATTACTAACGTAATTTCATCGTTTCCTCCTGCGTCAATCCGTTTTAATCCCCTATCTCCTTGAATAGAAGAAATTCGCCACGAGGTCTAAAGTCACCGGCATTGCTGCCGATACAACCCTGTGAATTTTTTTTATCAATCAGCCTCAACCATTAATCATTGTTTCCTCCGCACGACAGAGGATTTTTCAATCAAGGATTTGATGTGAATTTACCCTTTTCTAAAAAAGCTGCATCCGTGCTGATCGCCGCTTCTCTGACTTCCAGTTGTGCCTCAATGAATGACTTTGCTCGTGATTACGGTACCGCTGCCGGTTGTATCGGCGGTGCCGCACTGGGTGGCGGTATCACTTATCTGGTGACTCACGACGCAAAGAAAGCTTTGGTGGGTGGAGTGGCAGGCGGCGTAGCGGGATGCGTGGTCGGGAACGTTTGGCAGAATCGTGAACAGGCGCTGGCTAAAGTCGCCCAGGAAGAAAAAATTCGCATTAGCACTCAGGCGCTTAAGGCGCAGGAGAACAGCAAGCAGGAGCCGGTTGGGATTGTTGCACAAGTTGAGGACGGTACCATGTTCGCCATCGACAGTGCAGAACTGACCAGCAGCGGCATGCGTCAGGTGCAAAAAATTGCCACAGCGATGAAAGGCGGCCAGCAATCCTCCAGTGATGTTTTGCTGGTGGTGGGACATACGGACGCCACTGGCAACGCCGAACACAATCAGCAACTTTCTGAAGCGCGTGCCCGCAACGTTGGGCTGGTACTGGAGCAAAGCGGCATTAAAGCCAGCCAACTCTATTTCCAGGGCGTGGGTTCCTCACGTCCACTGGCGGATAACGATTCCCTTTCGGGTCGGGCACAAAACCGCCGGGTTGAAATCGTGGCGTTGGCGAATGAAACACTGTTACGCCAGCGTCTGGCGCTGGAAAGCAATAACCCACTGTATTTGCGGCACAGCTCTGCTGCTGAAAATACGCTGGCGCGTACTTCAACCGCCAGGGCGGCACCACGTAAAGCGAGCAAGAAGGCTGCGGCAAAAAGCGCTGAAGTAAAAGCGCCGGAAGTGGTGACCCAACCCACTCAAGCTATTGCTGAGAGCAATCCCGTTAACTTTGTCGATTTTGGTGGCAAGCCCACTAGCGCACAGGTTACGGGACTCGCCAGCAACTTAAAGCCGCGGTCACAAGGCTTCAGCCTGATTAGTCAGGCGCAGGCCAGTAGTGTCAGCGGTAGCTGTCTCACCGATCTTCCTCGCGTCAGTGGACTGGCCAAGAATTTAGCCAGCGGTAAGGCGATCGATCAGCATGATACGCGGGAATATCTGCCCAATATGAACGGGCGCGCGTGGGCAGGATTGGTGAATGGCAACCTGGTGACATTGACGCCAGTGTTTGTTCTCAAAGAGGGGGCGGTGGTGACGCAAAACCCACAAGTGCTCATCACGCCAAACTATGCGCAGGGCAACCGCAAGGCGCTGCAAGGCATGGCAAGTGTGGCCAACAGTTGGGAAGGGGAAGACAGCATTCTTTACCGCGTCTACATCGCCGATGCCCAGCAACAACCGATCTCGTGCGTCGATCTCTTGCTGCCGAAATCAGGCAAGCCTGCGCAACAAGGACAACTCTTTTATAGCAACCATCGTCAGCCGTGGCTGGCCAATTACGCACCTCAGCGTGGATAAACGGATAACTCTCTTATGGAAATTTTAGATACCTTAATGCAGGCGATCGCCACCTATCGCTACATCTTTTGGCCGCTTTTCGGGCTGTTGGCGCTAACACTTGGCGTGATCAAATGGTGGGATCAAGTTCGTTACTTCTTCCTCAACCTGTTTTGTTCCCTACCGCTGTTTGGACACATCACCCGTTTGTCGCGTAGCCATGAATCTCGCCGTGCGGGCACCGGCGGACGCATCTGGCATCCGGCAGAAGAAGCTTTGTGTGGCAAGTTCTATCAGTTTCATAGCATCTCCAACCGCGATGCCGATTTTTATCTGCGCTGCGTTAACTATCTGAACAAAGTGGATGAGCGGGGCCGCAAACCGACCAGCGTGGTGTTGTGGTTATGCAGTATCGCCCTCGTCATTCTGGAAGCCTTTATCTTTGCGCTGGTACTTTCGCCATTCATTGCCAACAACATCTCTGCGAACCAGGCGGAGCTGTCGGCGATTGTGGTTTCGGTGCTGATTGGTGTGATTTTGGTGCCCGCTACGCACTTAATGGGCACGCAGTTACACAAAAATACGCTGCTGAGCAAAATCCGCTACTGGCATAAAGAAGCGCGTCTGGAAGGCCATGCGCAGGCGTTGGTTAAAGACAACCGCGTGTCGCTGGAAAACAGCCGCATTGATGATGACGCACCCAGCTATTTGCAAATGCTCAACCGTGTGAACCACGGTATTGGTGCAAAACCGCAATATGTACAAACGGTTGTGACGCTGTTGCTGATCGTCACCTTTGCGGTAGGTGCCTATTTCATTCGTGCGGCAACCATCAATGCCGCCGAAACCCAGGCCATTAATGGTACGCCGTTTAGCCAAACCAGCGTGGCGAGCAACGCTTCACCTTTTGAGTTGCCACAGCAAGCGGTGGAAGATAATCAGCAGGCTGATAAGCAAGCGGCGAAAGAGGTCAGTGACAACCGCGTGTTCGCCTCCAAATTGACCTTCATTATTCTGTCGGTGATTTTCATTGGCGTGCAAATTATCGGTATTTTGATTGGTTATTACCGTTCTCTGGTGGGTATCGAATCTCGCCTGGCGGCGAAATATATTGGTAATTTCAGTAGCTCTGAAGAGTTTGCCGCGTGGTACGCCATGCGCCGTGAGCGCGTAGAGCGTGATGCGCAGGATAAACTGGCAAGCTTGCAGAATCGTATGGCGATGCAACGCGCCAGTAGCGCCAGCATTGCACAAACTGATGTTCGGACCTTCGACGATTACGTGCGCGGTAAGCAGCGCGATAAAGCACTGGCCGATGATCAGCATCAGCAATTTAACGCCACACGTGCAACCGTTGCTCCAGAGCGCCCGGTACATCAGCCAGAACCGGCTTTGGTATTTGAACCCAAAACGCCAACGCCTGCACCGGTGGCACTGGAAACGGCACCTGCTGCTAACGCCGATGAAAAGGCGCGCATTGCGGAGTTAGGCGATTTGACAGCCTTAGATGATGAAGAACTGCGTTTGGTGGCTGAGGATTTGGGTCTGTCAATTGAAGCGCTGCTCAGTCGTCGTAAAGTGCAGCGCGTGCTCAATAAGGCCAGAGGATAATCAGGTGAAGATCAGCAAATGGTGTTTGCTGCTGTTAGCCGGGGTGAATGCCCTGGCGCAGGCTGCGGATCGCAACGATATTCCGAGCTGTTATGACTATGCCAAACTCAGTCAATATCGCCCGGCCAACAGCGGTCGTGAGCTGGTGGTGATTATTGATCAAACGGTTAAAGTGCCGCTGCAGATCAAAAATGCCAGTTGGCAGCAGATCATGCGTTTTAGTCAGCCCGGCGATCATGTGGTGCTTTATCAGTTCTCGGCGTTGTTGCAGAACAATTTCATGCAGCGCTTATTTGATGGTCGTCTGGAACCGTTACTCACGGACAAGAAAATCCGCGACAATCAAGGCATGGAAAGTTTGAAGAACCTCGACAAATGCCTGAGTGAGCAGAAGCAATATTTCGCGAGCGCATTGGGTGGGCTGATGGCAAAAAGTTTCGCTGAGAAGGGCGATAACATCGCTAAAAGCGAGATCCTCGATAGCCTTAAACGCATTAGTCATGATCTTCAGCGGGATGAAAACGCGTCACGTACTCTGTTTCTGATCTCCGATATGCTGGAAAACAGCGCTTTCGATAGCTTCTACCGCAATAACGCGCTGCGTTTGCTCTCGCCAGAGAAAGAGTTGCAGCAGGTTAAACAGCAGAATTTGTTAGCGGATTTTGCTGGCGCAAAGGTGTTTGTCGCAGGTGCAGGATTGATTGATACCGATGCGAAAAACAATTATCGCTCAGGGAAAATCATTCAGCAGCTTGAGATATTCTGGCGCGACTATTTTACTGCGTCGAATGCGGAGTTAGTCAGTTTTGGTGCACCGGCGTTGAATGTAGATTTGCAATAAGTTGATCAGAAATGATGTATTCACTGCCTCAGCGTCAGGCTAGGGCAGTGAATATGAGTCGCGACTTCGTCACCATAATGGTTTTAGGGTTGATTACCCATGTTCACCTGCTCACCGTTGATCTGGGCAAAGCGCTTTAACATCTCCCGCATCTGGCATTGAAAGAATGTGTGCGTATGGCAAGGTCCGCTATGAGCGAATAGTGGAATTTCGAAAATGTGATCTGATCTTTGTTGATTAATGTCCCCCAATGTAAGTAGTTTATTCATCTACAATTCTATGATATTCCCATTAAGGCGAGTTTTCGAACGAATAGAGCAGAGGCCAGAGGTTAACTGCTGGGTAATGACTCGCATGTATGGATTTAATCAATCAAGGAAAATAATCGTTATGAGTGATCAGTTTGTTAGTAAAATTGTTAAGGGAAGAATCAAAACACCAATACGTGCTGATTTTAGTCTTGAAAAATGGAATGAGGAGTGGACTAAGGTTGAAGCAAACTCTTCAGCGAGAGATAAAAAAATCCATACAATGGGTATAATCATGGATAGTGTGCTCAGTGATATTAGAGAAAAACTAGCGGATTTATATCGACAAGCACCGAAAACAAGTCATGAAAAACTGATGATCTCGTATATTGCAAGTTCCAATAGGACATCAGCTGTTGCTCTTAAACTTGCAAAAAGAACACCAACGACAAATGCTAATGACATAATGCTCAAAGCAAATAGTCGAGGAAACAAACAAAGCTTAGGAGAGATCGTTCATGGAGCTGTTGATGGTTTTCAGCTTGCCATAAGACAATGCATGAAAGGCATAGAGAATAATAGTCAAATAACTAGTTCTGAAGATCCAATAGATGAAATGATTTTCATCCAACAAGAAAGCTGGTTATCTCAGTTATATCATACTTACATCCATCTTTGGCAATGCGTTTTATGGAGTGATTATAATTTAGTAGACGTTGATGTTGAAAATAAAATATTCAGAATTGAACAGCCAAACACACCATTTGAAATTGCATTTAATAACAGTTGCCTGCGAAAAGAAAGCCTTTCAGCCCAAATGACACTTATCGCTACCCGACCTAATATAGCCCAATTCTTTGATGGTGATAAATATATTTATATTACTCGAGGTAATAAAAAAAGAGTAGCAAAAGTTGCATCTATTAGTAATGCGACTGGAGAATTAAAAACAATAAACGCGCAGTGGAGAATGGGAGAGCATGATCTTGAAGACCACTTTCCTAAAGAATGGTTAAACAACGATTTCGGTAAAGGGTTTTGCTTATCAGAAGTATTGAATGTAATGAGAGTATTGATGCTCATCGCTAACACTGAGACTGAAAAATACCCAGAAGATGATAGTGCATTTAATGTTAATAAATTAAGAGAGTTTTGTCCAACCGTTCAAGCAAGCTCATTAGAACGTGCCTTGTTTGAAGCTACAGAAATTAACGTACTTAAAGTTAGTAAGATTCTTGATTTTCTGACATTTAATTCTTCTCCATCCGGAGATATTTGGTGTCAACCATTGGTAAAATTAAAGAAAAATAAGTATGCATTATTGACTAGCGCATTAAACGCACCAGTGATATTTAGGCTTTTCGAACGTTGGGCATATCTTTTTGATATTGACCTCAGTAAAAAAGGAACCACTTACGAAAAAAAAGTTATAGACGAAATAAATAGTGCTCTCAGGAGTAATGTGTTTATAACTGACTATGACAATGCAGTATCTAAAAGAATTAAGGTAATATCTGGTGAGGAAGAGATTGACTTATTGGCAAGAGTCGATGACTTGATATTAATTGGTGAAGCAAAGTCTATAGTTACTACTGATTCAGAAATATCTAAGTATCGTACGTCTGAAATACTTCAACATGCGGGAGAACAGATTTTAAGGAAGACGGAATTTTTAAAAGCCAATTTAGAGGCTGTTTTTGAACGATTGAATTGGAGTTATGATGCGAATAAAGATTATAAGGTTTCAGGGTTTATAATTAACAGTAGTCGTATATTTGTTGGGCATGCCTTTAATTCAATACCAGTCGTTGATGAAAAAATACTTCGGGCATACTTCTCCTCAAATGAAATAAACCTGCTGACCGTGATTTCACAAAACAAGTCGAAACCTATCGCTTGGTACAGACTTTATAACAACATCAATGAATTGAAAGATAATTTCAGTAAGTATATCTCAACCCCACCACAATTGAATGCTAACACTAAAGATTATGAGTATAATGAAATAGGGTTCCCTTATATAAATAATGACTCTTATAAGATATCAAAAAAATATCTTGTATTTAAATCAGGTGGCCTGTTAGCCCCAATGGAACAAGAGCATAGTTTCCCGGTGATCAAATCAGCAGATTACGATTTAGAGGTCGAGACTATTAACGTGAGCCTTTGATTTTTTTTGATATATTGAGTGTTATTGTAATGGCGATGTAATCAACAGAGTGCATCATCGCCGTTTTTCCTTAGAAAAACAATGTCCGCTTCTGGCACAAAGCGGACATCTCTATGTTTGTTCGGTTTGAATATGGCTAAGTCGTTAATTAAACCAGATCCCGAACTAAGTGGATAACACCTGTACTACAACCCATATTCCCCACACAACAACCCAAACAGCCAATCGTTATGCCACGCATTCCTCAGCCAGTAATTTTCCCGCAGCTCACCTTCTAATACGAAGCCGACTTTTTCCAGCAACCGACGTGAGGGCGTATTGCCTGCGGTGACGGTGGCGCTCAGGCGACGGATACCGCCATCGCTAAATGCATAGTCACAAATCGCCCGAAGCGACTCGTGCGCATAGCCTATTCCTTGCGCTTCTGGCTTGAACAGAAAGCCAACTTCGGCGCAGTCATTTTCGCGATGGATATAACCACTGACGCCGATGCGATTACCTGACTGTTTCTCCCGCACCACCAGACACAGCCAATGCGTGCTGCGTGGCGACCAGAGCGGCAATCTTGCTGTGAAATCGGCGAGAATTTTTTCTTCAGATTTTGCATCGGCGACGTAATGCATGACGTGAGGCGAGAGCTGGAGCTGATGGAAGAAGTCCCAGTCGTCTTTCGCGATCTGCGAGCAGGTGAGCCTGGCGGTTTCGAGATGCAGTTTAGCGGTCACATTTCACCTTCGCTTATCGATGACGAAAGTGAATTAAGTTAAACCAGGTCGCCATAAATGGCGACCCTACAAATGCGCGACGGAAATCACAACTGGAACCGCAACGCCACACCAAATGCCTGCTCGGCACCAACAATAATTGCCGCCGCTTCCTCGCGGAACGGCACATCACCGAGCAGCAGGCTGGCTTTCACTTTGCGCAGATCCGAGGTGCGCAAACTCAATCCTGCCATGCGCGCGCTGCCGTCGTAATCAATCGGCAATCCGGCGAAGCGCTGCGTAACGTATTCCGCGGCGGCAAAGCGTACCGTTGCCACGCCCGCTTTGAGCACAAACGCGCCTTCCTGACAGGCGGTGAGTTTATCGGCACCGAATAAACGGCTGTAGGGCTGAGCAGCGGCGGCGGGATCCTGCGCCACCACCACGAACTCGACGATATCGCTCACGCCATTCGGATGGACGCGCCACGCGTCCTGCCACACCGAATCCGGCGTATCGTGCTGACAAAAGAAGCTGCGGCCGTTCGCAACCAGCGACGGGCGCAATCGCACGGTGCGGAAGCGTGCTTCCTGCTCGGTGCCGTCCGGCAAAGTAACGGGACGGAAAAAGCTCGCCGGCAGATCGCCGTCGATGTCCTGGCTCTCCAGATAGCGCCACACCGCATCGGCATCCTCGGTTTTCCACACTAATCCGCTGAGGCCAATCGGCGACTGCCACAAATCCTGGCGCAGATTGCCGCGCCCAGGCTCAAACCCCAACAGCTCCAGATAGTTATCTCCAAAAATCGCCAGATGATTACTGGAGCCGAGGGAATGATGGCCGCGCTCGGTCAGCTGAAATCCCAGGCGACGAAACAGCGCGCTGGCGTCATCCAACTGGCTGGCAACGTTGATCACCACATGGTCGAGACGTGGAACAGGTACAGAAATCGCCATCGCTTTTCTCCTTGCTCTCATGGTCACGATGCCAGCGACTGTTGTTGGCGCAGCGTCAGCAGCGCGCGCTGGGCCAGCTCGGTAAAGTAATGCACCGCCGGTTCCAGCATCGCTTCATCCGGATCGAATCCGGCGTGATGCAGGCCAAATTCACTGGCGCTGCCGATGCTGACGAACGCGCCCGGCAGCTGCTGCAGGTAGAAGGCGAAGTCTTCGCCACCCATCTGCGGCGTGCCGACCTGTGTTTGATAGCCTTGCTCTGCGGCCAGATCCAGCGCGAAATCGGCCCATTGCGGGGTGTTGACCAGCGAAGGCGGACCTTCCTGCCACACCAGCTCCGCCTGTGCGCCAAATCCGGCGGCGATCCCGTTTATCAGCGCTCTCATTTTCTGCGGGATCTGCGCGCGAATCGCCGCATTGTGGGTGCGCACCGTGCCTTCCAGTTCCACCGTTTGAGGCAGCACGTTCCAGCTGTTGCCTGCGGTAAAGCGCGTCACGCTGACCACCAGCGACTCCAGCGAACTGAACACGCGGCTCGGCAGCGTTTGCAGCGCGGTGACGATGTGGCTGCCAATCACGATGCTATCAATGCCTTCATGCGGACGCGCGGCGTGCGCACCTTTGCCGTTGATAGTGATCTGGAAACGATCAACGTTGGCATAATAGGCGCCGCCGCGCGTACGCAGCGTGCCGGTTGGCAGATCTGGCGCGTTATGCAGGCCGAAAATCGCCTGCACATCTTTCAGCGCGCCCGCCGCCAGCAGCTGTTTCGCGCCGGTAAAAATCTCTTCGGCAGGCTGGAACAGAATACGCACGCGGCCAGGCAGCTGGGATTCGATGCGTTTCAACTGCTGTGCGACGCCCAGCATTACGCTGCTGTGCAGATCGTGGCCGCAGGCGTGCATCACGCCCGGCTGCTGGGAGCGCCATGCTTGATCGCTTTGCTCATCGATTGGCAGGGCGTCGATGTCGGCACGCAGCGCAATCAGCGGTTCGCCGTGACCGATTTCTGCTACAACGCCGGTTTTCAGCTCCAACGGCAGCAGCTTGACGTTGAGTTCCTGCAGCCAGCGGGTAAGGCGCTCGGTGGTGGCAAATTCCTGATCCGACAGCTCGGGATGCTGATGTAGCTCGCGTCGCCAGCGCACCAGCTGTTGATGGGAAAGATCCTTCATGGTCATCCTTGTGTGTGTTCAGGTAAGAAAGGTTCGCCGAGCGTCAGCATCAGGCGGTTCGCCCAGGCGAAGAAGGCGGCGGATTGAATCAGGTCCAGCAGCTCCAGCGTGCTGAATCCCTGATCGCGCAGCGCCTGCAGCTGTTTTAGGCTGGTGGCGGCAGGCGTGATCGATAAGGTGGCAACCAGATCGATCTGCGCCGCCCAGCGCGCCGATTGTCCGTGCGACAGCTCAGCGCCCGGCGCGACATTCAGCAGCTTCTGCACCGCCGGTTCATCTTTCGACAGCTGGCTGGCTTTGCGCGCATGCACCGAGGCGCAGTAAATGCAGCCGTTGACCTTGCTCACCACCGTGGCGGCGAGTTCACGCTCGGCGCGTGAAAGTCCGCCAGCGGTGTAGAAGATGCCTTTATCAGTCAGCGTGCGCTGCTCGAGCAGCGGCTGATTGCGGCCCAGCAGGCGGAAGTAATCAGAGTCGCTATGGCCGAATTTCGCCAGCGTTGCCTGCTCTTCAGCGCTAAATTCATGCAGCGGTTTCGCCGCCAGCCACGGTTCCCAGCCGAGTTCCTGTTGGGTAAAGGCGGTGAGGGCGGTTTTACCGCTGACGGTGAGCGGCGCATCGTGCCATTTACCGGCCACCGCATGCGGCTGCGACGCCGTCTCTTCGCCGTTGAGCAACCGCAAACCCGCGAGCAAACGGCTCTGGAAGCTGACAAAGGCAATCAGCTGCGCCAGCGTGACGATGCCGCGCGGCGACCAGCCGGCAGCTTGCAGCGTCTCGATGTGCTGCGGCGTAGCATCAACCGGATGCAGGCTCAGCAGTTCCGCAAACGCCAGACCCGCAGCGAAGCGTGCGTTGTTAGGTTGATCCGGCTGGCGGTAATGCGCTTCGAGACTCGACGCGCCATGCCAGGCCGCGACCTGCGCGGCCAGCGCAAAGCGTTCTGCTAATGGCAAATCCTCATCATCTTGCGAAAACAGCACGTCGTAGCTGCCTTGCGTATGCTGGGTGGCAGCATGACGTTCGGCGCGAGCTTGCGCCAGTTCAGACGCGGGATCGATATCCGCCAGCGCGGCCAGTAAATCAAACGGTTGAGACATGAAATTCTCCTGTTAAGCGTGGCTTAGCGCACGCAGCGCGGGCGCAATATGCTCGGCAATCAATTCGATAGAACGCAGAATGTCGGCGTGTGGCGGATCGATGGAGTGCACCTGGAAGCTGATATCGGTGACGCGTTGCAGCGACGTATCGGCCAGCAGCGATTGCCGCACCGTGTCGGCATCGCCGAAGTGCGCATCCAGCTGACGCGCCTGTTCGTCCAGCGTGTTGCCAATCACGTGTCCCGATTCACGGAAATGCTGCGCCTGGCGCTGTAAGCCCGGCTCGGCAAGACGGCGTGCGTAGTCGTTGGAATCGGCCACAAAAGCGGTGCGCGATGCCAGAATGCGCGGCGCAATGCCTGCTGGTAAAGCCGCCAGATAGGCATCAATCATCGGGTTTTGTATCTGGTGGAGCGGCAAATCAGGCTGGCCCGCCGGACGCGGCTGGGTGCGCGACAGCATCAAACCGTGCCCGGCTTGTCCCGCGCGCGCCGCGCCTTCCACCGAGAAGGTGGCGATCCACACGCGCTGCGCCAGCGTCGGCGCAGCGGGATAAAGATGATTCTCCGGATGGCCCAACGTATCGCCGCGCCAGGCGCTCAGCAGTTGATGCAGATGATCGGCAAACACGCTGGCGCGCTGGTCGATGGTGATACCGAACGGCAGAAACGAGGTCGCGGTGCCGCCCGATCCTAATCCGACTTCGAGGCGACCGTTGCTCAGCAAATCCAGCACCGCTGCATCTTCGGCGACGCGCAGCGCGTTCTCCATCGCCAGCGTGATGATGCCGGTGCCAAGCCGAATAGTGCGGGTGTGCGCCGCAACGTGGGCCAGAAACAGCAGCGGTGACGGCAAGCCGCCTTCTTTCTCGTGAAAGTGGTGCTGAGCAATCCACGCGCTGTCAAAACCGGTGCGCTCGGCGTGCTGAATCTGTTCCGTTGCCAGGCGATAGCGCTGCTGTGCGGAAGTGTCATCCAGCAGGCGAGTGAAAAAACCAATGCGTTTGCGCGTCATGCAGACTCCTTAATCAGCGTACGGAAAGCGGGAATCGCGTCAATCAGCGATCGGGTATACGGATGCTGTGGCGCATTAAATATCGTGACAGTGTCACCTTGCTCCACCACTTCACCGGCGCGCAGCACGGTGACGCTGTGCGCAATGCGGCGCACGGTGGCGAGGTCGTGGGTGATAAACAGATAAGTGAGGCCGAGCTCGCGTTGCAGCTGTTGCAGCAGTTGCAGAATCTGCGCCTGCACCGTGACATCCAGCGCCGAGGTCGCTTCGTCCAGCACAAGAATCGCCGGTTGCAGAATCAGGGCGCGCGCAATCGCCACGCGCTGACGCTGGCCGCCGGACAACTCGCGAGGTTTACGCGTCAGCAGATCCAGCGGTAACGCCACGCGCTGCGCCACGGCTGCGACGCGTTCACGGCGCTGCTCGCTGCTGAGTTTCTCAAAGTTACGCAGTGGCTCTTCAATGATGGCGAACAGCGTCTGGCGCGGATCCAGCGAGGCAAACGGGTTCTGATACACAAACTGAATCTTGCGGCGCAGCTGACGTTGCGCTTCGCCGCGCAGCGCGGTGGCATCGATGCCATCGATCACCACGCGGCCGCTATCGGCCTGCTCAAAGCCTAAAAGAATGCGCGCCAGCGTGGTTTTCCCCGAGCCGGATTCGCCGACCAGCGCGTGCGTGGTGCCGCGCGCCACCGTGACGCACACCTCTTTCGCCACCTGCAGCTGCTGCTGGCGACCGAGGGAAAACTGTTTATTGATGCCGGAGAGCTGAATCGAAGGCGACGAGAAGTTGGCATGTGTCGGCACGGACAGCGCGCTGTCGCCCGGATCGGCGTCCTGCAACAGCTGCCGCGTGTAAGCATGCTTAGGCGCGTTGATCACCTGCGCCGCCGGGCCTTGTTCCTGAACTTCGCCATGACGAAATACCAGCAGGCGATCGGCGCGTTCTGCCGCCAGCGCCAAATCGTGCGTGACAAACAGCACCGCCGTACCGGATTCGCGGCGCAGCACATCCAGCAGATCGAGAATGCGTTTTTGCACCGTGACATCCAGCGCGCTGGTGGGTTCATCGGCAATGATAATCTGCGGACGCAGGGCGAGGGCGATAGCAATCAGCACGCGCTGTTTCATGCCGCCGGAGAGCTGATGCGGATACTGCGTCAGGCGCTGTTCCGGATGGCTCAACCCCACTTTTTGCAGCAATTCCAGCACGCGCTGCTGGCGTTCGGGTTTGCTGATTTTCAGGTGCAGCTGCAGCATTTCACCGACCTGATCGCCAATGGTTTTCACCGGATTGAGCGAGTTGCCCGGATCCTGCGGCACTAAGCTGATGCTGACGCCGCGCAGGCTATCAAGACGTTTAGAAGACCAACCGGCGATATCGGTGCCGTTCAGCACAATTTTGCCGCTGTCACGACGGCCGTTGTCCGCCATCAAACCAATAATGGCCTGCGCGGTGGTGGTTTTGCCGGAGCCGGACTCACCGACCAGCGCCACCATTTCACCAGGCTGCAACTCAAAGCTGACGTTGTGAACCACCGCACGCCACTCGCCGCGCTGGCGATAGCTGAGGGTTAAATTTTCAATGGCTAATAACGCGCTCATGCGTCACCTCCGGCCAGTTGACGGCTGATGCGGTTTGCGGCCAGCACCACGGCGACCACCACAATGCCGGGGAAGGTGGTGAGCCACCACGCGGTCGCCAGATAGTTACGTCCTTCGGCGATCAATAAACCCCATTCGGGCGTCGGCGGCGGCGTGCCGTAGCCGAGGAAGCTGAGCGTGGATAACGCCAGAATCGCCTGGCCAAACTGCAAGGCGGCGAAGGCGATCACCGCCGTCAGCGAGTTGGGTAAAATATGACGCCACAACACGCGCCAGAAACTGCCGCCGCTGCCGTAAGCCGCTTCGACGAACTCGCTGCGGCGTACGCGGACCACTTCGCCACGCGCCAGGCGGGCAAAGCTGGCAATCGAGGCGATGCCCACCGCCAGCGCGGCGTGCACGGTGCCAAAACCCAGCAGAATCAGAATGCTGAGCGACAGCAGCAGCGAAGGAATCGACAGCAGCACATCCACTAAGCGCATCAGCCAGTTCTCAGTGCGACCGCCCATCGCGCCCGCCAGCACGCCGAGCGTGGTGCCGCCAATCAGCCCCATCGCCACCGCTGCGACCGCCGCCGACAGCGACTGTGACGCACCATAAATAATGCGCGCGTAGAGATCGCGGCCCAGCTGATCGGTGCCGAGCCAGTAAGCGGCTTGCGGCGGCAGACGTTGTGCGCCAGGCACGCCTTCCGTTGGGCTGAAATGGGTAAACAGACCAGGCGCAAATGCCGCCAGCAGCGCCAACAGCATCACGCCCCACGCCAGCCACAAACCCGGCTGAATGTTGAGCACGCGGGACGCGCGCGCGTTGCCGTTGCTTTGACGTGCAGTTGAGTAATCGACCAGGCTCATCGGTTGCCTCCGGCAACGGATTGCAGACGCGGATCGAACAGCGGCATCAGCGCATCGACCAGCAGGTTAATCAGCACAAACGCCAGCGCCGAGATCATCACCACCGCCTGTAACACCGCGACGTCCTGATTATTCACCGCCTGCTGCGTCAGCTGACCGACGCCGCTTAGGCCAAACACGGTTTCGGTAATCAGCGCACCGGCGATCAGTTCCCCGAGCAGCAAACCGGCAACGTTCAGCACCGGCAGCAGCGCATTGCGCATCACGTGATGCCACAGCACATGGCTTTCGCTGGCGCCTTTAGCGCGCGCGACCGCCACGAACGGCTGGGTAGAAACCTGATCGATGCTGCGTAATAGAATCTGCGCCAGCGGCGCGGAGATCGGGATCGCCACGGTAATCACCGGCAGAATCAACCCCTGCAGCGCCGAGGGATTGATCACCGGGATCCAGCGCAGCTGGAAGGAGAACAGCTGAATCAGCGCGATGCCGAGCCAGAAGGTCGGCAGCGAGATAAACAGCGCCGGTACCGATTGCAGCACCGAACGCAGGAAGCGCAGCGCTGGCAAGCGCGATAACGCCGCCAGCGCGAACGCGATAAGGGTTGCCAGCACAAAACCGAGCAGCGCCAGTTGCAGCGTGGCGGGCAGGTTGCTGATCAGCTGTTCGCTGACCGGCACGCCCGCCTGCACCGAGTAACCAAAATCGCCGCGCACCATCGCCAGCAGCGTGTGCACGTACTGCTGCCAGAGCGGATTATCCGCGCCGTAAGCCAGTCGCATTTCGGCGATTTGATCCGGGCTAAGGCCCAGATCCGGGTTCTGAAACTTGATCAGCACCGCATCGCCGGGCAGCACCTGCAGCAGAAAGAACGACAGGGTAAACGCGGCCCACAGCACCAAAACGCTTTGACCCACTCTTCGCAGCAGTGAACGTTGCATCATCAACCTGCCTTAGTGTTTTTCCAGCCACGCGCCGTAGAACGACGGACGACCGACGGCTTCAAAATTTACGCCTTTCAGCCACGGCGCACCGGCAAACACCTGCGGTTCTTCAAAAATCGGAATCACATAGGCTTGATCGAGCAGATAGCGCTGCGCCTCGCCAGTCACCGCCAGGCGTTTCGCCGGATCGACTTCCGAGGAGATCCCCAGCAACAGCGTGTTCAGCTTGTCGTCGCGGAAGTTCTGCACCTTGTCGCTGGAGCCGCCTTTTTGCAGCAGCGCATCACGGTTAGTCGGATAGAACTGGCTCTTCACCACGTCAGGATCGGCGCGTCCCACTTCGGACACCACCAGCGGGGTTTTCAGCGGATCGAGGTTATCCAGCACGCGGCTGCCTGCATCACCGGCTTTCACCGCCAGCGCGACGCCAACCTGACGCCACTGCTGTGCCACCAGCTGTAGCACCTCTTTGTTCTGCGGCTGCGGCAGCGATTCATAAATGGTCAGCGCCAGTTTCTTGCCATCCTTTTCGCGGATGCCGTCGCTGCCCGGTTTCCAGCCCGCTTCATCCAGCAGCTTTTTCGATAACGTCGGATCGAATTTCAGCTTGTCGGCCAGATTGACGTAACCGGCCGCCGAGGTGGCGATCACCGAGGTGGCCTGCGGATAGTTTGGTGAGAACAGGGTTTGCACCACTTGCTGAGCGTTGGTGGCGTGCAGCAGCGCCTGACGCACTTTCACATCGCTGACCAGCGGGTTATCCGGGCGGAAGCTAATGCTGTCGTTGACGCCACGCGTGGGTGCAGCGTAAATCGGGAAGTTTTGCTGCTGCGCCTGCTTCTCGTCGTAGGCTTGCACCTGACGAATGAGGTCGGCCTGGCCGGCCAGCAGCGCGCCAATACGCACGCTGTCTTCCGGCGTGACGATGAATTTAATGCCGTCGAGATTGGCGGGACCTTGCTGGGCGAGGTTTTTCGGGCCCCATTGATAATCTTTGCGCGCGGTTAAATCGACCTCGCGGCCGAGTTTCTCATCGCTGACCACAAACGGACCGGAACCAATAATATGACGCGCATCGCCGAGTTGGTCGAAGCTACGCTGCAGCGTGCTGAGGGAAACCAGGCCCGAACCGATGGTAGCGGTGCCCTGTAAAAAACCGGGTGACGGTTTTTTGAAATAGAATTTCACCGTCTGAGGATCAATGACTTCACTGCGATCGTAATTATTAATTACTTCGGAAACTGGCAGGCGCTGGGCTTTATTTCCCAGACCGTAAGTATCAAAGTTTTTGGCTACCGCATTGGCATCTAAGGGCGTGCCATCGGAGAAAGTGACGCCGGGACGAATTTTAAAGGTATATTCGGTTTTATCGGCGTTACTGCTCCAGCTTTCGGCAATCCACGGTTCCACTTTCAAGGTTTCAGGATTCTGCCACGTCAGCTTATCGGTAATTTGATTCAGAATACCGCCATTGGGATAAAAGCCACCGGCGGGTGGATAAAGGTTGGTATGTGCCTGTTGTTCGAGGTAAACCAGCGTGCCGCCTTTGACGGGCGTGTCTGCCGCGTGGGCGCTAAAAATCCCTAATAGCAGGGCCAAACTCAACGCCTGCAAGTGAAAATGCTTAGTCATGGTGTTTCCCTTTTTAATCAATAGCCCGACGGGCGGTTTTCATCATTGAATGCCGCACACGGGAGTTGAACCAAGGAATTGCACTAAGCTTTGCTAAAAAAAATAAATAGGCGTTCTGTTCATACGATGGGGCGCCATAAATGGTGTAATGCTTATTAGCTAAGCCATTGGTGATGGCGCTGACCGGTGCCACTTTTGATCCGGCGGTCCTCGCGCCGCTTACGCGGCACCTTCACTTCGCTCGTCTGCCTGACGGACCGGCGGAGACGGGACGTCCTGTCCCGGCTCCGCCTTTCGCCCGCGTCCTGCGGGCTCTCCTGGCTTCCTCGCTTCGTTCAGCGCTGCGGATTGCCGGCCCAAAAGCGGCCCCGGCCTGCTCCAAACCTTCAGTGCGAGTTGTTGAAAAGGGCACATTTGCCAGAGGCGCTGACGCGTCTGCTGCGGCAAAAGGGCTATCCGCAGCGCTGAGGCTTTTACGTTGGGCCAGGAGCCTCACGCAGGGATGCGTGAGGCAGTTCGGGGCCGGCCAGGACGGCCGATCCCCGAATGATCCGTCGGCACGACGTGAAAGCCGAAGGTACCGCGCTAGCGGTGCGAGGACGGCCCGTGACGCAGTAGATGTGTCAGAGCCCGCAGCAGATTTAAAGCACAATGATTTGACCGGTTGTTACATCACGCCCATTAAACGCGGTAGCCATAGCGATAACGCTGGAATATAGGTAATCAACATCAGCACAATAAACAACACGCCATAGAAAGGCAGCATGGCGGTGACCACTTGCTCAATCTTTTGCTTACTCACGGCGCTGGCGACAAATAATACCGTGCCGACCGGTGGCGTAATTAATCCGATGCCTAAGTTGGTTAGCATTATCATGCCGAAATGCACCGGATCGACGCCGAGTGCGGTGGCTACCGGTAATAGTACCGGCGTCAGAATCAGGATCAGCGGTGCCATATCCATTAGCGTCCCCACCACCAGTAGCAGCAGATTAATGCACATCAAAATCACATACTTGTTGCTGGAAAATTGGGTAAAGGCTTCGGTAATGATGGTGGGTAATTGCATAAAGGTCATTACCGCACCGAAACCGGCGGCGAAGGCGATCAACACCATCACAATGGTTACCGTTTTGATGGTCCGAAACACCAGAATATGCAATTGCGTCCATTTGAAATCACGATAAATAAACATGGTGACAAAGAACGCCCAGATGCAGGCAATGGCTGCCGATTCCGAGGCGGTGAAAACGCCGGACAGAATTCCGCCGAGAATGATGAAAATGGTGAACAATCCCCAAAACGCATCGAAGAAGATTTTCAACGCCTGCTTGTAAGGGATGCGCTCACCTTTGGGATAGCCGCGTTTACGCGCAAATCCCAGGCACATTACCATTAAGCAAAAACCCAGTAACAGGCCAGGAATGATGCCGGCGACAAACAGCGATGAGATGGTGACAACACCGCCGGTGGCGAGCGAATAAATCACCGAGTTGTGGCTGGGCGGGGTTAACACCGCTTGTACCGAGCCGCTGGCCGTTACCGCCGCTGCGAAATCACGCGGATAGCCTTTCTCCTCCATCTGCGGAATCATCACGGAACCAATCGAGGCGGTATCCGCCACCGAAGATCCCGAAATCGCGCCAAAGAAGGTTGAGGCGACAATATTTACCAGCGACAAACCGCCGCGAATAAAGCCAACGAAAATATAGGCGAAGTTGACCAGCCGACGGGCAATGCCGCCTTCCGCCATGATCGCGCCAGCCAAAATAAAGAAGGGAATGGTCAGCAGCGAAAACTTATTGATGCCGTTGGTAATCTGTATCACCACCGCTTCAAGCGGTAAATCGATCCACCATGCGCCAATAAACGCGCTCAATCCAACGGCGAATGCCACCGGGAAACCCACCAGCAGCAACACCACCAAACTGCCTATCAAAATCAGTGCGTCCATTTTCTTCTCCGCTTAGTGGGTGCCGCCAAGAGTCACGATGGCGCGTTGGCTTTGATCGCCATTAACCAATCGCTCAATCACAAACAACAGCGTAAAGATCGCGCCGATCGGGATCGGCAAATACATTTCGCCGTAGGTCACCACCGGTAATGAAGCCAGCGTTTGCACCCACATCGCTTCACACAGGTTGTAACTGGCGCGGAAAATCACCAGACAGGTGATGATCATCAGCGCGTCAGACAACTTCAGCAGCCAGCGCTGATTCGCCGGCGAGAGCCGGTCGGTCATCATCGAGACGCAAATATGCGTACCGGCGCGGAACCCGACTGGCGCACCAATAAAGGTAAAGATGATCATGCAAATGATGGCGACCGGTTCTGGCCAGGATAATGCGTCGTTCAGCACATAGCGTGAGAAAATCCCGATGGGAATCACCGTCACCATAATCAACAAGGCAACGGCGGCGATCGCCATGCACAGCAAATAAAGCCCATCCATCAGACGAGAATATGCAGTCATAATGTTTACCTGATTAAAACGCCACGCAGGCACGTGGCGTGGGGAGGATTACTTCACATCAGCAATTTGTTTCATCAAATCCTGATATTTGCCGCCAAACTGATCGCGCACCGGTTGCGTGGCTTTCATGAAGGTTTCACGATCGGTTTCCTGGAAGGTCACGCCACCGGCTTTCATCTTCTCGATGGATTGTTGGGTGTAAGTTGCCCAGAGCTGACGCTCTTCCTCCTGTGCCTCTTTGCCTAATTTCTTCAGCAACGCCTGGTCGTCAGCCGAGAGGCGATTCCACAACGGTTTAGAGTAGAGAATCATTTCAGGCTGAATGAAGTGACCGGTGAGGGTGTAGTACTTAGCGACGGGCATATAGTTGTGGGCAACAAAGGTTGGCGGGTTGTTTTCAGTGCCATCCACCACGCCGGTTTGCATGGCGCTAAACACTTCGCTCACGCCCATTGCCACCGGATTTGCGCCCATGGCTTTTAAGGTCGCCAACGAAATCGCACTGTTTTGCACGCGGATTTTCATTCCCTTAAGATCGTCGGGTTTGGCGATTGGCTTTTTAGTGATCATGTTGCGCACACCGGCGTCGGTCCAGCCGAGGAATATCATACGGGCGTTAGGATCGTTATCGAATTTCTCGACGATATTTTTTCCGATATCACCATCAAGCACCTTGTGCATATGATTCTCATCGCGAAAAACATACGGCAAGGTTAATACGCTGGTTTCTGGCGCGATGGTGGTGACCGGTGCCAGCGAAACACGGATCATGTCAATGGCGCCCAGTTGCACCTGCTGCAGCGTCTGGTCTTCATCGCCGAGTACGCCACCGGCGTAAACCTTCATTTCCAATCGGCCATCAGTGGCTTTTTTTAGCTTCTCGCCCATGTGTTCAAGCGCCACCACGGTGGGATAACCCGCCGGTTGAACTTCGGCCACTTTAATGACCTTGGCGGAAGCCACTGCCGGGCAAAACGCTGCTGCAGAGGATAACGAAACGACCAGAAGTAATTTTTTAAACGTCATGCTTTTTCTCCAGCTAAGGGGAGGCAGGAAGGGGCGGCGCATTAATTTGTCGAAGGATGCCGCGTGGTGTCAGCATAGAGAAAATAGTGGCTGGAAAAATAAGGGAATGGCGATTGGATGAATTACGTCACATTTTGAAACGATGTTTTAATAATTTTATATTGAGTGTCACATTTTCAAAACATCACCACAACAATCCATATCCTGCGGGGATAATTATGTGTTTTCAAAGGATTTTAAACCACATGGTTCAATCTATCTCCCTGATATGCATAAATTAAATATAGATACGACAATATCATGTTTTACGAATCTGCCTTCTCCGCCACAAACTACTCGCCATATTCATGACGAAAAGGATAAGGCGCATGTCATACCGACTGAGTTTGCTGGATAAATCGCCGATTGCCGACGGAGAGACAGCCAGCCACGCGCTACACCGCACGTTACAGCTGGCGCAGCAGGCGGAAGCCTGGGGCTATCACCGTTTCTGGTTAGCGGAACACCACAATACCGATCGTCTGGCGAGTCCGTCGCCGGAACTGCTAATCGCCTGGATCATTGGCCAGACGCAACATATTCGCGTCGGCTCCGGCGGCGTAATGCTGCAACACTACAGCCCGTACAAAGTGGCGGAAAACTTCAACCTGCTGGCGTCATTAGCGCCGGGCCGTATCGATGTCGGTGTCGGCAAAGCGCCGGGCGGCTTGCCGCTCTCAACGCGTGCGTTGCAGCTCGGTGTGCATCTGCAGGAGAAAGGCAGCTTCGCCGAGCAATTGACGCTGCTGGATAGCTGGTTGCAAGTGCCGCCAGTGGGTGATGAAGAGATTCTGCGCGCCACGCCGCAGCCGCCGCGTCCGGCCAATCGCTTCCTGCTGGGTGCCAGCGAAGAGAGCGCCAAACTGGCGGCAGAACTCGGCTGGCAGCTGGTGTTTGCCGCGCATCATAACGGCGATCCGCAACTGATGGAAAAAGTCCTCAACAGCTATCGCCAGCACAGCAACGGCCAGCGCGCGCTGGTGGCGGTGCAAGTGGTGGTGGCGGATTCGCCGGCGGAAGCCGATTTGCTGGTGGATAACCTGCGCGTTTATCACGTCAACGTGAAAGATGGACCCAGCGTCAACGTCGGCAGCGTCGAGCAGGCCGAACGCTATGTGCGTCAGGGCGGTTATACCGATTACGTAATTGAACCGCGCACGCCATCGCTGCTGAAAGGCACCGCCGCGCAGGTGCAT
Organism: Pantoea sp. DY-15; assembly: GCF_019795935.1. Lineage (NCBI taxonomy): Bacteria > Pseudomonadati > Pseudomonadota > Gammaproteobacteria > Enterobacterales > Erwiniaceae > Pantoea > Pantoea sp. DY-15. The sequence continues at coordinate 142,093 of NZ_JAIMIF010000002.1, forward strand.
GCCAAGCTGGATGCGCTGCATCAGAATTTTGGCATTGAAGAGTTCGTGATTGATACGCCGGTGGCTGAAGAGCAGGCGCGCGTGAAATCACTCGAACTGTTGGCCACTCACCGTTTAGTCACCGCATGATTCGCTGCTTCCGGAGGCAGGTATGACGCAATTTAGCGAACATCAGCTGATTGACTGGCGACGTGAGCTGCACAGCTGGCCGGAGTTATCCGGCCGCGAAGTCGAAACCACCGCGCGCCTGCGCCGCTGGTTACAGGACGCCGGTTTGCGTCTGCTGGATTATCCGCTGGAAACCGGCGTAATCGTCGAAGTGGGGCACGGCGACACGCTGATTGCGCTGCGCGCCGATATCGATGCGCTACCGATTCACGAAGCCACCGGACTCACTTACCGCTCGCGCAACAGCGGCGTGATGCACGCCTGCGGCCACGATGTTCACAGCGCGGTGATGCTGGGCGCGGCCTTGCAGCTGAAAGCAGTGGAAGATCAATTGCCGGGCCGCATCCGTATTCTGTTCCAACCGGCGGAAGAGAACGCCACCGGCGCACGCCAGTTGATCAATGCGGGCGTGCTGGACGGGGTGCAGGCGATTTTCGGCATGCACAATGAACCCGGTTTGCCGACCGGCACCTTCGCCACACGCGGCGGCGCGTTTTACGCCAATGCGGATAAATTTATCGTGCGGGTTTCCGGCAAAGGCGCGCACGCCGCGCATCCGGAAGAGGGCGTGGACAGCATTGTGGTCGCCAGCCAGATTATTCAGGCGCTGCAATCGCTCACCAGCCGCAGCTTCAACACGCTGGACAGCTTAGTGCTCAGCGTCACGCGCATCGAAGCCGGCAAAACCTGGAACGTGCTGCCCGGCGAGGCCGAATTTGGCGGCACGGTGCGCACCCATGACAAACAGGTGCGCGCGGAGCTGGAGCAGCGCGCCCGCACGCTGGTGGAGAATATCGCCGCCGCCAACGGAGCCAGCGCCTCCTTTAGCTGGCATCCCGGTCCGCCGGTGCTGGAGAATGATGCGCGCTGGGCGCAGTTTGCCAGCAACGTGGCGCAGCAGGCGGGCTACCGCGTACAGACCGCTGAGTTACATCTCGGCGGCGAAGATTTCGCCTACTACTTACAGCAGATCCCCGGCGCGTTTGTCAGCATTGGCAGCGCGAGCGAATTTGGTCTGCATCATGGCGGCTTCAATCCTGATGAAGCGCTGATTGCCCCCGCTGCACACTACTTTACGCAACTGGCTCAGCAAGCGTTGCAGCACCTCAACGCGCGATGTCGTGACGCCATTCTGAACTAACGCGATTCACCTATTTAATTCCGGTTCTGCACGGCGACAGGCATGTCGCCGTCAGGCTGCGCCTTGGCAAAAGAGAGAACATTATGACTGCAAGACAACTGCGATTGGGCACCATTCTGCATGGTGCGTCCGGCAATATGTCCGCGTGGCGTCATCCGGCGGCGCTGGCGAATGCCAGCATCAATTTTGATTACGCTAAACACATTGCGCGCAAGGCGGAAGCGGGCAAGCTGGATTTCCTGTTTGTTGCCGATGGCCTGTTTATTAACGAAAAATCGATTCCCCACTTCCTCAATCGCTTCGAGCCGCTGACCTTGCTGTCGGCACTGGCGGGCGTGACCGAGCATCTCGGTTTGGTCGGCACTGTTTCCACCTCGTACAGCGAGCCGTTCACCGTGGCGCGGCAGTTTGCCAGCCTCGATCATCTGAGCGGCGGTCGTGCGGGCTGGAACGTGGTGACCTCGCCGCTGGAAGGTTCGGCGAAGAACTTCTCGCGCCAGCAGCATCCGGAACACGCGCTGCGCTACCGCATCGCTGATGAGTATCTGCAAGTGGTGAAAGGGCTGTGGGATTCGTGGGAAGGCGATGCTTTCGTACGTAATAAAGAGAGCGGCCAGTTCTTTGATCCAGAGAAACTGCACACGCTTAATCACCACGGCGATTTCTTCCAGGTGCAAGGGCCGCTGAATATCGAACGCACGCCGCAAGGACGTCCGGTGGTGTTTCAGGCGGGCGCTTCGGAAGATGGCCGCAAGCTGGCCGCTAAACATGCTGATGCCATCTTTACCCATCAGCCGACGCGCGAAGAGGCGCAGGAATTCTATCGCGATGTGAAAAAACAGCTGGTGGCGAACGGCCGCCAGCCGGGCGATCTGCACATTTTCCAGGGCGTCGGTGTGATTGTTGGCGACAGTGCGCAAGATGTGGAGCAGCAGTATCAAACCACCGCCGCGCTGGTTTCCATCAAAGATGCGCTCAACTATCTCGGCCGCTTCTTCGATCATCACGACTTCTCACAATATCCGCTGGATGAGCCGTTCCCGGAACTCGGCGATATCGGACAAAACAGCTTCCGCAGCACCACCGACGAAATCAAACGCAAGGCGCGCGAGCATGGCCACACGCTGCGCCAGGCGGCGCTGGAAGCCGCGACGCCGCGTCCGCTGTTCCACGGCACGCCAGAACAGGTGGCCGACGGTTTGCAGCTGTGGTTTGAGAGCGAAGCGACCGATGGCTTCATCATTCAGGGCGGCACGCCAGATACCTTCGAACGCTTTGTCGATCGCGTGGTACCGATTCTGCAAGCGCGCGGTTTAACCCGCAGCGAATACCCCGGAACCACGCTGCGCGCCAGCTTTGGTCTGAAAGATCCGGTTAATCAATACACACAAAAATAAAACTCGAGAATAAACGCTATGCAGAAAAAATCCCTTATTGCGCTGTTGTTGCTGGGCATGAGCAGCGCCGTATTCGCCGAAGATGTGGCGGTTAACGGTCAGAACATCAGTGTTGAAGCCAACAAAACGCCGATCAATACCGCGAAAAATGACGCCGCAGTGGCGCAGATCCCGGCTGGACATCGCTTTGCCGTGCCGGGTTCGTTCACCGTAGCGGTGGCCGCGCTGAATTCGCCGCCATTAACTGTATTCAGTGATGACAACAAAACCCTGCTCGGCAGCGAAGTGGATATCGCCCGCTTAGTCGCCGACAGCCTGGGTTTGAAACTCAACGTGGTGCCAACTTCTTGGGAAGACTGGCCGCTGGGCGTGGCATCGGGCAAATACGATGCGGCGATCAGTAACGTGACCGTCACCAAAGAGCGCAAAGAGCGCTTCGATTTCGCCACCTATCGCAAAGACTCACTCGGTTTTTACGTCAAATCCAGCAGCCCGATTAAGTCGCTGACCAAAGCCGAAGATATCGCCGGACTGCGCATTATCGTCGGCTCTGGCACCAATCAGGAATCGATCCTGCTGGCCTGGGATAAAGAGAATCAGGCCAAGGGATTGAAACCGTTTACGCCGGTGTATACCAAAGACGATGCGGCCCAAACGCTGGCGCTGCAGTCGGGTCGCGCCGATGCCTACTTTGGTCCGAACGTGATTGGCGCCTGGAAAGCCGCGCTGACTAAGCAGACGCGTTTGGTTGGCAGCGTCGATGGCGGCTGGCCGAAAGCGGCGCACATCGCGGTGACAGTGAAGAAAGATGGCGGTTTAGTGCAGCCGATCAACACCGCGCTGAATGGCGTGATCAAGAACGGCGATTACGACAAGGTGCTGAAGCGCTGGGGTGAAGGCGTTGAGCGTATCGACAGTTCAGAGATCAATCCGGCCGGATTGGGCGATTAAGGAGGCCGCATGAGCGAACAACTGTTCCGCGAAGTATCACCGGAAGCGCCTGAGCTGCAACCGATTTTGACCGGACTGTTTGGTGAATACACCGCGCGCTACGGCGCGTTCTTCACCAGCCAAAAAGAGGTGGAGCTGACCGAATGGTATTTGCCGCCGCGCGGGCTGTTTATCGTGCTGGAGCGTGACGGCGAGATCATCGCGATGGGCGCGTACAAACCCTACGACGAAGTGACCGCCGAGTTTAAACGCATCTGGACGCGCAGCGATCTGCGTCGTCAGGGATTGGCGCTACTGATCCTGCAGGAACTGGAGCGACGCGCGCTGCGTGCGGGCTATCAGCGCGTGTTTCTCACCACCGGTTTCCGCCAGCCGGAAGCGGTGAAGTTGTATATCGGCCACGGTTATCAGCCGCAGTTTGAGCTACTGGAGGATATGGAAGTCTACAGCCAGCCGCCACACGATGGACGCTTGCGCTTCCTGAAAGTGATTGATGTACATAGCGTGGCGCAGGCCAGCTAAGGAGTTGTAATGAGTAATGAACCACAACGTTTAACCGTGGTGCCGGCGCGATATCCGGCACGTACCGTCGGCGCGATTGTCGCGCTGTTTATTCTGGCCAGCGTGATTGATTCGGTTGCGTTCAATCCGCGCTGGGAATGGGGGGTGTTCGCCAAATGGTTTTTTGATCCGGTGATCCTCAGCGGTTTGGGGCAAACGCTGCTGCTGACGCTGTTTGGTACCATACTCAGCCTGATTTTTGGCGGTTTGCTGGCGCTGGCGCGCCTCTCGTCATCCTGGCTGCTGAGTACGCTGGCGTTTGGCTATATCTGGCTGTTCCGCTCGCTGCCGCTAATCGTTGTGCTGATCATCCTCTACAACTTCTCCTATCTGTACGACACGCTGTCGCTCGGCATTCCGTTTACCGCGCTGTCGTGGGGCCATTTCCAGACCATCAACGTGCTCGGCCAGTTCCCGGCGGCGGTGATTGGTTTGACGCTGGTGCAGAGCGCCTATAGTGCTGAGATCATTCGCGGCGGCTTTTTGGGTGTCGATCACGGCCAGTTTGAAGCGGCTTCAGCGCTGGGATTATCCTCCACGCGCCGTACCTTCCGCATCATTCTGCCCCAGGCGCTGCGCGCGATTATTCCCACCACATTTAATGAAATCATCAGCCTCGCCAAAGGCACCTCAATGGTTTACGTGCTGGCGATGCCGGAACTGTTTTACACCATCCAGATGATCTACAACCGCACGCAGCAGGTGATTCCGCTGCTGATGGTCGGCGCGGCCTGGTATCTGATTATCACCACCGTTCTGTCACTGCTGCAGCACAGCGTTGAGCGCTGGCTGGCGCGCAGTGTCACCCGTGAACCGCAGCCGTCGCGCTGGCGTCAATGGCGTAACCGCAGCGCCAAACCTGCAACCGAGGAGCTTTCCCATGTCCGAAGCCATTGATTACCGCAATCTGCATACCGCTGGCGCCATTAGCATTACCGGCGTGAGCAAGTCGTTCGGCAAACTGAAAGCGCTGGATGATGTGTCGCTGGAGCTGGAACCGGGATCGGTGACGGTGATTCTTGGGCCATCCGGCTCGGGTAAATCGACGCTGCTGCGCACCATTAACCATCTGGAGCGCGTCGATGAAGGCTATATCCAGATCGATGGCGATTACATCGGGTATCAGCGTCGCGGCGACAAGCTTTATGAGCTGAAAGAGAAGGCGATTCTGCGTCAGCGCATCAACGTTGGCTATGTGTTCCAGAACTTCAATCTGTTCCCGCATCTGACGGTGCTGGAGAACCTGATTGAAGCGCCGATTGCGCATCGTCAGCTGTCACGCCGTGAAGCGATTGATCGCGCCGGTGAGCTGCTGGATGTGGTGGGTTTGCGTCACAAAGCCGATGCCTGGCCGCGCCATTTGTCGGGCGGCCAACAGCAGCGTATCGCGATTGCGCGTGCCTTAATGCTCAATCCGCGCGTGATGCTGTTTGATGAACCGACGTCAGCGCTTGATCCCGAGCTGGTGGGTGAAGTGCTGGATGTAATCAAAAAGCTGGCGCGTTCCGGCACCACTTTGGTGATTGTCACGCACGAGGTCGGCTTTGCGCGAGAAGTGGCAGATAACGTGGTGTTTATGGTCGATGGACGCATTGTCGAGCAGGGCAGCAGCAATCAGGTATTGAATCAGCCGCGCCACGAGCGCACCAAACGTTTTCTGGCGCGGGTACTTTAATGGAACGAGTAATTATTACGGCGTTGCTGGCAGTGATGTTAAGCGCGCCAGCCATCGCAGCAGAAACGCTGGATGCCAAAAACAACGAAACGCCGATCAATATAGCCGCGAATCCACAGGCTATCGCGAAGATTCCAGCGGGTTTTCACTTTGTGAATCCGGGTTATTTGACCGTCGCCACTACGGCGATGAACTCGCCGCCGATCGGTTTGTGGGCGTCGGATAATAAAACGCTGATTGGCAGCGATCCGGATATTGCGCGTCTGCTGGCGGACAGTTTGGGCTTAAAACTGAAACTGGTGCCAGCCGCGTGGGAAGATTGGCCGCTGGGCATCACCGCCGGACGTTATGACGTGGCGATGTTCAATATTGCCGTTACCGAAGAGCGCAAGAAGAAGTTCGATTTCGCTACTTATCGCGCGGATAACCATGCGTTTGCGGTGAAAACCAATAGCGCGATAACCGCGATTAAGGGCCGCGAAGATGTGGCGGGTAAGCGCATCATTGTTGGTTCGGGCACCAATCAGGAGCGGATTTTACTCAGCTGGGATGAGAAGAACCGCGCCCAAGGCTTAGCGCCCGTGCAGCCAATCTATCTCAACGATGATGCGGCAGCCACGCTGGCGCTGCTTTCCGGGCGTGCGGATGCATCGTTTGGCCCTCAATCATTGGCTGCATGGAAAGTCGCTTCGCGCGGGCAGACCAAAATCGTCGGCCACGGCCCGTTTCGTGCCTGGGTGGCGGTGACTACTAAGAAAGGCAATGGATTAGATGTGGCGCTGCAGCAGGCGATTAATGGTGCGATTGCCAGCGGCGAGTACAAACAAGTGTTGGCACGCTGGGGCGAACAGGAAGAGGCGGTGGAAACATCGCAGGTAAATCCTCCGGGGATTGTTTACCAGTAATTTTCCGTCCTGCTTTATTCTGCGAGAAAGCTCACGATGTGAAAGTTGTGGGCTTTTTTTATTTCATTGGGTTTTAGGTTGGCTCACATTAAATTGTCGGCAGAATATTTGTTGCTCAGTTAATTGATTATCTTCTTTGTTTTTTTGACAGTTATTTTTATTTTCTTATTCAAACCACTAATGTTTATGAAAAATCCCGGTGCTAAGATGTTCAGGGTTTTGGGCGAGTGTGGTGTTTAAGGTTTACCATTGCAAAAGGGAGTTTGACTAAATGGCCTACCGTCAACCTGCATTACCCAATCAAAAATGGAAACGATTGGGGTGAAATAATGTTAGCTGAACCGTTAAATAAAAGTGTTATCAATTATGCGTGCCGTCAACGTAAATGCAATTAAGGCGGACAACCACCGAGCGGAGGTAAAGGAATGCAAGAGCGTGTTAAAAGGCTGGAAGATCAGGTTACTTCGCTGGTCTCTGATGTGGCTGTAATCAAGTCAAATTATGCGACTAAAGAGGATGTGGCTGCGGTGAAAGCGGATGTAGCGGTGATCATGTCTAATCACGCTACTAAGGAGGATGTTGCGGCGATAAAGGTCGATTTGTATAAAGCAATGATTACACAAACCAAATGGATGGTGACTAGCCAATTTGTAACCTTAGGAGCGGGTCTTTCACTTGCGAAACTGCTGTTTTAAATTGTATATGCTGGAACGGTCGCCATAAATGGCGGCCCTACGAATGTATAACGCGGTTTTCGTAGGGTACGCATTTATGCGCATCTGGTCGCCATAAATGGCGACGGTACGATTATATAGCGCGGTTTTCGTAGGGTGCGCATTAATGCGCACCTGGTTGAAATAAATGGCGACCGTACGATTATATGACGTGGTTTTCGTAGGGTTCGCATTAATGCGCACCTGGTCACCATAAATGGCGACCCTACAAAACAGGGGGTTATATTTTGGCCTTTTTGATCCATACCTGCGCATCTGCGGGCGGCAGCGGGCGGGCGAAATGGTAGCCCTGAAACAGATGGCAGCCTTTATCGCGCAGGTAGGTGAAATACTCCTCACTCTCGATGCCTTCAGCCAGCACATTCAGACCCATTTCACGCGATAACTCGATGGTTTTCTGCACCACAATCGCCGATGACTCATTTTTAAAAATCTGCATGATTAACGATTTATCGATCTTAATATCATCAATAGCAAAATCACTAATCGATTTCAGCGAGGAATAGCCGACGCCAAAGTCATCAATCGCCCATTTAACACCTAATTGGCTAAAATGGTTGATTACGTCGCCAATACGCTTCTGGTCGTAGATAAAGGTGGTTTCAGTAATTTCAAACTTGAGGCGTTCGGGGCGGATTTTATAATGTGACAGCGATAACAAGGTATCCTGGGTGAAATCGCGGTGTATTAACTGCAGCGGACTGATGTTAACAGAAAACACCAAATCACTAAGGTGCTGACCGCGATCCCATTCGGCGATTTGCTGTAAGGTGTGTTCCATCACCCACTTGCCAATGTCGATAATCAAGCCACTTTTTTCGGCCACTGGAATAAACACTTCGGGTGAAATAAAGCCTTTAACAGGATGCTTCCAGCGCAGCAGGGCTTCAAATCCAATCAGCTTTTTATTGCTGTCGACTTGTGGCTGGTAATAGAGCTCCAGCTGATTCTTTTCGATGGCTTGTGAAAGTTCACGTTTAATCAAATCGGTTTCGGAGTAGTTGCCGCGCAGCGTGAATGCCGTCAACAACAGCGCGATCATTGGCACTGCACAGTTGACGATATAAAAGCCGGACTCATGCGGAATATTGAGCTGAAACGCGCTATGTTGCCAGGTTAATCCGGTCGAGATAAAAAACAGATAAACCACCAGGCAGATTAACGGGAATATTTTACTTAAGTAAGGTGTTTGCTGGCGTAATACCAATGCTGAGCCGACGGTTAACGCCACCAGATAATTGTACTCTGAGTGTTTTTCTACTCTGTGGTCATTATCCAGCAGAAACAACAGCATTATGATCAGTAACAAAGCATGCACGATGATGTAGAGATGTTTGTTCAGCTTGTCACGGAATGCCGCAATGACAATATAAAATCCCATCGCGGTGCTCAGGCAATATAAGGCGGAAACACCATTTTCTCCCTTAATGAAATTCGTCGCTACCATATAAAAACCCGCCAGGATGCTGGAAAATCCAGCAATGAGCAGAGTTAAGCGCAATTTTTTTTCTGGGTTATCACCCTGCAAAATGAAGGGTAAATCTTTTAGCATGGAATATCTGGAGCTAAAATAAGAAATCATCTGAGGTTCTCATTTTTACTGTCATATTTATTAAATTGAATCGCATAATTATTCTAGATTCTTGCATCGATAAAGTCATAATTTTGTTTTCTCCTATCAGAGATTGTTCCTACCCAGTGCCCGGTAGGCGCGCTAGAATCAACGAACAACGGAAAGGCTTTTACAGAGCTTAAACTCACCTTCAACATACTGATTGCAATGAAAATACGATTCCTGTCTGCCAATGAACTAAAGCTGGCCGAGGTGCGTACCATCCTTGAGCCGGTCGGTGTCGAAGTGCTGCCCATCGCACGCCGTATTGAAGAGATTCAGACTGAAAATGAGGTTGAACTGGTGCGCGACAAGCTCACCAAAGCGTTCTCTATTATTGGTCGTCCGCTGTTTGTCGAACACACCGGACTCTATCTGGATGGCCTGAACGGCTTACCGGCCGGATTGACGCGCATCTTCTGGAGCCGCCTGAATGCCGAGCGCTTCACCAAACTGGTGAACGGTTTAGATAGCGCCTGCGTCACGGCAAAAACCGTGCTTGGCTATTGCGATGGGCAAAAAATGTATCAGTTCGAAGGCGAACTGCGCGGCACCATCGCCACCGAGCCTGCTGGTCCACGCGAATTTCAATGGGACTGCGTGTTTATCCCGGAAGGGCACACGCAAACTTTCGCCGAAATGGGCGAGCTGAAAAATGAGATTTCGATGCGTCGCCTGGCGCTGGATCGCTTCGCAACCTTTTTGAAAACATCGCGGGGATTGGCATGAAACCCGAGCTAAAACGCGCCTATGACGCCGGTAAACTGATCCTGTTCGCCGGTGCAGGCATTTCACGTAATCTTGGCCTGCCGGAATGGCATGAACTGATTGCGCATCTGGCTAAAGAGCTGGGCTACGACCCAAAAATCTTCAATACCTACGGCACGCATCTGTCGCTGGCGGAGTATTACAAGCAGCGTAAAGGCTCGCTGGGACCGCTGCGCAGCTGGATGGATCGCGAATGGCATCGTCCGGATATTGACGTGCGCAGTTCTGAAATCCATACCATGATCACCCAAGGCAATTTCTCACGCATCTACACCACCAATTACGATCGCTGGCTTGAAATGGCGCATGAGGCGCACAACGTGCCTTACAGTAAAGTCGCGAACGCGGCAGATTTGGTGTCGTTGACTGAAGATAAGCGCCACATCATCAAACTGCATGGTGATTTCGACGACGATACGTCAATTGTGCTGGATGAAAGCAGCTACTTTGAACGCCTCTATTTTGATTCGCCGCTGGGTATCAAACTCACGCACGACGTCATGGGCAACTCGGTATTGTTTGTGGGCTACAGCATCAGCGATTTCAATATTCGTCTGTTATTCTACCGCCTGACAAAAATGTGGGGCCGAACCGGCTTGGCCACCGCGCGTCCTAAATCGTACCTGTTCACCAACCGCAATAACCCGGTGGCAAAAGAGGTATTAGGGCAGTGGGGCATTGAGATGATCGTCTCGGAAGAGGACGATCCGCGCAAAGCGTTGGCGCTATTCCTGGAAGAATTACTGGCTTAACAGCAGAAAGTCATTGCCTGGAAAAGTTTGATCAGAATATACTGTATATAAATACAGTTAATCGAGGTGCATCATGGCAGTCGAAACCAAATATGTTGTAGTCAGAAAGGGTGAAGAAAAGATGACGTTTGCCAATAAAAAAGACGCGGATGCCTGGGACAAAATGCTCGATATGGCAGACGCCTTTACCGATTGGCTACAGCAACATCAGCCAGATTTGGGTGAAGCGCAGGCCGAAGCATTGGGTCTGCTGTTGGCTGAACAGAAAGACGCGGTGCAGCATATCCTGCGCACCAGCAAGCTGCCGGATATTGTAAAGGCAGAAGAGGTTGCGCAAACGCCTGAAGCCGCTGCGGAAACCGAGAGCGAAGCGGAAGCGGTAGCGCCGGAAAAGAAAGTCCGCGCGGTTAAAGCGGCGTAAGCCGTTTTGTCAGGTGCGCATTGATGCGCACCTGGTTACCCATCAATGCTTAATCTGGTAGCGCGTGCTGCGCCCGCCGCCGGGTAATTTCTCCAGACAACCTTTCGCCAGCAGTTCTGTCAGATGTCGCGTCGCCGTGGCTTTACTCACTTTCGCCACCTTCTGATACTGGCCGGCGCTTATGCCTGCGTTAAATCCCTGTTCACCGCCATCCAGTAAGCGATTCAGCACGCGGGTTTGCTCCGCACTCAGCTCAGCAGCATTGTGCATTAACCAGAAGCGCGCTTTGTTTTGCGTGCGCGTGACGGTTTCCAGCGCACGCTCAAGGCTGTCATTCAGCACATCACAAAACCACAGCAGCCAATCTGTGACGTCCAGCGCACCGCGCTGCGTCTGCTGCAGGATGCGGTAATAATCGGCACGTCGCGCCAGAATCGATGCGGACATGGCATACAAGCGGATGCTCTGGCTATCCGCCTGCGCCAGCGCCAAATCGGTCAGGGCGCGGGTGATACGTCCATTACCGTCATCAAACGGGTGCAGCGTAACGAACCACAGATGGCAGAGCGCGGCGCGCAACAGCGGATCGAGCAGCGGATTCGCGCGGCTGTGATTAAACCAGGCAATAAATTCCTCTAGCTGTGCTTCCAGCCCTGCACGCGGCGGCGCTTCGAAATGCACCGTTGGTCGATCGATGCGTCCTGAAACTACCTGCATCGGTTCATCGCCGCGTAACGTGCCGACATTCAGTCGCTTGATGGTCCATTCGCTTGCGGGAAACAGCCAGCGATGCCACTGACATAAACGCGCCGACGTTAGTTCCTGATCGCGTTGCGTAATGGCATCCATCATCATGGTTGCCAAACCTTCGGAACGTTCGGAAACCGGGTAAGGCTGATCGAGCGAAACCCCTAAACGGCGGGCAAGGGACGATCGTACCGACTGCGCGTTGACGCGCTCATCTTCAATCGCTGAGGAAGAGAGGATATTGCTGAGCAGCGTATCCAGCGTTTGTTGATCGCTGTTATCTTGCACGCTAGCGCGGCCCAGCAAGACGCCGCGCTGCTGCTGCAGCTGGCGCAGGCGCGGCAGTAATTTCTCTTCCTGCCAGCGAAACTGCGGCCAATCGGGCTGCTGCCAAATCCACATCATAGAGTCACTCCTGAATCGCATGAGCTGAATAGAACGGCTATTCGGCTCATATGGTGAGCTGAATAATAGCTTGTAATCGGCTCATTGACCAGCAGATAGAGGGCGCTGATTTGATGACGGTCGCCATGAATGGCGACCCTACAAAAACCTCGCCAAACTCCGTTGGGTCGCCATCAAGTTCCACCGCTGCGCGCCGATAGAGTGTTCAAAGGGATGTTCGCGCACAGGGAGTGGTTCTGAATACCGAAAAGTGTCAACTCCAGGAGCGCCATAATGGCCAAACACGCATCACTTAAGAAAAAAATGAGCACCCGCACGCAGATGCTGCTGACGGGCGCCTTAACCATCACGCTCGGCTTTGCCGTGACCATCGGCGTGCTTAGCTGGCAATCCAGTAACGAACAAAAGTCGCTGGCTGAAAGCTATCTGCAGCAGATTGCGCAAAGCCAGGCGCTGCAAATTCAGCATGAACTTAGCTACGCGCGCGATGTGGCGCACAACCTCGGCCATAGCTTGATCGCACTGCCAGCGGCGGGCATTCAGGACCGTAAAGTTGCCGATAAGCTGATGGAATCGGCGCTGCGCGATAATCCCGATTATCTGTCGATCTCGGTGATCTTCGAAGAGAATGCCTTTGACGGACGTGACGCGGAGTTCGCCACCCAAGCCAATGCGGCACCGAAAGGACGCTACGCCTTCTTCGTCGATCGCGATCAAACCGGCAATTTTAACCTGCATCCGCTGACCTCGATCTTCACGCCAGGTCAGGGCGATTACTATCTGCTGCCGCAGAAAAGTCAGAAAGATATGCTGATTGAGCCATACAGCTACGCCTACAACGGCGTGCCGACGCTGCTGACTTCGGTAGCGGCGCCGATTGTGAGTCAGGGCAAACTGTGGGGCGTGGTGACGTCCGATATTTCGCTGGCGTCGCTGCAGGAAAAGGTCAACAAAATCAAACCGTGGGATGGCAGCGGCTATGCGATGTTGCTCTCCAGCGCGGGTAATGTGGTTTCCTATCCGGATAAAAGCCAGACCAGCAAGCCGTGGAAAGGTGATACCCATAACTTCAGCAGCAGCGTGATGGAACATCATGATGCGTTGCTGGGTGAAGATGCGCTGGTAACCTGGCAGCCGGTGGTGATTGGTAACAGCGATCAGAAATGGTATCTCGGCGTGGTTGCGCCGGTCAGCCAGGTGATGGCGGCGGCGCATCGTCAACTGATTAACGCGGTGATCCTGATGATCATCAGCATTCTGGTGGTGTGTACGCTGCTTGGCATGCTGTTCAGCCGCAAAGTGCTGAAGCCGATTGGTGGCGAACCGCTGGAAGCCGCGACCATCGCGCTGGCCGTCGCCGATGGCAAACTCGATAACGTCATCACGTTGAAAGGTCGCGATAACAGCAGCTTGTTCTATGCGCTGCATACCATGCAAAATCAGCTGCGCGATATCGTGGGACAGATTCAGGATGCCAGTTCGTCGGTGCGTCAGGGCGCGGGTGAAATCGCCAGCGGCAACCTCAATCTCGCCTCGCGTACCGAGCAGCAAGCTGCCGCGCTAGAGCAAACCGCCGCCAGCATGGAGCAGATTACTGCCACGGTGAAACACAATGCCACCAACGCGCATCAGGCGACAACGCTCACCGACAACGCCACGCACATTGCCAGTCGTGGTGAAACGCTGGTGGGCGAAGTGGTGCAAACCATGGCGCAAATTGACGACAGCGCGAAGAAAATTGGCGACATCACCGCCATCATCAATAGCATCGCCTTCCAGACCAATATTCTGGCGCTGAACGCCGCAGTAGAAGCGGCGCGTGCCGGAGAACAAGGACGCGGCTTTGCCGTGGTGGCGTCGGAAGTCCGTAATCTGGCCCAACGCAGCGCCAATGCGGTGAAAGATATCGGCGCGCTGATTCAGGAGTCAACGCAGCGCGTCGGCAGCGGCGTGCAGCTGGTGCAGGATGCGGGCAAGACCATGCAGGAGATGACGCAGGCGGTGAATTCGGTGCGCACCATTATCGGTGAAATCGTGATTGCTTCCGATGAGCAGGCGCGCGGCATCAGCCAGGTGACCATCGCGGTGAACGAGATGGACAGCACCACGCAGCAGAACGCCGCGCTGGTGCAGGAGATGTCTGCCGCCGCCAGTTCGCTGGAAGATCAGGCCTCGCAGCTGGCGAACACCGTTGGGCGTTTCCAGCTGAGTTAATCGAGCCACAGCTAAGAACGCGCTGAGCGTGGCACGCCGTTTTTCTCTGAATAACGGCTGCCTAGCCACCAGGTGATCAGCGCCGCAAGGGCGATCGCGCCTAGCACGGCAAACGCACTGCGATAGGAATAGGCTGCGGCAATGTTTCCCGCCAACGCGGGACTCATTGCCGCGCCGACGCCCTGCATGAGCATGATAAAACCCTGACCCGCATTAGTATGTCCGCTGCCCTCAAGCACCTTCACGATATAACCCGGCACCGCCACGCCCAGCAGACCCGCCGCTACGCCATCCAGAATCTGTACCGGAATCATGAAATAAGCGCCGTCAAAAGCGGAGGCAATCAACGCACGTAATGGCAGCACCAGCAGCGCCGCCGTGATCAGCACGGGATAGCCAAAACGCGGTGCGTGACGTGCAGCATACAGCGCCATGGGAATCATCACACATTGTGAAATAACCACCGTGGCGGCAGCATAAAGTCCGGGGCTGATGGCTGCATTGTGCGCTGCCGCCACCCGCAGGCTCAGCATAGGTAACAGCGCGGCATTGCCAAGATGGAAGAGTAACAGCGTGACTCCCGTGATAATGACGGCAGGATTACGGGCAATCTGATAAAGACGTGGGACGTTGCTGGCCGATTCGCTGCCAGAAAGCCCGCGCGCGGCAAGGTTATCGATGTCGTTATGACGAATAGCCAGCACGGCTGCACCTGCGCACAGCGCCATCGTCGTCATGAGAACAAACACCGCACCCGTTCCCCACAACCACACTGAAGCACCCGCAATAATGGCGGCCGTCATATTTCCGCCGTGATTGAAGGCTTCATTTCTCCCCATTTGATGGCTGAATCCTTGCGGACCGGCCAGGCCAAGGGTAATACCCGTCAACATCGGCGCGATGAGCGCGGCGGAAAGGCCAGTCACAATCTGCGATAAAACCACGATCCATCCCTGATGGAAATACCACAGCAGCAAGGTGGATAGGGTGATCAGGAGTGAACCGATGAGCAGCAACGATCGTTTATGGCGAGTAGCGTCTGTGGCTAAACCCGCCGGCAGGGTGGCAACCAGCCCTGCAAGGCCACCGGCGGTCATCACCCAGCCAATATCTCCTGCATTCCAGTGGCGTTCTGTCAGAAATATGCCGAGAAAAGGCCCAAGACCATCTCGTACGTCAGCCATAAAAAAGTTAACCAGACACAGAGCCTGAAGCGAACGCAGTGGCATAGAAATCCTTAGCAAGTAATCGGAACGGGACGAACGTAATCATGGCAGGAAAACGGCGATTTTCCTGCTGTGATGGGCGTTAATTATGTTGCCGGGTACCAAACCGCTGCCGATACTGGCCGGGCGTGACGCCAGTGAGTTTGCGGAAAATTTTGCGGAAAGCGGAAGGGTCGCTGTAGCCAATCTCCCAGGCGATCTGATCGACCGAACGATTACTCAGCTCCAGCGCGTCGCGCGCTTTCATAATGCGTACCTGCTGCAAATAATCCGTTGGCCGCAGGCCGGTCGCTTTCTGGAAATGGCGCAGAAAAGTACGTGGCGTCATGCTTGCCAGCGCCGACATGCTCTCAATGCTGTGCTGCTCAGCAACATGGGCATGAAGATGATGCTGCGCGCGCAGAATTTGGCTATCACCGTGATCGAAATTGGGGATAAATGCCGAATAGGTGCTTTGCTCGCGTCGCGGCGGGTCGATCAGTAAAAAGCGTGAGGTCGCCAGCATGGTGCCGGTGCCGAGCACTTTTTCGATTAGCGTCAAACCCAAATCGGTCCACGCCAAAATCCCACCGGCGGTAATAATATCGCCATCGTCAATCACCATATTTTCCACCGCGACGTCCACCGCAGGAAAACGCTCTGACAGCGTCTGCGCAAAGGCCCAGTGCGTGGTGGCGCGACGGTGATCGATCAGTCCGGTTTCGGCCAGCACAAAGGCACCGGCGCACACCGAACAGAGCGTTACGCCTTCATCATAAAGCCCGCTCATCCAGTTGGCAGGCACCTTCATGGGCACCATTTTCGCTGGCGCCACCAGACTTGGCGGCGCAATCACGTGGCTCAATCGATGTGGCGTATCGGGATGGCTATCCCAGACGCAAACCATGTGATCGCTGTGCGCATCGATCTGCCAATGTGAGACACGAATCGTCCGCTTGCGCTCCTCACCCGATATATTTTCCGCCCATTCCGCGGCAATCCTGAACATATCGGTTAAGCCATAAATCGCCGCGAGCTGGCAATCGGGATAAAGTACCAGACCAATCTCCGCCACAACGCTGTTTTCTGCAGTTTTCATCATTTGTCAGTTACGGCCCCTAATGTGTCATATTTGACAATATTAGCCGCTGCCGCTTTCCGTGACAATAAGCCCATCGAACGCAGACAATCACTTACAGAGGACTTACTCATGAGCAACGGCATCATCACCACTCAAGACGGTACCAAAATCTTTTACAAAGACTGGGGCCCAAAAAACGCGCAACCGGTAGTGTTTCACCACGGCTGGCCTTTAAGCGCCGATGACTGGGACAACCAAATGTTGTTCTTCCTGGCACAGGGTTATCGCGTTATCGCCCACGACCGTCGCGGCCACGGGCGTTCTGACCAAACCGATAGCGGCAACGATATGACCACATACGCCGCCGACGTGGCAGAACTGGCCAAAGCGCTGGATCTGCGCAACGCCATCCATATCGGTCACTCAACCGGTGGCGGTGAAGTGGCGCGTTATGTGGCGCATGCCGAGAAAGGCCGCGTAGCGAAAGCGGTGTTGATGGGCGCCGTGCCGCCAATCATGTTGCAAACCGCCGCCAATCCTGAAGGCTTGCCGAAAGAGGTGTTTGACGGTTTCCGCTCAGCGCTGGCCGCTAACCGCGCGCAGTTCTTTATCGATGTGCCAGCGGGGCCGTTCTACGGCTTTAACCGTCCGGGTGCGAAAGTGAGCCAGGGTTTGATCGATAACTGGTGGCGTCAGGGCATGGCGGGCGGCGCTAAGGCGCAGTACGACTGTATCACTGCCTTCTCGGAAACCGATTTTACCGAAGATTTAAAAGCGATCACCGTGCCGGTTTTGGTGCTGCACGGGGAAGACGATCAGGTGGTGCCGATTAATGATTCGGCGCATAAGGCGATTAAGTTGCTGAAACAGGGCACGCTGAAAACCTATCCAGGTTTGTCGCACGGTATGTTCGCGACGCATCCTGAGCAGATTAATCCTGACTTGCTGGCGTTTGCGAAATCGTAGGATGCGCGTTGACGTGTACCTGGTCGCCATAAATGGCGACCCTACGAGAAACGCTGCATTTTGCGATATGCGGCGGGTGTGATGCCGGTGACGCGGCTGAATACTCGCCGCATCACGTCAGCGCCGGAAAATCCGCACTGTAATGCCAGCGTTTTTGCGGGCAGCGATTTTTGCTCCAGCAGCTGTTTCGCTTTCGCTACGCGCTCGCGTTCCAGCCATTGTCCCGGCGTCATCCCCAACTCATTGCGGAACAATCGCGTCAAATGCCTTTCACTGATCGCCATATGTTCGGCCATCATCGCCACGGTTTTAACTTCCGCCAGATGCGAAATCACCCAACGCTGTAACTCCTGCAACGCCGAGCGGCCGCGCAACGATGCGCTGTTGCTGCGCATAAAATGCGCCTGATTGACCGGACGCCGGAAAAACATCACCAGATGCGCGGCGATCTCAATCGCAACTTCTCGCCCAAGATCCTCTTCCACCAGACGCAGCGCCAGATCCAGCCCAGACGTAACGCCCGCGGCGGTACGCACTCGCCCATCTGCAACGCACAACGCATCGGCATCTACGGTGATCTCGGGAAAACGTGAAGCCAGTAAAGCGGCGCTTTCCCAGTGCGTGGTGACGTGCTTTCCGGCCAGCAATCCGGTCCGCGCCAGCAGCAATGCGCCGCTGCACACCGAACCGAAACGCTGGCTGCGCTGGCATAAACCGCTCAGCGCATGCAGCAGGTTGTTATCGGCAGCAAAATTTTCTATGCCCGGCGCACCCGCAATCAGAAAGGTATGCGGCGCATAGTTCAGTGTTTCAGCCAGCTGCAAATCTGCGCTCAGCCGCACGCCGGATGATGCGTGAATTTCTCCGCCCTCAATCGCGATAATGCGTGGCGTGTAAATCTGCCGCTGCAGCAGACGGTTGGCTTCGGCAAACACATCCAGCGGGCCGCAAACGTCGAGTAACTGCACGCCCGGCACCGCCAAAATCGCTATTTCATGACGCATTCAATTCCTCATGTCGCAAAACATCACAATGTCTTTAATCGTCTGCATTGGGCACTTTAAGACTTTTAGCCTGCGCTCTATGGTTGAAAAAGACAACCAACAGGAGAGAAAAAATGAGCGTGAACATTACCGGCATCCGCATCCCGGACAGCAAAATGGCCCGTGAAGCGACAGAGTTTGTGCGCGATACCGAATCAGAGTTGCTGTTTAACCACTCCAGCCGCGTCTTTTACTGGGGCGCGCTAGCGGGGCAGCAGCGTGGAGTTAACGTCGATCGCGAGCTGCTGTATATCGGCTGCATGTTCCATGACATCGGCCTGACGCACGAACACTGCAGCTGCGATAAGCGTTTTGAGGTAGATAGCGCCAATGCCGCGCGGGCATTTTTGCAGGGCTACGGCATCGCCAGCAGCGATATCGATAAGGTGTGGACCGCGATTGCGCTGCACACAACGCCGGGAATCCCGGAGTTTATGGCACCAGAAATAGCGCTGGTTACCGCTGGCGTGGAGATGGACGTGCTGGGCATCGGTTATGAGAAGTTTGCGGAAGAGGAGATTGGCGCCGTGACGGCGAACTATCCGCGCCCGGCGGCATTCAAGGAGGCGATCATTCAGGCCTTTTATGATGGCATCCGGCTTAAACCGGACACCACCTTTGGCAATGTAAAAGCCGATGTGATTAAGGATAAAGAGCCGGATTTTTCACCGCTCAATTTCTGTCGCGTTATCCGTCAGTCTCGCTGGCCGGGCTGAGTGACGTTTTCGCCCGGCAGTTCTCAGCCGGGAAACCCTGCTTAGCACGCAGCGCAATTCCCAACGCGACCAACAGCAATAGCAGAATCGCCCACGGAAAAGATTGGGAGCCGACATGTTCCAGCAACATTCCGCCGGTCAAACCGCCGAGGGCGATAGCGCTGTTCCAGGTGACGACATTCATGGAGAGCGCGACATCGGCATATTCGCCGGCGGCATCTGCCAGAGCCGTTTGCAGCAGCGTCGCGGCACCACCGAAGGTGAGTCCCCAAACGGCTATGCCCGCATAGATCACGGCGGGTGTTGGCGTACTCAGACCAAAAATCAGCGACACCGCAGCAAAGATGGAGAGTGACATCAGCACCGCTTTACGCAGATGGGTATCAATGATCTTGCCGGTAATGAATATTCCACCCAAAGCCGCGATGCCAAAGATCAGCAGCACCACATCCACGCGATGCGCCAGACCGGCTGAAGTAATAAACGGCGCGATGTAGGTATAGAGAATGTTATGCGCAAGCATCCAGGTCAGCACCACAGCAAGCACGGCACATACGCCGGGGATACGTAATACTGCACCAAGCGGCATTTTTTGCGTGGCCGATTGGCCGGGATAGTTCGGCACGGCCAGCAGAATCCAGCCAATCAGAATAATCGAGAGTCCCGACATGGCGGCAAAAGTCAGACGCCATCCCAGCAACGATCCCATCCATGTGCCTGCCGGGACGCCGATTGAAAGGGCGATTGGCGTGCCCACCATGGCGAGCGCCAATGCGCGTCCCTGAAGCGATGGAGCCACCATTCTTCGCGCATAGCCCGCAATCAAACTCCACGCCAAACCGGCTGAGGCACCAGCAAAAAATCGCGCTATTAAGATGATGACGATGTCTGAAGAGACGGCGGTGAGAGTGTTAAACAGCAGAAATCCACACACGGTGCTCAGCAGCACAACCCGGCGCGACCAACTTCGGGTCAGCAATGTGAGCGGAATCGCGGCCAGTAGCGAACCGGCTGCATAGGCGGTAACCCATTGACCGGCCAGCGAGGGGGAAATATTGAGCCCCTGACTGATTTGTGGCAGCAATCCCGCGGGTATGGTTTCAGTCAGAATGCAGATAAAACCTGCCATTGCGAGCGCCAAAAGCGCCAATATCGGCAGCCGTTGGGCTTCTTCGTGCTTAAACGTTGAATTCATTATTTAGCCTGCTCTTGATTTGCAACAGCGCCGCGAAGCGCCATGAATATATGTATCGATCGGTATTTATATTGCTGAGACGAGCTGTGCGTTGTCAATGAATTCTGTATCGATTAGTATAAATTGCGGAGGATGTGATGATGAGAACAGGCAGACCAAGACAATTTGATCGGGATGAAGCGGTGATCAAAGCGATGCACCTTTTCTGGGAAAACGGCTATGAATCAACCTCGCTGGCGCAGCTCAAAGCCTCAATAGGCAAAGGCATCACCGCGCCAAGCTTCTACGCCGCGTTTGGATCGAAAGAGGCACTCTTTGCTGAAGCCGTGAACTGTTATTTGCAAACCCATGCTCAGGTCACGGAAGCTTTGTGGGATACCCGCGTGCCCGCTCGGCAGGCGCTGGAAACCGCGCTGCTCAACTCCGCCCGAATGCAGTACGATCCTGCGCATCCGCGTGGATGCATGGTGGCGCTAAGCGTGATGTCTTCATGTTCTGAGGAAAATCGCCACGTGCTTAAACCGCTTGAAGCATCGCGCATGCGCACCCGTGAAGGGATCAAGCATTGCGTTGAAAGAGGGATCGGCAGCGGTGAGTTACGGGATGAGGAGGCGACGCTTTCCCTGGCGGTCAGCTTCAACAGTTTTATGCTGGGAATCTCAACGCTGGCGCGCGATGACGTTCCTCTAGACGAGATTGAGCGCGGAATCGCGCAGATGATGAGATTGTGGGATGCCTCGCGGGCAATCCCACAACCTTGACGCGCGTTACGGTTTGCGCTGCAGCGTAATGCGGGTCAACTCCGATGGTCGGCCCAAACGCACCGCCATGCCAGGCCACAGTGCGGTGCCGTTGTTGACGTAGAGTTGCATGCCGTCGACCTGATACAAACCCGACACGAAACCCGCGTTGGGTTTGGCAAACAGGCGATCGAAGCCAACAATCAGGCCGCCGTGCGTGTGGCCAGACAGCTGTAGATCGATGTTTTTCAATGCGTTTTTCCGGGCGTTGCGCGGTTGGTGGTCGAGCAAGATCACCGGAGCGTTTTCCGGCGCACCGGCCAGCGCCAGTTCCAAATCGGGGCCAACTGCGCCACGTCGTGCTGCTGACGTATCCGGCATGCCGGCGATCACCAGCTCGGCGTTATCGCGTTTAATCACCGTATGGCGATTGAGTAACGGCTCCAGACCTAGCGACGCCAGATGTGCGGTCCAACGCTCCTGCTCAAAGAAATATTCGTGATTGCCGGTGATGGCGAAAACGCCATCGCGCGCGTGTAATCCGCGCAGCGGTTCGACGTCCGCACGACGATTCTGCAGCGTGCCGTCAATCACATCGCCGGTGACCAGAATCAAGTCAACGTCCAGCGTCATGGCTTTTTGCACCAGGGCGCGCGTCCATTTCTCATTAAAAAGTTTGGTGATGTGCATATCGGTTAACTGCAACAGTTGATAGCCTTCGAATTCGCGCGGAAGGTTGTCGATTTCGATGGTCACATCTTTGATGGGCGGAACGCGGATGGCCTGATAAACGCCAACCGTGGCCAGAATCAAGGCAAACGCCGCCGCCACATAACGCACCGCGGGCACGATTTCGAACGGATGGCGGAACAACAGCGAAACCAGCGCCACTGCATCAATCAAAAATTGCGTCAGCGCGAGGAATAAAACGGCGCTGAAACCCCAGTTGAACAGGATGACGATGGCGCGCGGCATTTCCGGCGAGAACATGCTGCCAGAGGTAAAACGGCTCACCAGCAGATATTGCGAAACCAGCAACACCAGCAAAGACAGGATGATTTTTAACAGCAAGGGCATGGCTAACGGGAACAAAAATCGGGCGATCACATACCAGCTCGGTATGCTGAAAATCAGATGGAACATCACTCACTTCCCTGGTCTAAGAGCGCTGATTTAGCGCAAAAATTTATCCGCAAAGAACATTACTGACCGCGCTGTTGATATAAAACCGCATCATCGGGTGATGCCTTCAGCCAGCGTGGCCATCAGCAATGCCCGGCGAGATTCGAGTTCACTAATTTGGCGTTCAATATCCGCCAGTCGCTTATATTGCACAGCCTGAGTTTCCGGGCAGAATGCTGCCCCTTCGATCATGCGCATACAATCCGGAAAAGAGCAGATTTCGGCGATGCTGAAACCGGTATTGATCAGCCGTTGAATCTGGCGCACCTGGGTTATCGCCTGTGGCGGGAAAAAACGGTATCCATTGCAGGCACGTGTTGAAGTTAGCAGATGATGGCGATCGTAATGACGAATGGCGCGCACGCTCACGCCTGTCTCTCTTGCCAGCTCTCCAATTGATAACTGCATAAGTGACTCCCCATAAAGCGGCTTGACTCTGACATCAGTGTCAGGGTTCAGGATAGCCGGGAATCATTCATTTAAGGAGACTTTTTATGCTGTTACTTATTAAACGCACACTGTTTGTCGTCGTTCTCATGCTCTTTTCTGCCACGCTGTTTGCCGCTGAGAAGCAGTACACCATTACCGCGCCAGATGGCGTAAGGCTTGCAGTACAGGAATCAGGTAATCCTAATGGTTTACCTATTGTGTTTATTCACGGTTTGCTTGGCAGCCACTTAAACTGGGAAAAACAGATCAGTGATGCGCAGTTACAGCAACGCTATCGGCTGATTACTTTCGATATGCGTGGGCACGGTTTATCCGACAAGCCTGAACAAGAATCAGCTTACCGCGATGGAAAACGCTGGGCCGACGATCTCCGCGCAGTGATTAATCAAAGCCATGCAAATAAGCCGCTATTGGTCGGATGGTCATTAGGCGGAGCGGTGATCACCAACTATCTGGCGGCCTACGGTGACGGTAATATCAGTGGCGCTATCTACGTCGACGGTGTGGTAGAACTTAATCCCACTTTGATTCCGGCGCATGAAGTGTATGGTGCAATGACGGCAAGTGATTTGAAAACGCATCTGGATGGCGAGCGGGCCTTTCTACACCTTTGCTTCTATCAGCAACCTGACCGCACAACCTTTGAACGTCTGCTGGCTAACGCCGCGCTGGCTGCATGGCCCATGCAACGAGCGGTGCCAACCATGACCATTGCCTTGGAAAAAGGAGTAAAAAATTCGCGTGTGCCGCTGCTGTTTATCTACGGTGAGCATGATGCATTGGTGAATCCTGCTGCATCTCTCGCCAGAGTAAAGAGTATCAATCCGCGTATTCAGACACAGATGTTTGCCAATTCTGGCCATGCGCCATTTATCGAAGAATCTGCACGTTTTAATCGAACACTGGCAACTTTTGCTTCAGCTTTATAAAGTCTGAGGGGCCGCCATCTTCGGCGGCCTTTATCCCGCATTCACCACGGAGGATGCATGCAACGCCAGCAGCTGTTCGACTACATCAATCAGCACTATCAGGTAGAACCCGATTATCCGTGGAAAAAGCACAGTGAATATGCGGTGCTGCGTCATCCGCGGCACCGCAAATGGTTTGCGCTGGTGTTCCCGCTGGAGAGTCACAAACTCGGTTTGCCGGATGGGCCGTTCATTGACGTGATGAACATCAAAGCGCGGCCTGAACTGATTGGATCGCTGCGCCAGTTGCCCGGCGTTTATCCGGCTTACCACATGAACAAAGAGCATTGGCTGAGCATCACGCTTGAGAACGGTTTGCCGGAAAGCGAGATTCTGGCGCTGCTGGATGACAGCTTCAGTCTGACGTTTTAGCGCGCGAGCGACGCGACGGCATCATGCGCACTAACGTATTGTCTTTGAACAGATAATGGTGCGCCAGCGCGGCCACGGCGTGGATACCGATCAGCCAGTAACCATAAGGCGCTAGGGTCTCATGCCAGCCCGCAATCGTATCGGCGAAATCCGGATCCGGATCGCCACTCACCGGCATCGGAATGCCGAAAATCCACCAGGTGCGGCCCATATAGAAGCGCGACAAAATCCCCAGCGTCGGCAAGACGATGAAAAACACGTAGATCGCCAGATGCATCAGATGCGCCAGGCCGGTTTGCCAATGCGGCGGTTTTGGCACAATTGCCGGGCTGCGATGGCGAAAACGCAGCATGATGCGTGACAGCATAATCACCAGCACACAACTTCCTGCGCTGAAGTGACCAATAATCATCGCAAAGCCTTGCCACGAACCGCGCGTCGCCAAGCCACGAAATTCCATGGTGCAATACGCAGTGACGACCAACAGGAAGGTCAACCAATGAAGAAAAATCTGCGATGGGGCGTATTTATTGCTCATCTCTAATCCGTAAAAAGGCCTGGCGGGACGGTTACTTTAATAGAAAATGCGCTGAATTAATTCATTATTTGACACATCAGCAACAGCGTTTTTACCTTTCCGCTTCTGTTGCCACCAACAATTGACTCAGCAAGGTTTTCAGCTGCGCTTGCTGCGCTGCATCCAGCGTTTCCAGCAGGCTATTTTGCGTTTGCGTGTGTACCAGCAGGGCTTGCTCGATCTTCGCTAATCCTTCTTCAGTCAGCGCCACCAGCATGCTGCGTTTATCGTCGGGATCGGCAACGCGCACAATCGAACCCACTTCTTCCAGCCGATTGAGCCGATTGGTCATCGCGCCCGATGTTATCAGCAATGATTTATACAGCTGGGTCGGCGATAAGCGATAGGGCGCGCCCGCGCGCCGCAGCGTCGCCAGCACATCAAATTCGCCATCGCGAAATCCAAACGGCGCCAGCGCTTCAGCACGGGTTTTCGCCAAATGTTTCATGATGCGCAGCATGCGGCCAAAAACCGCCATCGACGATGCATCCAGCTCCGGCATCGCGCTGGCCCATTGTTCCACCACAAAATCGACATGATCGGTCAACGGCTAACTCCTCAGTTTATCTTGAGAAGGTGCGCATGAATGCGCACCCTACGAAAAACGCGCCATTTATGGCGACCACATTACATCCCCATTTGTTGCTTTGTGCGCATGGGCTTTTGCTGCTGCGAAAAGTATCTTAACGTTAAGATACTTTTAATGAGCATGGAGATGCATAGTGAATCGTACTTTACCCGCGGTTGGGATGTTTGCCTTACTGGTTTTTGTTATCGCACTGAATTTGCGGCCGATTATGGCAGCGATGGGGCCGTTGTTTCCGCTACTGCAGCGCGACGCGCAACTCAGCGCTACGCAGCTTAGCCTGCTCACCACATTGCCGGTAATCATGATGGGATTGGCTGCGCTGGCCGGGCCGCTGCTGTTGCGCCGGCTTGGCGAAGTGCGCGGTATCGCTGCCGGATTGCTGTTGCTAGCGCTGGCGAGCGTGGCGCGTGGATTCGACCAATCTGCCACCGCATTGATTATCAGCGCGTTGGTGGCGGGTTGCGGTATCGGATTAATTCAGGCCTTGATGCCAGCGCAGATCAAACGTCACTTTGGTGCGAAAGCAGGCACGCTGATGGCGCTGTTCACCACCGGGATTATGGCGGGCGCAGCGATTGCCGCCGCCAGCGCCGCGCCACTGGCGAATGCGCAAGGATTAACGTTAACGCTGGCAATTCCTGTTGTCCCCGCAGTCATCGCGCTGTTGCTGTGGTTGACGTTTTCACGCGGCGTAACGCCAATGCAAAGTAGCCAGGCTCCACGCACTGCTCGCTCACCGCGTGCCTGGCTGTTGATGATCTTCTTTGGCATTGGCACCGGCGCGTACACCTTGGTGCTGGCGTGGCTGCCGCCGTTTTACATGCAGCACGGCTGGCAACCTGAACAAAGCGGCTACGTGCTGGGCGCGCTCACGCTGACGGAAGTTGCCGCGGGTTTTGTGCTATCGGCGTTGATTCATCGCTTCCGCGATCGTCGCCGTCCGTTGCTGGTGGTGTTAACTTCGATTCTGCTGGGCTTGATCAGTCTGCTGTGGCTTGGCGGGGCGCAGGCGTGGCTGCCTACATTGCTGCTTGGGTTAGGCATTGGCGCGCTGTTCCCGCTCTCGCTGATCGTCACGCTCGATCACGCGCGCACGCCGGAAGAAGCGGGCGCATTGCTATCCTTCGTGCAGGGCGGCGGTTATTTGCTGGCGGCGTTGATGCCGCTGATCGCTGGCATCGTGCGTGACCGCGCCGCCTCGCTGGATAGTGCGTGGATAATCATGAGCGTAGGCATTGTGTTACTAATGCTAATGGCGCTGCGGTTTAAACCTCAGCGGTAAACGCGCGGCACAGAATGTGATAAAACGTGGGGCAATTTTTTCACGTAGGGTCGTCATTTATGACGACCTGGCAAAACAAGGAGCAACGATGTCACCACAAGTGGGAATCGGCGTTTTAATTTTCCGCGACGGCAAATTGTTATTGGGACAACGCAAAGGCAGCCACGGCGCGGGCGACTGGTCTGCGCCGGGCGGTCATCTGGAGTTTGGCGAATCGCCGGAAGCCTGTGCGCGTCGCGAAGTGCTGGAAGAAACAGGCTTACAGCTGGGTGAACTGCAAAACGGCGCGTTCGTTAGCGATGTGTTTCCCGAGGTCAACAAGCACTACATCACGCTGCTGATGGTGGCGCAGGAAGCAATCGGTGAACCGCAGCTGATGGAGCCCGAAAAGTGCCACGGTTGGCAATGGTTCGCACCAGAGAATCTGCCACAACCGCTGTTTGCGCCGCTGCGCACATGGATGGCACGCGATGGATTGGCGGCGCTGCAGGCGTTGGCAAAATCGACTTAGAGCACCAACTTCATCACCGTAACATCTTCATCAGCAATCTCGCGCTGTTCCACATCCTGCCAGCCGAAGCGGCGATAGAGCGCTTGTTGATCCGGCGTATACAGCCACAATGCGGTAATCCCACGCTGACGCGCTTCGGTAATTAAACGCGTCACCAAGCCACTCGCCAATCCTTTACCACGATGTGCTGCGGCAGTAATGACTTCGCCGAGCCAAAACTCGCGCTCGGCGATATCGTGCAGTTCGTAATGGACAATGCTGGCGGTGGCCATCAATTCGCCATCGCTTGTGGTGGCCACCAGCGTCAGCGTTTTGGCCTCGGCGGCATTGCGCGCCTTTAAACGCTGCTCAATCACTGCCGCATCGCGCCAGTTGGGGAAATCCGACCATTCGCGATGCAGCATTTGTGTCACCGCATCCAAAAACTGTGGTTGTTGTGCCAGCAGGCTGATGTGCATTCCGATTCCTCAAAGGTGACAGGCGAGAGTGACAACATAGCGATTAGTGATTGATATTGCCAAGTAAACTGCGTTCGATAATAGCGCCGGGCATCATCTGCTGAATACCTTGCTCCAGCATATCGCCCGCATGTTGCAATGCTCCGAGTGGCATCGCCGGTAATCGCTCCAGCACAAACCACATCTGCGTTTGCTCAATACTGAGACGCGTGCGCACACCTTGTCGCCAGTTCCAACGACGACAGGTTACGCCTGCGTCATCCCGCCACACCACTTCGCCAGGTTCGGGAAATTCATGGCTCAAGACGCCTTCTTTATAGACATCAAAGGGTTCGCTGCCATCGGCGCGCGTCAGCCGCGGGTTGCCCACGTAAGCGGCCACATTCTCACCACCAACCGGAATGGCGAAACGAATGCTCACCGCATTGTAGAGATCCACGATAGGATCGATGGCTGCCATTGATCCGTCGCGCTGCACGCGCTTGCGCAATGCATCTGCCGAACAGGGCGTGCGTTTCGGTTTGGCACCAATATGTTTGAACATTTCCGCCCATTGCGTCAGATGTGCTTCTACCCAGGGAAAATCATCCTGCATCATATCGCGACAAGCTTGCGCTAAGGCTTCCCCACCAACTTGCGGACGCAACACTGGTGCAGCCTGAACTAAAATGCTGAGCGCGGTAAAGTCAGGCGCTAAAGCAGTAACGGAAGGATCGATTGACGGGCGAAAGGCGAACATAACATAATCCTTTAATGACTAATTTATTCCATGATAGTGACCGATGAAGATGAAAGTCAATAAAATGACCGAAACGGGTTCTGATATCGACTATGTCAGCGCCGCCGTTTCAATCAGCGTCAAAAGCTACCGCCAACAGCAAAAACTGTCGCTGGATGAGCTTTCACGCCGTGCGGGCGTCAGTAAAGGCATGTTAGTTGAGATTGAAAAAGGCAGCGCGAATCCCAGCATCGCCATTTTGTGCAAAGTGGCGGCAGCGCTGGGAATATCGGTGGCCGATATTGTGAATGTCACCGCCAATCCGCTGGCGCATCTGGTGGCTGAAGAGGACATTCCGGTGCTGTGGCAAGGCGACAAGGGCGGCACGGCGTGTTTGCTGGCCGGCACGCAAGGGCCGGATATGATTGAGCTGTGGCGATGGAAGATGTTTCCCGGCGAACAGTTTGCCTCGCCGGGCCATCCGCAGCGCACTTACGAACTGCTGCATGTTGAGCAGGGTGAGCTCACGCTGAAGGTTGACGAACAGCATTTGCAGGTGCCGCGCGGCAGTTCAGCAGTGGCGAAAACCGCTGCACCGCACAGTTATGCGAACCTCGGCGAACTACCGCTGGTTTTCACCATGGCAGTCGCCGAAATTCACAGTTAATCCACTTCGTTCGCCAGCGCCACCGCATCTTCGCCAGCTGGAATGCGCATCGGAGCATGCGGATCGGTCGCCGCACGCCACACCGCTTCCGCCACATCCAGCGCCTTGGTGGTCGGTTGAGGCTGCTGCATCGCGCTGAACACGCCATCTAACAGCGGCTGATACGGCTCAAGCTGCGTGTTCTCCATGCGCGGCGAATCGCGCCTGACCACGCTTGTGTAGTTGGTGATGGATGAGTGCCGCGCACAGCGTCCGGCGCGTCATGTGGTACTGGAACGCTTGCTAGAGCTGCTGTTAATCGAAGCGCTGCGGTCAATGCCGATCTGCAATGCGTGTCCGGGCGTGATGAGCGGGTTAGCTGACGAACGGCTGGCGGCGGCAATCCGCGCCATCCATGCCAATCCTGCGCACAGCTGGACGTTGGCCGAACTGGCGAAAGCCGCCGCGCTGTCACGTTCCTCTTTCTTTGTGCGTTTCCGCGAAGCGGTTGGCGTGGCGCCGATGGTCTACTTGCTTACGTGGCGCATGGCGCTGGCGAAAAATTTGCTGCGCGGCAAAAGCATGGCGGTGGCTGAAGTGGCAGAGCGCGTCGGCTATCGCTCCGCCAGCGACTTCAGCGTGGCGTTCAGTCGCTACGTCGGCCAGCCGCCTGCGTGGTTCGCCGCCGAAGAGGATGTTTAGCGATACAGCTTCAAATTGCCGGTTAAACGGGTAATTTTCTTCTTTGGACCGATCAAACCGATCGCCACCAACTCGATCTGATCGCTGTGCGCGGCAGCAATACGTTCGCCATATTCTTCGTACGTTTTACAGGATTGCGCCAGCGCGCTGAACGGCATCGCAAAAATCTCACTATCCGCGCCGCTTATTTGCTGCAACTCGCGCAGATAATTGCCGTCCGCCAATAACACCGGCAGCGGCGCGTAGATGACGCCGGGATAATTAACGCCATCCAGGCTTTGCTGCTCCGGCCCCACCAAATTTCCTATCAATTTTCCAAAACTAATGCCGATAACGCTGACAGCGTTCATCGCCAATCCGGCGGGCAGTTGCTGATCAATCACGATGGTGCAGCGATGGGTGTTTGCGTCGAAATTCATGATTCAGGCTTCACTTTGAGTGGGTTATAGGTACGCGGTTCTGCGAATAACGCTGGTATTTCCGGTGCGCATTAATGCGCACCCTACGCCGTAGGGTCGCCATTCATGGCGACCTGGCTACATCCGCGCAATGATTCTGACGGCAATCATCAGACAAAAAGTATGCCGCAGCCCTAAAGGAAAGTGCTTTCTGAATACGTTGCAAAAGGAATGGATTAGGGATAAAAAATCCCTTAATCGCTAAACAAAGGAAAGGATTTTCCATTTATGAGCTTAAGCAAGACAGATATCAAAATCCTCCAGCAGTTGCAGCAGGACGCGCGCATCACCAACCAACATCTCGCCGACGAAATTGGCCTCTCAGCATCCCCAACCTGGCGCAAAGTACGCAAGCTGGAAGAGGACGAAGTGATTCAGGGTTATCGCGCGGTACTTAATCGAAAAAAGATTGGCCTTAATGTGATGGTGTTTGTACGCGTCACCATTGATAGCCACAGCGAAGCCGAAGCGCGTAAATTCGAACAAGAAGTGATGGCGCTGGATAATGTGGTTTCCTGCTACAGCATCGGCGGCGATGCGGATTTTTTATTACAGGTGGTGGCGGCGGATATGGATGCTTACGCGGAATTCGCCATGTCGGTTATACGAAGATTGCCGGGGATAAAGGAGATGCAGAGTATGTTTGTGCTGAAGGAGATAAAGGGATTGGCGGCCTGGCCCTTAGGTTAATAATCGGCTCGATAATAAGGGGCATATCCCCCTATTTAAATAGGGTGCTGCATTAAATTAGATCCATCGTGTTATTTTATTCTTTTAGTTAAACTCCTAAATCCTCTCTCCCATCTCACAATTCCTTAACTCAAATTGGACGTTTTCCAGACAAAGCGTAGATACTCATTTCACCCGATTTCAAAAATCAAAAAGCTGAAACAAAATAATTCACTTACTTAAACAAACCTAAAGCGCAACGGTAATAAGCCGTGCGCGTTTTGTCTTTTCTCTGCATGAGGAAAACAACGTGTTTAAATTAAATCCGGTGTTACTGAGCCTTGTGGCGGCGCAAGGCGTGATGTTCCCTGTGTTGCCGACAACAGCAGCGATATTAAAGCCTTATACGCCTGAAATTAATGACAATAAGGTTGGTGCTTACTGTTTATGTAATGGCAGTACGCAAACGCTGAGCGGATTGCTGCGCTTTACGCCCGGCGAAAGTGGCGTAGGCAATGTGACGATTGGTGAATTGCGATCAATAGGCCGTATCATCAATGATAACGTCATTGGTGCGGAACGATTACAAATTGGACCGCAGAATTACACCATTGGCGTACTTGACCCAAATTATCATACCTATATCAATTATCAGGTGTTTAATAGCGCAGAACTGGTTGATTTATCTTCGGTTAATCTCGACACAGTGGTGCCAGATTATTTTGATGTTAATGACAAACAATATATCGATGCGCGTGTGGCGTCTGTTAGTAACGGAACCTTGAATGTCGATATTGGCAAGCACAATGCCGCAATCAATTCCTCCAGTAATAGTTGGTCGATGGCAGCGAAGCAAAGCCAGTTATTTACCGCCACTAAGAAAGGGAATTTGAACTGGAATTCAAACAACCGCATCACTTTTACCGCAGGCACCACGCCTTATGGTGGCGATCGTTTAGCTTACGATGTCGGCAACGTAGTGGAATATGCTGGTGAATTTAGCGTTGGCACTTACGATGGTGGGGTTACCCAATTCAACGTCACTAACCTCAGTGAGTTGCGCCAATACAATGACTGGCTGATCGAGCAACTTGCCAACGGCAATATCATTACTGATAACTACAACACCGAATTTAACAAAGCCTTCAAACTGCGCGATGGCCGCGTGGTGTACCGCATGAGCACGAATAACTTCGATGATGAAGTGGCGTTGCCAATATTCGATCAAGTGGTACTCAGCGCTGATCGGCCAAAAGCGACAGTCAAAATCAATCGTGGCAAAACGCTCGAAGTGGTAAACAGCGATAGCGCGGTGATGCGCTCCAGCAACGGCGCGAAAGCGATTATCAACGGCAAACTTTCCAGCACCGGTTCGGGTTTGGAATTACTAAAGGGCGCTCGTGGATTCAATAACGGCGTCATCAACAGCGGCTTCCTAAATAACGCTGATGGCAACGGCGTGGATCTCAGCACTATCGGCAACGGTGGAACCGCAGTGAGCGCCGCGTATGGCAGCAAATTTATAAATCGTGGCGTGATCAATCTGCAACCCGGCGCGGGATACAGCGCGGGCATCACCACCTACAACAGTAAGGTAGTCAATCACGGTAATATTAATGTCGGCGTCAGCGACGTTTCCAACGGTGGCTCAGCGTCTGGCGTGATGCCGAGTAGTGATGGGCAAGGCAGCTTTGTGAACGCCAAAGACGGCACGATTTACATCGGACGTTCACCGCAAAATCGCAAAAGTGATGCCACGCAAGATGTCGCGGTCAACATGAGCGGTGGCGTTAACGGCATCTTGCAACTGCTTGATTCCAGCGCCATCAATAATGGCAATATTGTTATCGGATCCAAAGTGCAAAATGCCACAGGCATGCGCGTGGAACTGGCTCCGCACGCGACCACCATCAACAACGGCGTGATTGATATCAACGGCCAGGCGCAGCCCAATCCGGCAGAAAACGTTGGCATGTTGGTGCTCGATTCCGGCAGTCTCAGTAACAAAGTGATCAATGCCGGAGCCATCAATGTGAATGGCTTCAACAGCACCGGTCTCAAAGTCATCGCGCGTGATGGCAATGATTCAGAAGCATATTCCAGCGGTGCGATTAACGTTCTCGGCGATGGCGATCGCTACGGAACGTCGTATAACACGGCGGTTTGGGTGAAGGGTGATCCCGGCGGCACCGCGTACGCCAATCTTACCGGGCCGATTCGCCTCGGCGGCACCAACGGCATTGGTATTCGCGCGGAAGGCAGTGCCGCCATTGATGTCAGCGCCAATTCAATTCCCGTTTCCGTTCCCAGCTCAAGTCTGTTCACCGGGCGACAAATCAGTTTTTACGCCATTGGTCCCAACGCCAGAATCAATTTACCCGCCAACGGCAGCTATCTCTCATCGGTTTACGGCGGCACGATTTTCCGCGTTGAGGATGGTGCAGACTTCGACGGCACAGGCCGCACGCTCTCAATGACCAACAGCTTCGCCACCGGCGTGTACGGTAGCGGCCAGTACACTGACGTGAATACGAATGGCGGCACGTTTAATATTGCGGGCATGTATGCGCGTGGCATTGAAATTACCGATGGTGCGCAAGCCACCATTGATGCTAACGCGCGCATCAAATTGATTGGCGTCGGCGCGACGGCCGCCATTGCCGACGGCAATAAGTACAGCTTACAAGGCGAAGCCATCAATCCGGCAACCCAGTTCAATCCCGATACATTGTTGGTCAACCATGCGCCACTGAGCGGTGATGCTAACGATCAGGAAGCGCTGATCGTCAAAAATCAGGCGCAATTGATTAACACCGGCGACATCACTTTAGGTGGTAGAAACACCACCGGGATTCGTGCGGAATCTGGCGCGTTCGCCTTTAACCGTGGCGTAATTACCGTAACAGGCAACAGTACCGGCCTGTATGCCAATGGCGATCCGCAATACGGTGATGGGCAAACCTTGACGCAGATATTCAACAACGGTTTGTTAAACGTGTATAGCGTTGATGGCATGAACTTATTTACCAGCAAAGGGGTGGTGGCCTTTAATGAGCTGGCGCGGATCTACCAAAGCGGCACTATCAATCTTTACGGCACAAACGCGATGGCAGGATCGGTGTTTGCTGGCGGCTTGTTGGAGTTGGGAGATGGCAATAGCGTGGAGTTTCACGACCCCAACCAATTCGGTTTTCGTGCTGCCGATCCCGGAACGCGCTTGATCACCCACGGCGGCAGCATCTCTGTCGACAGCGACAACTCGCGCCTGTACGAGATCGTTAACGGTGCGTGGCTGGATGCCGCAACGCCGGGCAGCGTCGCGCTATATGGAAACAGCACCACCGGCATCGATGTCAGCGGTCCGGGCGCGTTGGTGTCCAGCACCGATAGTTACTTCACCACGGGCAAAAATGTCACCGTGCTGCGTGCCAGCGACAATGCAAAAGCGTTCGTCACCAGTAACATTGCGATGTACGGTGAAAACAGCAGGGCGGCAATCGCCAGCGGCGGCGGAACGCAAGTATCCGTCTCCGCACCCATCATAGGCAGCGCCGACAATCTTACCGCGTTTGACGTCAGTTCAGGCGCGCACCTGGTCAATCAGCAGCAAGGCTCGGTGAATTTCACCGGTTACAATAGCACCGGCGCGCGCATCTACAACGGCGGTCATTTGACCAACCGTGGCAGTATCTACGTTGCTTCCGGCATCGGCGTCGATGTCGGCAGCGGCTATAACCAATACGAGCCGATAAAAGGCCGGTTGCAGGTCGATGAAGGTATCGCAGCG
The DNA here is from genome assembly GCF_019795935.1 of Pantoea sp. DY-15. Lineage (NCBI taxonomy): Bacteria > Pseudomonadati > Pseudomonadota > Gammaproteobacteria > Enterobacterales > Erwiniaceae > Pantoea > Pantoea sp. DY-15. The sequence continues at coordinate 176,859 of NZ_JAIMIF010000002.1, forward strand.
GTGCGCGTTGGTAACGCTGGCTGGCTAAATATTGTCGGCGATGGGCTGGACGCAAGCACCATTCAGGCGCGAGGCGGTGCGGATGGCGTGCGGCTGGAGCCGGGTGCACGCGGCTTTGAAGCCAAAGACATAACTATCCTGACTTACGGTGCCAGCGCGATCAACAATATTGCCGAAAGCACCAATATCTCCCTGAAAAACGTGGTGTTGGATGTTTATGCTGGCAACGGTGTGCGTTCCGCGACATCGTTGGATCCTAACGGCAGTGTGCGCATCAACGTGACCAGCGGCACTGGCTACCTTTTTGAAAATGTCGATGGTGTCAGCACCACCAACAATCTGGTGCTGGGTAAAGATTACTCAATCATGGTGTCGGGCGACGGTACCGGTATTCGCGCTAACACCGACGGAAGAGTGATTTCTCGCGGCGTGATCGACATTCTCGATGCGGATGGCGGCTCGGCGATTGTCACCCGCAATGCCAGCCAGGTGATCAATCAGGGAACGATCAGTTCACAAAGTCGCGTGTCGCCGCTGATTGATCTGCGCGGCGGGCAAACGCTGTTCATCAATCAGGGAACCATCAACGCACCATTCCCGGATCAAGTGGTGGTGGCGGGCGGCGCGGGCAGTAATGTTATCGCGTTGCTCGATGGTTCGGTGGTCGGCGATGTGAACACCGGTAGCGGCAGCGATGAACTGGTGGTGACCGGCGGCACGCTGAACGGCAGCCTGACGATGGGCAATGGTGCGGCGAATCAGGCAACGGTGCAGAGAGTCAGCCTGGCCGATACCCGTCACATCACCACCGAAAACGGCGCTGGCAGCACGCTCAATCTCAGCGAACTGACGGCGCGCGGCGGCTCGTTTAGCCGCGATGATGCCAGCAAAGGCACTAACCTCGGCGCGGGCTGGAGCACGCTAAACTTCTTCGCCACCCAATGGACGTTAACCGACAACATCAAACTCGCGCACAGCACCATTAATATCGACGCCGGCAGTACGCTGTTTGCCGGTGATAACGTCAATCCGCTGCTGCAAGGCGTGACCGATGATTCGCTGGTGGTAAATAACGCCGGTACGCTGGACCTCACCAACGGCGGCAACGCGGCGGCGAATGTTTTAACCATTGATGGCGAACTGGCATCGGCGGGCGGCAGCCTGAAACTCAACTCTACCGCCACGCAGAGCGACAACCTGCGCGTGAACGGCAATGTGTCGGGCACCACCTTGATCGACGATACGCTGATCGGCGGCCCGCAGCTGGACAGCAATCGCGATGGCGTGATTGCCGCCAGCGAAGGTGTGTCGCTGGCGCAGGTAACCGGCAGCGCCAGCGCAACCAGTTTTGCGCTCAAGAGCGGCTATGTGGCGTCCGGCCCGTGGCAATACGTTTTAGCCAGCTTCGCGCCGGGCAGTTCAACATCCGGTGCATGGGATTATCGGCTCGCTAATACCTTTGTCTGTGAAGACGGTTCGCTGTGCCAGCCACAAGGGGGTAGCAATCAGCGTGCCGCGCGGCTGGCCGTGACGCCGCAGGTGCCGTCCTACATCTCCGCGCCGGTTGGTTTGGCGTATTACTCGCTGTCGGTGACCGACGATCTGCATAAACGTCTCGGCGAACTGCGTCAGCAGCAAACCGCGTCCGATGCCGTGGGCGGCGAGATGTTTATCCGCTATCTCGGCTCCAATCTGAAATATCAAAGCAATCGCCGCTTGGCCGATTATGGCTACGACTTCGATCTGGATTACAGCGCGGTGCAGCTGGGCGGCAACGTACTGCGCGCCGATGGCCCACAAGACAGCCTGCGCGGTGGCGTGGCCTATACGCGTGGTAACACGCGCATTCGTCCTCACGCAGCCGACGGTTACAGCTCCACCAGCTTCGACAGCGACAGCATTTCGCTGTACGGCACCTGGCTGCGCGACAGCGGATTCTACCTCGATGGCTCGCTGAGTTGGGGTTGGTATCGCGGTGAAACCGACATCGCCCGGCAGAAAGAGGTGGCATCACCCAAAGGCAATGGCTGGACGGCGTCGGTGGAATCGGGCTATCCGTTCACCTTCGCCAACGGCGTGCGCCTCGAACCGCAGGCGCAAATCACCTGGCTGCAGATGAAGATGGATAGCTTCACCGATCAAGATCGCACGCGCGTGTCGTACAACGATTACGATCAAACCATCGGCAGACTCGGCGCGCGTCTCGATCGCACCTGGCTGGACGCCAGCCAGAATGCCTACACGCCTTACGTTCGCGCAAATTACTACAAAGGCTGGGGCGGCACCGCGAAAACCAAAATCGGTGCGGCGGATACTGAAGGCAGTCAAATCTTCGAAAGTGGCAAGTTTGGTCAGATGTGGGACGTTGGTTTAGGCGGCAGCGCCACGCTGAATAAGGACGTTGCGCTGTATGCCGAAGCCGATTACCGCAAAGAGATCGACGGCAACGGCGCCAAAGGCTGGCGCTATAACGCGGGCGTGAGGTGGTCGTTTTAAAATTTAGCGCATCAATGTGTTTTCTTCATATCGCCCATGCTGAACGCTTCAGCATGGGCGATATGCCCTATGCAGCAGCAATTATTGATTATTTCATTGTGAAATAAACATTTATCGCTATCTATATGCTGATTATGAATTTCATCCTTTTAACCCGATCTTGTATGGTACTTGAAAGGGTTTCAACCCCTTGCATTATAAGAATTAATTATTACTACTTCCTATTTTTCACCTGGGGTAAATCATGCTTAATATTAAATCTCTCTTATCGGGAGCTATTCTATCGTCTGCATTATTAACGGCATCCGTTTATGCGCAGGAAGAGGCGGGCGTTGCGGCTAAATTTAATTTTCAGGTGAAACCTGATGCAAAATTACAGTCTTTATTACCGCAAGAGATCATTCAGAAAGGTTATGTGATTGCCGGAACCAATCCTAATACACCGCCCACCACGTTTTTCCTGGAAGATAATAAAACCTTATCCGGTCGTGACGTCGATATCATGAATGCGATTGGTCAGCGTCTGGGTTTGAAAGTCATCTGGAAAGATACCGGCGGCTTCGACAACATTATTCCAGGTTTAAAGACTGGTCGCTTTGATGCGGTGCTGTCTAATATTCGACCGAGCCAAAAACGTTTTGCACAAATCGACTTCGTCAGTTATTTCGACAGTTCACGTCAGGCGGTGATTTCGCGGAAAGATCAAAACGTGCCGCCGTTTACCCGCTTAACCGCACTCTGTGGCGAAACCGTCGGCGCGGGCGTGGGCACGGCGCAGATTGAGTTTCTTAATGAAGCCAGCAAAACCTGCGTCAGTGAAAATAAACCGGCGATCAACGTTGCAGTATTCCCGAGCCGTCCTGATGGCGTGGTTGCGGTATTAAGCGGTAGAACGTCGTTTTATTACGGTCCGTGGGAAGGGTTAGCGTATCAGGCCGCGCAGCTGAAAAATCTGGCAATTACCGGTGAAATCAGCGTGCAGGAACCACCGATGTCAATCGGATTACCGAAGGGATCGCCAATAGAGAAGGCGGTTCAGGCGGCGTTGAACTCGTTAATTCAGGATGGCACTTACCAAAAAATCCTCGATCACTGGTTCATCGGTTACGGTGCGGTGAAAGAAGCCAAACTCAATGAAGACGTGTTCGCTAAACAGTCATAGGAAAAGGTATGAGCGGATTCCGTATCGTTAGCAGAACGCGTAAAGCCAGTGCGCAGCAGATTGCGGCTTATCAGGATTTGCCGGTGGCGAATATCAGCGATGCCATGCAGCGCTTAACCGCGGGCGGGGCCAATCTACGGCCTTATCACGCCGGTGGATCTATGGCGGGTGCCGCGCTCACGGTTAAGTGTCGGCCCGGCGATAATTTGCTGGTGCATTACGCGTTAAATATCGCTGAACCCGGCGATGTGATTGTGGTGGACGCCGGTGGTGATGTGACCAACGCGATTGTTGGCGAGCTAATGCTGGCCTTCGCGGCGAAGAAGCGCATCGCTGGCGTGGTGATTAACGGCGCGGTGCGCGACAGCCTGAGTATCCGCAACAACGCTTTGCCGGTGTATGCGGCGGGCGTTACCCATCGCGGGCCCTATAAAGACGGCCCCGGCGAAGTGAATGTGCCGATTTCGTTGAACGGTATGGTGATTGAAGCGGGTGATCTTATCGTCGGTGATGATGATGGCGTGCTGTGCGTGCCTTTTGATCACATCAATGAGATTCACGCGCTGGCCAGCGCGCGCCACAGCGGTGAAATCGCCAAACTGCAGGCCATCGCCGAAGGGCGCAATAAGCGCGATTGGGTCGAGAAGAAATTGCGCGAACTAGGCTGCATCTTTTCTTCGTAGGGTCGCCATTTATGGCGACCATCTCATCAGCCATGCACTTGCTGCGTGCGCCGATCCCTTACCGTGACATACAAAAACGCCAGCACGAACAGCGCTGCGTAGATCACCACAATGGTTGGGCCCGGCGCGCTATCGAGGAAGAACGAGGCGTATACGCCGCTGAAACCTGTCACAACCGCAATGCCAATCGCTAGCAACATCACCTGCACGAAACGACGCGCCAGCAGCAAAGCGATAGCGCCAGGCGCGATCAGCATCGAAATCGACAGAATCACGCCCACCGATTTCAGCGCGGCGACGATGGTCAGCGAGATCAAACACAGCAAACCGTAATGCATCAGTTTGCCGTTAATGCCGCAGGCGCGCGCCTGATTAGGATCGAACGCGTGCAGCAGCAAATCTCGCCACTTGATGCCAATCAGTAGGCTAACAATCACCGCGATAGCCGATGTCTGGATGATATCCGCCAGGCTGATGCCCAACATATCGCCGAACAAAATGTGGTCGAGATGCACTTCGGGCTGCAATTTCAGATAAAGCACCAAACCGGCGCCAAACATGCCGGAGAAGACGATGCCCATTACCGTGTCGGGTTTGATGCGGCTATTCTCGCTGATGTAGCCGGTTGCGACGGCGCACACCATGCCAGCAACAAACGCGCCGATGGCGTACGGCAAACCAATCAGCCAGGCGATCACCACGCCAGGAAATACCGCGTGGCTCATCGCATCACCGAGCAATGACCAACCTTTCAGCACCAGAAACGCCGACAGCATCGCGCACGGCAGCGACAGCACCAAGGTGGTGATCAGCGCCATGTTCATAAATTCGAACTGGAACGGACTCAACAATAATTCAGCCATTTACGCCGTCCTCCATGGTCTGACGCGCACGGCGGCGAGAAGCCAGCACGCCATGTTTTGGCGCGAAGACAAAGGCCACTAAAAACACCAGCGTTTGCGCCACCACAATCACGCCGCCGGTCGCGCCATCAAGGAAGTAGCTGCTCCATGCGCCGAGGAAACTGGTGACGCTGCCGATGGTCACGGCGATCAGCAACAGACGTGGGAAACGGTCGGTCAGCAGATAGGCGGTCGCGCCTGGCGTCACCACCAGACAAATCACCATAAACGCACCAACGGTTTGCAGCGCGGCAACGGTGGACGCCGAGAGCAGGGTAAAGAACAGGATCTTCAGCCGCAGCGTATTCAAACCGAGTGAACGCGCGTGGCTCTCGTCGAAGAAGGTCACCATCAGATCTTTCCACTTCAGCAGCAGAATGGTCAGGGTGATAAAGCCAATCGCGCCGAGCTGCCAGATATCGGCGGGCGCGACCGACAAAATATTGCCCAGCACGATGGTTTGAATATTCACCGAAGTGGGATTGAGCGACACCAGAAACAGGCCGATGCCGAAAAACGACGAGAAGATCAGGCCGATAATGGCATCTTCTTTTAAGCGCGTGCGCTGATTGAGAAACAGCATGCTGCCCGCCGCCAGCCCGCCGGAGAGAAACGCGCCGAGCGAAAAGGGCAGTCCGAGCATATACGCGCCCGCCACGCCGGGCACAATCGAGTGCGACAGCGCATCACCGATCAGTGACCAGCCTTTCAGCATCAGGAAGCAGGAGAGAAAGGCGCAAATCGCGCCGACCAGCGCTGCGATCCACATTGCATTTAGCATGTATTGATAGCCAAACGGTTCAATAATCCACGACATGGTTCGCTCCCCGGTCAGGATTTTTGTCTTTCATCAGCTGCATTAACACCGCGTTACGCTCATGCAGCGCGCCATCAAAAGTCTGCGCCAGATTATCGGCGGTGAAGGTGTCATGCAGCAGGCCGCTCGCCAGCACGGTATTTTTTACCAGCACGCAGCGATCGCAGAAATCGGGGATGGCGTTGAGATCGTGAGTGGAAACCAGCATGGTGCGGCCTTCATCGCGCAGCTCTTTTAGCAGGGCGATAATCGCGGCTTCGGTTTTAACGTCCACGCCGGTAAACGGCTCATCCAGTAGGATAATCTGACCACTTTGCGCCAGCGCGCGCGCCAGAAAAACGCGTTTCTTCTGCCCGCCCGACAGCTCGCCAATCTGCCGGTGGCGATAGGCGCTCATTCCCACGCGTTCCAGCGACTGATCAACGCTCTGTTTGTCGGCGGCACGCGGAATACGCAACATGCCCATATAGCCGTAACGGCCCATCATCACCACATCTTCCACCAGCACTGGGAAGCTCCAGTCCACTTCCTCCGACTGCGGAACATAGGACACGATGTTGTGTTTCAGTGCCTTATTGGCCGGCAAACCGGCCAGCGTTACCGCGCCCGAAGAGAGCGGCACAAATCCCATGATCGCTTTGAACAGCGTAGATTTGCCGGAGCCGTTGACGCCAATCAGCGCGGTGATGCTGCCTGCGGGCACGCTAAAAGAGGCTTTACGCAGCGCCGTGTGGCCGTTGCGGTAGGTAACACCCACATTCTCGACGATTAATCCTGCGGCTGGGTTCATTTCTGGCTTCCTTCTGTGATGCCTTTCACCACGGTTTCGGTGGTGACGCGCAGCAGATCCAGATAGGTCGGCACTGGGCCATCGCTGTTGCTCAGCGAATCGACGTATAACACGCCGCCGTAATGAATGCCGGCTTCACGCGCCACTTGCTGAGCGGGTTTGGCAGAGATGGTGCTTTCACTAAAGATGGCAGGAATTTGATGATCGCGCACCGCATCGATCACCTTACGCACCTGCTGCGGCGTGCCTTGCTGATCGGCGTTAATCGGCCATAAATAGAGCTCTTTCAGACCGAAATCGCGCGCCAGATAGGAGAAGGCACCCTCACTGGTTACCAGCCAGCGTTTATCGGCGGGAAGCTTGTCGATAGCGGTACGCATCGGCGCGATGGTTTGTTGAATCTGCGCTTTGTAACGCTCAGCGTTGGCCTGATAAATTGCGGCATTGGCGGGATCGTATTTCTGCAGCGCGTTGCGGATGTTATCGACGTAGATCAGCGCGTTATCCGGCGACATCCACGCATGCGGATTGGGTTTGCCGTTGTACGGACCTTCAGTAATGCCCATCGGCTCAATGCCTTGCGTTACGGTGACCTGCGGCACATCGTTAAGACGCTGGTAAAACCGGCTGAACCACAGTTCCAGATTAAAGCCGTTTACCAAAATCAGATTGGCACCCTGCGCGCGACGAATATCGCCTGGCGTGGGTTGGTATTCATGGATTTCTGCGCCGGTTTTGGTAATCGACGTCACGTCCGCCGCATCGCCCGCGACGTTTTTCGCCATATCGGCGATCACTGTGAAGGTGGTGACCACTTTGAGTTTTTCAGCCGCTGACGCGGTAAATGCGCTGAGTGACAACAGAACGGCAATCGCAGGCAAAAGGCGTTGAGTGAACATGATCATCTCCAGAGTAATATAGCCAATGCTATAATATATAGCTGATGCTATCTATATGAGTCATTTTTGTTCACAACGCCAGTGTAAAGACAAAAATTTACGAAAGGGGCAAGTGTCATAAAGACGGAATTAAACGGCATTTCCCCTAAAACACTAAATATGGTTACATCAACAAAAAGCGGACAGGATTTAAGATGATGCGCATCAAAATCAATGCAGTAGCAGACAGTGAACGCTTTCCCGAATCCGTTGATGTGATTGTGATTGGCGGCGGCATTATTGGTACGTCAGTGAGTTACGAACTGGCAAAGCAGGGCGTTTCCGTGGCGCTGTTTGAAAAGGGCGTGATCGGCGGCGAGCAATCCGGCCGCAACTGGGGCTGGGTTCGCCAGCAAAACCGCGACCTGTACGAACTGCCGATGGCGATGCGCAGTTTGCAGCGCTGGGACGAGTTGAGCAGTGAAATTGGTCTCGATCTCGGCTTCTCGCGGCAGGGCATTACTTACGGCACGCAGAGCGAAAGCGATCTGGCGCGCTGGGAAGCGTGGGGCAAGCAGGCGCAGCAACTGGGTTTCGTCAGCCATTTGATGACCGCACAAGAGACGCGCGAGCGCATCGGCAACAATGCGCCGTGGATTGGCGGCGTGTGGTCGCCCAGCGATGGTCGCGCAGAGCCGTCGCTGGCAGCACCGGCGATGGCGACTGGCGCGAAAAATCTCGGCGCATCAATCCAGCAAAACTGCGCGGTGCGCGGCCTCGATGTATCTGGCGGACGCGTCACCGGCGTCTGGACCGAGCGCGGCCTGGTGAAAGCTAACCGTGTAATCTGCTGCGGCGGCGCGTGGAGTTCGCGCTTCTGCAAGCAATATGGCATTGAACTGCCGAGCGCCAATATCCTGGGCACCGCGTTCAAAACCACGGCGGCGCCTGAAGTGATCAAAGGCTGTCTCAGCACCGGCGGGTTGTGTATTCGCCGTCGTCAGGATGGCAGCTACACCGTGGCGCTCGCCGGACGCGGGCAGATTGATCTCGCGCCGCAAAATATCCGTTACGCCACCAGGTTCTATGCGATGTATCGCAGTAACATCGCCAAGAAGCTCAAGGTGCGCATCAACGGCTCGTTCTTTAACGGCCCGGAAGCTGCCGGTTCGTGGTCCAATCAAGGTGTGTCGCCGTTCGAGAAGATCCGCACCCTCGATCCGGCACCGGATAATGGCATTGTGCAGGAAGCGATGCAGGCGCTGGTGCAGCTCTATCCGGAGTTGAACGGCATTAAGTTGGATTACGCGTGGGGCGGCTGGATTGATACCACGCCGGATTTAGTGCCGGTGATTGATGAGATGACGAGCATACCGGGCTTGTTTATCGCCTCCGGCTTCAGTGGCCACGGTTTTGGTATTGGGCCAGGCGCAGGCTTGCTGTGCGCGCAGATGGTCAATAACAAACCGGTGTTCACTGATGTGAAGCCGTACAGCCTGGCGCGGTTCGCCAAAGGTCAGGCGATCCGTGAACCGCAGATGATGTGATGGCAACCGCACGACCGTTCCGATGAACGTACCGATACGTTTGCCAGGTCGCCATTAATGGCGACCCTACAAAACCGCGCGTTTATTCCGGTGTATTTCCCGATGGCGAAAACCGTGCGATCATTCCGATGCATGGCCCGATCGTAGGGTCGTCATTTATGACGACCTTGCCGCTAACCGCACCGCTACGTTTTCCAGGTCGCCATAAATGGCGACCCTACAAAATCAAACATCTAACCGATGAATCACGTTCACAAACTCATGTACGCCGCTGTTAATTTCTCGCAGGCTGCGTGACAACACGCTGATTTTATCCTGCTCGGTCACCACAAACTGCTTGACCTCATTAAGCTGCTGCTCCATTTGCGCAATCAGGCTGGCGTTGTGTTCCACCACTTGCGTGATCTGCTTCGTCGCGCTGGAGGTGGACGCCGCCAAACGTCGTACTTCGCCCGCTACCACGCTGAATCCGCGTCCCGCTTCACCGGCGCGCGCAGACTCAATTGCCGCATTCAGCGCCAGAATATTGGTTTGTGAGGCAATCAGGTTGATGGTCTCGACCACTTCGCTAATGCTTTTCGCCGAGGCGTTGAGCTCGCCCCCGATCGCCGTTGCTGCATTAACCTGCAGCGCCACCAACCCTGAATTGCGGATGGTTTCGTCCAGCACCTCGTTGGCGTTGTCGGTAATTTGTGACGTTTCTTCTGAGGTCGTCAGCGCGATGTCGGCCACGCGCTTGGCGGCTTCCACGCGCGCGGTGATATCTGAGGCGATTTTGATCACCTTGTACACCTTGCCATCGGCGTCATAAACCGGGTTGTAGCTGGCCTCAAGCCAGATGCGTTCACCGCCGGCGGTTTTGCGTTCGAAGCGGCCGACAAAGTGCTGGCCTTTAGCCATCTTGCGCCAGAAGTCGGGATTTTCACTATAGAAGTTATCGAAGCAGAACATGCGATGATGCTGCCCTACAACCGCAGCCAGCTCATATCCCATGTGCTTGAGGAAGTTATTGTTGGCCGTGAGGATTTGTCCGTCCGGCGTGAACTCAATCACCGCCATGGAGAGATCCAGCGCGGTGATCACCGCTTCTTTATGCTCCAGCTCCTGATGACGTTCTGTGATATCCGATGCCACCTTGATCACTTTGTAAACCTGGCCTTTGTCATCGCTCACCGGGAAGTAGGTGGCGCTGAGATAGAAGCGCTGGCCTTGCTTATTGAAGCGCTCAAAAATGCCGGTCACCGATTCGCCAGACGCCAGCGTTTGCCAGAAGGCAAGATAGCGCGAGGATTGGCTGTGTTGCGGGCTGCAGAAGAGACGGTGATGCTTCCCCTGAATCTCATTTAACTGGTAGCCGGTGGTGGCAAGGAAGAGGTGATTGGCGGTGAGAATCTCGCCGTTAGGCGTAAATTCAATCCATGCCACATGCTGTTTGATCGCATTGATATCTTTAGCCACATCGCCACTTTTATAAAACGGCAAAGAAAGACTCGACTTTTTCACACCAAACATGGGAAGCCTCAGGTGATTATTGTGCTGTTGAACGTAATGCGTGCAGTGCAAAATTGGTCACGCTCAACATGCGTCACCTGAGCTGCCCGCAGATTCCCCTTCGCCGTACACTTAAGTGTCTCTGTGCGCCGCAGCGCCGCACGGGGTATGTAATTAACCTACCTGATGTTTTCAAAATGTACCGCTCAGAGCGTACTCGCACTCCGCAACACTAGTTATCGGCGGCCTTATTTAAAGGTTTAATTTAAATGCATGTAAAAGGGCTGTTAATAAACTTGAGTTTATTTGCCGCTGCAAACTGGCATAACGCCCCCTTCCTGACTAAACAGTTAAACGTCCTTGATATTTTCTTAACGCATTCCTGATGCGATGTTGCGGGTTCGCTTGATGCGCGGACCTTACCTTTTGCCGGTCAGACGCTGCATCTCTGGCCCATCACGGAGTTGATGATGAACAACCACAAATCTGCGCTTTCTGCCGTCGCCATCGCCACACTCACTGCGTTGTTGACGCCCGCACCTGCGCTGGCATGGGACAGTCTGACCGTGTTTGGCGATAGCTTGAGTGATAGCGGCAATGTGGGCCGCTTTACCTTCGACGGTGCACAACATCCTTTATACGATGAGATTCTTGCCGCGCATTTGGGGGAGGATTTACAGCGCTCAACGTTAGGCGGCAGCAATTATGCGCAGGGTGGCGCAGTTTCGGTACCCAAGCTCGATCCTGTTTTAAACACCCAGGACCAACTGGCGGGTTATCTCGCTTCAACCGGCGGTCGCGCGGATAGCAACGGTTTGTATATTCATTGGGTCGGTGCCAATGACATCGCCGTTGCCGTCACCAATCCCTTAACCGCCAGTGAAACCATCAGCAACAGCGCCAATCAATCGGTTGCGCAAATTAAAACCCTGCTGGATGCCGGCGCGGGCGCGGTGATTGTGCCCACCGTGCCGCAGCTCGGCTCAACGCCCTATATGATTCAAACCGTGCTGCGCGTGCTGGGAAGTGAAGCCACACCAGCGATGGTGGCGGCGTTTCAGTCACTGGATGGCGTGACCACGCCAGATAAAGCCGCGCGCCAGCAAGCGGTGCAGGATGCCTTCACGCAAGCGGCAGGCGAAGTTTCGTCGGTTCCAGCGGTGCGTGACGCGCTGGCGCAACAGCTTTATAACGCATGGCAGGAGCTGAGCGAGCAGGTCACGGCGCTCTCCGACGGTTATAACCAGCAGGAAGAAGCGGGGCTGGCGACCTTGAATGGCAATATTGTGCGCGTGGATATCGCCGGGCTGTTCGATGAAGTGATCGCCAATCCGACCCAATATGGCTTAACCAACACCATTGGCATCGCTTGTCCGATTGGCACCTCAGCGGATGAGTGTCAATCCAGCACGCCGGGCTTCTCCACGGCGCAGGATTATCTGTTTGCCGATCGTCTGCACCCGAGCCCAGCGGTGCATGCGATGATCGCCGATTACATCCAGTCGATTCTGGATGCGCCAGCGCAGGTGGCGGCATTGTCACAATCGCCTCTGATGATGGCGCGCGATACACAAAACACGCTCGATGGGCATTTGCAGCAACAGCGTCAGCAGCCTGCTAGCGCCGGACAGTTCACGGTATTTGGCGGCTATGCCGGACAACATGTCGATTATCAGGGCGACAGCTGGAGCGACGGCGATGCCAACACCACCAACTTAACGCTGGGTATCGGCTATCAGATCACCGATAACTGGCAAACCGGCGTGCTGTTCTCCAACACCAATCAGCGCCAGGAACCTTCTTCCAACTACGATTACAAACTGCGCGGCAATCTGGTGGCGCTGTATAGCCAGCTGACGGTGCTTGATCAGGGTTGGATCAACGCCGATCTGCACTATGCCGATCTCGATTTCGACAGCATTGAGCGTGACATCCACATCGGCCCGGCCACACGCACCGAGCAGGGTAGCACCAGCGGTAAATTGCTCGGCATGCGCGTGCAAACCGGCTGGACGCTGCCAATTACTGAAAATCTCAGCACCGGGCCAGTTGCCAGTTACGCGCTGGATTACGGTCGCGTTGGCGGCTACAGCGAGAACAGTAACAGCAGCACCGCGATGCGCTACTCCGATCAAACCACCCATTCACAGATTGGCTCAGTCGGCTGGCGCATCGACAGCAAACAGTGGGTGGTTAATCCGTGGGCGCAGGTGAGTTACAACCATCAGTTTGGCGATACCGATTCCACTGTACGTGCAGGTTTGAAATCGACGCGCACCTCGTTTGAACGCAGCGTCGAAGCGCGCGATAAAAACTGGCTGGATCTCTCGGTAGGTGCCAACGTGCCGCTAGGCGAAACGGTGAATGCCTTTGCTGGCGTTTCAACCGTCGGCGGTAACAGCGATTACCATCAGGTGACCTGGAATGTCGGTGTGAACGCCACTTTCTAAATGAACAGGCCAGTAACTGTCAGTTACTGGCCAATTGATTATTAACAACCGCAAATGATTTATCTGCTTAGCGATCAACTCTCTCATTCAGCATTCTTCCACGTTTTCCGTGCCATGAAAATAAAGAAGGTGCCTGCGATTAATCTGTAAATCATCACGCTGCCGCTACGCTTCTGTTCATTAATCATATTGTTGCCTGGCTATGCTCAAACCGCATAAGTAAATCACCCCATTAAGACTGGTACGCATCAACACATTAATTATCAGTTACTTATAATCGATAGTGCAGTTACTTTCTCTTAATAGTTAAGGGGTACACCATGGCGAATGCGTCCAGCAGTTCGAATACCGCAACACAAAATGCCGTCGCGGCGGCTGCGCCAGTTATTCAGATTAGTGATGTCGCACAACTTAAAGCTACGGAACCGACGACCGGTGGTGAACTCGCCACGGTGCTGGAATATACCCGCGGAACCAAAGCCGGCGGCGGCGTGTTTGTTTACGATGCAACTGACTCAACCAGCCCAGATGATGGTGGATTAATTATTGTGACGGCGGGGAAAAAACGCTGGAAGCGCGTAGTACTCGATTACAACTCGGTCACGGTATTGGATTTTGGCGCAGTGCCGGACGGGAAAACCGACTGCATTGAAGCGGTAAAACGCATGTATACCTGGTCGCAACGCGTGTTGCCATCGGCGGGGATTCGCTTTACCGCGGGCGTGTTTAGTATGTCGACGTTCGACATCTCGGATAAAGAGATCAATCGTTTCAAGGTTACTGGCGCATCGGTCAACTTCGGCTATTTCCCTACCACAACGCTGGTTTTCAACTGGGAAACCAAACCGCGTGGTCAGCTGTTCTTTAAAGTGCAGGCGCGCTATGCGGAGATCTCGGGGATTGTTGTAAAAGGAATGAGTTCCAACAGCGGCGATGATGGTGGTACGGCGTTTAACACCGTAGGCTTTTACGCCAACACCATTATTGGCGGCCAGTTCTTACGTGTGAGCAGTATGGAATTCCGCTTTCTCGGCGGACGCGCACTGGATCTCATCGATACGCTGGATTGCAAAATTGATCAATTCTATTCCCGTGGCTGTCAGGACAGTATTGTCTACGCGCGCTGGTCCGGCCGGGTAGAAGGCGCATGGGATCACTCAACCGCTATTGAACTTTCTAACTTTAATTTACAAGGCGGCACCAAAAAACCGGTGCTTGATTTACCACGCTGTACGCAATCCTTTATTCGCAACGGTTGGATCGAACATTCGGAATTTGCCGGTGATCTCACCAACGGCCAATGGGTGATTGAAGGTTTAGCCATTGAATCCACCACCAATCCGCTCAAGCTCGGTTATTGCCGCGCCACTATTATTCAGAAAAGTATTCACAACCAAAGCGCCGGTTTTGATTACAGTACCGAAGGAATTGAACCCTGGACGCTGATTGGTGAAGGCGATCGCGGCGTATTGGAGTTCTCGGATTGGGGAATTATTGCGCAGGGTTCGCTGAGCTATGATTATATTTCCTCGCAGCACCATATGGATAACCGCACCGCCAACAATAAATGGTTTTACGTTGGCGAATTCAATTTCTCCGATGCCACGTCACAAATTCACGTACGTATTGTAGGAACCGCGCAATATAATTCGCAAAGTGAAACCCAAGTCGACTACAGCAATCGCACGCCAGAAGGCGCAACCAATATCTATTTACAGGCGCGTGATGGTGGGAACACGATTGGCAGCTGGTACGGCGAAGGTTCCAGCCCCGTAGTGAAAGTCCATATTTCAGGTAACGGTGCCAGAACTAAGCTCTATGTGAAAATCGCTGCCTATACCGGATTCTCAACCGCGTTGGTGACGACCAATGGCAAAGACCGTTATCAGGCCGGATTGTGTTTCATCTTCCGTAAGAGTTTTACCGCCTGTACCACAGAAGAGAGCGCAACGCTGGATGCAGCACCGGTTGTGGCATTTGAGCAACACTGGATCGGTAACAAAGACGTTGGCTTCGGCTACAACAACAATAAAGAGTTGTTATTGCGTGGAACGGTGATTAAAGGGGAAGTCGAAGAGTATGAACCAGGGAAATATCGCACGCGCCGCTATTTAAAAGTAAGAGTTAACGGCGAAGCGTGGAGTATTCCATTAAACGACGCGGAAAAACCTTATATCTAACTAATCGCCAGCAACATCGGTTGCTGGCTTAATATATGATCAATTCACGCCCGGAATTTGCACCTCCGGCAACGTATCCCGCACTTCCCAGCCGCGCAATTTGCCCGGATTTAATAAGTTATGCGGATCGCAGGCACGTTTCATCGCAACCACATCGGCACGCACCATGCCTTGTTTGCCATCTTCAATATGAATTACGTGCGGATTATTTATTTTCACGCCGTTCGCGCGGTAAATATCCATAATCGCGTTAAGCCGTTCTTCGTCGCGATAACGCACCAACGGCAAGCCGCTACAGGTAATAGTGCCGTTCATATCGCGCAGAAATTCAATGTGCGACATCACCTCATCGGATAATTGCGCTTCCAGCGCTAACGCCTGCTGCTGATAGTTATCCGCCGCGTAAGCGGTTTGCAGATACGTCAGCGTCTTTTCGATTTTCAGCGCCTGCAGCGTAGTGTGATTCCAGCAATATTCGATCAGTGAATGGCCGCTGTTTTCCCCCTCGGCAAAATGCAGCGCATTTCGACCCGCATGTTGGGTCAGCAGCGCAGGTAACAGCCCATCGCTTTCGCTGCCCACCACTGAAATCACGCCATGTTTGCCTGCCACATCGGCATCGGCCAAATCGCTGAAGTAATCAAGCACCGGCGCGGCGAACACTGCGATTTGGCGCTTCACCATGCCCGGCGAACGCGCCAGCGCATCGGCAAAGGCCATCGCCGCTGGGAAATCGTTGAAGATATCCAGACGTTCGATCCAGTCGTGGCGCGGTGCCAGCGCCAGTTCAATCTCCAGCACGATGCCGTTGCTGCCGTAGGCGTGATGCAGCAACAGCGCATCTGGCGCTTGCAGGGTGATAATGCGCGGCGTCTCTTCCATGGTCATCAGACGTGCCGACAACACGTTGCCCGGTGCGGCCAGCGGCCCGTAATTAATTGAACCTACGCCGCCAAATCCGCCGCCAAACAGGCCGCCGAGCGTCGCCAGTTTCCAGGTGGAGGGCATGCAGCGCAGCTCCCAGCCGAGTGGGCGGGTATGCGCTTCGAGGTCGCCAAGGCGAATACCCGCCTGCGCACGCACCGTGCCGTTGCCGACAGCCGTGACGGCGTTGAGGCGCGTCATATCAACCATCACGCCACCGTGCAGCGGAATCAACTGACCGTAATTACCGGTGCCGCCGCCGCGCAAATTGAGTGGCACGCGCTGTTTGGCGCAGGCTGCCACGATGAGCGCCAGCTCATGCTCATCACGCGGACGCACCGCCAGCTCGGCGAACTTCTCTTCAAGCTGCGGTTTCAGTACCGGGCTGAACCAGTGGAAATCGCGCGACATACGTTTGACCTTTGGCGCTTCTTTGATCCAGTCAAGTTCAGGCAACGCCGCAACCAGCGCCGCCAGTGCAGACTGGCGATCGGAATCAGACATGTTTATTTCCTGTGTGAAAAGGGGTATTGCGCCGCTACGGCGCATGCGTGTTTCTTAACTGGGGCTCAATTCACTCTCATGCCATGCCGCCAGCACGCGGCGCGTTAGCCACGACATCAGCGCGAACAGCAGGAAGCCTGCCAGTGAAATCAGCAGCAGCGCGGCAAACATCAGCGGGATATTGAGCTGATAACCAGCCTGCAAAATCTGGTACGCCAATCCGGTATCGGTGCCGCCGGTGCCGGCAACAAACTCTGCCACCACCGCGCCAATCAGCGACAAGCCGCTGGAGATGCGCAGCGCGCCGAAGAAGTACGGCAGCGCCGAAGGAATACGCAGGCGCAGCAGAATCTGCAAGCGTGACGCATGATTGAGGCGGAAATAGCTCAGCAATCCCGGTGACACGCTACGCAGACCTTGCGTGGTATTGGAAATTATTGGAAACACCGCCATTAAGGTGGCGCACACCACCAGCGATAGCGTGGTGTCTTTCACCCAGATGATGATCAGCGGCGCGATAGCGACAATCGGCGTCACCTGCAAGAACACGATGTAGGGAAAAAGGGCGGTCTCAATAAAACGATTTTGCACCAGCAGAAACGCCACAATCGAACCAATCACAATCGCCACCGCAAAGGAGATAACGGTGATTTTCAGGGTGTAGAGCAATGACATAAACAGCGTCGGGAAGTTCTGCACCAGACTTTGCGCCACCACTAGCGGCGACGGCACCAGAAACACCGGCACTTTGAAGGTGGTGACCAGAAACTGCCACAACAGCAGCATGGCGACCGCGACGATGGCGGGGAACAGCCACTGCTGAAATTGCCGATGGCTTGCTAACGGTTTCATCATTGACTCTCCTTGCTCGCCGCCAGCAGGCCGCGTTGCAGCTGTTGCGCATAATGCGTGAAATCCTGACTGACGCGAAACTCATCGTCGCGCGGTAACGTGGTTTCAATGCGGATGTCATCTACCACGCGCCCGGGGCGCGCCGCCATCATAATCACCCGCTGCGACAGAAACACCGCTTCCTGAATTGAGTGGGTGACAAACACCACCGTCAGCTTCTGCTCTTGCCACAAATCAAGCAGATCGCTGTCCAGCTTGTTGCGGGTGATTTCGTCCAGCGCGCCAAACGGCTCATCCATCAGCAGCACCTTCGGGCGCGTGACCAGGCCGCGCGCTATCGACACGCGCATCTGCATGCCGCCGGAGAGCTCGCGCGGCAGCACGTGACCAAACTGGCCGAGGCCGACCAGTTCGAGGATTTCGCTCACGCGGGTGTCCGCTTCGGCACGCGGCACGCCTGCCAAATCGAGCGGCAGACGCACGTTTTTGTGCACGTTGCTCCACGGCATCAGCGTCGCTTCCTGAAACACAAACGACAGCGGCAGATCGCGCTGATTTTCGCGCCGATCGCGACGAAACAGCATTAACTTGCCATCGGTGGGCTCAATCAACCCGGCGATCATCTTCAGCAAGGTGCTTTTGCCGCAGCCGGACGGGCCGAGCAGCGAGACAAATTCGCCCTGACGAATGGTGAGATCGACCGGCAGCAGTGCGCGCGTACCGTTGGGATAAATTTTCTCCGCTGACAGCACCTCAATCGCCGGTGGCGCCGCAGAACGCGGCACCGCTTGCGCATCGGGATGCAGCAGCGTCAAATGGCTGGCGCTATTCATGGCAGAACCTTGACGTCTTGGATGAATTTCAGCGTGTAGCTGCCGTCAAACGGTACTTTGGCCGCATCGATCAGCTTGGTATCGACCAGTAGCTGCCAGGTTTGCTTGAGGCGCGCTTCGGTCATGATGCCGATGCCGCCGGTTTGCGCATCGCCGCCGGTCAGCATCTGGTATTTCTTCATCTGCGCAATGCCGAAATCGATCTGTTCATCGCTCATCTGCGGGTTCTCTTTCTTGATCAGCACGTTACCGGCGCTTGGATCTTGCAGATAGTTTTTCCAGCCCTGCATCGACGCCTTCACAAACGCCGCCACCGCAGCCGGCCGTTTCTCGATGGTCGACTTCATGCACACGATGCTGTTGCCGTACGGCGGATAACCCCAATCGCTGATCGGATAAACATTGGCCTGCGCATTGGCTTTCTGCACCGCAAACGGTTCGGAGGTGATATAGCCTTGCTGCACCAGATTTTTATCGGCGAGGAACGGCTGAATGCTGAAGGTGTAAGGACGCACGCGGGCATTTTTCAGCTTCAGCGCGCTCTGCGCCCACGGCCAATATGAGGTATAGGCTTCCGCCGCCAGCAGGAAGGTTTTGCCCTGCAAATCGGCCTGGTTTTTCACATCCGGATGGGTGAGGAAGGCAATCGCCGAGTGCTGGAAGGTGGTGGCAACCGGCATCGCCTGTACGCCTTGCTGCCAGATTTCCAGCGCCTGCATGTTATCGCTGATAATGCAGTCGGCCTGACCGGCGGCCATCAGCTGCATGGTATGCACCTGCGGACCGCCCATTTTGATGGTGACATCAAGGCCGGCATCGCGATAGAGATTCTGCGCCTGCGCCTGATAGAAGCCGCCGTGTTCGGCCTGCGCATACCAGTTGGTCATAAAGGTGAATTTCTCTGCCGCCATGCTCGGGGCCGAGAGTGCCAGCGCAAGCGCGGCAACAGTGCTCAATGTCTTTTTCATCGTTATTCCCTAGCGAGGTGTTAAAAAGGCGGCTGCGTCGTGGTGATCCAATACTTTGCCTTGCCACTGGCCGGTGCCCCACGCCGGTTCGGCGCGGGTTACCCATGTCATCTGGTGCACTTCGGTAATCACCTGCGCCCAGCTTTCTGCCAGCGAATCGAGGATGGCCGCGCCTTGCTCCGGCGTGGAGGGCAAAGGATCGCCAATCACGCCGCTCGGGCCGAAATCGTAGGAGGCCCACGCCGCCATCGGTTTGTTGGTCGAAAGCGTCGGGCAGGGGAATGCCGGCGGATAATTAGCCACTGCTTTATCCATCTGCACGGTATCGGGCGCCAGCGCCAGCATCAGCGCGGTTTCGGCATGTCCCGCATGCATCGCCATCTGCCGCTCTTTGTCGTCCATAAAGCTTTCCGCACAGTTCGGCACTTTAAAGGTGTCTTGCATGATGATGATCATGTCGCCGTGGCGCAGACGCAGTTCGCGCGCCGCCATCTGCAACGGCTGCGGCTGGCCGCCGTGACCGTTGACCATCAGGAATTTGCGGAAACCGGCGCGATAAAGTGATTCGCCAATCTCCAGAATGGTGTGCAGCAGGGTTTCGCCGGTCAGCGTTAGCGTGCCGGGAAAATGCAGATGCTCATCCGATTTGCCGTAGGTGATCGGCGGAATGGCGTAAGCCGGAATTTCCGCCGGTAAGCGCGCCAGCGCATGGCCAACCACGCCGGAGGCGATCACGCTATCCACCGCGCACGGCAAATGCGGGCCGTGCTGCTCAATCGCGCCGGTCGGCAACACGATTACGGTGTTGGCTTTATTTTCCAGCGTGGCGATGTCGGTCCAGCTCAGGTACGGCAAAAAGCGGTTTGCCGGAATATAACCATGCAACATTTCAACTCCTCGTGTTATTGCGGCAACCACGCCGTGGCTTCAACTTCAATCAAGACGTCCGGACTCGGTAGCATCTCGCTCACCTGCACCACGGTAGAAACCGGCGGCGCATCAGGGAAAAATTGCTTACGCACCCGGCTGTAGTGGGGAAAATGGTCGAGATTGCGGAAGTACTGCACCAGTTTGAAGACATCACTCATCTGGCCGCCAGCGCTTTCGATGGTGGTGCGGATGCTCTCCAGCACGTACCAGCTCTGCGCCAGAATCGGCCCCTCTTTAATGTCGGTTGAGAATTCGCCGGTGCGGCCAAGCAGCTGTTGCGCCGCTGCGGGAATATCGTCGTAGCCGCGCACAATGGTGGCGGTTTGCGGATTCACCGGAATAATGCCGGAGAGGAAAATGAAGTCGCCCGCGCGTCGCCACGCGGCATATTTCGCCAGCGGTTTTCCCGCTCCTTCATCAAGCGCCATCTGTTGTTTCTCCATATCGCACACCCATTTTCAGCCGATAACGCTGACGTTGACGCAACGGCCAGCTCGCCACTTCGGCATGCGGAAAAATCACTAAATCATTGGCCAGCAGCGCGCGGCGTTGGCAGATCAGCGCGGAGGCTTCATCAAACGCCGCGCCCAGTTGCAGGCTCAGCAAACCGCTGAACAGCGTATCGAGCGGGTCGTAACTGCCAAACGGACAGAACGCGTCCTGCACGTTGTCTGCGCCGAGCAGCAGCGGCATGTCCAGCGCCTGCGCCTCTTTCACCAGCGTTAAACCGCGCAGACGCGGCGTGCGGCCGGGCACCGCGTCCTGCAGCAGCAGGTTGGTGAGCGGCAGCGCAATCAATGTCACATTGTGTTGCGCCAGCACGGCAAGAATCTGTTGCGCATCGTCCTGCTGCGACAGCGCGCAGCTGTGGCTGCAGGTGATCGCGCCGCTGAATGGATGCTGTTGCAAATAGTGCGCCAGCCAGCGCAATCCCTGAGCTTCGACGTTAAGTTCTTCATCAATATGCAGATCGATATCCAGCTGCCACAGTTCGGCGGCCTGCATCAGATGCTGAAACGCCTGCGCATCCCAGTTGCTGCTGTGAATAAAGCCACCTAACAGCGCGCCGGGCCCGCTGGTCGCAACCTGCGCGGCAATATGCTGCGCATCGCTGGCGTCGGCAAAGAAGGTGAGTGGCGCGAGGGCTACGCGCTCAATGCTGCACAGCGGATGGTGCAGATCGCCAATCACTTGCCACGCTAATGGTGCATCAACTGAGAACCAGTCGATGTGGGTGCGCAGCAAACCGACGCCAGCTTCTACCGCCCAGCGCAGCGCCTGCGTAGCGCGCTGCTGCAGATCTGCTGAGTTCCAGTGCACGCGGTCCTGATGCATGGCAGCAATCGCGGCCAGCAAACCGGGCTGTTGCGCCGGGCTGCGTTGAATAGTGAAGGTTTTATCCAGATGCGCGTGCGGTTCGATAAACGCGGGCAGCACCAGCGCGCCGTGAAGCGGCAGATACTCAGCGGGTGCTGCTGCATGGTCGGGTTCGAATTGCAGGCCCGCGGCGTGGAAATGTAAGGTCGCCAGCTGCGGTTGATTGTTGGCTTCAGGCCAGTTTTCTGGCAGCAGCCAGCGGGGTAAACGTGCGCTGGTCGCACCCGGATAGCCGCTCATAGATCCAGTACCAATAAAGGTGAACGCGCACGTGAACAGCACAGCACGATGCAATCGTTGGCCGCACGCTCTTGCTGGCTCAGCACATCATCACGGTGATCCGGCTCGCCCGCCAACACGCCGGTGATGCAGGCGCCGCACATGCCTTGTTCGCAGGAGAGTTCAATCTCAATCCCTGCTTCTTCAAGCACTTCAGCGATGGTTTGTCGCTCGCCCACGGCAAAGCGTGCGCCGGAGGAGGCGAGCTGCACTTCGAAGGCAGCGCCAGCCATCAGCGAAGATGTGGATTGGAAGCGCTCGCTGTGCAGCTGTGCTTCGTCCCAGCCATGTTGCAACGCCAGCTGCTGCAGATGATGCATAAAACCCGCCGGGCCGCAGAACACCAGCGCAGCGTTGTCTGGCTGGGTGAGTTCTTCGGGAACGCGCTGGCGCAGGCTGTCGCCTTCGCTGCTGTAGTGAATGACCACGCGCGCGCCGAGATTGCTCAAACGTTGGCTGAAAGCCAGCTCGTCGGCGCGTTTCAGGTAAAGGTGCAGGGTGAAATTCGCCTGACGCGCCGCCAGTGCTTCGGCCATCACCAACAGCGGCGTCAGGCCGATGCCAGCGGCAAACAGCAGCGTGCGCGGCGCGTGCGGCAGCGGAAAGTGGTTACGTGGCGCGGATATCTCTAGCGCATCGCCGACATTCAACTGCTGATGCAGCCAGCGCGATCCGCCGGTTGAACACTCATCCAGACGTACGCAGATTTCATAATGATCGGCTGGCGCAGAGCAGAGTGAATACTGGCGTTTACCGCAGTTGGGAATAATGACATCGATGTGCGCGCCGGGCATGAAAGCAGGCAGCGGCTGCCCGCTGCGATTCGCCAGCGTCAGTAACACATTGCCTGCACCATTAAACTGCTTTGCGATGACGGTGACGGCGAGAGGAGTGGATTTCATCATCTATCTGCCTGAGCAGGGATGTCGTCGGCTGGGAGGCCGCGCAAGCCCTTGTTTTAATCATGGCAGCGATTATTATTTTGCCCATGTGTAAGCGTCCATCTGTTTAATTCGCATGATGCGTTGCAAAAAAGAGAGCACCCCTTATGTTTGCCTTCTCCCGATTTCTGCTCTATTTCACTGAAGTGGCCCGCCAGGGTTCGCTGCGCAAGGCTTCTGAGGTGCTGCACGTCTCGGCATCATCAATCGACCGGCAGATCCTGCGCGTTGAAGAACAGCTGGATATGCCGCTATTTGAGCGCCATCCATCAGGATTACGTATGACCGCAGCGGGTGAGATCCTGCTGAATGCGGCGAAAAACTGGCAGCGGGATTTTGGCCGCGTCTGCACGCAGCTGGATGATTTGCGCGGATTACGTCACGGCCATGTGCATATCGCCACCATTGATGCGATTAATCGCGGCTTCTTTTCATCGATTTTGCAGCGCATTCGCAGCGACTATCCTGGCATCTCCTTCACGCTGACCACCATGAGCAACATCCATATCGCCAATGCGTTGACTTCGGGCGATGCGGATTTCGGCATCATGCTTAATCCGCAGAGTTCTCGCGAACTGCTGGTGAAGTCATTCGCCGATTTACGTCTGGGTATTGTGGTGAGCAGCCAACATCCGCTGGCAAATCTGGAGTCGATCCGCTTTAGCCACTGCGAATCCTGGCCATTTATCGTGCCCGCCGCACCGCTCATGCTGGCCGATCCGCTGGAAGCGCTGATCAACAGTTCGGGCATTAAGATCAACGAAGTGGCGCGCACCAATAATATTCATATGCTGCGTTCGCTGGTGCGCGATGATGTGGGGATTAGCCTGATGTGCTGGCTGGATATCGTTGATGAGTATCGACGCGGCGAACTGAAGTTTATCCCGCTGATCGATACGGTGCTGAAGCCTTTTACCTTGTCGCTTTGTGTTGCGCCGCAGCGCCAGCTTTCGATTGCCGCTTCGATGATGCTGCGCGAGCTGGAGTCGTTTTTTGCACTGATGCAGAGTGAGGAGTTGCTGGCTTAGGCTGGTGCGGTTTAAAACCAGGTGCGCATAAATGCACACCCTACGGCGTATGTAGGGTCGCCATTTATGGCGACCGGCCCCAACGCCCGCGCAAATAATTCACCGCATCCTGAGTTTGTGGCTGATTCAGGTAATTCTCGCGGAACAAAATGGTGCCGTTAATTTGCGGTAGCGACTCGTTAAGATCCAACTGCTTTTTCAGCTCCGGCACGCCGCCATTCACCGTCCAGTCAGGCTCGCTTTTCGACACTTCGCCGATTTTATATAGCGCCACACCGATATAGAGCCGCGTATGCGTTGGCTTCACCACGTCCGCCCACCAATTGGCTAATACGTCGTAACGGGCGGCCTGACGCGCAAACGGCCAGTAAAGCTGCGGCGCGATGTAATCCAGCAGTCCCATTTGCACCCAGCGACGCGTATCGGCATAGGCTTCGTCGTAGGCGGCCGCACCGCGCGTGTCGGAGCCCGCCGCATCATGCGACAGATTGCGCCACACGCCTGCCGGGCTGACGCCAAATTCTACGTTCGGGTTCAGTTGCTTGATGGTGCG
Source organism: Pantoea sp. DY-15 (assembly GCF_019795935.1). NCBI lineage: Bacteria > Pseudomonadati > Pseudomonadota > Gammaproteobacteria > Enterobacterales > Erwiniaceae > Pantoea > Pantoea sp. DY-15. The sequence continues at coordinate 201,444 of NZ_JAIMIF010000002.1, forward strand.
CGACACCTGCTCAATTAACAGCAGCGTGTTGTTGCGCCGCCAGTCAGCTTTCGATGCAAAACCTTGACCATATTGGCGGAATGTGGCGTTGTCGTTGAGAGTTGAACCAGGCGTTTCAGTATAGAAATAGTCATCGAACTGCACGCCGTCGATCGGATAGTGCGACACCACTTCCGCAACGATGCTGGTTATCCAGTCGCGCGCGGCGGGGATGCCGGGATCGAGCACGAAGCGGTCGCTGGCGGTGCGGATCCAGTCGCGATGCAGCACAAATACGCTGGCCGGTTGCAGCGCAAGCGTATTATTCAGCGCGTTAACCGTGGAAGGTTTGACGTTGGTCGAGACGCGATATGGGTTGAACCACGCGTGCACCTTCATGCCGCGTTTGTGCGCCTCATCCAGCATAAATTTCAGCGGATCGTAGCCGGGATCTTCACCAATCCTGCCCGTGAGCATATCTGACCACGGCAAGATGCTGGAGCGCCACAGCGCGGTGCCATCCGGCTTTACCTGGAAAAATACCGTATTGATGCCGAGGCTTTTCAGTTTATCTAGCTTGTCGGTCAACGCCTGTTGCTGCTGGTGGATGCGGTTGGCCGGGCTGGCATTCACTGAATTGATCGGCGGCCAGTCGAGGCGTGAAACGGTGGTTAGCCATACGCCGCGCACCGGTTCTTTGTTCAGCGCAGGTTTAGTGGGCATTGGCGGTTTGGTGACCGTCGGCAACGGCGTGACCAGTGATTTCGGTGGTGGCGAGGAGCAACTGGCCAGTGAGAGGGCGACAGCAATGGCGACCAGCGCAGCGGATTTTTTATAGGTGTTAACCCAGGGAAAACGATGTGAACAGGCTATGATAAACTCCCTTTTTGCAACTTTCTGTTCGAAGAGCCTCATTCTCTTATCATGCGGACTAAAGTCAATATAATCGCGCGGTCGCTCAGCATTTGTAGGTCGCCATAAATGGCGACCCTACGAAGACATCGCGTTCACGTATGGCGACCGCCACCCAACACCATTGAGGAACCCAAAACCTATGCAATACGAAGACCTTTATCGCCGTATCGGCCAGATCATCTTTAGCTGTGGCCCGCAAGGTGCGCGGGAATTGATCGTTCAGGCTGAACTGTTTGCGGACGATGATGGCGGGCAGTTTCAGTTCGATTACATCGATGAAAACGGCGAACCGGATTGGTTTGAACCCGATGCGCGCGCGATAGGCGATCTCTCGGAGGCGCTGAAAGATTTTCAGCAGTACTTCGTGGATAACAATATGACCAACGGTCTGCCAGTGTGGCGTAAATGCGCGATAAACCTCAACGTGCAGGAAGAAGCCATCAGCATCGACGTGCAGTACGACTAAGTTCCGCGGCATCCTTGCCTGGAAGTCATGCGTTACGAACGTAACGCCACCATCTCCTCGTTTTTCCGCGCCACGCGTTTGCGATGCACAATACGGCTGGCGGCGACGACACCCAGCGTCAACAGGCCGGTGGCGATAATCTCTGGACGGTGTTGTTGGTTGAAAAGCATGGCAACCAACACGCCAACGATGAACACCATCGTCGCCCACGTCAGGCCAGGGAACAGCCACATGCGATAGCTGAGGATTTCACCGCGCGCTTCGCGCTTTTTACGCAGCAACAGATGAGACGCGGCGATCACCAGATACACCAGCAACGCGATGGCGCCGGAACTGGCGAGCAGGAACTCAAATACTGCGCTCGGCGCCAGATAGTTAGCGATCACCGCGAGGAAGGCCGCCGCCGTGGAGAGCAACACCGCTACCCACGGCGTGCCGCTGCGTGTAGTGCGCGACGCGACGGCAGGCGCATCTTCACGACGTGAAAGCGAATAGATCATGCGCGATGCGGTATACAGCGCAGAGTTGAGACAGCTACACACCGCAATCAACACCACCACATCAACGATCTGCTTAGCGTAAGGCACGTTCATCATCTGCATCGCTGTCTGGTAAGAACCGGCTTTCATCAGCGACGGCGTATTCCACGGCACCAGCGCTACCACGATGAAGATCGACAGCAGATAGAACAGCGCGATGCGCCAGATCACCGAGTTGGTGGCCTGGGTGATTTGTTTCTTCGGCTCGCGCGATTCGGCGGCGGCAATAGTGACAATCTCGGTGCCCATAAAAGAGAACATGGTCGTGAGGATCGCCGCCAGCACCGCGCCGATGCCGTTAGGCATAAAGCCTTGCGTGTCATACAGATGTGAGATCCCCTGCGTGCTGCTGCCCGGCATCAAACCAAACACCGCTAAGCTACCCGCGCAGAGAAATGCGACAATCGCCACCACTTTCAGCAGGGCGAACCAGAATTCAAACTCGCCATAGTTCTTCACACTGAAGAGGTTGCTGATGGTCAGGAATGTGGTGATCGCCAGCGTGTATTCCCACACCGGAACCTGCGGAAACCACGAATGCAGAATGGTGCCAGCGGCATTGGCTTCCAGCGGGATCACTAACACCCAGAACCACCAGTAAAGCCAACCGATGGTGAAGCCGGCCCAGCGGCCCAAAGATTTGTCGGCGTAGGTGGAGAATGAGCCGGAATCCGGTGACGCCACCGCCATTTCTGCCAGCATGCGCATAATCAGCACCACCAACGCGCCCGCGGCGATGTAGGCCAGCAGTACCGCCGGACCGGCTTCGGCGATCGCATGGCCAGAACCAACAAACAATCCGGCACCAATCACGCCGCCAATCGATAACATCCGTACATGGCGCGGCTTCAGGCCTTGCGCCAGTACATCGGCATTCTGTGAACTCATCAATATTTCTCCAAAGCGTCTCTCAGGCCGCGCCAAGCGCTGCCGGGTTACAACAGGTGAGAAGCCCAGCCCGCCGCGCGAGCTGGGTAGATTGTTACGAATCGGCGTGTTGACTCAGCACGCTGCTGAGGATCTCCAGCGCCTGGCCGAACTGCGCATCAGGAATGGTGAGCGGATAGAGGAAGCGGATGACATTACCCTGCGGGCCGCAGGTGAGCAGCAGCAGCCCACGCGCCATCGCGTGTTGCTGGATGGTTTGCGCGGTTTGCGCGCTGGCGAACTCCACCGCAATCATCGAGCCAAGGCCGCGAATGTCGGTAATGGACGAACACTGGCTGCACGCGCTGTGCAGGAAGTCGGTTAACTGCGCGCCGAGTTGTTGAGAGCGTTCGCACAGCTTCTCGTCGGCGATCACGTCCAGCACCGCATGCGCCGCGGCAATCGCCAGCGGATTGCCAGCGTAGGTGCCGCCCAAGCCGCCCGGACCCGGCGCATCCATAATCTCGGCGCGGCCGCTCACCGCCGATAACGGCATGCCGCCCGCGAGACTTTTCGCCATGGTGATGAGATCCGGTTTCACCGCATAGTGATCCATCGCAAACAGTTTGCCGGTGCGGGCAAAGCCGGTTTGTACTTCATCGGCAATCAGCAAAATGCCGTGCTCATCTGCCAGCGCCCGCAAACGGTTGAAGAATTCAGGCGGCGCGACGTGGAAGCCACCTTCTCCCTGAATTGGCTCCAGCACGATGGCGGCAACATCCTGTGGCGCGATGTCCTGAGTGAAGATGTCCTGCAAGCTGGAGAGCGCATCATCAACGCTGATGCCGGTCACGCTGTTGGGATAGCGCGCGTGCCATATCGATGCGGGCATCGGGCCGAAGTCGCGTTTGTAGGGGGCCACTTTGCCGGTCATCGCCATGGTCATAAAAGTACGACCGTGGAACGAGTTGCCGAAGGTGATGATGCCGTGACGACGCGTTGCCGCTCGCGCCACTTTCACCGCATTTTCTACCGCTTCTGCGCCGGTGGAGAAGAAGGCGGTTTTAGCTTTACCGGCGATTGGCACCACGCGATTAAGGCGTTCCGCCAGCGCCACGTAGCTCTCATACGGCGTCACCTGGAATGCGGTATGGGTAAATTTCTCTAACTGATCGGCAATCGCCTGCACGATGCGCGGATGGCGATGACCGGTGTTCAGCACCGCGATGCCGCCAGCGAAATCGATCCAGCTGTTGCCTTCACCATCGCGCAGCGTGGCGTTCTCCGCGTGCTCTACGTACCACTGACAAAGATTGCCGGTGCCGCGTGGCAGGGCATCATCTTTACGTTGCTGCAACTGGCTGTTTTTACCTTCCATAACCTTTCCTTAGCGATAAGCGTCTTTACAAATCACGACAAACACGCTTATTTATGCCTGCGCTGAGCTATCTTGCCAGAGCCACTTTCAGTGAAAAGAGGGGAGCCAATTGCGAAGTTTGTACGCCGATCATGTATTAGAGCGCATGCAGTTTATGCCGGAAGGAACGTTGCAGCAGCGTTTGCTGAGCTGCATGCAAGCCGCTATCGCAGAAGGCATTTTTCCTCGTGCCACGCGCTTGCCCGCCACGCGCGATTTGGCGCGCGAGCTATCGGTATCGCGCAACACGGTGTTGAACGTGTATGAGAATTTGATGGCGCAAGGCTACGTCACAGCGCGAACCGGCAGCGGTACATGGATTGTAGAAAATTTGCCGGAGGGATCGCTAAACACGCCGCGCAATGTGGCGACTAACGAACCCTTAACTGCGAAACCGGCGGCGATTTCCAAACGCGGCGCGTCGCTGCTCGGCCATGCCAATGCGTCGCCTTATCAGTGGGGCGCTTTTGTGCCTGGCGCGCCGGATGTTACAAAGTTCCCGCATAAACTCTTCAGCCAAATTCAGGCGCGTTTGAACCGTGAACCGGATATCGAACGGCTGATTTACAGCAGCAACGGCGGCTGTGCACAGCTGCGAGCCGCGCTGGCAGAGTACCTGAGCGTGGCGCGTTCAGTACGCGCTGATGCCGACCAAATCATCATCACCGAAGGGATTCATCAGGCGGTGGATTTGGTTTCGCGCGTGCTGTGCGATCCCGGCGATCAGGTGTGGATCGAAGAACCTGGTTATTGGGGGACGCGCAATCTGCTACGCATCAACGGACTGAAAATCAATGCGATTGCGGTGGACGAGCAGGGATTGATCCCCGATTTACCACCGCGCAGTCGCGCACCAAAGATGATTTTCGTGACACCGTCACACCAATATCCGCTGGGCGTGCATCTCAGCCTGGAACGGCGTAAGCAGCTGCTCGATCTGGCGCGCAAACACAAAACCTGGCTGGTGGAAGATGATTACGACAGCGAGTTTCGTTTCTCCGGCCAGCCGTTCCCGTCGTTGCAAGGCTTTGAGCCGGATGCGCCGGTGATTTATATGGGCACTTTTAGCAAGACGCTCTATCCGGCGCTGCGTCTCGGTTATCTGGTGGTGCCAAAAGCGCTGGCGCAGCCGCTGCGTGTGGCGGCGGCGGAACTCTATCGCGGCGGGCATTTGCTGGTGCAGCGCGCGCTGGCAGAGTTCATCCAAAAAGGGCATTACATGTCGCACATTCGCCGCATGCGCAAGCTCTACAGCCAGCGGCGGCGCTTTATGGTGAGCCTGATTGAGCGTTATCTGGGCGCCGATTTTCTGCCGGTAGTGAATCATGAGGCGGGATTGCACCTGGTAATGAATCTGCCAACCGGCTGCGACGATGTGGCGGTCGCCGCGCTGGCGCTACGGCGCGGCGTTAAGGTGCGGCCGTTGTCGCAATATTATATGCATCCGCAGGAGCGGCGCGGCCTGCTGTTGGGTTTTGCCTGCGTCGATGAGCGGCAGTGTCAGGATGCGTTTGGTACGCTGAAAGGATGTTTGGCGGAGATGGGGATTATTTGAGGCGGAGGTCGCCATAAATGGCGACCCTACAACGGCCGCATCGTCTTCGTAGGGTCATCATTTATGGCGACCTGGTCAACCTATGGCTGAGCAATGCTATCTAAACGCTGCAGAATTTCTGGCGTAAGTGTCACTTCGCTACTCGCCAGGTTCTGCTTCAGGTGCTCCGGCGATGACGTGCCCGGAATCAGCAGAATATTAGGCGAACGCTGCAGCAGCCACGCCAGCGCCACCTGCAGCGGCGTAGCATTGAGCTCATTCGCTACCTCGCTCAGCTGATCCGATTGCAGTGGTGAAAATCCGCCGAGTGGGAAAAACGGCACATAAGGAATGCCTTGCGCTGCCAGCTGATCAAGCAGCGCCTCATCCTGACGATTGGCCAGATTATAGAGATTTTGCACGCAGGCGATCGGCGTCATCGCTTGGGCATCGGCCACCTGTTTAGCAGTCACGTTGCTCAGACCAATGTGTCGAACCAGCCCGCGCTCTTTTAGCTTGATCATCGCTTCAACCTGCGGCTCCAGCGAACCTTCTTTCGGTCCGTGCACGTCCAGCATCGAACGCAGATTCACCACTTCCATCACATCAAGCCCTAGATTGCGCAGGTTATCTTCCACCGCTTGCGTTAGCGCTTCTGGCGTGAATGCCGGTAACCAGCCGCCTTTATCGTTGCGGCGCGCGCCCACTTTGGTGACGATAACCAGATCGTCGGCGTAAGGATGTAACGCTTTTTTAATCAGCTGATTGGTAATGTGCGGACCGTAGAAGTCGCTGGTATCAATGTGATTTACGCCTGCTGCGACCGCATCGCGCAGCACCTGCAAAGCACGCGCTTCATCTTTCGGCGGACCAAACACGCCGGGACCGGCTAACTGCATGGCACCGTAACCGAGTCGTGCAACCTGGCGGTCGCCAAGGGTGTAAGTCAATGCTGGATGAGACATGGAAAGCTCCTTCGTCAGTGTGTGGTTAGATTGTAATCGCCAAAACGCTGTGCAACTATCCGTACAAATTGGGACACAGTGTACGAGGTAGCGAACAATGGCATTGGATATCGCCTTGTTGCACGCGGTGGTGGCGGTGGCCAAAGCGGGCGGGTTTCGCGAGGCGGCGCGCATGACCGGCAGTAATCCGTCGCGCTTGAGCGATGCGGTGCGGCGTGCCGAAGAGCAACTTGGCGTGCGGTTGTTTAATCGCACCACGCGCACCGTGGCGTTAACAGAAGCCGGCAGGGTGCTGATGTCGCGCCTGCTTCCGGCGATGAACGAAGTGGATGCGGCGCTGGATGCGTTGAACACGTTCCGCGATACGCCGGGCGGCACCTTGCGCTTAAATGTGCCGGTGAGCGCCGCACGCATTGTGTTACCGGCGATTGTGCCGGGATTTCTAAAGCGCTATCCCGATATCCAGCTGGAAGTGGTGGCGGAAAGTAATGTGCAGGATGTGTTCCGCGATAGCTGTGATGCCGGCATTCGTTACGACGATCATCTGGAGCAGGATATGGTGGCGCTGCCGATCGGTCCGCGCACCCAGCGTTTTGCGTTAGCGGCGTCACCCGCGTATCTGGCGCAGTTCGGTACGCCGCAGCATCCGCGTGACTTAGTGCAGCATCGCTGTTTACACGGACGCTATGCGACCGGCGTGATTGCCGAATGGGAATTCACCTACGGCGAGGAAACCGTGCGTTTGCAGCCGAAAGGGCCGCTGATTTGCAGTATCGGCGCGGCGATGGACTTGACGGTGGAAGCGGCGATCGCCGGCTGCGGCGTGGTTTATCTGTTTGAGGATTGGATCAAACCGGCGCTGAGTAATGGCAGCCTGCAGCCGATTCTGCCGGATTGGTGGCAAAGCTTCTCCGGCCTTTGGCTCTATTACAACGATCGTCGGTTGATCCCGGCGCCGCTGCAGGCGTTTCTGGATTATGTGCGCGAACTTAATGCGCAGACGATAGCGGGTTAACCAACAACCCAGACATCAGCAAACGGAAAGCGTCCACAGCGCGTGGCAAAGCTGCGATCGGCTCGTCAGATGCCGCTATCCACAGCGCAGCATTCAGCGCTGCACCATTGATCAGTTGCGCGGCGGCTTCAGTATCCACCGGTTTCACCGTACCTTCTTCAATGAGTATTGCCAGCATATCTGCAGTCGTACGCAGGCATGCTGTTTGATTTGGCCACTGCGAGGGATCGCCTAACACCGCTGGGCCATCCAGCAGCATGATGCGCTGTACTTCTGGCTCGAGAGACATCTCAATATAGGTTATGGCTTCGGCGAGAAAAGCATGCCATTTAGAGGTGAATTGCTGTCCTGCAGCATGCATTTGGTCGAGTAACTCTGCATCAATTTGCTCAATAACGGCCCGCAATAACCCTTTTTTATCGCCAAAATTATGATAAAGCGCACCCCGTGTAAGACCTACTGCTGCGGTTAAATCATCCATTGATGCTGCGTTATAACCTTTCTCCGCAAAAGCACGTCGTGCCGCTTCGATCAGTTTGCCTCGTGTCTCTTCCACCTGTTCTGCTCGCCGTCTGGCTGCCATATCTTCCTCACAAATTGGTATTGACATACGTTACGTATGTTATCCATATTAATACATACGCAGCGTATGTTAAAGCGCTTCCGATCTAGCTAACCGGGTTACACCTTATTTCCCATCAGGAGAGAAATTATGAGCAAACGCGACGCTGTATTTCCAGCAGGAAGACAATCTTTGTATGAGATAAACAGCTATTCGGCAGCGATACGTTCTGGTGATTTACTATTTGTTTCCGGGCAGGTCGGCAGCCGGGAGGACGGTTCTGCAGAGCCGGATTTTGTGCTCCAGGTTAATCTTGCGTTCGAGAATCTACAAGCGGTGCTGGAAGCGGCGGGATGTACGTTAGATGACGTGGTGGATGTCACCTCGTTTCATACCGATCCGGAAAATCAGTTTTCCACAGTGAATGAGGTGCGATTGCGCTATTTTGGCGAGCCACCGTATCCAAACTGGACGGCAGTAGGCGTGAACTGGCTGGCAGGATTTGATTTTGAAATCAAAGTCATTGCGCGCATCCCACAATAATTACGGATCAAGCCTTTGTAGGGTCGTCATTCATGACGACCACCCGCAAAAGCCAATAAAAAAGCCGATAACCGTTGCCAGTTATCGGCTTTATCACATCACAGGTAATTATGCGTTCAGCAGCTGATTCGCCGTTTTCTCAACCAGCGCCAGCAGGACTTTAACATCTTCCAGCGTGACGGTTGGGTTCAGCAAGGTCAGCTTCAGGCAGGTTACGCCCTGATTCTCGGTCACACCCACGTTGGCGCGGCCAGAATCCAGCAGCGCATCGCCGATACGCTGGTTGAACAGGGCAATCTGAGCGGTATCGGTCAGTTGCTCTGGACGATAGCGGAACAGCACGCTAGCCAGCTGAGGCTGCATAACCAGCTCGAGGCGTGGTTCAGAGGTGACATATTTCGCCACTTCCTGCGCCAGCGTGACACCGTGATCGATGATCGCCGCGTACTGTTTCTGACCCAGCGCTTCCAGGCCCATCCACAGTTTTAACGCATCGAAACGACGCGTGGTCTGCAGGGATTTGGATACCAGATTCGGCACGCCGGCCTCTTCATCAAACTCAGAGTTCAGGTAAGCCGCCTGATAGCGCATCAGCTCGTAATGACGCTCATCTTTCAGCAGAAACGCACCGCAGCTGATGGTCTGGAAGTACTGTTTGTGGAAGTCCAAAGTGACAGAATCCACCAGCTCCAGGCCATCGAGGTAGTCGCGATACTTCTCGGACAGCAGCAGTGCGCCGCCCCAGGCTGCATCAACGTGTACCCAGATGTTGCGCTCGGCAGCAATGCCGGCAATTTCACGCAGCGGATCGATAGCACCGGCATCGGTGGTACCGGCGGTCGCCACGATCGCCAGGATCTGTTCGCCGTTAGCGTCGGCCTGCGCCAGTTTGGCTTTAAGGTCTGACACGTCCATTCGGGCGAACTCATCAGACTTCACCTGCACCACAGACTGATAGCCGTGTCCAAGCAGCGCCATGTTCTTCTGTACGGAGAAGTGCGCGTTTTCAGAACACAGCACTTTGATCTTACGCAGATCACCAGTGATCCCGTGCTGCTGCACCGAGTGACCCTGACGCTGATAGAAGGCGTCGCGTGCCAGCATCAGACCCATCAGGTTGCTCTGGGTGCCGCCGCTGGTGAACACACCGGCGTCGCCAGCCGGATAACCCACTTGCGCACGCAGCCATTCGATCAGTTTGATCTCAATGATGGTGGCAGAAGGGCTCTGATCCCACGAATCCATACTCTGATTGGTGGCGTTGATCAGGACTTCTGCCGCCTGACTTACCACCAGACTCGGGCAGTGCAGATGCGCTACACATTGTGGGTGATGCACTGAAAGACTGTCTTTCAGGAAATATTCAATCGCGCGTTCAATCGCGGCCTGGTTACCCAGGCCGTTTGGATTGAAGTCGAGCGTGATACGCTCGCGCAGTTCGGCAACGCTTTTGCCTTGATACATCTCAGGCTGTTGCAGCCACTGCACAACCGCGGCGCTGCTCTGGGCAATCGCCTGCTGATACGCCTCAATGCTCTGTGCAGAGGCGGCCAGAATCGGGTTTACTTCAGACATTTACTCTTCCAATCAAACAGGTTTGACGCCAGCGCCAATCAGCGCCTGCTCAAATTTATCCAGGAAAATCGCCAGCTCATCGTTGGTGATCAGCAGTGAAGGCAGCAGACGCAGAACCGCGCCATGGCGGCCACCGCGCTCCAGAATCAGACCTGCTTCGAAGCACTTCTTCTGCAGCAGCGCAGAGAGTTCGCCGTCAGCCGGGAAGCTGCCCATGTGATCGGCCGCTTCGTTCGGTTTAACGATCTCAATACCGATCATCATGCCGAGACCACGAACGTGACCAATTACCGGGAAGCGTTTCTGCATCGCGGCCAGCTGCTGTTTCAGCCATTCACCCTGCGCGGCCACTTTGCCTGCAATATCCTGCTCTTTGAGGATTTTCAGCGTGGTCAGGCCGGTAGCCATCGCCAGCTGGTTGCCACGGAAGGTGCCGGTGTGATGACCCGGTGACCAAACGTCGAACTGCTTTTTGATGCCCAGCACAGCCAGTGGCAGACCGCCACCCACAGCTTTAGACATCACGATGATGTCTGGCTCGATGCCGGCGTGTTCGAAGGCGAAGAATTTGCCGGTACGGGCAAAGCCAGCCTGAACTTCGTCGAGGATCAACAGAATGCCGTGTTCCTGCGTCACTTTACGGATGCGCTGCAGCCACTCAGCGGGTGCTGGGTTCACGCCGCCTTCGCCCTGAACGGCTTCGAGGATTACTGCAGCAGGCTTACGCACGCCGCTTTCCACGTCGTTGATCAGGTTGTCGAAGTAATAGGTCAGCGCTTTCACGCCAGCTTCACCACCGATACCCAGCGGGCAACGATACTGATGCGGATAAGGCATGAACTGCACTTCTGGCATCATGCCATCAACCGCTTCTTTCGGTGCCAGGTTACCGGTGACGGACAGCGCGCCGTGCGTCATACCGTGATAACCGCCAGAGAAGCTGATCACGCCGCTACGGCCAGTGGCTTTCTTCGCCAGTTTCAGCGCGGCTTCAACCGCATCGGCACCCGAAGGGCCGGTGAACTGCAGGCAATAATCTTTACCCTGGCCTGGCAGCAGCGAGAGCAGAGACTCAGAGAACTGATCTTTCAGTGGAGTAGTCAGATCAAGAGTATGTAACGGCAAGCCGCTGGTAATGACATTTTGAATGCTCTGGAGAACATCAGGATGGTTGTGACCCAGTGCCAGCGTCCCTGCGCCAGCCAGACAGTCAAGATATTGTTTATTCTCAACATCTGTGATCCACACGCCATGGGCTTTAGCGATAGCTAAAGGCAATTTGCGCGGGTAACTCCTGACGTTAGATTCAAACTCAGCCTGACGGGCTAAGAATGCGTCGTTATTTCCGTTGAATGCATTGGCACCAAAACTATCAATACGGACTTTATCCGTCATCATATCTCTCCTTCAACCGGGGCACGTAAGGCTCGCCAATTGACTAATTGAACAAAAAAGTAACAGCTGTGAAAAAACGCGGCCAATATAGAGCCTTTTGACCTACATCACAATGATTAATTTTGTTTAGATTTGTTTACTCTTTCCATATATGAATCAGGGCGTTGGCCAGAAATTGGCCACTTAATTTCGCACCGCAGTTGGGGTGGTTAAAAAATAATAGAATGAATAAAGAGACTTATAGCCGCTAAGGCGATCCACGGACCAAAGGCGATGGCGTGATTGAGCTCGCGCTGCCCGCTAACTCTGGAAATCAAAACACATAAAATAGCGCCGCCCGAAGCCAACAAAAGCACCCAGGGTAAAAGCTTCCAGCCCAACCATGCGCCTATTGCCGCCAGCAGTTTTGCATCGCCCATCCCTAATGCCTCAATGCCTCTAATCCATTGATATAAAATCGATAGCGCCCACAAAACGCCATATCCCGCGATTGCTCCCCATACCGCTTCATATAATGAGCCGGGTAGCCATCCCATCGTTTTAAACAGCAGTGCAGTCCAAAGCAATGGCAGCGTAATCACATCCGGTAAGAGCAGATGTTCGAGGTCGATGAAGGCTAATGCCGTTAACGCCCAGAACAATATGAGCGCGCCCAGCAACTGCATACTGACTGGCATCAGCCAGATAAGCAGCAGCGTCAGAAGCGCGGTAATTATCTCCACCTGTGGATAACGCTCGCTGATTTTACAATGGCAATAACGGCATTTACCGCGTAACAGTAACCAACTTATGAGCGGAATGTTGTCGCGCCAGCGCAGCGCGGTGATGCATTGGGGGCAGTGAGAGGGCGGATAACACACATTTAGCGCAGTGTTCGGGTGCACTATTTGCAATGGCAACCGCGAGATCACCACGTTAAGAAAGCTGCCTACGGCCAATCCTAATAGGCCACTAATTAAGCCATATACGTATTCCATTACTCATACCTCGCGCCATCCCGGCTTGTCGTTGCCAGGACATTACGCCAAAGCGAGGAGAGGTGCGAGAGGTAAAAGGGCGTTACAGCGGTTTACATCGGGATTGCAGAGCGGGCTCCAGAAATGGAGTGGAGAAGATTAAGCCTGCTGCTTAAACAGTTGAATCGCTTCTTGCACGTTGCTGGTATTAAGTGACATCACGCGGTCATTATTCAGGAACACATCGTAGTGACCGGCGTTATAGCGGAAAACATACAGATCGCCGCGATAGCGCAATCCTTTGGTTTTCACCCCAATATGGTGGCGGCGCAGCGCTGCCTGAGAAAGTCTGTCAGTAGCCGTACTCATCGCATTATCCTCCAGACGTTATAAGACATATCCTGACTTAGTATAGGGTCAAAACCTTAATTTAACCTTAAGAAGTGTGCTGGTTCATGATGATAAACCGGCAAATTTGTCCCTTCCTCTACCAATCCTCAACGTGTCAGAAAAAGCCGACTTAGTACCCTCCTCATTTAATGTTGCGTTAAGTTAACCCGCGTATTTTGGAATAAATGGCCGTTAAATAGTGCTTAATTCCAAGGTAACATTATGAATTTTTTACCATTCTCACGTCCCTCGTTGGGCGAGGAAGAGTTAGCCGCCGTTAAATCGGTGTTTGAGTCGGGTTGGATCACCACCGGCCCGAAAAATGCCGAACTGGAAGAGGCTTTTTGCCAGCTCACCGGCAATCAGCATGCGATTGCCGTCAGCTCTGCCACGGCGGGCATGCACGTCACGCTGCTGGCGCTGGGCATCCAGCCCGGCGATGAAGTGATCACGCCATCACTGACCTGGGTTTCCACCATCAACATCATCACGCTGCTCGGTGCGACGCCGGTGATGATCGATATCGATCGCGACACCTTGATGGTAACGCCGGAGCTGATTGAAGCGGCGATCACGCCGCGTACGCGCGCCATCATTCCGGTGCATTACGCTGGCGCGCCCGCCGATATAGATGCCATTCGCGCTATTGGTGAGCGTCATGGCATTCCGGTGATTGAAGATGCGGCGCACGCCGCAGGCTGTTATTACAAAGAAAAGCACGTTGGCCAGCAGGGCGCGGCGATCTTCTCCTTCCACGCCATCAAAAACATGACCTGCGCCGAAGGTGGCTTGATTGTCACCGATGATGCGGCGTTGGCCGACCGCATGCGCAGTCTGAAATTCCACGGACTTGGCGTCGATGCGTACGATCGCCACACGCACGGCCGCAAGCCGCAGGCCGAAGTGATCATGCCGGGTTTCAAATACAACCTGCCAGATATCAGCGCCGCAATTGCTTTGGTGCAGCTGAAAAAGTTGCCCGCCATCAATCAGCGCCGCGCGGCGATTGCGCAGCGCTATCTCACGGAACTGGCGAATACGCCGTTTCTGCCGCTGGCGCAGCCAAAATGGGCGCATCAGCACGCGTGGCATCTGTTCATTATTCGCGTTGATGAGGCGCAATGCGGCATCAGCCGTGATGCGCTGATGGAAACCTTGAAAGCGCAGGATATCGGCACCGGGCTGCATTTCCGTGCCGCGCACACCCACAAATATTACCGCGAACGCTATCCGCAGCTCTCACTGCCGCACACCGAATGGAATAGCGATCGCATCTGCTCAATCCCGTTGTTCCCTGATATGCGCGATGAAGATGTCACGCGCGTGATTAGCGCATTACGTCATATCGCTGGAGTTTGACATGCTGGAAGAAAAAGCCATTCGCAAAGTCTCCGTGGTGATCCCGGTCTACAACGAAGAGGAGAGCCTGCCGGAACTGGTGCGTCGTACTGATGCGGCCTGTGCGGGATTAAATCTGGCGTACGAGATTCTGCTGGTCGATGACGGCAGCAGCGATCGCTCAGGCGAGATGATTGCCGATGCCGCCGATATGCCGGGCAGCCATGTGGTTGGCGTGTTGCTGAACCGTAATTACGGCCAGCACTCGGCGATCATGGCTGGCTTCAGCCACGTCAGCGGCGATTTAATCATCACGCTGGATGCCGACCTGCAAAACCCGCCGGAAGAGATCCCCAATCTGGTCAAAGCCGCGCAGCAGGGTTACGACGTGGTGGGCACCGTACGTCAAAACCGTCAGGACAGCTGGTTCCGCCGCCGCGCCTCACGCACCATCAATCACCTGATTCAGCGCGTCACCGGCAAAGCAATGGGCGATTACGGCTGCATGCTGCGCGCTTATCGCCGCCATATCGTCGATGCGATGCTGAACTGCCACGAACGCAGCACTTTTATTCCGATCCTCGCTAACACCTTTGCGCGCCGCACCATTGAGCTGCCGGTGGCGCACGCCGAGCGCGAATTTGGCGATTCGAAGTACAGCTTTATGCGGCTGATTAACCTGATGTATGACCTGGTCACTTGCCTGACCACCACGCCGCTGCGCTTGCTGAGCATCGTCGGCAGCCTGATTGCGCTGGCCGGTTTTGCCTTCTCGCTGATTCTGATTGTGCTGCGTCTGTTCCTCGGCGCGGCATGGGCCGGTGATGGCGTGTTCCTGCTGTTCGCGGTGCTGTTTATTTTTGTCGGCGCGCAGTTCATCGGTATGGGATTACTCGGCGAATACATCGGCCGCATTTACAACGACGTACGCGCCCGTCCGCGCTACTTCATCCAACGTGTGATTCACCCACAGCAAAACGCCTCATCTGTACAGGAAATTGAGCAATGAAAACTGTCGTCTTCGCCTACGCCGAAATGGGCTGTGCGGGTATTTCTGCACTTCTGAACGCTGGCTATGAAATCAGCGCTATTTTCACCCACTCAGACACAGGAACTGAGAGCCACTTTTTCGACTCCGTTGCGCGTTTAGCCGCTGAGCAGGGCATTCCGGTCTATGCGCCGGAGGATGTCAATCATCCGCTGTGGGTCGATCGCATTAAAACCTTGGCGCCAGATTACATCTTCTCCTTCTATTACCGCGCTTTGTTGAACGACAGCATTCTCGGCAGTGCGCGTCTCGGGGCCTTTAACCTGCACGGTTCCCTGCTGCCCAAATATCGTGGCCGCGCGCCGCTGAATTGGGTGCTGGTCAATGGCGAAACCGAAACCGGCGTTACGCTGCACCGCATGGTGAAACGCGCCGATGCCGGTGACATCGTGGCGCAACAGCGCGTGGCGATTGACGAGCAGGACAACGCGTTAACGCTGCATCGCAAGCTGGTTGCCTGTGCAACGCAGGTGCTGGAAGGCGCATTACCGGCGGTGAAACGCGGCGATATCGCTACCACGCCACAAAATGAGCGCGAAGCCACGGTTGTGGGTCGTCGCACGCCGGAAGATGGCCGCATTAAATGGGAACAACCGGCGCAGACGGTCAACAATCTGGTGCGCGCGGTGACCTATCCGTGGCCCGGCGCGTTCGCCTATGCCGGAACGGTGAAATTCGTGGTGTGGAAAAGTCGCGTATACAGCACTAAACATCAGGCCAAACCGGGTACCGTGCTTTCTGTTGAGCCATTCCTGATCGCCTGCGCTGAAGGCGCGCTGGAAGTGGTGACCGGTCAAAGCGATAACGGCGTGTTTATGAACGGCAGCCAGCTGGCGCAAAACCTCGGCATGGTGAAAGGCGCTTTGCTCTATTCACAGCCGGTGGCGGCGGTGAAACGTCGTACGCGCGTGCTGATCCTCGGCGTGAACGGTTTTATCGGTAACCACCTCACCGAACGTCTGCTGCAGGATGATAACTTCGAAGTGTACGGTTTAGACATCGGTTCTGACGCCATCAGCCGTTTTCTCGATCAGCCGCGCTTCCACTTTGTCGAAGGCGACATCAGCATTCACTCAGAATGGATCGAGTATCACATTAAGAAGTGCGATGTGGTGCTGCCGCTGGTCGCTATCGCTACACCGATTGAGTACACCCGCAATCCGCTGCGCGTGTTTGAACTCGATTTTGAAGAGAATCTCAAAATCATTCGTGACTGCGTGAAGTACAAAAAGCGCATCATTTTCCCATCGACTTCCGAAGTGTACGGCATGTGTACCGATCAGCATTTCGATGAGGATCACTCCAATCTGGTAGTGGGGCCGATCAATAAACAGCGCTGGATCTATTCGGTTTCTAAACAGCTGCTGGACCGCGTAATTTGGGCTTACGGTGAGAAAGAAGGGCTGCGCTTTACCTTGTTCCGTCCGTTTAACTGGATGGGACCGCGCCTTGATAACCTCAATGCCGCGCGTATCGGCAGCTCTCGTGCTATCACGCAACTGATCCTCAATCTGGTGGAAGGTTCACCGATTAAGCTGATTGATGGCGGCGCCCAGAAGCGCTGCTTCACCGATATTCGCGACGGCATTGAAGCACTGTTCCGCATCATCGAGAACAAGCAGAACAACTGCGATGGCCAGATCGTCAACATTGGTAATCCGGAAAACGAAGCCAGCATCAAAGAGTTGGCCGAGCGTCTGCTGGCGAGTTTTGAACGTCACCCGCTGCGCAGCAACTTCCCGCCGTTTGCCGGTTTCCGTGAAGTGGAGAGCAGCAGCTATTACGGTAAAGGTTATCAGGACGTGGAACACCGCAAGCCGTCGATCAAAAACGCACGTCGTCTGCTGGACTGGACGCCAACCGTAGAGATGGATACCACCATCGATAACACGCTGGACTTCTTCCTGCGCACCGTCGAGCTACAGGATAAACCATGAAGAAAGTCGGTTTGCGTGTCGATGTCGATACCTGGCGCGGCACCCAACTTGGCGTGCCGGCGTTACTGGAGCAATTCAGTTTGCATCAGCTGCAGGCCAGTTTTTTCTTCAGCGTTGGTCCGGACAATATGGGGCGCCACTTGTGGCGCCTGTTAAAACCGCGTTTCCTGTGGAAAATGCTGCGGTCGCGCGCCGCAACACTCTACGGCTGGGATATTTTGCTGGCCGGCACCGCCTGGCCGGGACGTCAGATTGGTCGCGGTCTGGAGGAGATCATCAGCGCCACCGCCGATCATCATGAAGTCGGTTTGCATGCGTGGGATCACTTTGCCTGGCAAACCTGGGCGGGCGTGTGGCCGCAAGAGAAACTGGTTGAGCAAATTGCGCGCGGTAAACAGGTGCTGGAAGCGATAATCGGTGACAATGTCACCTGTTCAGCGGTGGCGGGCTGGCGCGCCGATGGCCGCGTGGTGGCTGCCAAGCAGCAGTTTGGTTTCAGCTACAACAGCGATTGTCGCGGCAGCGGTCCATTTATACCGATTCTAAGTGATGGCAGTCCCGGCACGGTACAAATCCCGGTGACCTTGCCGACCTGGGATGAAGTGGTTGGGCAATCGGTGAGCGCGGAAGGTTTTAATGACTTCATCCTCAAGCAGATCCATGCCGCAAGCGGTTCGCCGGTTTACACCATTCATGCCGAAGTGGAAGGGATTGTCGGGCTTGAGGCGTTCGCCGATCTGCTGAGGCGTGCGGAGCAGCAAGACATTCAGTTCTGTCCGCTCAGCGCCTTGTTACCCGACGATCTCACTACGCTGCCACAGGGCAATATCGTACGCGGGCATATTCCCGGACGTGAAGGCTGGCTAGGCTGCCAGCGTTAATTTTACAGGAACCACGGATGCGTACAGGCACTAAAACCGCGTTACTTATCGCGCTCTTCGCGCTGTTTTACCTGATGCCAATTGAGTTCCGCGCCTTATGGCAGCCGGACGAAACCCGCTATGCCGAAATCAGCCGGGAAATGCTGTTTAGCGGCAATTGGGTGGTGCCGCATTTCTTCGATCTGCGCTACTTCGAGAAACCGATTGCCGGTTATTGGGTCAATAACCTCGGCCAGTTGCTGTTTGGTCACACCAACTTTGGCGTGCGCGCCGGTTCGATATTCAGCACCACGTTGAGCGCGGTATTGCTTTATTGGCTCGGCATGCAGATGTTCGCCAGCCGTAAAATCGCACTGAGCGGCAGCATCATTTTTCTCACCTCGTTGCTGGTGTACGGCGTCGGCACGTACGCGGTGCTCGATCCGATCCTGATGCTGTGGCTGGTCGCGGCGATGTGCAGTTACTGGCTGGCGTCGCAGGCCAGCAGCACGCGGCAACGATTGATCGGATATGTGTTGCTGGGTGCGGCCTGCGCGATGGGCTTTATGACCAAAGGCTTTCTCGCGCTGGCGGTACCGGTGCTGGCGATTCTACCTTGGGCCATCTGGCAACGTCGCTTTGGCGAATTGCTGCGTTGGGGACCGCTGACGATGGTGGTCGCCGCCTTGCTTAGTTCGCCGTGGGCGCTGGCGATTCATCAGCAGGAAGGCGATTTCTGGCACTATTTCTTCTGGGTCGAGCATATACAGCGTTTCGCCGAGTCGGACGCGCAGCACAAAGCGCCATTCTGGTATTACATTCCGGTGCTGTTGGCAGGCTGTTTGCCGTGGCTGGCGCTGCTGCCGGGATCGCTGGTTGGCGCGTGGCGTCAGCGCAGCCAGCAAGCCGGGCCGATCTATTTATTGAGCTGGGTGTTGCTACCGCTGCTGTTTTTCACCATCGCTAAAGGCAAATTGCCGACCTACATTTTGCCGTGTTTCGCACCGCTGGCGCTGCTGATGGCGCATTACGCACACAGCGGTTCGGCGCAGGTGATTAAAGCGCTGAAGGTAAATGGCTGGATCAACCTGCTGTTCGGTTTGATCACCACCATAGTGGTTTTAGTGGTGCTGGCACCGTGGGGCGTTGCGCATCGTCCGGTTTATAGCGCTGACGAATGGATGGGCGTGATCTGCGCGGCGCTCTCCTTAATCGGATGGGGCGTGATGGGCTGGCTGAGCCGCAAGCCGGAGAACGGTCGCTGGCAGTTAGCCGCGCTTTGTCCGCTGGCGCTGGCGTTGTTGGTCGGCTTTGCCATTCCTGACAAGGTGCGCGATTCCAAGCAGCCACAAAGTTTTGTTAGCGCGGTACACGATCAGCTGGCGGATAGCCGTTATCTGCTGGCCAACAATCCTGGCGTGGCATCGGCGGTTGCCTGGGAACTGCAGCGCAGCGACATCAATTTCTACGATGCCAAAGGTGAGTTGCAGTATGGCCTGAGCTACCCGGATGCACAGTCACACTATATTGATGCGGATAACTTTGCCGACTGGCTGCGCGTGCATCGTCGTCTGGGCAAGGTTTCACTGGTGTTGATGATGAATTCCAGCGATAGCACGCCGGATAAAAACCTGCCGGAACCGGATGATGTCTATCGTCAGGGCCGCCTGGTTTACTACGGCTATGATGCTAAACCATGAATCTGCTGCTGATTTTACTGGTGAGCGTGCTGAGCTGTGCCGCCCAGCTGTGTCAAAAGCAGGCGGCCCATCTCGGTATCAAAAAGGGGATTTCCTGGCTGGCGCTCAGCATCCTGCTGCTCGGTATCGGCATGCTGCTGTGGCTGGCGGTGCTGCGCGTGGTGCCGGTAAGCGTGGCCTATCCGATGTTGAGTCTCAACTTTGTGTTGGTGGCCATCGCCGCGCGGCTGATCTGGCGTGAAACTTACAGCGTGCAGCAGTGGATCGGCACGCTGGCGATTGTTGCTGGCGTGGCGCTGATGGGAAGTCATCTATGAAAGGCGTGATGCTGGCGCTGTGCAGCGTGTTGCTGGTATCGCTGGCGCAGCTGGTGCTGCGGTTGGCGATGCTGGATTTCCCGCCATTAAGCGAATTGCTGAGTGTGCAGCACTGGAAAGCGCTGCTGCTGTTGGCGATGGGCCTCGGGGCGTATGCGCTGTCGATGTTGTGCTGGTTGCTGGCGCTGCGCCAGCTGCCGCTTAACCGGCTCTATCCGCTGCTCAGTTTAAGCTATGTGCTGGTGTGGCTGGCCGCGATTTCCTTGCCGATTTTGGGCGAAACCTTCCGCTGGAGTAGCTTTGCTGGCGTGGTGCTGATTGTGTTTGGCTTGCTGCTGGTTTCGCTGCCGCGCCGCAGGTGAATATTCGTCACGGCATGGCCTGTCTGTGAGGTCGCCATTAATGGCGACCCTACGGAAAACGAATAGGTTAATTGACCAACCGCAAATGCCTTTCCCCTAAATCCGCCAGCGACGCCGCACCTAACATGCCTAAATCGCGGCTCACCTCGCTGGTAATCAAATCAATGGCTAAATTGACACCCGCCAAACCGCCCACCGCACAAGCATAATTAAAAGGCCGCCCGACAAAACAGGCTTGCGCGCCCAGCGCGATGGCTTTAATGGCGTCGGTGCCGCGGCGAATCCCGCTATCAAACATCACCGTCATTTCACCGGCCGCTTCGACGATTTCCGGCAGCACATACAACGGTGGGATCACCGTATCCAGCTGTCGCCCGCCGTGATTGGAGACCACAATGCCGTCGATGCCGATGGCTTTACAGCGCAGCGCATCTTTGCGGCTGAGAATGCCTTTAATCACCATCGCGCCGGGCCAGCGCGCGCGGATATGCTCGATATGCTGCCAGGTTAAGTGGCTGCGGCCGCTGAAATCCCGCACCGCGTTTTTCGAAAACAGCGGCGCGCCACGTTGCGCATTATTGTTCTCAAAATAGGGCATGCCGCTTTTCAGCAGTGTTTTAAATAAAGTTCCAGTTAACCAGCGCGGATGCGTAATGCCTTGCCACGCCAGACGCAGGCTGGGACGGAACGGCGTGGCAAATCCGGCGCGCACGTTGTTTTCCCGATTGGCTTTAACCGGCGTATCCACGGTGATCACCAGCACCGGGATGGCGGCACGCTTGACGCGATCGATCAGCGCATCAATCTCTTCCAGCGTTTTCGGCAGATACGCCTGGAACCACATATCAGGATTCACCTGCACCACATCCTCCAGCCGCGTCAGCGAGGAGCCGCTCATGATAAACGGCACCTTCTTCTCCTTCGCCGCGCGGGCCAGCGTGCAATCTCCGTCAAAACCGGTCAACGCCGAGATGCCCATCGGCGCGATGCCAACCGGCGCCGCGTAGCGCTGCCCAAACAGCTCAACCCCAATGCTGCGCTGCGACACATCCACCATGTTTTCCGGGATCAGACTGTAGCGCGCGTAGGACGCCAGCGTGTTGCGCAGCGCGATATTGTCCTCGACGCCGCCAGAGACATAGGCGAACAGCGGATGCGGCAGATAACGTTGGGCGTACTTCTCGAAGTCGTTCAGGGATAGGCAACGCGACTGCATATTGCGCATGAAGGTGATGATCCAGTTGGCGAGTCGGCAGTGGAAAAGCAAAGAAATCAATGCTATTGCACGCGCGGGGTTTTACAAATCTATAATTCGGCAATGTTAATGCGATATTTGCATATAGACGGTCGCCATAAATGGCGACCCTACGGATTTAATATCACCTTACACCTAGGGTCGCCATTCATGGCGACCTTTCTAATTACCTTGATGAATCCTGCCTAAATAAAAAATCTCCCTGATGCAATTCCATCAAAATAAAAATCCCAAAATGCTTGAACTCACACTTCGGAAAACAAATTCCAAATAAAAATTAACATGAAATAAAAACACCGTTAGCGTGAACGCTCTGTTTTGTTCTGCCGTATTTCCTTAATTGTTTTTCACCAGGAGGTATTATGGAAAGAGAACTTTATATATCCACCAACACCGCTTCCGGCCCCAATAGCACCACGCGCACCGAGCCATTTGTTAAAATTATTGCGCTGGTCGCCACGCTGGGTGGATTGCTGTTCGGCTACGATACCGGCGTGGTATCGGGCGCTTTACTCTTTATGCGTGACGATCTGCAACTCACGCCTTTTACCACCGGATTAGTCACCAGTTCACTGCTGTTTGGCGCTGCTTTTGGCGCGCTGCTCGCTGGTCATTTCGCGGACGCGCTGGGACGCCGCAAGATCATCATTTCTCTGGCCTTTATTTTTGCCCTTGGCGCCATCGGTTCGGCCTTCGCGCCGGATGTCATCTCAATGATCGCTTCACGTCTGTTCCTCGGTATCGCCGTCGGTGGCGCAGCGGCCACGGTGCCGGTATATATCGCGGAAATCGCTCCTGCGAACAAGCGCGGTCAACTGGTCACATTGCAGGAGCTGATGATTGTTTCAGGTCAGCTCCTGGCGTACGTTTCCAACGCCACTTTCAACGAAATCTGGGGCGGAGAGCACACCTGGCGCTGGATGATCGCCATCTCAACTGTACCCGCGGTTTTACTTTGGTTTGGCATGATCTTTATGCCCGAAAGCCCGCGCTGGCACGTGATGCGCGGTAATAACAACGAAGCGCGCAAAGTGCTGGAGAAAACCCGCGCGGCGGATGACGTCGATTGGGAGCTGGAAGAGATCGAAGAAACCATCGAAGAGAACCGGCAACAGGGCAAAGGCCGCTTGCGCGATCTGCGAACGCCGTGGCTACGCAAAGTGTTCTTGCTCGGCATCGGCATTGCAGCAATTCAGCAGTTGACCGGCGTCAACACCATTATGTATTACGCGCCGACCATGCTGACGGCAACAGGCTTGAGTAACGATGCCGCGCTGTTCGCCACTATCGCTAACGGCGTAATTTCGGTGCTGATGACGCTGGTCGGTATCTGGATGATCGGCAAAATCGGCCGTCGTCCGCTGGTGTTGGTTGGACAGATGGGCTGTACTGCGTGCCTGTTCTTTATCGCGGCGGTGTGCTTCTTCATGCCGGAATATCACTCGGCAGGCGACGTCAATCTGCTGCGCGCCTATCTGGTGCTGGCGGGTATGTTGATGTTTCTGTGTTTCCAGCAAGGCGCGCTGTCGCCGGTTACCTGGCTATTACTTTCTGAGATATTCCCGGCGCGTATGCGCGGCATTTGCATGGGCGGCGCGGTGTTTGCGCTGTGGATAGCGAACTTCGCCATTTCGATGGCGTTTCCGCTGCTGCTGGCGGCGTTTGGCCTGGCCGGAGCCTTCTTAACTTTTGCGGTGATTGGTATTGGTGGATCGATGTTCGTGTTGCGCACCATCCCGGAAACCAAAGGGCGCAGCCTGGAGCAGGTCGAGCACTATTTCCATGAGTTGTATAAATGATGTTGCGTTGATGTAAATCAATCAAAGTTCTGGCAGAGCAGCAAAACAACATCGCTTACTATCGCAAGATATCGACGCGACATGACAAAACAGAAGCTAATAAATATTACTCTTTCAGGATAGAACACACCATGACCTACAAAATAAGCCATGACCGACTCTGCGTTAATCGTAAAATCGCGCCTAATCTTAGTCTCGAGCGTTTTTTCTCGCTGGTTGAAAAGCTGGGGTTAAATAAAGTCGAAATCCGCAATGATATGAAAAGTGGTAGCGTGACCGATAATTTAACAGGCGAAGAAGTTCGCCATCTCGCGACTCAGCATGCTTTTACCATTGAAACTATTAATGCGGTTTATCCGTTTAACCAATTAAGCGATGACGTGCTGGAGAAAACGCGCGCTTTATTAAAAGACGCGCGTGCCACCGGTGCGAAAGCGTTAGTCCTTTGCCCACTGAATGACGGCACCGTTATTTCCCAGCAGCAAACCGTCGATGCGTTAAAAACGCTGGCGCCACTGTTTGCCGAATATGGCATTGCCGGTCTGGTGGAGCCGCTCGGTTTCCCGCAAAGCTCGCTGCGTTCAGCGGCTCTGGCACAGCAGCTGATCAAACAAGCCGGCGCGCCGTTCAAAATCGTACTGGATACCTTTCACCATCATTTGTACGAAGGCGCTGAACAAGACTTTGCCGGCGGCGTCGACGTCAACAACATCGGGCTGGTGCATCTGTCCGGCGTGACTGACGCACGTCCAACGCATCAGTTAACCGACGAAGAGCGCATCATGCTGAGCGCCGACGATCTGCTGAAATCGAAACAGCAAGTGCAGCGTCTGGAAGAGATGGGCTATCGCGGCATCTACGCTTTCGAACCGTTTTCATCGGTGATGGATAACTGGAGCGAAGAACAAATTGCTCATGAAATCCAATCCAGCATTGCTTATCTGAATAACTAAGGAACACTTCCATGACGCTCAATATCGGTGTAATTGGCACTGGCGCGATCGGTCGCGAACACATTCGTCGTTGTAGCCAGGTGCTGCAACATTCGCGCGTAGTGGCGCTGAATGACATCAACCGCAGCAACTGCGAGCAGATCATCCGCGATCTCGGCATTCAGGCGGAGATTTACGACAACGCACATGATCTGATTAACGCGCCAGAGGTGCAGGCGATTCTGGTTACCTCGTGGGGCCCAACCCATGAAGAGTTTGTGCTGGCAGCGATCAAAGCCGGCAAGGCGGTTTTCTGCGAAAAGCCGCTGGCGGTCACCGCGCAGGGTTGTATGAACATCGTGGAAGCGGAAATCGCCGCTGGTAAGCAGCTGGTGCAGGTGGGCTTTATGCGTCCTTACGACGCGGGCTACCGCGCGCTGAAGGCGGTGATTGATAACGGTGACATCGGCGAACCGCTGATGCTGCACTGCGCGCATCGCAATCCCGAAGTCGGCGATTCCTACACTACTGATATGGCGATCACCGATACGTTGATTCATGAGCTTGATGTGCTGCGCTGGTTGCTGAAAGATGATTACGTCAGTGCGCAGGTGATCTACCCGCGCTCAACCAGTAAAGCCGCTTCGCATCTGAAAGATCCGCAAATCGTGCTGCTGGAAACCGCCAAAGGCGTGCGCATCGACGTCGAAATCTTCGTTAACTGCGCTTACGGCTACGATATTCAGTGTGAAGTGGTCGGCGAAAGCGGCATTGCCCGTCTGCCTGAACCGATGTCGGTACAGACGCGCAGCGCGGCCAAACTCTCCACCAGCATTCTTACCGACTGGAAAAAGCGTTTCATCGATGCCTATGACGTGGAGTTGCAGGACTTCATCAATAACGTGTTATCGGGTGAAATGACCGGCCCGTCTGCGTGGGATGGCTTCGCTGCGGCGGTTGCTGCCGATGCCTGTGTTGCGGCGCAAAAATCCGGAGACATCGTACCGGTCACTATGCCAGTGAAACCGGCGTTTTATAACTAAGTTGTTTTTCCTTCCTTAAACGCGCGTCAGGTTGAACTGGCGCGCGTATTATCGCGTATCACACTCTCTTCTCAGCGTTTTCCCGTGTATCATCGCCGCCTTTAAGATGTTTTGTAGGGAATAAGTGATGACGGAGATGACATTGTCCCGCCGCCAGCCTTCGGTATGGTGGGGCGCGATGATTATTTGCGGCACCGTGGTGGGCGCAGGGATGTTTACGCTGCCGGTGGTGATGGCGGGCGCGTGGTTTGGCTGGGCGATAATGTTACTGCTGATCAGCTGGGGCGGCATGTTGCTGTCCGGCTTGTTGTTTATGCGCGTCAGCCTCACGTATCCGCCGGGCGCAGGTTACGACACTTTAACCAAAGATTTGCTTGGACGCGGCTGGGCGGCGCTGAACGGCCTCAGCATCTTATTCGTCCTTGGCATCCTGACATACGCCTACATTTCAGCCAGCGGTCCGGTCTATCAGCACTCAGTCAGTCAGTTGGGATTACCCATCTCAACCGCAGAAGCCAAGGTGTTGCTGACGCTATGCGTCGCCGTCGTCGTTTGGCTCGGTACGACGGGCGTCAGCCGTTTGATGACCTTCTGCGTGCTGGCGAAAATTCTGCTGTTGATCGTGCTGTTTGGTGGCCTTCTGACGCAGGTGAACGTGCCGTCGTTACTGAGCGGACCCGCAGCCGGTGAACGTTACTGGCCTTATGCACTCGGCGTGCTGCCGTTTTGTCTCGCTTCGTTTGGTTACCACGGCAACATCACCGGTCTGGTGAGTTATTACGGCGGTAATAAGCAAAACACCACGCGCGCTTTGGTGTTGGGAACGCTGCTGTCGCTGGCGTTGTATCTGTTTTGGCTGACCAGCACCATGGGAAATCTACCGCGTGCCGCGTTTCCTGAGATTGTGAAGCAGGGCGGCGACATCGCTGCGCTGATGGCGGCGCTGCGTGCGCATCTGCACGTCAATGCGCTGGCGCTGATGATGTCGATCTTCTCGCATTTCGCCGTGATTGCCTCATTCCTTGGCGTCACCGCCGGTCTGTTTGATTTCATCGCCGATCGTCTGGGATTCGGGAATTCATCCGTCGCACGCCTGAAAACCGCCAGCCTGACTTTCCTGCCGCCGTTACTTGCCTCGATTTGGTGGCCGAATGGCTTTGTCGCCGCGATTGGTTTTGCCGGACTGTTTGCCACCTTGTGGGCGGTGATCATCCCCGCGCTGCTGGCATGGAAATCTCAGCAACGCTGTTCGCTGGCCGTGGCTTTTCTGTTGGTGTTTGGCGCGATGAATATACTGGCCTGGCTGCTGAGCTGGTTTGGGGTGTTGCCGGAATTTGGTGGCCGATAAGAGAGAAAAGGACAACGTCGTGCAGACGTTGTCTTCGATTTAATGCGTAGAACCGGCTAACACGTTAAGAGCATGCGAGAAGAAGTCGCGCCGACCAAAATTCCCCGATTTAAGCGCTAGCGCCAGCGGCCGCTCGCCCTGAGCAAACAGGGCGGGCACGCCAGGATCGATTTCACTTCCAACCTGCAGCGAATCTAAATTCAACGCGCTGACTACCGCGCCCGAGGTTTCTCCGCCGCCAACCACTAAACGCTGAATACCCGCTTCAAGCACCAGCTTGCGTGCCGTATCGCCAAATAGCCGATCAAGGCGCTGCGAGATGTTGTGTTGGCCAAACTGCTGCTGTGCTTGCTTCACCGTTGCCGGATCGCCTGAGGAATAGATCAGCGGGCAACGGTCCTGATGGGTGAGGATGAAGTCCACGAGATCGTCAGCATCAATACGTTCCGCCATCACATCCTCAATCTCAATGGCCAGCACCGCATGCTGTTTTTGGTGTTCCTCTATTTGTCCGCGCGTCGCACCTGAACAACTGCCAACTAAAATGGCGCTGGAACCTTTAATGGCAGGAAACTTACTGTTATTACCTTGTGCTTTACCGGCGCTGATAAAGTTGTGCGGCAGGGCAAGCGCGATGCCCGATCCACCACTGATCAGCTTCTCATCCGCAGCGGCGATGCCAATCAGCGTTAAATCGTGATCGCTGAGGGCATCCACCACCACCAATTGCGGTTCCTCGTCTGCGCGGGCTTGCAGAATCTCGCGCAATGCATCACTACCTTGCACCACTTGCTGCCAGCCAATGTGGCTGACGCGCGTTTTCGCCTGGCGCGCCAGCAAACGGCGGATATCCGCATCCTTCATTGGCGTCACAGGATGATGCTCCATGCCAGATTCATTCAGCGGACGGTCGTGCACAAACAAATTGCCCTGATAAAGCGTACGGCCCATCTCGGGAAACGCCGGGCAGACAATCACATTGCGCGCCGCTAATCGCTGAGCCAGCGCGTCGAGTACCGGACCAATATTGCCGGCATCAGTCGAGTCGAAGGTCGAGCAATATTTAAACACGATCTGCGCACAGCCTTGCTGCAACAGCCATTCACAGGCAGCCAGCGATTGTTGAACGGCTTCCTGCGCTGGCAGAGAGCGTGATTTCAAAGCAACAACGCCAGCTTCCACCTTTTCCTCGGCAGGCTGTTGCGGTACGCCAAGATACTGTGTCGTGTGCAATCCGCCTTCGCCCAGCAATCCTTTCGACAGCGTAACGGCGATATCGCTGGCACCGGTAAAATCATCGGCGATGACCCCAATCAGCATGATGAGCCTCCAATCGCTAACTGCATTTTTTTCACCGCGGCATGCGGTGCCGTTAACACCGGAATCGAGACTTTCTCACGCACGGCATCGGCGGCGCGCGAGGTGGAGAAGTGCGCCAGCATAATTACATCGCAGTGACTCAACTGCGGCGCGAACTCTGCGACCAGACGATTGTGGCTGGCGACATCGCCTTTACGCAGCAGGTCAATGGCATCCGGAACCAGCACGCTTTCCAGCGTCGCGGATGAGCCAATCTGTTCGGCATAGTGATAAAACTCATCGCACATCGTCACTAATGACGGGCCAAAGGTCGCCAGCATGCCGATACGTTCGCCTTGCTGCAGTGCAGCCTCGAACATCGCTTCATTCGGTTTCAGCACCGGCACCGGCAAAGCCGCAGAGAGTTCATCAATCGCCGGGCCAAAAGCTGAGCAGGTCACCAGAATACCTTGCGCATTCATCGCATAACCGTAGCGGCCAAAAGCAACAAAGCGATCAATCAACTGGCGCGAAAGCTGTTCCTCTTTAGCGCGATCCAGCGTCAAACCATCATCCAGCAAATTCACCACTTCAGCCTCTGGCCAAAGATCGTTAAAGGCTTCCTGAATAGGGGGCATCGCCACCGGCGTGGCATGCAGTAAAACTATGCGTTGGCTCATCATTTTCTCCGACACCAGCGATACACAAGTGAATTACAGCACACCATACCTGAGGCAAAATGAAAATGTAAGGGCTTACATTTGTCTTCATAAGGTGATGCTCGTCACACAAAAAAACTGCGTATCTGTCAGGATAGAAATGAATGCATTCGTCTGAATGCCTATTTTGAAATCGCTTACTTTTAGCTAACCCTGAGAACGCACTATGACCATTCGTGGAGAAACCACCGCTATTAACGTTAACGTGACACCCGAAGCGCAGGTGCGCCCTGCGAATACGGTGCCGCGCCATTTTCGTGATCTGCTGGCGCTGGAAGATTTTGAACGCCATGCGCGTAAGCGGTTGCCGAATATGATTTATCAGTATGTGAAAGGCGGCGTGGAAACCGGCAGAGGACTTGCTGCCGCGCATGAAGCTTATCAGCAATATGTCTTTGTACCGCGTATGTTCCGCGATGTTTCGGGCCGCGATCAGCGGGTGAATTTATTGGGCCATGACTGGGCGCATCCCTTCGGTGTGGCTCCGCTTGGTGGCGCGTCGTTTGTCAGCTATCGCGCGGACTTAATGCTGGCGAAAGCCGCACGGGCCATGAATGTGCCGATGATCCTGAGCGCCTCATCACTGATTCCGCTGGAAGAGGTGATCGCCGCTAATCCGGACGCCTGGTTTCAGGCCTATCTGGCGGGCGATCAACCGCGCATCGATCGATTAGTCGATCGCGTTGAACACGCAGGCTATAAAACGCTGGTGGTGACCGGTGATACGCCGATGCTGGGTAATCGTGAACACAATACCCGCAGCGGCTTCAGCATGCCGATAAAAATCACGCCGAAAGTGATGTGGCAAAGCGCCATGAGTCCGCGCTGGCTGCTGGGCACGGTGGCGCAAACCTTCCTGCGTCATGGTGCGCCGCACTTCGAAAATACCGATGCTGAACGCGGCCCGCCGATGATGTCGAGCAAAGTGCGTAACACCAATGCACGCGACAAACTGAGCTGGAAACACGTTGAAGCGATCCGTAAAAAATGGAAAGGCAATCTGGTGATTAAAGGGCTGATGTCGCCGGATGATGCCTTCATCGCGCGTGATCTTGGTGCCGATGCGGTGATTCTCTCCAACCACGGTGGCCGTCAGCTGGATCACACGGTGCCACCGCTGCATACGCTCGCTGAAATCGCGGCGGCGAAGGGCAATATGAAGGTAATTATTGATAGCGGCATCCGTCGTGGCACCGATGTGATGAAAGCGATGGCGCTGGGCGCGGACTTCGTGTTTCTTGGTCGTCCATTCCTGTATGGCGCGGTGATTGGCGCTCAGGCGGGCGTTGAACATGCCATGCATATCCTGCGGGATGAAATCGATCGTGATTTAGCGCTGATCGGCGTTACACGGCCTGAGCAACTTAATGCTGCGCTGCTGCGTCGCGCTCCCTTTTTCGCACGCGAGGATTAATCATGGCGTTAACGATTTATAGCGCGCTCGCACTGAGCGCGCCGTTTAACACGCTGGTTGCCCAATGGCAGTCGCAACATCCCGATATACCGCTGGCGATACGCTGGCATCCCAGTACCATCATCGAAAAAGAGCTCAACGCCGGCGCCGAAGCGGATGTGGTGATCGCTACGGTTGAGACGCTGGACCGCCTGACACAATCGGGTTTGGCGAATGCGGGCACACGTATTGAACTGGTCGATTCTCCCATCGGAATTGCGGTGCGAGCGGGCGCTGCACAGCCTGATATCAGCAATCGCGAAACGTTGATTCAGACATTGTTAGCCGCGCGTTCGGTGGCCTGGTCAGAAGCCGGAGCCAGCGGTGTCTGGTTCTCGCAATTGTTGAAACAACTCAACATTGATACGGAACTGCGCGCGCGTGGCACGGTGATTCCTGCTGGTTTCACCGCCGAGCAACTGGTGCAGGGCAATGCTGACCTGGCAGTACAGCAGATCAGCGAATTGCTGATGGTGGAGGGCATTGATGTTGTTGGACCGCTGCCAGCGGGTACGCAGCAGGCGATTTCGCTCTCGGCTGCGGTGTTAAGCCGCGCCCAACAACCGGAACGGGCGCAGGCATTCCTTAGCTGGCTGAAAACGCCGTCAGTCACGGACGTGTTCAACCGTTTCGGCATGGACAGGCGCGATTAGCGTTCCTGACGGGGCACCGAGCCGCTGCTGCCGCGGACAATCAACTCGGTACTTATATGCGTCTGCATCTGTGCAGGTAAGTTATTCAGCGTATTTAATAAATAGTGCGCCGCGTGTTCACCAATCGACGCTAAATCCACGCGCATGGTGGTCAGCGGATGCTCAAGATGCTCGGCGTATTCATAGTCATTGAAGCCTACGATGGAGATATCATTCGGAATGCGCAGATAACGCTCGCTCGCCGCGCGCATAGCACCAAACGCCAACAGATCGTTACCGCAGATGATGGCGGTGGGCGGCTGCGGCGCATCGAGTAAACGAAACACCGCTCTACGCGCATCATTCATGGTGAAGGCGTTATCAATTAAATGTGTATTCGGCAGCGTCAATCCATACTGCTGCAGGGCGCGGCGCGTACCGTTCAGACGTTCTGAAATACGATCGTTCGAAGGCGGCGTGCCGACAATCACCGCAAAACGCTGATGGCCTAATCCCAGCAAATGCTGCGCCAGGGTTTCAGCCGCACCCTCGCTGTCATAACCGACACAAGGTCTTTCGCTGTCTTGCGAAAAGGTCTGCACGCAGGCGATATCCTGCTGAATGATGCGCTCCCACAGTTTTGGATGATGGGTATTGCCCACCAGCATCAAACCATCGATACCGTATTCAATCAGCTTATTGACTTCTTTCAGCTCGGTTTCCGGATCGAAATTGGAGTTGGCCAATAGCAGCGTGTAGCCGGCTTCATGAATCAGTTGCTGAAAAGCCGCCAGCGGACGCGAAAAGGTTTCTGTCGCCAGCGTGGGGACCACCGCGCCAATTGTCATGCTGCGGCGTGAGGCGAGGGTGCGCGCGGCGCGGTTAATCACATATCCCAACTCTTCGCAGGCCTTTTCCACCGCTTCACGGCGTGACGCTTTGACCGTGGTGCTGCCGTTCAATACGCGTGAAACCGTCGCCGTTGAAACGCCAGAGAGACGCGCAACATCATCCAGTGATACGCGGCCAGATCCATTTTGCTTCTCACTCATCAAGTCACTCCTGCAGAAAGAGTGAGCTTGCCCACAAAAATTGCAGACAACTCACAATCAATTTTGAAAGCGCTTACTTTTGGCTTGACTGAATTTTGTAATCGCTTACTTTTGACATCATGTTATCAGTTTGGGTGTGCCTGCTCACGTTTTTTTAACAGGTTCGCGAACTGTCACCCCCAAATTTAACCCCAACGCGGGCTGCAGCCGCCCTACGGCTGCAGAACCTCGTTAACCCTATATAAATCATAAAGGAATTCACCATGCGCAGATATCCACGAATTCGCTGGCTGATGATCGTGTTCTGCTTTTTCGCCATCGCAATCAATTACATCGATCGTATCAACCTCGCGATCGCCGCACCGCACATCAAAGCAGATTTAGGCCTCGATGACACCAGCATGGGACTGATTCTGGGCGCCTTCTTCTGGACCTATGCGCTGATGCAAATTCCGGCCGGACGTCTACTCGATCGTCTTGGTGCGCGTGCCGGACTAGCCATCGCCGTCGGCTGGTGGTCGTTGTTTACGGTGTTTACCTCGTTTGGTAAAGGATTCAGTTCTCTTTTTGCGGCGCGCTTAGCATTAGGTCTGGGCGAAGCAGGGGGAAATCCGGGCTGTGTCAAAGTGGTTTACAGCTGGTTCCCGAAAAAACAGCGTGCAACGGCGAGCGGGATCTTTGATGCCGGTCCGCGTGCTGGCAGTGCGCTGGCGCTGCCGCTGGTTGCCTGGCTGATCAGCGTGTGGGATTGGGAAACGTCCTTCATCGTGACTGGCGCGTTGGGACTGATTTGGGTGGTGATTTGGTTAGTCTTCTATCGTGAGCCTGAAGAGATGAAAGGCCTTGATGAAACTGAGCGCCAAAATCTGCTGGAAGATCGTGCTCTGCCCACCACGCAGGCCGACGCCAAAGTTGAACTGTGGTCACTGTTCCGCCATCGCAACGTTTGGGGAATGATGATTGGTTTCTTCTGCATGAACTTCGCTACCTATTTCTTTGTGACCTGGTTCCCAACTTATCTGACTGTGGCACATGGTTTCTCGCTGAAAGAGTTAGGGACGCTGGGTGCGATCCCTGCGCTGATGGGGATTCCGGGAAGTCTGCTTGGCGGGATTGTGTCGGATACCCTTTACCGCAAAGGATTTAGCCTAACGGCGGCGCGTAAAACCTGTCTTATCAGTGGCATGTTGCTCTCCAGCGTGATTGCTTTCGCCGCATTCACCGACAGCATCACCGTGATCCTGACGTTGTTCTCCATCACTTACGCCGGTTTAGCCTTTACCGCCGCCAACATCTGGACGTTGCCAGCCGACGTTGCGCCCGCCAGTAATTATGTGGCCACGCTAGGCGGCATCCAGAATTTTGCCGGTAACCTGGCCGGGATTGTTACGGCTTCCTTCACCGGCTTAATGCTGAGCCTCAGCCACGGTTCATTCGTGGTGCCATTGCTGGTCGCGGGCGGCATCTGTGTGCTGGGTGCGCTGACCTTTATGTTTGTGCTGGGCAAATTGGAGCCATTACCGATCAGTCCCAAATCTGATGCCAACGTCATTGCCACCGCCAATCAATAACAGGAGAAACCACATGCAAAACGAACAGGTCTTGCGAGAAGAGATTTGCCAGGTAGGAGCCGATCTGTTTAACCGCGGCTATACCACCGGCACCGCGGGAAACATCAGCGCTCGGCTGGAAGATGGCTGGCTGATTACGCCAACCGATGCTTGTCTGGGACATCTGGAGCCAGGCCGGATTGCCAAGGTCAATCGCGCGGGTGAATGGGTTTCAGGCGACAAGCCGTCGAAGACTTTGCTGTTACATCGCCAGATTTATGATCGCAACCCGGAGGCGCACGGCGTGGTGCACACCCATTCCACGCATCTGGTGCAACTGACGTTAGCGGGCGTGTGGCAGCGCGACAGCATTTTGCCGCCGCTGACGCCGTATCAGGTGATGAAAGTCGGGCGGATTCCGTTAATCGACTATCGCCGCCCAGGCCATGCCGATGTGGCTGCGCAGGTGGCTGAACTGGCCAATGACGTGCGAGGCGTGATGCTGGAGAGACTAGGCCCGGTGATGTGGGGCAAATCCGTTTCAGCGGTAAGCTTTGCCCTTGAAGAGCTGGAAGAAACCGCGCGCCTTTGGCTGAACTGCGTGGATAAGCCCGCCGCGCTGCCAGAACAAGCCGTATTGGAGCTGTGCGAACACTTTAATACGCGCTGGTAACACCCGCATTGTTCCCTACAAAAACGAGATCCAAGATGAAAAAGACGGTAATAGCCGCAGGCATGATGCTTTTTGCATCAACGGTATTGGCGCAGGAGAAATCCTTTGTCTACGTATCCAACGGCGACAGCGGCACGGTGACGGCCTACGAGCTGCAAAAGGCGCAGCGCCAGCTGAAACCGATTGGCGAATACCCCAGCGGCCTGAAAAGTATGCCGATGGTGGTATCGCAGGATAACAAGACACTTTATGTCTCCGTTCGCAGTAAGCCTTACCATGTTTCGGCCTGGCATATTCAACCTGACGGCTCGCTGCAGCATTTTGCGGATACACCGCTGCCAGAGGCGATGGCGTATGTCGCGCTGGATAAGAGCGGGAAATTCCTGCTTTCATCTTCTTACGGCGGCGATCTGTTTAGCATCAATCGCATTGCCGCGGATGGCAAAGTTGAGAGTGCGCCGGTGCAGGTGGTGCATACCGGAAAGCGTGCACATTCCATTCAGACCGATCCCAGCAACCAGTTTCTCTATGTACCGCTGCTGGGCGCCGATCAGCTGCTGCAGTACCGTTTCGATAGCCACAGCGGAACCGTCACGGCGAACACGCCAGCGTTTGTGAATATCCAACGCGAGTCGGCAACCGGACCGCGTCATTTCACCTTTGCACCGCAGCGGGATGAGAAGGGTGAGCTGAATCTCTATTTGCTGACCGAAATGGCCGGCAACATCTCCCGCCTGACGCTGAGTAAAGATGGCACCCTGACGGAACATGAAGCGACACCGTCACTCGATCCGGCCATTGCCGCCAACATGCAGCGTGGTGAGGCGCGACCACTGACCGGCGATGATGATTTGCCAAAATCCGCCAAACCGCGTTTATGGCAAGCCGATATTCATATCACGCCGAATGGACGTTTCCTTTATTCTACCGAACGCACCAGCAGTCATATTACTGCATTTCATGTTTCACCGAACGATGGTCGATTGACGTTGATTAATAGCACGCCCACAGAAGCTCAGCCGCGTGGATTTGCTATTGATAATTCCGGGCGCTATTTAATTGAATCGGGTCAGAAGTCGACACAAATTTCGCTCTATTCCATAGATCAAACCACTGGCAAACTGACATTAATTGAGCGCGTCCCCACCGGCAAGGGCGCTAATTGGGTCACTATCGTTGAGTAAATTTCTGCTCTACTTAATTCATTCGTAAGAAAAGGAGTGTTTATGTCGACTATTCGCAAAACATTATTCAGCACATTATTGTGCTCGACGCTGTTAAGCGCAGGATTACCGACACAAGCGGCTGAAAAAGGGGTTGCCACCGATCTGGAACCACTGCACCACGTCATTCTGGAAAATAAATACGTCACGGTGATGCGCGTATTAATTCAACCTGGACAATCGACGCTATTTCATGAGCAGCATCTGGATTATGTTAATACGCACATTGAAGGGAGTCCGGTCAAAATAGAGTATCCCGACAAGCCGGTAAACATGACCGAAATGAAAAGCGGCAATGTTAAATTCGGTGAGCATCAAGGGAAATCGGATACGGATAAGGTTACCAATACCGGAAATAACGTCAATCATCAGGTGGCGTTCGAAATTAACATTCCAGGCCCGCAACATTTCGGTAACGCTTCCCGGCCTGCCAATGCCGCATTTAGTCAGGTGCTGGATAAGAAAACCGTCAGAGGCTGGAAGGTCACGCTCAAGCCTGGCGCCAGTACAGGCGAATATACGCAACACGGGCCTGGCGTGCGCGTGTTCTTTACCGAAGGGCGGGTACTGATTGCCGATCAAACTCATACCAATCGGGTAAAAGAAGTTTGGGTACATCCCGGCGATGCCTTTTTAACCGAGCCAGGTAAAGTCGATATAACGGCCGCAAGTGGAGAAAATATCATCTTCAATGATTATGAATTGTTATAGCACTGTTTGTATTTTGTGAATTGACGTTGTCTGATAATGTGCACTTCTGTGGGTTGCCACAGAAGTGCATTATTGTTTTTACCATACTAATAATTATTTACCGGAAGCAATTACAATGAAAGCAAGAAAGGTGAGACAGTGTTGTCTGCCTTTCGCGTTGAGCATTCTGATGTCTGCCACATTTTCAGCTCACGCTGAAGATGCGGCTGAGTCTGCGGCTCTTATTGCGAAAGGCAAGTATTTGGCTATTGCTGCGGACTGTGGAGCTTGCCATACCGCACCGAATCAGGGCAGGGAAATGTCGGGTGGCTATATTATCTCCTCGCCGTTGGGGAATATTGTTGCCAGTAATATCACGCCATCAAAAACCGCCGGCATTGGCGATTATAGCGAACAAGATTTTGTTAAAGCCGTGCGAAGTGGCATTAATAAACAGGGGCAGCATCTTTATCCGGCGATGCCTTACACCTCATACGCGAAAATTTCTGATGCCGATATGCATGCTCTGTATGTTTATTTTATGCACGGTGTAAAAGCAGACGATAATGTACCGCCAGCAACGGATTTGCCTTTCCCGTTTAATATTCGTTCAAGTATGTTCTTCTGGAATATGCTGTTTGCCGATAATAAACCGTTTATTCCGGCAAACGATAAATCGGATGTGGTTAATCGCGGTGATTATCTGGTGAATGCATTGGCGCACTGCGATACCTGCCATACGCCACGTAATGCGCTGATGGGGCAAAACAATGCTCAGGCACTCAGCGGTGGCAGCCTGGGCAGTTGGTATGCGCCGAATATCACTCCCGATCAACAAGCCGGCATTGGCAACTGGAGCGATGCGCAGATCGCGCAATATCTCAAAACGGGTCATGTTGCAGGCAAAGCGCAGGCAGCAGGTCCGATGGCGGAAGCGGTCGAGCATAGCTTACAGCATCTGTCTGATGACGATATCAATGCGATAGTGGCTTATCTGCGGCAGATCCCCGCAGTGACTCAGGCCACCCATTCGCCACGCGACGCGCTTGGCAAACCCGCAACAGATGAAGCGGCGCTGCGCGCGGTTAAAAATCCTGATGCGGGCTGGCAGGTTTACGCCAGCTCTTGCGCTAACTGCCATCAGGCGGATGGTGCGGGCAATCACTTCTATCCTTCGCTGTTCCATAACACCGCCACCGGCGCACCGCAGGCCGATAACCTGATTGCCACCATTGTCTATGGCGTACATCGGCAGGTTGATGGCAAAGATGTAGTAATGCCCGCTTTCGGCCCGGATGGATTATTTACCGATCGACTGAGCGATCGGCAAATTGCCGACGTCAGCAACTACGTGCTTAAAAACTTTGGTAATGCTCAGCTGAACGTAACGCCTGAACAGGTGAAAACCGTGCGTGAAGGCGGCGAGCGTCCATTGATTGCACGCCTGGCGCAGCCTGCTGTATGGGGCGGTGGCGCGGTAGTTATCATTATTTTACTGGTGCTGCTGGTTTCAATTTCGCGCAAGGGGAAAAAACATGGCGCATAACCTTTCCCGACGTCGTTTGCTGCAAGGCATGGGCATTTTGTCACTCGGCGCGATGTGTAATTCCCTGTTCCCGGCGCGCGCGCTGGCTGCAGATCAGCTGGCTGAAAATGGTTTTCTGACCGTTTCGCAGTTCCTGGTGAGTCGCCCGGTCGGCCCGATTTTGGGGCAGCGCTATTTCGATGCCTTAAATCGCCATAATGCCGACTTCACACACCGGCTTAGCAGCCTGCAGGCATTGTTGCAGCAGCATAATTTTGCTCATGTCGACGAATTTCTTGCCGCATTTGGGGCCGATAATTCTGATTGGCAAACGGCAAAACGCATCATTTCTGCGTGGTACACCGGCGTGGTCGGTGACGGCAGCGATCTGGAGTTGATCGCGTATGCCGATGCGATGATGTACCTGCCCACCAAAGATATTCTGGTGGTCCCAACCTATGGCGGCGGGCCGTTCTACTGGGCAGTAACGCAAGATGGCAAAGTGGCAACCACAGGAGAAGGCGCATGAGTGCACAAAAAGTCGATGCCGATGTGATCATCATTGGCTCGGGCGTGATGGGCGGGTTGATCGCCTGCCAGATGGCGAAAGCGGGTAAATCGGTGATCATCCTCGAGGCGGGCCCGCGCGTTTCTCGCCAGGAAATCGTCGAACGTTTTCGAAATTCCCCATTCAAGATGTCGTTAACCAACATCAAATTACAGGGCGTGGGTTCGCCTTATCCCAATCCGCCGCATATTCCGTCCACCTACGGTGACTATTTGCAGCAGGTTGGGCCGGTTAAATATCCCACCAAATACCTGCGCGTTGTCGGTGGCACAACCTGGCATTTTGGCTCTGCGCTGTGGCGCATGATCCCCAACGATTTCAAACTTAACACCCTTTATGGTCGTGGCCGCGACTGGCCTTTTGGTTACGACGAGCTGGAGTCGTGGTATGGCAAAGCCGAGCATGAGTTGGGCGTTTCGGGTGTCGATGGACAAGATGAAAGTGGGCAGGGCGGCAAAGCTTGGCCACCGCGATCTACGCCATTCCCGATGCCGGGTTTGCCAACCAGTTATCTGTTTGATCGCCTCACCGAGATGCTGGGTAAAGGCGGTTATAACCCGGTACTGGAACCGAACGGTCGCGCGACTAAGCCGTGGGGCAAGCGCCCGATGTGTGGCGGCAATAATAACTGCAATCCGGTTTGCCCAATCGCCGCCAAATATGATGGTTCGATGCATATTGATGAAGCGGAACGTTTGGGAGCAAAGCTGCTGGATAACGCGGTGGTCTACCGTATTGAAGCGGCGGATGACGGCAAAATCACCGGCATTTGGTATAAAAAGCCGGATGGTTCCGAGCACCATTTAACCGCCGACTACTTTGTGCTGGCGGCCTACGGTATCGAATCGCCCAAGCTACTGTTGATGTCGACGTCGGAGAAATATCCCAACGGCATCGCCAACTCTTCCGATCAGGTTGGCCGCAATTTGATGGGCCACACCGGCATCAGTATGAACGTGATGATGTCGGAAGATGTGTGGCCAGGTCAGGGGCCAACCGAATTGCTGGTGTATCTGAACAACCGCGATGGCGCCTTCCGCAAGGATTTCCCCAGCTACAAGATCAAAGTGCGTAACACGGTGCCAACCGCTGATTACGCTGCATCGCTGATTGAGAAAGGCGTGCTGGGCTCCAAACTGGATGCTGAGATCCGCCGCCAGTCGGCGCGCTCGCTGAACTTTGCTATCGATTTTGAAACCTTGCCGCTGTCGGAAAACCGCGTTACGCCGAGCAAGACGAAAAAAGATGCGATTGGTATTCCTTTGCCGGAAATTTACTACAGCGTGACGGATTACTGGCATGCCGGGAAAGAAGCGGGCATCAAAGATTTTCACAAGTTTGCAGAGTTGCTGAATGCGGAAATATTGTCGATCGATACTAAGTTTCAGGATCGCCAGCACATCATGGGCACCACCATTATGGGCGATGACCCGCATAATTCGGTGGTAGATCGCGATTGCCGCACGCACGATCATCCCAATATGTGGATTGCCGGAACCAGTGTGATGCCGTCGGCGTCATGCATGAACCCCACATTAACCGGTGCGGCGTTGAGCTTGCGTTTGGCTGAGCATATGTTGCAGACCATGAAGTCGGAAGTAGCAGGTTAGGTGAGAATCGGTCGCCATAAATGGCGACCCTTCGTTGGAGCGGTGCGCATTGATGCGCACCGCTCCAAACAATCACTTTTTATTCGAAATCAACGTGCCTTTCAGGCCGTGCGGCTCGGAGCGCAGATACTGCGGTGGCGCTTTAGCCTGCGCGCCCAATTCAGCGGCGGCATGCCACGGCCAGCGCGGGTCGTAAAGTACTGCGCGCGCCAGCGCGATCAAATCTGCGTCACCTACCTGCAATGCTTGTTCTGCCTGCTTTGGTTCGGTAATCAAGCCTACGCCAATCACCGGAATCTTTACCTGTTTGCGGATGTCGCGTGCAAAAGGCAATTGATAACCGGGACCGACCGTGATTTTCTGCTGCGGTGACAAGCCACCGCTGGAGACGTGCACGTAATCGCTGCCCGCCGCTTCGAGTTGCTGGCTGAAGACAATCGACTGCTCAACATCCCAGCCACCGTCAACCCAATCCGTTGCCGAGAGGCGCACACCCACCGCCACTGAATCTGGCACGGCGCTGCGCACCGCATGGAACACTTCCAGAGGGAAGCGCAGACGATTCTCCAGCGAGCCACCGTACTCATCCTCACGCTGGTTACTCAGTGGAGACAGGAACTGATGCAGCAAATAGCCGTGCGCGGCATGCAGTTCAATCAACTGGATACCGAGTTTGGACGCACGCTGCGCGCTGTCAACGAAGGCCTGTTTCAGGCGCTCAAGATCCTGTTTAGTTAACGCCACCGGTGCGCGATCTTCAGGATTAAAGGCTTGCGCGGATGGCGCAACGGTTTGCCAGCCGCCTTGCTCCAGCGACAGCTGATTGCCGCCCAGCCACGGCGCGGCGCAGGACGCTTTGCGTCCGGCGTGACCGAGTTGAATACCAAAGGGAATGTCAGAATAGTGGCGGATATCTTGCAGAACGCTGGCTAAAGCCGCTTCTGTTGCATCGTCCCACAAGCCTAAATCGCCCGGAGAAATACGTCCGGCGGCTTCCACTGCTGTCGCCTCGATGATCAGCAAACCGGCGCCGGAAAGCGCCAGTTGCCCGAGATGAATGCGGTGCCAGGCGCTGGCTTTGCCATCCTCCGCAGAGTATTGGCACATCGGCGCGATCACGATGCGATTATCGAGCGTTAACTTACCCAGTTGCGTTGCACTAAACAGTAAACTCATTGAAACCTCATCTTCAGTGGCTGAATGGCTTTAAGCTTAGGGCTAAAAGCGCATTTTGCAGAGGCCTATGAGTTTGAATGTTGTAGCAAAAAGTAAGTTAAGCGGAATGTGCCGCTGCGACACATTACAAGGCAGGGATCCTATTGAATGTTAATAAATCATCATTTCAAGACTTAAAAAGATAAAATATTAGCACTTCAATTTAAAACGCCGCCGATCGCCAGCCGCGCGCTTTATCATTGCCGGTGCGCACCGCCAGTGAATGCGCTGCACGTTGCGAACGCGCCATTACCTCTTTTTGATTGAGCTGGGTAAACTCCCCGGCTCGCAGCAGATAAGCGCCATCAACAAACACATCGCTGACCTCGTGGCCGAGCGCCGAGTAGACCAGCGATGAAACCGGATGATGGATCGGCGTCATCGCCGGATGCGAGGTATCAACGATCACCACATCGGCGCGTTTGCCGACTTCCAGCGAACCCACCAGATGTTCAAGTCCAATTGCCCGCGCACCGTCGATGGTGGCCATCTCCAGCACTTTTTCCGCCGTCATAATGGTGGGATCGCGGTGCACGCCTTTTTGCAGCAGCGCCGCCACTTTCATCGCCTGAAAAAGATTGTGATTGTTGCTGCTGGCCGGGCCGTCTGAACCCAAACCAACGGTTAGGCCGGCAGCCAGCATCTCGGGAATAGGCGGCACGCCGGAAGCGAGGTAGAGATTGCTGCAGGGATTGTGCGACACGCGCGTGTCATGATGTTTGAGTGCGCGGATGTCGCGCGAATTGCACTGCACGCAATGCACCGCCAGCACGTCCGGGCCGAGGAAGCCGATATCGCTGAGGAATTCGGTATCGCTGGCCTGAAAACGCAGCTTCGCCTGCTCGATCTCAAAATCGGTTTCCGCCACATGCGTAGTGATCAGCACGCCGGTTTCATCCGCCAGCTGGCGCGTGCCGCGCAGTACTTTCTCATCCAGCGCCCAAATCATGCTCGGTGCCAGACCGACTTTTACCCGGCCATCGACCTGATGATAACGATCGATTACCGCGCGCGCATCGGCCAGCGCCTGTTCAGGCGTTTCGATCA
The DNA here is from genome assembly GCF_019795935.1 of Pantoea sp. DY-15. Taxonomy (NCBI): domain Bacteria; kingdom Pseudomonadati; phylum Pseudomonadota; class Gammaproteobacteria; order Enterobacterales; family Erwiniaceae; genus Pantoea; species Pantoea sp. DY-15. The sequence goes on from NZ_JAIMIF010000002.1 coordinate 243,757, forward strand.
GTTCGGCAGGAATGCCATGCTCAGCGCCGCTGGTGAGAAAACCGCGACACACATGACCGCGAATGCCGCTGACTTCAAAGGCCTCGATCACTTTGGCGGTTAATCCTGGACGCGGATGCGCGTACATAAAATCGACCAGCGACGTGACGCCCGAACGCAGTGATTCCATGCAGCCGTGCAGCGCGGCGGCGTAAACATCCTCTTCGGTCAACGCCACGGCGCTGGGTCCGGTCATGCAGGTGAACCACTTTTTCAGCACCATGTCATCGCCGAGACCTTTCAGCAGCGTCTGAAACAGATGCGTATGCGTGTTCACCATGCCCGGCATAATAATGCGTTCGCGGCAGTCGATAATTTCCGCTTCCGGATAGCGCTGCTGCAAAGCGTCGCGCGTGCCGATGGCGCGAATGGTCTTATCTTCAATCAGCAAACTGGCCTGTTCCAGAATCTCGCGTTGCGGATTCATGGTGATCATCCAGCCGTCAGCCAGCAGATAACTCATGAGGCGTTCTCCAGTTGCTGCTGTAATTCAGCGGCATTAACCACAAAACCAAAGCATTGCTGCACGTTATACAGCGTGGCATCGCGGCAATAAGCCGGCGAGGTGGTGGCGCTGCAATCTTCCAGCAGCAGACAGTCGTAACCGCGAAAGTTGGCATCCTGTAAGGTGCAAAGCACGCACTGATCGACGTTAACACCGGCAAACAGCAGCGTGGTGACGTTGAGATTGCGCAGAATGCTGTCGAGTTCGCTGTCCTGAAAACCGGACATGCGGTATTTGTTGACGCGAATGTCATTGGCATCCGGCGTCAGTTCGTCCACTACTTCCGCCGCCCAGCTGCCGGCCTGCAACACCGGCGCGCCGGAAACCGGCAGCGGATCGCCTAATCCCACGCCATCACCGTTCGGGTTATAGACGTGCAGCAGCGCAGGGCTGAGATTGAGTTTATCAGCGCGATTGCCCCAGTTAAGCCAAATCACCGGTACCTGAGCGGCGCGCAGCGTCGGCAGCAAGGCTTGCAGCGGTGCAATCGGCGCGCGCGCAGGCGTGACATCGACGCCGATATGCCCGAGCCAGCCTTCGGCATGACAAAAGTCGTTCTGCATATCAATTACCAGGATTGCCGTGCGCTGCAGATCAAAAATCACTGAACGTTCACGCGATGTAAGCTGCACGCTGCGCGACGCCTGCGTTGGACGCCGCGTATCAACCACTTGCGCTGAAACGCGCCATTGATTGTGTCGACTGCTGCCTAAAACGTTCTCCGGCATATCAGGCTCCCGTTAATACGCGAATATCTTCTGCATCGAGCGTGACAGGGTCACCGCTGCGAATCAGTTCGGAGAAGCCTTCATTCGGCGTCATCACCGTCAGCGTATAGAGTTTGCTGCTGCCGGTGTTACGAATGGCGTGATCGTTACCCGGATGCAGCAGTAGGGAATCGCCTTTCCTTATCTCAAGTTCATCATCGTTGCAGCGCGCCACGCCTTCGCCGTGCAGCACATAGAAGAACTCGTGCGCGGTGGCGTGTTCATTCGGTGGCGTAGCGCCGCCGACGTTGAAGATCTCCACCACGAAAATGTTCTCAATGCCGTCTAACGGCTTGTCGAACAAGATGGCGAAATAGTTGCTGCTGTCCGCACTGATACGGAACGCCTTAACATCCGCAAGATAGTTGAAACGAAACGATTTCATACGTTATTCCTTTCGATAAGGCTGCGTTAACGCGCCGGGTTGCAATGTGCGTCCCACCACGCCGGACATCGCCAGAATAGTGAGCAAGTAAGGCAGCGCCAGCAGCACCTGCGGCGGCAGCGTGTTTTCAAACAGCTGCAGTGAGAGTTGCAGGGCATCTGCAGCGCCAAAGATAAAAGCGGCGACCAGCGCTTTAAGCGGGCTCCAGCGACCAAAGATGACAATCGCCAACGCAATAAAACCTTGCCCGCTGACGATGTTGTCGCGGAACAGGCCGATCTGCGCGGTGACCAGATAACTGCCCGCCAATCCAGCGCCCACGCAGGAGAACAGCACGCCCCACGTGCGGATCTTCAACACGTTGAGCCCGGCGGCATGCGCCGCGCGCGGGTTTTCGCCCACCGCGCGCAGCGACAGGCCAAAGCGGGTATGAAACAGACCAAAGTGCGCCAGCACCGCCAGCAGCAAAGTGAGATAGAGCGGCAGCGGCTGCTGGAACAGAATCGGGCCAATAAAAGGCAGCGAAGAGAGCAGCGGCACATGCCAGGGTTCGAGCATTGGGATGGTAGGTGAGGATGCATTGCCCATCACCAGCGCGTAAATCCAGGTGGCTAATCCCGCTGCCAATATATTGAAGACGATGCCCACCACAATCTGGCTGGCATGGGCGCGCAGGTAGAGCGCCGCCAGCACGCAGCCAACCAGCAGTCCGCCGACGCCACCGGCGATAAAGCCCAGCGCGGTCGATCCGCTCTCAACCGCCGTCATGTAGCTGGAAAGCGCGCCCAGCAGAATAGTGCCTTCAATACCGATATTCAGTACGCCGGAGCGTTCGGCATAGATTTCGCCCAGCGCCGCCAGTAATACCGGACCGGCAAGGCGCACCGCGGCGGCCAGCCAGCTAACGAAAAAGGCAGTATCGAGATTCATCCACAGATTCATGATTGTTCCTCCGCCAGTTGGCTGCGCGATTTACGCCCGCCGGGCAGGTTGATGCGGTAATAGCGCAGCAGATCGCCCGCCAGAATCAATAACACCACCAGACTTTGCAGAATCAGCACCACCGAAGTGGGCAAGCCGGTTTGGCGCTGCATGGCGCTACCGCCCACTTCCAGCCCGCCGTAGAGAATGGCGGTTGGGATCACCAGCAGCGGATTGAGGCGTGCCAGCAAAGCCACCACCACGCCGATAAAGCCGACGCCGCCGGAAATGCCTTCCATCAGGCGATGTTGCACGCCTAATACCGCGCACAATCCCGCCAGCGCCGCCAATCCTCCGCCGAGCAGCACCGCGCCCATTTGGCGGCGATTGACATCCACGCCGCTGTAGCGCGCCGCGCGGGGATTCAGCCCGGCAATTTTGATTTCGAAACCGGCGGGCGTGGCACGCATCAGCCAGAAGACAAACAGCGTGGCGACTAGCGCGATGGCGATGCCCCAATGTGCGCGCATGCCGTTCATCACAAACGGCAGCCAGCTCTCCACCGGCAAACGTGGCGTCTGCGGCAGATCGCCCGGCGCGCGCATTGGGCCGGAAACCAGATACTGCACCATGAAGAGCGCCACATAGTTAGCCATCAGCGAAATCAGCACATCGTTGCCGCCAAATTTTACCCGTAACGCGCCAACCCAACCGGCCCAAATCGCACCCGCGAGGAAGGCGGCGATCAGCACCATCGGCCAGTAGAGAGGCGCGGGAATCGCCCACGGAAAGCCCTGCGGCGTACCCGACAGCGCGATCCAACTGGCCGCCGCGGCACCCAGCAGAAAACAGCCTTCAAAGCCGATATAACCGAGCCCGGCGCGCCACACCACGATGGTTGCCAGCGCGATCAGCATCAGCGGCGTGGATTGCACCAGGCTGAGACCGAAGCTGCGTAGCGAGCCAAAAGCGGCATCAAACAGGAAGCCATAAGCCGAGAGCGGATTGCCGCCAAACGGGATAAACAGCAAGCCGGCAATGATGAAAGCGGCAAGGATGCCGCAAAAACTGGTTAACATCAGTGCGCCGCTGGATTCGGCGGGCGCCAGACGTCGCTCAAGCAGCTTCTTCATGATTGCCTCCGGTTTTTTCCAGGTGCGCGCCCGCCATCAGTTCGCCGAGGCGTTCTGGCGTGGCGTCGGCGGCGTCCATTTCTCCGGCAATCTGGCCGCTGTACATCACCGCGATGCGATCGGAGAGATTGATGATCTCCTCCAGCTCGGCGGAGATCATCAGAATGGCGCAACCGCGATCGCGCGCCGCCATCACACCCTGCCACACGCTCTCAATCGCGCCGACATCCAGCCCGCGCGTGGGCTGTTCAACCACTAATAAGCACGGATTGCTGGCGACTTCGCGCCCGAGAATCAACTTTTGCAGGTTACCGCCGGAGAGTTTTCCGGCTTCGAAATCGGCATCCGGCGTGCGTACCGCAAAGCGGGCGATGATGTCGCGCGCATGCTGGCTAATGCGCTGGCGATCCAGCATCCAGCCGCCCGCGCGGGTGAAGGTGCGCTGGCGGCCAAGCATGGCGTTATCGGTAATCGATAAATCGGTCACCGAACCGACGCCACGCCGATCCGCCGGAATAAAACTGATGCCTTTATGGCGGCGCGTAGCGGGGGAATCGTCGCTGATGTCTTCGCCATTCAGCAGAATGCGGCCGGCTTCCAGTTCACGCAGGTTGAGCAGCGCTTCCGCCAGCTCCGATTGGCCGTTGCCTTCCACACCAGCAATGCCGAGGATTTCGCCAGCAGCGACGTTGAGCGAAACGCGCCAGATTTTTTGCTGGCCGCTGGCATCACGCACCGCAATGCTATCCACCTGCAACACGGTTTTGCCCGGCTGGCACGGCGTTTTCTCCACGCGCAGCACCACATCGCGCCCAACCATGCGGCGTGCCAGATCGCGCTCCGAAGTGTCTTTAATATCCACCGAATCCACCATTTTGCCGCCGCGCATCACCGAAACGTGATGGGCAATCGCCATGATTTCATACAGTTTGTGAGTGACAATCACTACCGAACGGCCTTCTGCGCACAGTGATTTCAGTGTGGCGAATAGGCCGGCTTTCTCCTGCGGCGTCAGCACCGCCGTCGGTTCGTCGAGAATCAGCACCTGCGCATCACGGTACAACAGCTTGAGGATCTCCACACGTTGCTGCACGCCAATCGGCAAATGCTGCACTTTCGCCCAGGGATCGATCGCCAGCCCGTGTTTATCCGACAGCGCCTGCAAACGCGCCGCCGCCGCGCGCAGATCAAGTACGCCGCTAGCGCCTTCTTTCAATCCCAGCACCACGTTTTCCACCACGCTCATCGGCTGCACCAGCATGAATTCCTGATGCACCATGCCAATGCCGCAGGCGATAGCATCGCTGGGATCGCGAAAACGCTGCGCCTGGCCATCCACCTCAATGCTGCCTTCATCGGCCTGATACAGGCCGTAAAGGATTTGCATCAGCGTGCTTTTTCCCGCGCCGTTTTCCCCCAGCAGCGCGTGGATTTCGCCGGCTTTAATGCTGAGCGACACGTCATCATTGGCCACCACGCGCGCAAAGCGTTTGGTGATGTTATTCAGCGCGACGCGGATATTTGCTATTGCTGTCATGATGGTTAAACCACTGGCTTCAGCGCGCCGCTATCAAGCTGCTGCCAGATCTGCTGGAAGCTCGCCCACGCGCTGGCGCTCACCAGTTTGGCGTTGTAATGTTCGCTGCCATTGACCACCGACCAGGCTTTGCCAACGGTGGGGTGCCATTCGTCGCCGCCTTTAAAGGTTTTATTCGCCACCGACTCGCCAACCTGTTCCACCATCCAGTCGAGGTTCTGGCGGAAGCTGCAGGCAACATAATCTGGCGCGACATCACGCTGATCGACATAGCAGCCGATAGCTTTGACTTTCGCCGCTGCCGCGCCTTGCATCGCGCCGAGGCCGGTGACGTCTGCGGCATGCCAAATCACATCCGCGCCGTTGCCAATCATGGTGGTGGCAGCTTCACGGCCTTTGGCGGCGTTGTCGTAATCGCCGGTCACCACGCCCATGCCTTTGATGCCCGGACGGGTTTTCTCAGCGGCCTGAATAAAGGCGCGCATCATTGCCTGCTGCGTGGGATTATCGCCGCCGCCCACAAAGCCAACCGCTTTGCCTTTTTCGGAGATGAGCGCCGCCAGCGCACCGGCGGCATAGGCGCCTTGCAGATAGGCGAGGTTAACGTATTCCACGTTGCCCGGTGATTTTTCGCCTGGCTTGAAGGTGGACGCGAAGAAGTAGGTATCAGGATATTCCGGCGCGATTTCGGCAAACGCCGAGCCGTATTCAAAGCTGTGGCCAATGATCAGCGTGTAACCCTCATCGGCGTAGCCACGAATGGTTTGATCCATCTGCGCCTGCGACACGCTTTCGCTGTGCGCCACGCTGAAACCGGCTTTTTGCAGGCTCTGCAATCCGGCATACGCCAGCGAACTCCAGCCGCCATCGGCAACCGAGCCGGGCAACAGCAGGGCGATTTTTATGGTGTTATTCGCCGCCATCGCTTTGCGCGACAACATCGGTGCCAGCGCGGGTAACAACAGTGCGCCAGCCACTAACTTCGCAAACTTTCTGCGGGATACGTCTGCCATCATGTGTTCTCCTGGTGTGGTTTTGATGTATTAATCACCGGAAGAGCATTATCTTAAAAGCATCATTTTTAGCACTTACCGATGCCTAAAAGGCAACGCAGGGGGAATATGCTGCAACATCGTTTGTTTGTGTATATCGATCAGGTGGCGCGCAGTGGTTCGATTCGCAAAGCGGCTGAACGGCTACACATTTCGGCGTCGGCGATTAACCGCCAGCTGATTGCGCTGGAAGAGGAGCTGGGCACGCCGCTGTTTCAGCGTTTGCCGCGCAAAATGATCCTTACCGCCGCTGGTGAAGCGCTGATTCATCATGTGCGGCAGAGCTTTAAAGAGATTGAAATCGCGCAGATGAAAATCGAAGAGCTGAAAGGGCTGCGGCGCGGCGAAGTGACGGTGGCGATGATGAGTGGATTAGCGGCAAACCTGATTCCGCGCGTGGCAGCGGAGTTTCGTCGCGCCAATCCGCGCGTGAAATTACTGCTGCAACAGCTTACCACCGGCGAGAACATCACTAACGCGGTGGCAAGCGGCGAGGCCGATTTGGGCATTGGTTTTGATTTCGACTTGCAGCCGGTGCATCGCAATATTGCCAGCGTGCCGGTGCGATTGGGAGCAGTGGTGGGCGCGGGCCATCCGCTGGCGGAAAAATCCAGCTTGCGTTTGAGTGATTGCTTGCCGTATCCGGTGGTGATCGCCGACAAATCGATGGTGATTCGGCCGTACCTGAATGAAGTGTTCGCGCGCGCCTCGATCAATCTGCAGCCGGTAATTGAAACTAACTCGATCGAGGTGATGCGCCAGTCGGCGATGATGGATCAAACGCTGACGTTTCTCACGCCGATTGATATTGAATCAGACCAGCGCAGCGGGCGGTTGATCTATATCCCGGTGCGTGAACTGGCGCAGCATACGCAAACGCTGATGTTGATCGGCCACGATCGCGGCACCAGCGCGATTGGTAGCGTGTTCGCCGAAACCATTAAAGGGATGATGTCGGAATTGCGTTGATCGTAGGGTGCGCATTAATGCGCACCTGGTCACCATAAATGGCGACCCTACGAGAACGCGGTGCGATCGGTGAGGAATTGAATATCGAAATTATGGACTTCGCGTGCCAGCTTTAATAAAGCATGCGCGGCACGATCGGTGGCAATCGCACCGCGTTCAGCATCCGCCACTGCGGCGTTGCCGGTGGCACCAGATAGGTGCAGATCCTGCGCCATCCAGCCAAAACCAATGCCGCCTTCCGGGGTTAAAATACCGCCAGTCGCTTCAAGCGCCACCGAAGTGGAAACGAAATCATCTGCGTGCTGCATCTGCACCAGTTCAGGGTGCAAATGCAGCATCATGCTAGTTTCTGATTCACCGCCGTGAATGCCGTGATTGAGTTCATGCGCGCTGTAGAGATCGGATGCATCAATGGTGCGGAACCAGCTGGCGCTGACGGCAAACATGCCCAGTTCGATGCGCAGCTGGCGACAGACGATCTCCATCAGTTGCGGCTGTCCGCCGTGCGAGTTCCAGAAAATCAGCTTACGAATTCCGGCGCGCCAGGCGCTTTTCGCCACCTCGAACCACACTTTGCCTAACACGTCATACGGCAGCGAAAGGGTGCCGGGATAGGCGAGATGTTCATCTGACTTACCAATCGGCAGCGCGGGCAGCACCAGCAGCGGAAGATCGTCGGTCAACATTTCCACCGCACGTTGAATAATGCCGGCATTGATCGCCGCATCCACACGCACCGGCAGATGCGGGCCATGTTGTTCTACTGCGCCAATCGGCAGCACGGCGACGATATTGGCCATATCCAGTTCACTGAATTCCCGGGTTGAGAGATCCCACCACCAGGGCGAAGACGGTTTGAGCATGTTTACCTCCATTTTTAACTCCAACATAGCGAGTTGATAGTGCAATGGAAGCAACAAAATTAGCACTTTGCGTTGCTTTTTAGGCATTGGTAAGAAGGAGGTCGCCAGGAATGGCGACCCTACGCAGCGGTGTTACTTCTGATTCTTGCTGGTGAATTCCTGGTAATTCTCTTTGGTCACCGTTTGATATGGCACCCAGTTGTAGGCTTCGGTCTTTTTACCGCTCAGCATGTCGTAAGCCACATCGACTGCGCCGGTTGCCTGACCTTTCGCATCCTGGAAAATCGTCACTGCCATTTTACCGTTCTTAATAAACTGCAAACCATCTGGCGTGCCGTCAATGCCAGCGACTAATACATTGCTTTTCTTCAACTGATCGAGCGCCATAATCGCACCGATCGCCATTTCATCGTTGTTCGCGATGATGGCGTTGATGTCATTCCCATCCTGCAACCATGACAGGGTTTTATCGACCGCTTCGTTGCGCTGCCAGTTGGCGCTCTGTTTCTGGATCACTTTCAGGCCGGGATGATCCTTCACATAATCTTCAACCGCTTTGGTGCGCTGACGTGCTTCTTCGGTGGAGAGGGCGCCCATCAGAATGGCGATATTTCCTTTGTTATCCAGACGTTTGGCTAACGCTTCGATCTCCATCTTGCCGCTTAACGCTGAGTCGGAACCGACGTAGGCCATTTTGCCGGTCAGTTTCACTTCGGGTTTACGGTTCACGAAGATCAGCGGGATATTGGCTTTCTGCGCAGCAGCGATCACCGGCATCACGCCTTGCGTATCCACCGGGTTGATGATGATCGCGTCGGCACCCTGATTGATGAAATCATCCACCTGCTGGATTTGCAGGGACACATCGCCTTTGGCATCGGCAAACTGGCTGTTAAGTCCTTTGTCTTTAAGCTGCTTTTCCATCTGGCTACGCAGGATGGAAACGAAATTGAGATCGAGATTAGCCAGAGCGACGCCAACCATGTAGGTTTTCGCCTGGGCAGTGAACACACTGAGCAAACCGCAGATAAGCATTACTACTTTGAATAATTGCATTTTTTTATCTCTGTAGGGGAGGTTTCTATTATTTTGCATCCGGGTGCAAAATCAACGGGATTTCTCTCGCTGATTGACATCATGTTCAGACGGACAACGCAATGTGCTGTCTCCACTCTCTGGCACGGTTGAAAAATAGTCAACGCAGCAAAAAGCGATTTCATCACCACGATCACAAAATCATCACGATTTGCACCCGAGTGCATTACAAAAATGCAACCGGGTGCAAAGTTTGCAAAAATCGCCTCTTGTTTACCTGAGGAATCGCTCTATGCTCGCTTATTGCCAGCTAATTTGCGGAAGGGAGCCGATGACGAGAACAGTAAAAAAAGCCACGGCCAGCGATGTGGCGCTTCTTGCCGGCGTATCGAAATGGACGGTATCGCGCGCGTTTATGCCCGGCGCTTCAATCTCTGAGAAGGCGCGCGAGAAGGTGATGCGCATCGCTAAAGAGCTGGGATATCGGCCCAATTTGCTGGCGCGCAGCCTGGTGAAGAAGAAGACGCATATTATTGGCGTGGTGATCGACGAGCTGAAAAACCCGCATACGCTGATGATTCTCAATGAAGCCACGCAGCAGCTGCAACGTCGCGGCTATATGGCGTTGATCCTCAACATCACCGACGGCGAGCCGTATCGATCGGTAATGACGCAGGCGGATCAGTTGCAGATTGACGGCATTTTGTTTCTCGGTACGGTGTTATCGGCGCAGCTGATTACGCTGGTGGAGGATATGTACAACATCCCGCTGGTGCAGTTGTGCCGCAATACGCATGCGCAGGGCATCGATGTGGTAGCAATTGATGGTTATGCCGCTGGCAAACAGATCGCCGAGCTGTTGCTGGCGCAGGGCGCGCGACGTTTTGGTTTTATGCAAGGTCCGGATACTCCGACATCTCATCTGCTGCGCAAAGAGGGATTTGAAGCGACGCTGCAACAAGCGGGCTGTCAGATTGATTTGCTGCTTAAAGCCGGCAGTTACGATCGTGCACGCAGCTGGCAAGCGATGAGCGATTATCTGCATCAGCCGGATGCGCCAGTGATTGATGCGCTATTCTGCGAAAACGATGTGCTGGCGCTCGGCGCGATGGAAGCGATGCGCGCTGCGCCGACCAGGCCGAAAATTGCGGTGGTGGGGTTCGATGATATCGAAGAAGGCAGCGCGGCAGGCTGCCAGCTCACCACATTTAGTCAGCGTATTGATCTGCTGATCGCCGAAGCGTTAAACCGCCTGATTGATGGCCGCGAAAGTGCGGATGAGCGTTGGCGGCAGGGCGAAATGCGCGTGCGGCGTTCGCATTTGAGGTCGCCATAAATGGCGACCCTACAAAGGATTGGCCCGTTTATTGTAGGGTGCGCATTCATGCGCACCTGCATACATAAGAAAACAAATGCTTAACTAAGCGGCATTACGCCATGAATGGCGCCCCTGCGGCGTGATACTTACTGTTCTATGCTGGTCAGCAACGCATTCTGAATAATTCTCTGTGCTTTCAGCGGGTTTTGCTCACGCTGCGCTTCCTGCAATGCGGCGATATCCAGTTTATCCAGCGCGCGATAAATATGTTTGAGGAAGCGAATCGACAGATTGGCGGCTTCAACATGATCTTCACGGAACGGGAATTGATCGAGCTGCCACACGCCGTCCCAGTTGTTGATCTTCAGCACATAGAAGAACTCAAAAATCTCGGTCATGTGCACGGTGCCGACCACCAGATCGTCATCCCAGCCGCGCAGGTTATCGTTGACGTCCATACCAAATAGGCGACCACGATCGATGATCAGTTGGGCGGAATCCGCTGGGGATTCGCCGGCAAACAGCGCATGACCAAAATCGAGCAGCACACCGACGTTATCCAGGCCAATGTCTTCGATGCCAAGCAGAGTACGCGCAGCAGAATCCCAGGTCATTTTCACGCGTGGTTCACGCGGTTTGTATTCTATAGCAAATTTGACGTCTGGATTGGCGCTCGCCAGTTCGCGCATGCCGTCTAGGGCCATCTTCCACAGGTTTTTATGGTCAACCTGGAACGGGTAATCCCAGCCATCCTGACCCGGCCAGACTTTCACGTAGTTGGCACCCAGCTCACGCACCACGGTGGCGGCTTCGTGCATTAAATCAAACGCCTGTTTGCGAATGGCGGCGTCAGGATTGGTGAAAGCACCGCGTGAGAAACGGCGCAGATAGATTTCCGGGGTGACGCCAATCGCTTTCAAGCCGGCATCGGCCAGCGCTTGTTTTACTTGGGCCACGGTTACGCCTGCGGTGAAAGGATAGGGCACATCAACGTAGGAAAGGTCTTCAACGCTGCCAGCGAGTTTGATCTGATCAAGAGTGCTGAGCGCCGGTCCGTAACCGTCTACGGCGTAGCGATCGATATAGTTGGCAAAGTGCCACAAGCCGGCACCGAATTTCGGATACGTGTAGGAACTCATTCGACCTTCTCCTCAGATGATTGCGTCATTGAATATATATTCACATATGGTTATATATTCCATTCTGCGCCTCAGCGTGCGCAGTTAACCAGCAATCATTGACGGAAATGCAACCGCAATCACACAAAATTCGATGCCATGCCCCTTTGTTCAAATTGGTTTGCTGTGATATCCCATCCGACTTAACCGGCTGAATAACTCTTTATTATTGGCGCAGTTGAGCTTGCGAATAATACTTTGCCGATGATGGCTGATGGTTTTACAACTGAGATGCAGCTTGTGCCCAATATCGGTGAGATTGCTGGTTTGTCCCAGCATGCGTAATAAGCCAAATTCGCGCGCTGAAAGGGTTTGTTTGGTGCGGCGAACACCCGCCGCGAACTCTGCAGACGACGGCAAACCTAACACAGCATCAGAAAGCTCTTTCAGGCTGCACTTTTTCGAAAGAAAGGTGACGCCGGGCAGCAGGCTGACCACGTAGCTAATGACGGCTTTTTCATGCAGATCGGTCAGCACAATAATCCGCGTGGCCGGCGATGAACGCTGAACTTTCAGCAGCAGTTCGGTGAAGAATTGTACGTCGCGACCATACGCGGTTAATTCACTTATGAGCAAATCCGTACCTGCAATCTTACTCAGCGCGGCATCCATATCGTCACTATCAATATTCTTAACCTGAATAAATTTTCCGGCAAAATAACGCGAAATCCCTTCAGTAATCCATTTGTTATTATCTACCAGCGTTAATGACAACATAGTTATCCCCATCCTTATTATGCTGGCATTAAAGCGCGATTGCGGCGTTATAAATATCGGACTGGGGAAGGGAGGTTTGTACGAAATTTCCGAAACTGGCGGTTGTGCATTTTTAGGGCGATCACTGCACTAATTGCTCACCATTTAATCTTTTGTTGCAACGCATTATCGATGTAATGGTCTTCATTGATACAGTTTTAGAGCCGCAATTGATGCGCGGTCATCTTACTGAGCTTGAGTGGCAGCTGGATACTTATCAAGCGTATCCGTATACAATTACGCAGGTTCAAGCACTTCAAAAAGCGAATTAACGTTGGAGGAATAATGCAATTAGAAACAACCCGACTGCAGCTGGAACCCTTTGAACACGCGCATTTTGACGGACTGCGGGCGATGGAGAACGACCCGGAAATTATGCGTTATATCAGTAATGGCGTAGTTAAAACGCCAGAAGAAACCCTGGCGAGTATTGAGCGAGTTCAATCGCGCTGGCAGCAGTACGGATTTTCCTGGTGGGCGATGCGGGAAAAAGCTTCTGGCGAAATCGTCGGTGCGGCTTGTCTGCAGCATCTAGCCAATCAGAATGGCGCGCCACTGGAAATTGGCTGGCGTCTGAATGCCAATCATCATGGGAAAGGTTTTGCGACAGAAGCCGCGCAGGCAATTATTAAATTTGCCGTCGAACAGGTTGGCGTAAAATATCTGGTCGCGGTCGCCGATCCAGAAAATGCTGCTTCGCAAAAGGTAATGCAGCGACTGGGAATGAGCTATAAAGCGATTGAGCAACACTACGATGTGCCTTGCGTGGTGTATGATCTTCATCTTTAGGCATTCGTGAACAAGTGCCATCAACGATTTATGACATATTCCGTTTCTGGTGATTTCACAGGAATGGAATATGAAACAGCACGATATTGGTTTTAGCCACATAGCGCTGCAAGTGAGAGATTTAGAACGCAGCATCGACTTCTATCAACGTTACGCAGGGATGCAGGTAATCCATGAGCGTGAACCAGGCATTGCAGAAGCGCAAAAAGTCGCATGGCTTTCTGACCTGACGCGTCCGTTTGCGCTGGTGCTGGTGCAATCTCAAACCACAGTAGATACGCCTTTGGGTCCGTTTGGTCACATTGGCGTTGCGTGCAACAGCAAAGAAGAGATTGATGCCAAAGTTATTTTGGCAGAACGCGAAGGCGTGTTACGCCGACCAGCGCAGCAATCATCCGCGCCAGTAGGTTATTGGGCATTCTTTGCCGATCCTGATGGCAACACGCTTGAGCTTTCATACGGCCAGCAGATTGGACTTGAGATTATTACCAGTCGCCTTTACGCAGGTATTTAATCAGAGCGTCACTCGAAAGGGTGATGTTTGAGTGCGTCGATGGACGCTTAATTTAACATAATCATGATTATGCGCACTTAAGTTGTGGGTGCTATTTGATAATGTCACTTTTTAGCTAGTTCATAATGTCACCCAGATATGGCGCTTTTGTCACCTTTTCTGGGAGATCTCTGCTGATGCTGGAGACCATGTCGAACAAAGAACTTCACCGCCTTCCCGTCATTCGGGCTGTTATTGAAAACGTATGCGTCGGCGTGATGCGGCTTCACAATTACAACTTACCTGACATCAAATAGGACTGTATATTTTTACTGGCCTCAAGATATTCATAGGAAGTCATTTCTATTTTATTTCCATCTATATCTTCAAAATAAACAGACATTGATACCTGAGGATCGCTTACGGTAAAAGGGATCGACCGCAATGACAGTATTTTCATCAACTCATGAAAATAGCTCGGTTTGATGTTGAAGGCCACAGTGTGGCCAGGTGAATGATGTTTTCTCTCGAAAAGCGAAAGTGCTGCTTCGTTATTTTTTATTACTAATGGTCCGCCCTGAGTAAACCAGAAAAGCAATGACTCATCGCGTATGAACCCTAGAACATCTTTATACCAGCCTTCCGCTTCAGCGATATTATTTACATAGATATGTACATGATCGATTCTTAATACAGACATAGCAACCTTATTAGCATCATTACTAGCAAGAAGAATCGGATATGCCCTTATATATTGCAAATAACTAAGCACTACCAGGCACAATATTTAACATAAACTCAGAACGGAGTTGATGCCAGGATTCGCCTTAAGGCATTGATGTTTCATGCAAGTGTCGCCAAATCACCCTGCCATCTTGATTTGCTTCAAACACGACTGTCGAAAAACGAAGTGTGGCAGCCTGAGCGCCAATTTTCTGGCGTTCTATATAGGTTACTGTTGCTCCACCTTCACTCTCAGCAACAATCTGCAAATCAGTAATTTCAATATCAAGGTTCGGTCGTGCACCACGCTGAGTGCGAAAGAAATTATTTAATTGGGTGAAGTTGAGTAATACACCGCCCGTAGTCATCATTGAATATGCCGGACTAAAACGAGCGAGTAGATTGTCACAAACTTCGTCATGCGCTTCTGCATTTCCCAACCAATTCTGTATCAACTCGTGCGCATCCATTACTTCCTTAAAATAACGATTCATTTTTGCTCCTGTTTTAAAGTGAAAATAACGTCGTGGTTAGCTATGCGAAAACAACATGCTATGGGTATAACAGCGCTGCATGCGACTAACATAAAGCACAAGTGATAGGCTTGATCTAATGGCAGCGTGAAGTCGGTAATAATATTAAACAAAAGACTGACCAAGGTAATGCCGAGACAGAAACTGAGTTGACGATTGATATTCCAAAGTGCGCTGGCATCAGCAAGATCAGCATCTGCTATTTGAATGAAAGCTGTACTTTGTGCCGTGCTGCTGCATAAACTCCCCCCGAATCCCATCAGTGCGAAAGCCAATACACAAATCACCACATCAGCACCATGTCCTGTCAATGCCATCAGGCCCATGCCCGTTGCCTGAACGAGGCAGCCCGTGATAAATAGCGGACGTGGCCCAAGTGTATTAAAGCTTTTACCGGTCAACGTAATCGCCGCAAACGATGCCAGTGACCATGGCAGCATCATAGCTCCCACCAATGAGGCATTCATCCCAAGCTGGTTTTGCAGATAGAGCATGGCGATCATACTCACTCCCATAAATAAACCCGGTATGAATTGGTAGATCAGCATTGCGGTCAGTAAGAGAGGATCCTTCATCAGACGCAGGTTAAGAAGTGGATTGGTTTTCTTCATGGCATTCCATACATAACCGCCCATGATAATTGAACCTATTAACAGCATCAGCCCACCCTGGTGAAAGTGCTGAGATTCACCAAGATATGACAGTCCAAGAAGTATCAAGGTCAATCCTGTGCAACCGCCTATCAAACCCACTGCGTCCAGACTCTCGTGATTTTCGCTCTGTTGGTCAGGTTTGAGCCAGCATGCTGCCAATATCAGGGTGATTACTGACAGCGGTACACTGGCCAAAAATACCCAACGCCAGCTGATGCTTTCAACCAGTATCCCGCCGATAGCCGGCGACAGCGCAGGTGCCAGTAACGCTACCAGCATCACAGCAGAAGATAATCTTGCGCGTTCATGACTTTTATACAACGCATAGGTCATGGTCTGGCCCAGTGGAATCAACAATCCGCCGCCGATCCCCTGCAGCCCTCGCCAGGTAATCAACTGCGATAGCGATGAAGACAATCCCACACCACAACTCCCAATAATGAAAATCATCAGGGAAGCCATAAACAGACGCTTGATGCCGATACGTTTAGACAGCCAACTGCTGAGCGGTATGACCAGCGTAAGAGCCAGAATGTAGCTGTTACTTATCCACGCCAGTTGATTCACCGGTGAGTCAAACTCACGACTAATTTCAGGGTAAGCAACATTGGCGATAAACATATTCACCAGGTCGATAAAAAATCCGAGCAAATACACACAACCTACACGCACACGATAAGTCATCTTTTTCTCATCAAAACAGCATAATGCGCGAATTATAAGAACATTATTTATCAGGATAAATGCGCATTCCGTTGTTATACTGTCAAAGATATTTTGACAGTCACATTCTCTAATCGGAGTAATTGATGATTAATCTGCAGCGTCTTGAGATGTTTGTTGCGGTAGTAGAAGCCGGTAGTTTTACCGGAGCAGCACAGACGCTGGGGCTGACTAAAGCGGTGGTGAGCTTCAATATTAAACAACTTGAAGCGGAGCTGGGTGTCTCTTTACTGACTCGTAGTACCCGGCGAGTGTCTGTCACGGATAGCGGAGAACGATTTTATCATCGTTGCCGGCAACTCCTGCAGGATGCTGAGCACCTCCTCGATGAAGTACGCGGCGATCATTCTGGGTTGGTAGGTTTATTGCGCATTACCACGACACCCGAGTATGGAGCGCGTGTGATAGTGCCAGCAATGGCGGAATTTTCATCCAGACATCCACAACTGCGCATCCAGCATGTTTCATCATCGAAGAATGACGACCTTATTTCCGGGCGTTTCGATGTGGCAATCCGGCTTGGTCAACTTGCCGATTCCAGTCACCATGCAAGGATTATCGATCGCTTCGATATCTTCCCCGTCGCTTCACCTGCCTATCTTCACACCATGGGAGAATGTCCCATCACCACTCTGGCTCAACTCGCTGATGCGAAATGGATTGCACATAGTCGCCTGTCAACGCCATTAAGTTGGCAAGTTTCAACACCCGAAGGTGAGAGCGTAGTTTTCAACGTACATAGTCCTGCCATGATCGTGGCTGACAACGCTGCTTCGCTCTTGGCTTTTGCTCTTGGAGGGGCTGGCGTTGCCCTCTTACCTGCCTGGCTTGTGCAGGAAGAGTTGCGCCTGGGGAATTTGATCCAACTACTGCCAGATCATCATTTTCCCCGTCAAGGAATTTATGCGCTTTACCCCAACACGCGCCATGTACCTGAAAAAGTACGAGCGTTCATCGATTTTTTACAGAGCAGAGTTGGAAGCCCCCAAGAAAACTGATGTGAGGGAGCATCAAACGACTCAATGCCCATGCACCGTCAACCCCACCAACCGAACCACAATCGGGCGCACTACCAGTATGCAAACAAAAGCCGCAGGCATCGCAACCTGATATGCATTCATCACATTTTCCATATAATGCGGCCCGATGCCAAATTCGGCGAAGGTAATGACCAGGCTCATCAGAAACGCCATGATTGTCGCCATATACAGCGCGAAGATGTAAGGTGAAACGTGCTTTGGCAGGCGTAGACGAGCACTACTTTTCTCGGTTGCTGTTGTCATAGCGTGATCCTTTTCAGTAAGTTTAAGCAAAACAGCCGCTAACCTATCAAGTGAATCAGGATGCGAGTAGAACGCTTCTGCTTTAATCATTATTAAGTAACAGTAACGAATCACGCATTGAGGGATCTATGGATTTACTGGGGTTGATCAACACTTTTATTCGCGTAGTTGAGAACGGCAGCATTGCCGCCGCCGCGCGGGCGAAAGGAATGAGTCCAGCAGCGGTAAGCCAAAGTGTAGCGCGTCTGGAGACACATTTGGGTGTGCGTCTGCTTTCGCGCACTACCCGCAGCATGACGTTAACCGAAAGCGGTAAACGCTATTTCGAAAAAGTCCGACATATTCCCCATGATATTGACCTTGCCTCGCAGGCCGCAGCGATTGAAACCAAACCGCAGGGCCCACTTTGCATCGCCACCACGGCGGCCTTTGGCAGGCACGTTCTTGCCCCACTGATGCCCGCTTTTAAACAAACTTACCCGGATATTGATATCGAACTGATCAGTACCGATCGCAATGTTGACCACCGCCTGGAAGGCGTTGACGTCAGTATTCGTATTGAGGCGCAACTGAACGATCAATTGATCGCCCGCAAAATTGCCTCATTACCCTTTATCTTCTGCGCGGCACCCTCTTATCTGGCGCGTGCGGGCATCCCTAAAACGCCTGAAGAGTTGAGCCAGCACGCCTGTTTGGTTTTCCGCTATCCAACCGATGGACGCTTTCTTCCGTGGACGTTTGTGGTCGATGGCCAGCCGGTGAACGCAAAGCTCAATCCAGAGTTCATCAGCGACGATATTGATATCATTGCGAAAATCGCCGAAAACGGCGGTGGCATTGCCCGGCTGGCGAGTTTTATTGCTCAGCCGTTGCTCGAGAGTGGTCAACTAATACTTTTATTCCACTCAGATCAAGGTGAGAAAAGCGACGTAGTGGCTTCACCGATGAATATTTATGCTTGCGTCAACGAGCGTTCGGCGCTGAATGCAAAGGTAAGAGCGTTTATTGCCTTTCTGGAACAACAACTCGCCGATCGTATTGATTAACTCTATAATATTGGGTGTTAAAGTCATTTTTGGACGATAAACCACAATATGCTGGATTTAACTCTCAGTAAACCCGAAGAAATCGTGAAGCTGTTATGTGGACGTTTACGTAAAGAGCGTCTGGCACAGCGGATGACGCAGGCAGATGTCGCGGCCAGGGCGGGAATTGGCGTGAATACAGTTTCCAATCTGGAAGCGGGTCGTAACGTCGGCTTTGAAAACCTGGTGAAAGTGGCGATGGTGCTCGGCCGGGTTAACGAGCTGGAAGCGCTGTTTGCCCCGCAAATCGATAGTCTCGATGACCTGCTGCGCTACGAAAAAAACGCCAGCCGCAAGCGGGTGAAAAGGAGCAATGCAGATG
Organism: Pantoea sp. DY-15; assembly: GCF_019795935.1. Classification (NCBI taxonomy): domain Bacteria; kingdom Pseudomonadati; phylum Pseudomonadota; class Gammaproteobacteria; order Enterobacterales; family Erwiniaceae; genus Pantoea; species Pantoea sp. DY-15. Next base: position 262,819 of record NZ_JAIMIF010000002.1, read on the forward strand.
GTGAGTAAAGTCGATGTCTGGTACGACGGCTGGGGAGAACGCTTCCACTGGGGCACGCTGGCCTCCTCGACCGCCCTTACCGGCCGTCCGGTGATTATGTTTGAGTACAGTGAAGCGGCGGCTCGGCGCGGTCTGGAACTCGCCTCCTTTACTTTGCCTCTGAAAGGTCCCCGATTACGCAGAGACTTCCCTGCTCATCAGTTGGGTTTGCCCGGCCCGGTCTATGATGCGTTACCCGATGGCTGGGGTATGTCGCTGATGGATCGCCTGTTCCGCCAGCGCGGGCTTAACGCCGCACGCATCGGCCCGTTAGAACGGTTAACTTATGTAGGCAACAACGCGATGGGTGCGATGTCGTTTGAACCGTCGCAACCGGAAGCTGATGAACGGCCAGATAACATTGCGCTGGACCAGCTCTCGGCCGAAGTCCAGCAGGTGCTGGACGGCGAAGGCGGAGAATTTCTGCAACGATTGCTGCAGATGGGCGGCTCACCGCAAGGTGCAAGACCTAAAGCCCTACTCTATCGCGATCCCGTCAGCGGGGGCTTCACCACCGCGGCCTCAGCAGAGTTAGAAGCCTGGTTGATAAAGTTTCCGGCGCGGCAGGAACATCCTGAGGTGTGTGCCATTGAAGCTGCGTATGCGCAGTGCCTGCGTGACTGCAACATCAGCACGCCAGATACCGCTTATTTTGCCTTGCCGAACGGTCAGGCGGCTTTCGCTTCACGACGTTTTGACCGTCAAAACGGGTTGCGCATTCCCATGCAGAGTCTGGCGGCGTTTACCGGCGCAAACTACCAATCACCCGGCGCACTGGATTGCACCAATTTTCTGCGCGCCACCCAACTCTGCACCAATGATGTCAGGGAAAAAGAGCGCGCATTTGAAAGAGTGGTGTTCAACGTTGTTTTCAATAATCGAGACGATCACCCTAAAAACTTTGCCTGGATCATGTCCGCCAGCGGGCAATGGCAGCTGGCACCGGCTTATGATGTGACTTATTGCGAAGGTCCGGGTGGCTATCATCAGATGGATGTAATGGGTGAAGCGCTGGATATTAAACGCGCTCACCTGTTAGCGCTCGGGCAACAGGAAACTGAACTCACGCCAGCGCAGGCAGGCGATATCATCGATAATTACAGTTCGGTTGCATCTGGCTTTGCCCGCAAAGCGGCCGATTTGTTCCCAGAGCAAATCACTGCGGAAACGCTGCGCTTTCTCCAGGCGCGCATTGACGAAAACATCAAAAACCTGGCGAAATAGTTAGCCGCTGCGGCCCTGGAGAAGCGCCGTTTTCGCGGGCTATTCACCGCCCTAACCTGCTTTTATTACTTCCGCTCATAAACCCATTTAGTGATTACGGATAATGCTTTCGCAGATGCCGACTATGCTTACCCTTCTAAAACCATACAAAAATAAGTTGTACCCCAACATTTAACCCTTTTACTGGAGATTTGGCATGAGCAGCCAACACTTAACAACACCTTTGCCGTCAAAGGTGCCGATCAGCTTCAAAGTCAACGGCATACAGCAGCAATTAGAGGTCGATACCCGCACCACGCTGCTGGATGCATTGCGTGAACATCTGCATCTGACCGGCACTAAAAAAGGCTGCGATCACGGCCAGTGTGGCGCCTGTACAGTGATGGTCAACGGACGTCGCATCAACGCGTGCCTGACCTTAGCGGTAATGCAGCAGGATGCAGAAATCACCACCATTGAAGGTTTAGGAAATCCGGATGAGCTTCATCCCTTGCAGGCGGCGTTCATCAAACATGATGGTTACCAGTGCGGCTACTGCACGCCTGGCCAAATATGTTCATCGATGGCGGTGCTGGAAGAGATCAAAGCGGGCATTCCCAGCCACGTCACCCACGATCTGGTTTCCGCGCCCAACGTGACTGCGGATGAAATTCGTGAGCGCATGAGTGGCAATATCTGTCGCTGCGGTGCCTATTCCAACATTCTTGCGGCGATTGAAGAGTACGCGGAGGGCCTGGAATCATGAAAGCCTTCACTTACCAGCGGGTCAAAACCCCGGCTGAAGCCGCTACCAGCGCCCAGCAACATACCAATGCCAAATTCATCGCCGGCGGCACCAATCTGCTCGATCTGATGAAACTGGAGATTGAGACGCCTGCGCATCTTATTGATGTGAATGGGCTTGAGCTGGACAAAATCGAGGCCACAGCCGATGGCGGATTACGCATCGGCGCATTGGTGCGTAACACCGATCTGGCGGCCGATGCGCGTATTCGCCGCGATTATGGCGTGCTGTCGCGCGCGTTAGTGGCTGGCGCTTCCGGCCAGTTACGTAATCAGGCGACCACCGCAGGGAATCTGCTGCAGCGCACGCGTTGCCCCTATTTCTATGACACCAACCAACCGTGCAACAAGCGTTTGCCCGGCAGCGGCTGCGCGGCGCTGGATGGCTTCAGTCGCCAGCATGCGGTGGTCGGAACCAGCCAGGCCTGTATCGCCACGCATCCTAGCGATATGGCGGTGGCGATGCGTTTGCTGGATGCGGTAGTAGAAACGGTCAGCCCGGATGGGCGAGAGCGCAAAATCCCGATTGCTGAATTCTATCGTGCGCCTGGCAATACGCCGCATCTGGAAACCGTGCTCACTCCTGGCGAGCTGATTGTGGCCGTTTCACTGCCGGCTCCGCTGGGCGGCACGCACATTTACCGCAAGGTGCGCGACCGCGCGTCTTACGCTTTTGCGCTGGTCTCTGTTGCCGCCATCATTCAGCCGGATAAATCCGGTCGCGTGGCGCTCGGTGGCGTGGCACATCAGCCGTGGCGGCTGGAAGAGGCGGATAACGCGGTGATTCAGGGCGCGCAGGCGGTGAGCGATCGGCTGTTCGCCACGGCGCAACCCACCGCTGAAAACGAGTTCAAGATCATTCTGGCGCAGCGAACGCTCGCTTCCGTATTGGCAGAAGCGAGAGGATAACGCATGAAATTCGAAAAACCCGCAGGCAACAACCCGATTGATCAGCTCAAAGTGGTCGGTCAGCCACTCAATCGTATCGACGGACCGCTGAAAACCTCCGGCCTGGCGCATTACGCCTACGAATGGCATCGCGAAGCGCCCGATGCGGCATACGGCTATGTGGTCGGCGCGCCGATCGCCAAAGGAAAAATCACCGCCATTGATGTGCAGGCAGCGCAAAATGCGCCGGGCGTGTTAGCGGTGGTGACGGCTAAAAACGCGGGAAAACTGGGCAAAGGCGATAAAAATACCGCTCGCCTGTTGGCGGGCGACACCATCGAACACTATCACCAGGCCGTCGCATTGGTCGTGGCGGAGACGTTTGAGCAAGCGCGTGCAGCGGCGAGTTTAGTGAAGGTGGATTATCAGCGTGAGCGCGGCGCTTATGATCTCGCGCAGCAAAAGCCGGACATTAACTCCGCGCCCGAAGATACGCCAGATAAGTCCGTGGGTGATTTCGCCGGTGCGTTTGCTGCAGCTGACGTCAAGCTGGATGCGTACTACACCACGCCGGACCAAAGTCACACCGCGATGGAACCGCACGCCTCGATGGCGACGTGGCAAGGCGACAAACTCACCGTCTGGACCTCGAATCAGATGATTGACTGGTGCCGCACCGATCTGGCCGCCACGCTCAACATGCCGATGGAGAAGATCCGCATCGTGTCGCCTTACATTGGCGGCGGCTTTGGCGGCAAGCTGTTCCTGCGCAGCGATGCGGTATTAGCGGCGTTGGGTGCGCGCGCGGTAGAGCGTCCGGTCAAAGTGATGCTGCCGCGGCCATTGATCGCCAATAACACCACACATCGACCGGCCACCATTCAGCACATTCGCATTGGCACCGATAAAGCCGGCAAGATTCAGGCCATCGCGCATGAAAGCTGGTCGGGGAACCTGCCGGGAGGCACACCTGAAACCGCCGTGCAGCAAACGGAACTGCTGTACGCCGGTGCTAACCGCTTTACCGGATTACGACTGGCGACGCTGGATCTGCCCGAAGGTAACGCCATGCGCGCACCGGGTGAAGCGCCTGGACTGATGGCGCTTGAAATTGCCATCGATGAAATAGCGGAAAAAGTGGGCATTGATCCGATTGCCTTCCGCATCCTCAATGATACGCAGGTCGATCCGGCCAAACCCGAGCGCCCTTTTTCACGCCGCCAGCTGGTTGAGTGCCTGAATACCGGCGCCGAGCGCTTTGGCTGGTCACGACGCAACGCCAAACCGGCAATGGTCAAAGAGGGACGCTGGCTGGTCGGCATGGGTGTTGCGGCCGGTTTTCGTAACAACATGGTGGCGCCTTCCGGTGCGCGTGTGCATCTCGACAATAAAGGCATCATCACCGTTGAAACCGACATGACCGACATCGGCACCGGCAGCTATACCATCCTCGCGCAAACGGCGGCGGAGATGATGGGCGTGCCGATCGAGCGTGTGGCGGTTCGTTTAGGCGATTCAGACTTCCCTATTTCTGCCGGTTCCGGCGGCCAATGGGGCGCGAACACCTCAACATCCGGCGTTTACGCCGCCTGCGTGAAATTGCGTGAAGCGGTCGCCAGCAAACTGGGCTTTGATGCGCAACGCGCTACCTTCAGCTACGGTCAGGTGCATGACGGAAACCAGAGCGCGCCGCTCGCCCAGGCCGCCGCCGAAGCCACCATCACCGTGGAAGACACCATCGAGTTTGGCGATCTTGATGAGCAATATCAGCAATCCACCTTTGCCGGACACTTCATTGAAGTCGGCGTGGACATCGCCACCGGTGAAGTGCGCGTGCGGCGCATGCTGGCGGTTTGTGCCGCCGGACGCATTCTCAATCCCAAAACGGCGCGTAGCCAGGTGATTGGTGCCATGACGATGGGACTTGGCGGCGCGTTGATGGAGGAGCTGTTCGTCGATGAACGCCTCGGTTACTTCGTCAACCACGATATGGCGGGCTATGAAGTGCCGGTCCACGCCGATATCCCACAGCAGGAAGTGATTTTCCTCGATGACACCGATCCCATCTCTTCACCGATGAAAGCAAAAGGCGTGGGTGAACTGGGCTTGTGCGGCGTCAGCGCGGCAATCGTCAATGCCATTTACAACGCCACCGGCGTACGCGTGCGCGACTATCCGGTGACGCTGGATAAGTTACTTAAAGGCTTGCCTGCCCTTGTCTAAAGTTGAGGAGAAGCGCATTGCAGCAGCTACTGATTGATGACGATCTGCAACCGCAGATCAAGCCGCAGCAGGCTTTGCAGACCGATGACAGTGAAAGCATCCTGCGCTTCGCGCTTGAAGCAATGGAGGCAGATTCCGCTGCCGTGCTGGTCACGCTGGTTGAGATTCGCGGTGGCGCGGCGCGGGCATTGGGTGCGCAGATGGTGGTGCGGGAAGATGGCCGCTATTGCGGCTATGTTTCCGGCGGCTGCGTGGAAGCGGCGGCGGCTTATGAAGCGTTGCAAGTTATCGCCACTAGCAAAGATCGCTTTGTGAGATATGGCGAAGGATCGCCTTATCTGGATATTGTGCTGCCCTGTGGCGGCGGCATCACGCTGGCTTTCCATCAGCTACGTGACGCGCAACCGCTTAGAAACGTGCTGGATTTGCTGGCAAAGCGTCAACCCGCAGCGCTGCGCTATCTGCCGACGTTTCAGCGGCTGGCGAGCGCTGCTTGCACTGAGATGACCGGCTGGCAGGAGGATGCCTTTATCACCGGCTATCTGCCAAAAACACGCGTGGCGGTATATGGACGTTCAGTCGAAGCGTTGGCGACGGCGTCGATTGCGCAGGCCGCTGGTTACGAGGTGCTTTCTGGCGAGGATGTGCAGGCGCAGGCCGTTGATCCCTTCACGGCGGTGATTTTGCTGTATCACGATCTCGATCGCGAACTCCCAGTGCTTCTGGCAGCGCTGCGTTCTGCACCCTTCTATATCGGAGCATTGGGAAGTCGGCGCACGCATGCAACGCGTATTAAGAAATTGCTGTCGCTAGGGTTTAGTGAGGAAGAGATTGCGCGTATCAAAGCGCCGATAGGCATCTTTGCCCAGGCGCGCGATGCGCGCACGCTAGCGCTATCAATTGTCGCGGATGTCGCGGCGGCTCGGCTCAACGTGGTTTAGCCACCACATCGAAATCGCGCTGTACAGCAGCATCCGCTTCAAAGGTGACCAATAAGCGCGGTTCCAGCAGCGCTCTGGCACCTTCATCGCCCTGCAAATTGCGTAACGCCTCAGCGTAGCATCCAGCAAACCCGACCGGATGGCCGGGTTTGCCTTTATAGGTAAGACGCACCTGCGCCGCGCCCTTTTCTAACGCCTCTTTTACTTGCCAATAATGATCCACCGTTAGCCACGGCATATCTCCCAGCGTAATGATCCATCCGTTCCAGTGAGCGGTCATCGCCACGCCCGCCGCAATGGATTCGCCGCTGCCGCCACTTTCACACAGCACAAGCTGCACGCCTGCCTTTACTGCATGCTGACGCACCGCCAGATAGTCGGGACGCGTTACCAGCGCCACCGGCAACCCGCTCAGCTTTGCCTGTTCGATCACCGTTTCAATTACCGCCGGCGCATCGTCGCCCATGCTGGCCAGCAACTTATTGCCGCTGCCGCCGCTGGCGATATAACGCGAACCTTTACCTGCCGCGAGGATGAGAATGCCGGGCGTTGCTGAATCCATAGAAGTTTTAAGCCTTGCGTTACCATCGATTGTTAATGAAATTATAGTTAATTATATGATTTATAATAGATATTAACAAAAAACAGCCAATCCAAATTAGATTGACTTCAATCTAATTTATGTCAATATATTCACGTTTTTCAGTCTTAACGACTGCAACTCTGCCTTAAAAATAGTGGTGATATGAAAGAGTTAAACGATGAAGTTTGCTGTGTAGGTCCTGAGAGTGAAGCGCCGGTGACTGTCGACCAGTTTCTCTGCTTCGCGCTCTATTCCGCGTCCCTTGCGATGACCAAACTTTATCAGTCGCGACTGAAACCACTGGGTTTGACCTATCCGCAGTATCTGGTGCTGCTGGCGCTGTGGGAAAAAGACCATGTCACCGTTTCAGAATTGGGCGCGCGCGTGCAGCTGGATTCAGGCACGCTCAGCCAGCTTTTAAAGCGATTGGAGCAGGCTGGCATTATCAGTAGAAAACGCGATGTCGGTGGCGATGAGCGCAGAGTGTTGATCTCCGTCACTGAGCAGGGACAAGAATTAAAGATCGCGGCGGCCGGCGTTCCGGCTGACATGGTGTCAGTGATGGATACGCCTTATGAAGAACTGGCCGATCTCACTGCACGTGTAACCACGCTGCGCCAGAAACTGATCAATGCCCTGCCCTGAGGGCGCGAAATAATACATTCCTATGAATGCTTTGGAGCAAGCTGAAAAATGTTAATTAGCAAAGGGATTAAGGAGAAGGTGATGTCAGACGAGAAAGCGGAAAATATGGATGACATTCATGCTGTCATTGGTCACGCCGTGTCATGCCTGCTTAAATCCGATCAACCTTTGCAACTTGATCACATTACTGCGCTATTGAAGCAGCAAGAAGAAGCCGCGCCCGTTCAGCTCAAGCAGGATTATGTCAACGCGATGAGTAAGATTGCGGAAAAGTGTTTAGCATCGTAATCAGTGCTTTTTCTCATTCGGGATATTAGCATGCTTCTCACTACTGAAATCTTGTCCGTCGCGTTGCGTGCTGGTCCTGACGCTATGATTTCTGACATCCGCCAGTGCGCGTTGGCAGGCAACTCGCCTGTAGCTTTCCTCTTCTGTTTCCGCCATCTCTTCAAGTTTGGCTATCAGCGCCGCAGAGGATACTGCAACCTGGTCTTCTAAAAGAGCAAGCAGCGCCTCACCAATCATTCGGTCCTTCATCTGTTCATCGTAACTGCTGGTCATTTAATTCTCTGTGTAGTCATATTTACTCAAGCTTAAGAGTTATTAACCAATGGCGTTGTTATCTTGAGAAAATCAACGTGCGTCAGTCAGGTTAAGAGAAAACAATTGTTTTGTAAAATCCAATCTAATTCAGCAGCGCTATCAGCAAGTCTTGCCGCATAAAAAATGATCGCCGCGGCGCGATGACATTCCCCGATAAAAACAAGCTCATCCAACTTGATTAAAGATAAGAAAAGTCTTAGTGGCCTCGCGTACGTTTTCATGGCGAATAATCACCACAGGAAATAAATAGTATGAAAGCCGCAAACCCTGCTTTTCTCACCTCACTTTGCCTTACTGTTATCGGTTAGGATGCAGCGAAATTGAAAATCTATCAGTTCAGAAAATTCACTTTTAATGTGAAGAATCATGAAGTCACCTGCGACGGCAAGATGATGGCGGAGATAGCCACCACCGACTCTGCGCGTGTTATGCAAGGCGATGGATTAACCGTTATTTTCTATCACTATTTTCCGGAAAAAGCGGCGGTGATGGAGGATGGCCAGTTTGTCGATTGGGCCAGACTGAAACGTTAACGATGATGCGGGCAGCAAGGAGGCTGCTTCTCTTCTACAAACCTGATAAACACTCGCTAGCGCATTCCATTAGTCTGTGACTTTTATCAATGATTAATAATGTTAAATAAGCCGATTAAAAAGCGTTCACTAAACCGCATTAGGGTATTTCGTTAAAATATCTTTGTTTACAGTTTATAACGGTAGGATTTATTCCACTTACTACACTGGAAGCGTGTATTTACACGCTATTAACTTTATAAGGAATAAATCCAGTGCGTAAATTTTCTCTGATTGTATTAACTGCGGGCGTGCTGCTGTCGGTCACTTCTCAGGTCGAAGCGAAGGGCTGCATCAAAGGAGCGGTTGTCGGCGGCGTGGCGGGCCACGTGGCGCATCACGGCGTTGCGGGTGCAGCAGCGGGTTGTGCGGTTGGTCACCATATGGCGAACAAAAAGCAGAAAGAAGCGGACAGCAAACAGCAGCAATCTAAGTAATTCCCTGAGCTGCCTGTGCAAACAGGCAGCTGTAACACGCGTTATAAACGTTTTTGCGAATCCGCATCAAACAGCATCGCGCGATCCGCATCAATGGTCACAGGCAGAATATCCCCCGCCTGTGCGCCAGAACGTTGCGTGGTGAATAGCATGATGTCATGCCCCAACAGCGATCCATGAATCAGCTCGGATAATCCCGTCGGCTCCACCAGCGACACTTCTAACGGCAGCGCATTCATCGCGCCCGCTTCAGCAATCGCCACGTTTTCGGGGCGGATACCGTAAATCACCGCTCGCCCAGCCTGATGCTGCGACCAATGCTGATTCAACGGCAGCTGTGCGCTATCGCCAATACGCAAGCCCTGCGCGGTCATCATGCCATTGATGAAGTTCATTGATGGCGAGCCAATAAAGCTGGCGACAAACTTGTTCGCCGGTGTGTCATACAGCTCGAGCGGCGTACCGACCTGCTGAATAACACCGTTGTTCAGCACCACAATGCGATCCGCCAGCGTCATGGCTTCAACCTGATCGTGCGTCACGTACACAATGGTGTTGTTCATCTGCTGGTGCAGCTTCTTGATCTCGACGCGCATCTGACCGCGCAACTGTGCATCCAGGTTCGACAGCGGTTCATCAAACAGAAACACCTGCGGCTGACGCACGATGGCGCGTCCCATGGCCACACGCTGCCGCTGACCGCCGGATAACTCTTTGGGTCGGCGATCAAGCAGATGCGTCAGGCTGAGAATTTCCGCCGCACGCCTCACCTTCTCTTCAATTTCCGCGCGCGGACGCTTCTGAATTTCCAGGCTGAAGCCCATATTGCGCGCCACAGTTAGATGCGGATAGAGTGCGTAACTTTGAAACACCATCGAGATATCGCGATCTTTGGGTGCCACATCGTTCATCAGCTGGTTGCCGATACGAATATCGCCGCCGGTCGCCAGCTCCAGTCCGGCGATGGTGCGCAGCAGCGTCGATTTGCCGCAGCCGGAAGGTCCCACCAGTACCACGAATTCGCCGTCTTTGATGGTGAGGTTAATATCGCGCAGCACTTCAACGTTGCCATAGCGCTTGTCGATCTGTTTGAGCGTGATTTCAGCCATGATTTACCCCTTAACCGCACCGGCGGTGAGTCCCTGAACCAAATAGCGTTGAATAAAGGCGAAGAACAGACAGGCCGGGATCAGCGCCAGCACCACCGCCGCCATCATCTCGCCCCAGGAAACGGCAAATTTCGACACAAAGCTGAGCAGTCCAACCGGGAAGGTCATCACTTCGTTTTTGTTGATCAGCATCAGCGAGAACAGCAGCTCGCTCCACGCTGCGGTAAACACAAAGCCCAATGTGGCCGCCATGCCCGGCAAGGTTAGCGGCATCAGCACGCGATACAGCGCCTGAAAACGCGTGCAGCCTTCCAGCATCGCCGACTCCTCCAGATCTTTGGGAATCGCATCAAAGAAGGATTGCATCAGAAAGGTGGCAAACGGCACGTTGAACGCGGTGTAGATCAGAATCAGCCCCAGCAAGCTGTTGGTCAGGCCCAGCGGCGCCATCACCTTGTAAATCGGCGCGATGATCATCACCAGCGGAAACATCTGCGTGAACAGCAGCAGCCCGGCGATCAGCACTTTGCCGCGAAACTGAAAGCGCGAAAAGGCATAACCGGCCGCAGCGGCAATCAGCGTGATAAGAAACGCGGTGCTAAACGAGACAATCAGGCTGTTGGTAAAAAAGGTCGGGAAATCACTGTCGGTCAGCACTTTTTTGAAATGACCAAAGGTCACGCCGCTCGGCAGCAGCGTAACGCCCTGACTAAACAGCAGTTGGTCCGGCGTCAGCGAGATTTTGATGATCCAATACAGCGGAAACAGCGCGAACAGCAGATACGCCGCAATACTCAGGCGATGGCCAATCAGCGGTAAGAGTCGCATCGTCGCCTCCTATTTCAGCAGCTGATGACGGATGCGCAGCAACACCAGCGCATAACAGGTCATCAGCAGTAACAGAAACACCGCCATCGCTGAGGCATAGCCAAAGTCGAGCTTGCGATAGGCGGTGGTGAAGATGTAGCTGGAGAGAATCGAGGTCGATCCCGCCGGACCGCCATCGGTCATCACCACAATGAGGTCGGCAAAATTGGCGATCCAGATGGTGCGCAGCATCACGGTGATAGCGATCATCGGTGCCAGAAACGGCAGCGTGACGCGACGAAACTGCTGCCAGCCGCTGGCACCGTCAATCGAGGCCGCTTCGTACAGGTCTTTGGGAATCGACTGCAGCGCCGCCAGCAGCGTGATGGCAAAGAACGGAATGCCAAACCAGACGTTGGCAATCACCGGTCCCCACATAGCCAACTGCGGATCGGACAGAATGTTATACGGCTCACTCAGCACGCCCAAATCGCTCAGCCACTGCGGCAGCGGCCCGACGACAGGATTGAACAACCATGACCAGGTCAAGCCAGAGAGAAATGCCGGCACCGCCCACGGCAAGAACACCAGCGCCTGCACCCAACGGCGAAAACGGAATTCACGATTGAGCAGCAGCGCCAGCGCCAAACCGAAAAAGAACTGCAGCAGCAGCGAGCTGAGCGTCCAGTTCAGCGTGTGGCCCAGCGCTTTGAAAAAGCGCCGGTCATCAAACATCTCGCTGAAGTTATCCCAGCCGACCCAACCGGTCTCCAGCGGATTCAGCAGGTTAATGCTCTGAAACGCGTAGGAGATGCCGATCGCCATCGGCACAAAGATGAACAAAGCGATCAGCAACAGGCCAGGCGAGAGATACCACCACGGCTCAGCCAGCCGACTCCAGCGGAGGCGGCGGCGCGCCGGACTGTTGGGCAGAGAAGCATCAAGCATCATAATCACACTCCGCGTGGTTAAAGGTTACTGCGTAGCAAGCCAGGCTTTCTGCTCTTTGCTGAGATAGTTCGCCCAATCTTTCACCATGCTTTCGGTATCGTTCTCACCCAGCAAGGTTTCCTGGCTGCTCTCTTTCACAATCACCGAGTTGAAATAGCCCCAGCCTTTGAGATGGGTTGGCATGGTGAGTGGCACATAGTTAGGATCGTTCAGCTCTTTGAACCAGCCGGCGAACTGCGGCGTTTGGTAAAACGGGTCTTGCTCGGCACCTTTGTAAATCGGCAGCGTGCCGACGAATTTTGACCATGCGAGGTTGTTGGTTTTGTCACTGAGGAAGGTAATCAGCGGCCAGGCGAGATCCTTCTGTTTACCCTGCTTGAACATCGACCAGCCGGTATAGCCAATGGTCGGGAAAGCTTTGCCTGACGGGCCAACCGGCATCGGAGCCACAGCGAAATCATCGGCCGCCATGCTGTTTTTAATGGCGATCAGCGCGTCGGGATCCTGATCGAGCATTGCGCATTTACCTGAATAGAAGCCCGAAACGATCTCATTGAAGCCCCAGTTAACGCTGTCTTTCGAGGCGCCGCCCTTTTGATACATATCCACCAGCAGCTGCGCGCCTTTCATCGCACCCGGCTCGGTCAGCGTGCTGTTACCTTGTTTATCGAAGAACTCCGGCGAACCGTTCATCGCCGCCATAAACATCATCCAGGCGTTGGTGCCGCCCACGCCACCGCGCATGCAGTAGCCGCTGATGCCATTCCCCAATTTGCTGATGCGCTGGGCATCGCTGGCGAATTCCTCCATGGTTTTGGGCGGTTCACTCAATCCTGCCTGCTGGAACAGCTTTTTATTCCAGAACAGCGCGCGCAGATAAAAGCCGTACGGCACCATGGTGGCTTTGCCGTTGGCGGCGCGCGCCATGGCCAGCGTTTTATCGGTGAGCTGTGGCGTGGCATCCCAGCTTTTCAGGCGCGGCTCGAGGTCTTCCAGCATATTGTTACTGGCATACAATCCTTGCCAGGTATCCGGCATTTCCACCACATCCGGCACCTGACCGCTCTGCAGCATGGTGCCGAGCTTTTCAAACGCCTGGCCCCACGGCAGTGAAATCAGCTCAATCTCCGTGCCGGGATGCTGGGTTTTATACTCATCGAGCATTTTTTGCAGCAGCGCGGTGCGCGGCGGGCTGGTAATCACTTCCACTACGGTAAGCTTGGCGGCGAGGCTGCTCATCGCTGCACTCAAACCCACGGCTAACACTAATGCTTTCACGGCAAAACGTTGCGTCATGACTTTTCTCCAGTGAGTGATTACGCGCGATTCGCGCTGGCAAGGGCTTGCTGCAAATCGGCCCACAAATCGTTGGTCTCTTCAAGGCCGACCGAGATGCGGATCAGGCGTGGCGAGATGCCGAAATCCACCGCCGAGTTAAATTCACTGGCCTGATTGATCACCGAAATCGCCGGCATCACCAGACTCTCAAATCCGCCCCAGCTCACGCCCATGTGGAACAGCTCCAGCGCGTTGCAAAGCTGTGGAATATCCACCTGCTCCGCCACCTCAAAAGCAAACAGACCGCTGTAGCCGCGTAAGGTGGACCACGACTGCGGTTTCAGCCCCGGATGGCAGACGTCGGTCACCAGCGGGTGCTCTGCCAGTTTCTCGGCAATGGTCAGCGCGCTCTGGTGATGTTGTTTCATGCGCAGCGGCAGCGTGCGCAGGCCGCGCATCAGCAGCGACGCTTCATGCGCCGAGAGTTTGCCGCCGAGGTAAGGGCTGATGTGACGGGTGATATTGTTGATGTGCTGCTGGCTGGCGATCACCAGTCCAGCCACCACATCGCTGTGGCCGCTGATATATTTCGACGCCGAGTGCACCACGATATCGATGCCGCACAGCAGCGGCTGCTGGAAAATCGGTGAAGCCCAGCTGTTATCGATAATGCTGACCACGCCCGCTTCGCGCGCCATCGCGCCGAGCTTATTCAGATTCTGTTCGCTCATCACCCAGCTTGAGGGACTTTCCAGATACAGCAGGCTGGCATCGGTTAAAGCTGCACGAATTGCGGCTTCGTCATCACCATCGACGAACTCGGTAACGATGCCAAACCGCTGGCAGAAGCCGCGCAGAAAGCGGTAGGTATCGGGATAAACGTGATTAACGCACACCACTTTTTTACCCGGCGCCACCACGCTGAGAATCGCATTGCTGATCGCCGCCATGCCGCTGCCAAAAGCCAGACAGGCTTCGCCGCCCTCCAGCGCCGCCATCTTGTCCTGCAGCGCTTTTACCGTCGGGTTATCGACGCGCGAATAGAGCGGCTGATCGCTCTCGCCACGAAAGCGCGCGATCATGCTGTCGTAATCGCTGAAGGTAAACAGCGAAGACTGGTAAATCGGCGTGGTGACCGCGCCCATTTCATGGCGTTGATCGTGGGTGAGCAGCGTTTGTTGCGGAATCGACTTATCGTTTGGCATTAATTACATCCTTCATGTCGCGTTCGGTGATATCGAGAATTTGATGGCAGATGGCTCGCGCCGCCGCGCAATCGCGCTGGCGGATAGCGTCGAAGAGTTCACGGTGCAGCGGGAAAGAGTCCGAAAACAGCGCCTGTTCCGGCGGTGATTCGAAAAATGCATGAAATGAGTCATAGATGCCGTTGAGCATTTGCAGCAGCAATGGATTCCCCGCAGCGCGATAGATGCTGGCGTGAAACGCCCAGTCTTCCGCACCGGCAGAACCAATCGCCAGATGCACTTTCTCCATCTCATTAAGACGTTGCTCGATTTCGATCAGATCGTCTGGCGTGGCGCGTTGAGCCGCCAACACGCAGGATTCCGATTCGATGATGCGACGCACTTCCAGCGCGTGCAGCATGTTGGCCGAGTCGTTTTTAAAGCGCAGCGATAAGAAGCTGTCGTTAACGCCCACTTCCGCCTGCAAAAAAGTACCGCTGCCCTTTTTACGCAGAATAATGCCTAGCGCTTCCCAGCGTTTGAGTGCTTCACGCACCGTATTGCGGCTGACGCCAAGCTTCTCCGCCAACACCCGTTCCGGCGGCAAGCGACTGCCGGGCTGCGCACCCGACTGCGCCATATAACGTGTTAGCGCATCGAGGATCAGCGTATCGCTACGCGGCGTGGTAATAGGATGAAGTTCAACCGGTATCTGCATCGCATGGCCTTAATTGGTCCAACATCTCTACCAATCGAATAGCAACGCGCGTGCCAGTTTATTAATACGCTGAATTAGATGAATTTTGGGCGGGGTAATAAGTGGACGTTATGAGTTTTGCTGGTGCAAATCGGGAGATTTGCACCAGATGGGTACGTGGCAAGAGTGCTGAACAACTTGAAAGGGATTTAGCCGCGAGCAACTAACACGCTTTTATTTATTTAAAACCTGCCAGCGTTTATAGACGTCGAGCGCTTGCGGACGAGGCTGATATGTCATCGGCAACCGGCGTTGCTCAATCGGCTTACTGTATTCAGTGTAAAAGGTGTCCAGTTCGAAGTATTTACGATCGTCACGGTAATATGTCGAATACTCTTCGCGTTTGGTGATGTATATCACCTGCTTTGGACTGCAATAATAGAGTGCCCCCAGACACATTGGACAAGGGCTGGCGAGAATGTAAATGTCGCAGTCAGTGAGGTTTTCGCTGCCTGATTCACGGCAGGCTTCGCGGATGGCCAGTATTTCAGCGTGAGCCGTGGGATCATTTGTCTGTGCGACCTGGTTTGCGCGCTCAGCGATTACCTTGCCATCGCGAACAATGACTGTTGCAAATGGGCGACCGCCCTCTTCAACGTTTTTCATTGCTAAATCAATCGTGCGTTGTACAAAATCCATTCGTTCCTCGCTTGTATACATAATTAACCATGACATGTTGAGCCTGGTTCAGTTTTGTATAATGCGAAAGCGATGAGCAGGCTAAACGTATACGATTTAACCGTTGAATGAGTAAAAGTTTATTTCTGATGGCGGTGATGGGCAGCACCGCCTTTAGAAGAGTAATAATCTTAATCGCAAGCTCGCATTTTTAAGACTTATTACTGAGGACTACCATTGATGAGGGTTACGCAAAAATTCTGCCTGGCTCGGCAAAATTTCAAGATCCCGTTTTCTACAAAAAACCTGCGACGGCATATTTCCTGTTAACGGCGCAATGTCACGCAGTTTCATTTCACGATTAACTTTAGGTAACCACTCTTCGAACTGTTTCGCGTAGGAATCCGCCAGATTTTTATCATGGGTGCGCCCGACAAAAAGCTTACTTTTAGCGAGACGGGAAATGTCCGTCGCATATATTTCGTAGAGATCGCCGCACTGTACAATTTCAATTGCGGTGAAATGCATATTGGGCCAGAAACTCACTTTTGCTGAAAAATTGCTGTAATTCATAAAATATCACTTATTGTTGGATTTATCTGTGTGCCAGATTATTCTGGTCGGGCCAGTAATTATAACGCCATTCTCATGGCCTGATACTGTCAGATAAATCCTGAACTTTTAAAAATGAATCGGTTTAAAACCCACGTTCTTAATTATGGGAGATTATCTTAACTGAAAAAGCCGTCATCATCCGGCGTCTTTCCTACCACGATTTGCAGCGTATTCCGCAGGCAATCCTGGAAAATCACATCATTGGTGCTCTCAAGCTCTGCCAGCAGATAGGCAATAATGCTCTTATTGGTAACGGTTTTTTTATCTTTTATGATAGCGGTGATAATTGAACCCAATATTTCGGCCTCAGATTTCAGTTTTACAGAACCACAATTGAAATAGGCGATAAAATCGGTACTGATATTCATTTTTTGCATGCGTTTCCCCTGGCGACGTTAGTGCCAGCACTTTATGGAGTAATAAAAAATTAATGGAATAGTCTGAAAAATGAGATCGCAAATGATCTCGTTAAGCTGATTGAATTTAATAAAAGGGGAATATTGTTAATTTTAGAGAAAATGTCTATCAAGAGAGCCTGCTGACGTTTACATTGAGTAGCGTGGGTTTCGGGGTGAAAGAAGTTATGTCACCACTTGATCACAAAAATATACAAACACGTAATAAGAGTACAGAAGTTTCTTTTAATAAAACCGCTGTTATTTTAAGCAATTGAAATAAAATCAGCGATAACAGTCAGTTGAGTGATAGTTAGAGTCCAAAGAGAATTGTAAATTAGTCCTGTTAGGTGATTAATGCGCATTGTTGTTTATCGGTTTACAGATTACAGAAGCGCACATTGATGCGCTTCTGCCCGGTGTTCAAGGCGTTACCGCTTCGCCGCTCACCACTTTTGCTTGCTGCAGGCTGGCCTCTTCCTCGCGGAATTTCAGACGATCCCAGACGCGGAAGAACGGATAGTAAATCACCAGCGAAATCGTCAAATTCACCACCTGCAAAACGGTGCCGGAAATATGTCCGCCGGTAGCCAAATAGCCGCTGACGAAAATCGGTGTGGTAAACGGCAGCGCAATCCCGGCCGGCGGTGCCACCAAACCGGTGCTCATCGCCGCCCACGACACAATCACCAACACCACCGGCGTCAGAATGAAGGGCAGGAACAGATACGGGTTCATCACCAGCGGAATGCCGAACACTAATGGCTCACTGATGTTAAACAGCGCCGCCGGTGCGGCAATTTTACCGAGCTGCTTCATCTGGCGGCTGCGTGAACGAATCAGCATAAAGATCACCAATCCCAGTAGCGCGCCGGTGCCGCCTGGCGCAATCCACAAATCGTAAAACTGCTGGGTAAAGATGTGCGGAATCGGTTGGTTGTGCTGAAACGCCTCAAGATTTTCACTCATGTTCGACAGCCAAACCGGCTGAATAAACACCAGCACAATCGCGTCGCCGTGCAGTCCAAGCGTCCAGAGAATCCCTATCAGCAGTACCGAGAAGATCATGCCAGGCAAGGTGCCGCCCACGTGATGCATCGGCAAACCAATTACAGTAGCAATCAGGTTATTGATATCGCCGAACGGCGATGCTTCCACCGCCAGACGAATTACCAACACCACCGCCAGCACGCAAAAACCGGGCACCAGCGCGAGGAAGGATTTTGCCACCGCAGGCGGCACGCCCTCCGGCATCTTGATCACCAGATTACGGTTGTGCACAAAGCGGTAAATCTCGGTCGAGAGCAGCGCAACCACGATAGCCACGAACAAACCCTGGCTGCCAATCAGTGAAATCGGCAACACGCCGGTGACCAACTGCGTCGGCGCGCCCTCCACCGGGGCAAACAGCGTCTGCTGCGGAATGGTCATCACAAATGCCACTAACGCCATCGCGCCGCTGGTGAGCGGATCAAGCGTGCGATACTTCTCCGCCAGGCGGTAAGCGATGCCGAAGCTGGAGATCAGCGCCATGATGTCGTAGGTCGCGCGCACCGGATAAAGCAGTTTGTTGCGCCACGTCTCGCCAAACAGATCCGCCATCAAATGACCCCACGCCGGAATCGGCAGATAGGCAAAGATCAGGAAGAAGCTGCCAATCAGCATAAACGGCATGTTGAGAATGATGCCGTCGCGCACGGAGAGCACATGCTTCTGACCGGCGATTTTCAGTGCGACGGGCAAGACATAACGATCTATAAAAGTACGGTTAGACATAGGTGTTCCTCTGGCTCAGTGGCGCAACGGATTATGGCGTGGCGAACTGCGGCAGCCACGGCTTGTTTAGGGTCAGCACTTCGTCAAGCAAAGCTTCGGCGGTCGCGACATCACCGACTAACGGATTGCCGAGCAGCGCCAGCAGCGCTTGCTCACGATCGCCACGCACCGCGGCCTCGATAGTCAGGCGTTCAAACGCTTTGATCTGCTGCGTCAGGCCATTCATCAGCGGCGGCAACTCACCAAACGCCAGCGGATGCGCGCCTTGCGCATCAACCAGACAGTTCACCTCCACCACCGCGTCATCCGGCAGGCCATGAATCGCGCCATTGTTGCGACAGTTCACCACCAGATTTTTGCCGCTGTTATTGTGAATCGCACTAATCAGCTCAACCGCCACTTCGGAGTAATACGCGCCGCCACGGAAACTCAGCTGCTCAGGTTTGTGCGCCAGATGCGGGTCGGCATACAGCGCGAACAGTTCCGCTTCCACTTTCATCACCTGCTCCGCGCGCGTGCCTTCATGACCGTTTTGCGCTTTCTCCTGCTCTTCGGCCAGCATCTGCGGCGTTTGCCAGTAATAGCGGTGATACGGGCACGGAATCGCTTTGAGCGCGCGCAGGAACTGCGGCGACCACGGCATATCTTTGATGTTGTTCATGGTGAGCGATTGGCCGTCGCACAGTTGCTCGATCACCTGCGCGGTCACATCCTCGCCCCGGCACGTCACCTGATGCACCCACACCAGATGATTGAGCCCGGCGAAGCGCAGCTGCACGTCATCCCAGGGCGCGTCGAGCATGCCGGCAATCATGTGATGCATATTCACCGGCACGTTACACAAGCCGATAATTTTCGCCTTGCTGTAGCGCGACACCGCTTCCGTCACAATCCCCGCTGGATTGGTGAAGTTGATGATAAAGGCGTCCGGTGCCAGTTCCTCGACTTTGCGCGCTACCTTGAGCATCACCGGAATGGTGCGCAGCGCTTTGGCAAAGCCGCCAACACCGGTGGTTTCCTGGCCGAGCCGACCATATTTCAGCCCGAGGCGCTCATCCGCCGCGCGCGCGGCCAACAGTCCCACACGCAGCTGCGTCAGAACAAACCGCGCGCCGCGAATCGCCTCATCCAGCTCAAAATGCACGCTGACTTTTACCTGCTCCAGCCCGTTTTGCTGCAGCATGCGGCGAGTAAGATCGGAGATGATATTAACCTTTTCACGCCCTTGCTCGATATCCACCAGCGCCAGTTCCGTCACCGGCAGCTGCGCATAGCGATTGATGATCCCTTCCACCAGCTCCGGTGAATAACTGCTGCCACCACCAATAATTGCGATCTTAAGCATCTGTGCCTCCTGCCGCAGTGCGGCGGTAGAGTTCAATGATTTCGCCAGCCAGATCCTGAATCAGCATGGCGTTCATCAGATGATCCTGGGCGTGCACCAGAATCAGCGTGACCGGCAACTTGCCGCTGCCTTCATCCAGACCGATCAGCGCGGTTTGCTGCTGGTGTGCAGCGCTGATGCTTTCACCTGCCGCCGCCAGCTGTTGCTGCGCCTCGTCAAAGCGCCCTTCACGCGCCAGTCGCAGCGCGCTGATGGCCGCACTGCGGGCTGCGCCGGCCTGCACCAGCAGCAGCATGATTTCCTCTTCAAACTCGATAGCCACGATTTCAGACATGCAGAATCCCCCACAGCACAAAGCCGTGTAATGTCATTCGGATGGGTTAAAAAGGACGTTTAGGAGGCGTGTAATGCCAGCGCTTTATCGAGCACCTGTTCGCCACGCATCATGCCGTAATCCATCATGTCGATGACGGCGACAGATTTGCCCTGCGGCGCGGCAATGGCGGTAAGACGGGCCGCTTCGAACTGCACTTGCGGGCCGAGCAGAACCACATCGGCATCCGGCAGGATGCGTTCGAATTCCGCCACCGGCACGGCTTTGATGTCGATCTCCAGACCGCGACCTGCAGCGGCGTGCTGCATTTTGCTCACCAGCATGCTGGTAGACATGCCTGCAGCACAGCAAAGTACGATGCGCATAATTTCTTCTCCTGTGATTTGTCCCGGTCATTTAAGACCTGTCTCAGAGACGCTGTAAAGTGGTTGCGGGCAGAGGATTTTCTGATGGACAGATAATTTATTGATACAAGTCAGATGGATACGATTAAAATCGTCATGAAAATATTTTTCATGAGTGTGATCTTAACCGTAATTTAACAGTAAAAAGCCCAACAAACGGCGCTAACACCCCGCGATGAGATGAAAAAAAACTCAACATGAAAAATAATTTCATGCATGATGGACCTTCGCTACTGAGGATGTGATGAGCTAATGGATATTGTCTGGCAATTACGACAGCAGTCGGAGCGCGCGGATGCGCAGGAATCGAGGCTGGCGCGTTTTATTCTGGCGAACCTGCACGCCAATGTACACGTCACCATGGAGAGTCTGGCTACACAGGCTGGTGTGAGTCCGGATGTGCTAAGACGCTTTGCCACCTCGGCGGGCTGTCAGGATCTCGATGATTTTCTCCATCAGGTGCGGAAAGCCGGTCAGCAGCAGGATGTTGAATTTATCGATGTCATCCGCCAGCGGCAATCGTCGCTGAGTCAGCAGGAGAAACGCGTTGCCGAAGCGATTCTCAGCGACACTGCTTTTGCCGCTTCCGCCACCATCGAGCAACTTGCCGGCCGCGCAGAAGTCAGCGCCGCCACCATCACCCGCTTTGCGCGTTCGCTGGGTTGCGAGGATATCCGCGATTTGCGTATGCGGCTGGCGCGCGCGCCACAGAGACAACCCCCTCACGCGATTGCGCCGATTGAGGCTATTACTCAAGCGTTAACCCAGCAATATGGTCAAGCGGAAGCGGCGACCTGGCAACGTGCCGCAGAGATGTTGCGTAAAGCCCGAAGCGTACTGCTGATTGGCGCATCGGGGCTGCAAACTACGCTGGTGGCGGACGTCCATCAGCGCCTGCAAAACGCCGGACTGGCCAGCGCGTGGATTCAGGATGACAACCTGCTGAGCATGACGCTGAGCCGTTTGCAACCGGACGATCTGTTGCTGATTCTCGCGCCTGATACGGTTAACAGCCACGTGCTTAGCGCAGTACACCATGCGCACATTCAAAAAACGCCGGTGATTGCGCTTTGTGCGAAGACATTAGATCTCGCCAATCAGGCCGATATTTGGCTGCCGCTGCCGGAAGCGCAACACGCGCGCCGTTACGGCATTTTGTTTGCGCTGGATCGGCTGGAAGCGGCGCTTTAAGCACAGCGGTTACTGAAACAGATCGCCACGATATTTAAACAGCTCCAAATCCGACGCGATGCCGAGTTTTTTCATGCCGGTCTGCTTATGAGCGCTGATGGTTTTGCGGCTGCGATTGAGTTTTGCAGCGATTTCGAACACTTGCATGCCATCAATAAAACAGCGAATCACTTCCGCTTCACGCGCCGTGAGCAATTTACTCAGCTGTGAAACACGCGAAACCTCGTTCGAATCTTCCTGCAAAATAGGACGATCCCGCTTACGGCCTGGCAATTGGCTTAGCTGGCTGGCGATGTCATCCGGCAGCGAGCGCTTGCCAGCAGCAATATTACGGATTGCCGCAAAGTAAGCCGGGGTCTCTTCACGTTTAGTGATGTAGCCTTTAATGCCCAGATGCAGAGCCGCACGAATTACCGCAACACTTTCCATCGACGTTGAGAGCAAAATTTTCAACTGCGGATGATGCATCCGGATGTGTTTAATTAGCGATAAGCCATCTAACTGGTCGTTACCCAGAATGTAATCCAGCACCAATACGTCGGCACTGTTCTGCCCAAGCCAGGCCAACAGCGCTTTGCTGGTGCCAAATGTCGCCAGCATGTTGATATCGGGTTCACGTGTGGCAGCAACTTCGAATGAGAGGCGCATCATGGGATGATCATCCAGCATCACCACCTTAATTTTGTTCGCGTGAAACACGGCCATCTGCCACCTCGGTAACCTGAAACTCATATTGATACGGTTTGGCCCAGCATAGGCATTACCGGGACTTTTCTGAAGCGCTGAATGCTTAGGCGCGCGTAGGAAAATACTTATATTATTTTTCATACACTTACTACTAAAAACCAAGACCTGGCCTGGCTGATTCCATGCAGTATTACGTCAAAATCAAGGTAGAAACATTACCGGTTATGTGACGATGAAAAACGGACTGCTTTTTTACCTCTTGCTTGCTCTCCTGACGCTGGTTTTCATGCCAGGGCTGCCACATGCGCAAGGAAACGTGCTGACGCTGGCCCCGCGCATTGAAGTCAATCCGCCGCCGGTGACCTTTGCCGCGAATGTTCGCGCGTGGCTGCTAACGCATCCCGTGGTGCGCGTCGGCGTCTGGGGCGCGTCACAACCGCCGGTTAGCTTGGGCATGGAGCGTGGACAGTTGGCGGGCATTGACGCAGATTACCTGGCGCTGCTCGAATCGACGCTACAGGTACATTTTGAGCTGACTCACTATCGCAGCCGTGAAGAGGCGATTCGCGCGATGAATCATAAAAAAGTCGACATGCTGGCGA
This sequence comes from Pantoea sp. DY-15, assembly GCF_019795935.1. Lineage (NCBI taxonomy): Bacteria > Pseudomonadati > Pseudomonadota > Gammaproteobacteria > Enterobacterales > Erwiniaceae > Pantoea > Pantoea sp. DY-15. The sequence goes on from NZ_JAIMIF010000002.1 coordinate 285,810, forward strand.
TCTGGACACCCGATCTCTCGCCGCACATGTCGGTGCATGCTTCATTGCCATGGCTAAACGACCGAGCGGTGATCGTCACGCGCGCCGGACAGCAAGCGCCGCGCGGTAAGCTGCCGTTACTCATGCTGGATAGTCAAACGCTGCCAGATATCAGTCCTTCGCCGGAAGCGTTTGAAGATTACTATCAGGCGATCAATTCCATCGCCTTTGGTCAATCCGCTGCCGCCGGTTTTAGCCATGCTACCGCCAGCTATCTTCAGCGTAATAATCAACTCGACAATCTGTGGCTGCTGCCGCATCCTTCACTCGGCGAGTTCCGGCTCACTTTTGGCGTGCCGGCTGCCGAACCGCAATTGCTAAGCGCCATCAATAATGTGCTCACTCATCTGCCGCTGGTAAGCCGTTTGCGCATTGCACAAGGCTGGGGCATGGATCGTGAAGCGGTGATCGGTCATCCCGCGTTATCACTCTCGCCGGAAGAGCTGACATGGAGCCAGCAAAATCCGGCCATCACTGTATTGCTCGATGGTCGTCGCGAACCTATCAGTTATATCAGCCAGCAAGGTGAACCCTCTGGACTGGCGGTCGATGTGCTGCGGCACATCAGCGACCGCTTCGGCTTACAGTTCAACTATCAAATGGCTGAAGACGATGCACAGCTGACCGCGCTCTGGGTGAAATATCCGCAGGCGGTGCTGGCCAGCAGCCTAACGATACCGGGGGAACCGGAAGCCGCCGATCTGTCGATGACGCAAAGTGAGCCCTGGCTGGTGACGCCAGCGGTGCTGGTGATGCAACGCAACACCCTTCAGCCTGCTTCACTGCACGAGCTGGAGGGCGAAAGAATTGCTATTCAGCAGAATAATCCGCTGATTCCGTGGCTGGAAACCTGGTATCCCACGTTGCAACTGATCGTCACCGACACGCTCCAGCAGGCGCTGGTGCTGGTCAACAACGGCGAGGCGCACGGCGCGATTGGATCGCAATTCTCGGTACAGTATCAGCTGAAGCGCAACCCATTCCACCGTCTACACCAGTCGCTTTCGCTGCCGGTAAAACCTTACAGCGTGGGCTTTGCCGCTCAACGAGCAGACTCACCTGCTCTCAGTATTCTCAACAAAGCGCTACAACAAACGCCTCCCGATAGGCTGATGAGTATGGCCAGTTCCTGGCGTGACACACTCCTGGCGCCGGATCAGAAATCAGCACGCGCGTTTTCCCCCACCTTAATCGCGATCACCCTGTTGCTGGGGTTACTGTTGTTCCTGTTGGTAGGCTGGTGGATTGGTCGATTGTGCCAGTCGCTAAAGGCCCTGCGTGAACGTCTCAACAGTAATCAAACTTTGATTCGTCAACTGCAGGAAGCCAAAGCAGAAAATGATCGGGTGCTCGCGGCGCGTAACGCGTTTATGAAGAGCATGGGCCACGAAATTCGCACCCCGCTCAACGCCATTACCGGCCTGCTGGAGTTAGAGCTGGAGCGATTACACAGCCAGCATCAGCACAATGAAAATTTGCAAACGGTGTATGAATCCGCCTGCTCGCTGCTCTCCATCACCGGCGATGTGTTTGATATTTTCCGCGCCGAAGCGCGTGATGAACAGAGCCGCATCCGCGTGGTGAACCTGCCTTCATTACTGAGCAGTACGGTGGCGCTATTTCAGCAGCAAGCTGAGGAGAAAGGTTTGCACCTGCATGTTACGCTCGATCCCCTTGCGCCGCGCGTGGAGTTCGATCCGCTGCTGATCATTCGGATCACCTCCAGCCTGTTACGTAATGCCATTCAACACACTCAGCAAGGCGATATCACGGTGACGCTGTGGTGTGAAACGGAGGAACCTAATGGCTATTTACCGCTGGCGATCGCGGTTAGCAATCAGAGCGACGGCTTGCTGGCCGAGCGCTGGGAAAGCTTGCAAGGCGCTGACGATACGCGCGCCTGGGCGGAAACCGGCTTTAGCCTGGCCGCCTGCCAGCGTATGGCGCAGGACGCCGGTGCGCAGCTCAAAGTCAACAGCGTTGCCGGTGAAAGCAACAGCGTAAGCTTGCACTTCTCTGCGGCACCGGTAAACGCATCGCCAGCTGCACCGCGCGCTACGGCACAGCCCACCCTTAAAGTGCTAATTGTTGACGATTATCCCCCCGCTCGCCTGTTACTGAGCCAGCAGTTGCAAAAGGCGGGCTGCGAGGTACTGAGCGCGTTAGATGGCCAGCAAGGTCTGACGCTTTGGCAGCAACATCAGCATGAGATTGGATTAATCATTACCGACTGCACCATGCCGCAGATGGACGGTTTTGCCATGAGCCTTGCGATTCGGCAACAGGAGAAAAACCAGCAGCTGGCAGCAACACCCATCTACGCTTTAACAGCGATGAGCAGTTTTGATGCCGCCGAAGATTGCCGCAACGCAGGCATTGATGGCTGCCTGACCAAGCCGATTACGCCAACAGAGTTACGTGAAATTCTGTCGAATTGTCTGTGCACAAAGGAAACCACAGATTCCGCCCAGCGCGCCGGCTTTTAACCCTTCACTCCTCTTCGGCGATATCACTCAGAACCGCTGCACTCTCCAGCTGCGCCTGATAAGCTGCCAACCGCGTAACCAGCTCACTCAAACGTGGCTGCAATTCGTCGCTTTGCTGCTGTGGATCGCGGCAGGCAATCTCCAGTTGCAGACAGGCATCAGCCAACCGATGCTGGCGGGCGATACGCACGCTGCCCGCGATGCGATGTACCAGATCGGCAATTTCAGCACGATGATGGTCGAGGTTGAAATCGTCTAACTGCGCCAAATCTTCCGCCAGCGTGGCAACCATTAAATCGCGCATGGCCGCTTCCATCTGGCGATCAACATCGCTACTCTCTGGCGCTGCAGGCACGGTGACGTCCGCTGGAGATTGTTCTGCACCAATCGCGCGCAGTGCGGCCGCCAGGCTGCTGATCGAGCAGGGTTTAAACAGACAGCTGTTCATGCCGGCTTCCAGGCAGCGTTTGATTACCACATGCATGGCATTCGCGGTAAAGCCCATGATCCAAATCGGTTCACGCCCTAAATCTCCTTCCGATTCACGAATGATCTCGGTCATCTGATAACCGTTGAGCCCCGGCATGTTGCAGTCGGTGATCACCACATCGTAATTGCCACGCTGCCACATCTGCAGCGCTTCGTGACCATCGGCGGCTAAATCTGCATGCTGGCCCAACCAGCTCAACTGTTTCGCCAGCAGAATGCGGTTTGCGGCGTTATCGTCCACCACCAGCACTGAACGAAGCGGCAGTTTTTCGCCCTCTTCGGCTTGGTCTTCCAATGTGATGCTCTGACTCTCCGCCATCGGCAGCATTAAGGTGGCGCGGGCGCAGGTGCCTACGCCTTTTTCGCTGCTCAGCGTGAGCGTACCGCCCATTTTTTCACAGATGGTACGGCTGATATAAAGTCCCAACCCGGTTCCCGCGCGGCGGTTATCGGCCTGGCTGAAGGGTTTAAACAGCGCGGCCTGCTGTTTTTCATCAATGCCAATGCCGCTGTCCTGCACTTCGATGACCAGATAAACGCGGCCTGCGGCGACATCTTTCTGCTGGGTGAGCGTCAGCGAGACGCCGCCCTGATCGGTGAATTTGATCGCATTGCTTAACAGATTAGAAAGCACCTGCTTGATGCGTAGGGGATCGGCCAGCACCTGCTCAAGACCTTCTTCAGGGATGTGCTTTGTCAGGGTAATATTTTTGTCGATCGCCAGCCCCTGAAACACCTTCATCAGGTTGTCGATCAGCTTGCCGGGATGCACCGCTTCCGGATGATATTCCAGCTGGCCGCCCTCAATGCGCGAGATATCGAGGATATCGCCAATCAGACCTACCAGACTTTCTGCCGACTCGTACGCCACTTCCAAAGCCTGCAAATCCTGCTCGCCGCTGCGCCCTTTTTTCAGCGCCATATCCAGCATGCCGATAATCGCATTCATTGGCGTACGGATTTCATGGCTCATGGTCGAGAGGAACACCGATTTAGCGCGGCTGGAATCTTCCGCCCGCTCTTTGGCTTCGCGCAGTTCGGCAAACAGCGCTTCACGCTCGGAGATGTCCATCCAACCGGCGATAACACCGACCACGTTGCCATCGCTGTCGTTAAACGGCTGAATCCACTGATAAACGGTGACGCCAATCGAAGAATCCGGGTTGTCCCACAAGTCGTAACGGCGATCTTCGACGATCGGAACGCCAGTTTTTACCACATCAATCAGCTGATTGTGATAAAACGCCGCCTGCTCTGGCGTGCGTAAGCCGGGATGTTCGGGCATGGTTTTGCCCAACGCCTCTTCATAAATCACACCGGTTTCCACTAAATAGCGCTGGTTGCAGTAGGTTAAACGACCATCTTTGTCGCGCAGTGAAACCGGGAACGGCATGCTGGTCACCAACGCTTGTAACTGTGCCAGCTGAACATGCAGTTCACGCCGCAGCTCGGCTTTTCGGCGGATAATTTGTCGCTGATACAGCGCCCAGCCGATCACCATCAACATGAGCAATACAAAGAAGATGATGCTGGCGATCAGCACCCCCTGATAGCGCTGCCAGAAGCTGTCGTAAACAATCAGGTCGCTGGGCCGCCAGCGGTTAGCCAGCTCCTCAATCTCCACCGGCGGAATGCTCAGCAGCACTTTATCGAGAATGCTGCGCAGTTCGGGATCGGCGCGTCCAACACCAAACGAAACCCACGCGGGCGAACTGCCAATCGCGCTGACCATCTTTAACTTATTCTGGAAGTGAGTTTTGATCTGATAATCCACCATCACCAGAATATCGACGCCCGCATCGGCCTGGCCCTTTTCCACCTTCGCCATCATTTCTGTGATGTTCTGTACCGGCACAATCTCGATTTCAGGATAACGCGCATGCACCATATTTTCGACGCTGGTGTTGGCGACCATCGCCAGCCGCTTGCCGCGCAGATCGGGCAACGAATGAATATCGTTGTTACCCACGCGCGTAGTCAACGCAAAGGTGCTACGCAGATAAGGTCGGGTAAACAGGATTTGCTGTTCGCGCTGAGCGCTGGGTGTCAGCGAGGCGAACATATCAAAATCGGCGCTGTTGACACGGTTTACCAACTCTTGGGAGGTATCCACGGTTTCAAAACTGAAGCGCAAGCCGGTTTTTAATGTCACCAGCGTGATGAGGTCGCTCACCATGCCACGCAGCGCGCCACTCTGATCGATAATGGTCATCGGCGCGGCTTTGTCCTGGCTGAACATCACCATTTTTATTACCGGATGCGCCAACATCCATTTACGTTCCTCAGCGGTGAAAGGTGGGGTATTCAGCGACTGGTTCATCCCCACCATGTCGGGCTGCCAAATACGCAACAGTTCGTTTTTCTCTTCCCGCGGCACGTTACTGATTGCACGATTCACCAGCGTTTGAAGTTCTGTCGCCTGCTCGGAAAACGCAAAACTGATCATCTTCTGCGGCAGCTGGCTAAAGCGGACCATGCGCAAATTATTTAAAAAGTTACGGCTGAGGGAAAAACTGTTGCCCAGATAGACACGCGCGGTTCCAAAGGAGACGGCGCTCAGCGCATCCTGATAATTTTCATACATGCGGAAATTAGCGTGCGGATAAGCCTGACGCAGCAGGCTTAAAGGTAGATAGGTCTTCACCACGGCAACATCAATATTGTGGAGATCGCCGGGCAAAGGGTCGTTATCGTTGGCGCGCATGCCGAGAACCGGTTGTTCGCTGGCATAAGGATCAGAAAAAAGCAGCGGGATCTCATCCTGCCGCGCAGTGAGCGACGGCACCAAATCGATCTTGCCACTTTTCAACGCATTGAGTGCTTGCTCCAGCGACGCATATTGCTCAATGTGCAGCGTTAAGCCGAGCTGTTTAGCTACCAGTCCAGCATAGTCGGCGCTCAATCCTTCATATTCGTCCCGCATGTTAGTCATGCCATAAGGCGGTGACTCGCTGGGAAAAATGCCCATTGCTAACTGCTTTTTATCCTGCAGCAGATGACGGTCTTCCGTCGAAAGCACTAGCGGTTTGAGCCCCTCAAATGAGGCGCGAGTCAGTAAATGGAACTCTTTCGCCTGCACAGGAACTCGCGCGGCACAGAGCAATATCAGGAAAATGCAGCAAAGCGTACGCATAGCACCGGCTATTTGATCAGGTTGTTACGACGGGCAAAATCGATTAGATCGATCAGCGACTGCGCATTGAGCTTCTGCTTTAGGCGATGTTTATAAGTGCTGATCGTTTTTTCACTCAGCAGCAATTGTTCGCCAATCTGTTTATTACCCATGCCCTTACCGATGCTGATTAATACGCTCAGTTCACGATCGGAAAGTTGTTCTAACAATCCGGCGTCATCCTGATCGCTGTAGGTTGAATCCAGCGATGAATGTGTTGATTGCGGGAAAAAGCTGTAGCCGCGCATCACCATTTTGATGGCGTCTAATAACTCGCTCATATCATCGGATTTGGTGACAAAGCCATCGGCGCCCGCCTGTTTACAGCGCTGGGCGAAATGACTGCTGGACTGCGACGTCAGCACCAGGATTTTTAGCCGCAGATTCAGAGTGCGCAGCCGCTCCAGCACCTGGAAACCATCAATCTTTGGCAGGCCAATATCCAGCAGCACTAAATCTGGCAAACATTCCCGTGTTTTCTGAATAGCGTCGACACCGTTATTGGTTTCGGCCACCACTTCCATCTCATTGCGTTCCAGCAACATTTTTACGGCAAATCGGATAACCGGATGGTCATCAACAATGATTACTTTTTTCATAGAAATGAGATCCTGATGACTACGCTGAGCGGGTTATCAATGAGTTCCCAGGGCGGATTACACTATCCGGTTTTAACAGAATGGTCTGTAGGAAATTACTTATGCTTCCTATTCCTGACCCTGAGCTTTTCAGCAGTTTTGCGCCAATCCGATCCTACTCGTCCTGCTGTAACAATATAACTTAACAACACATTTTACCAAATTGTAGGACTCAGAGAATTTTTACCCAGCGGGAAGATGGATGTGAGTCGTGGCATAGCTTTTTTCTGATACGCTCGTTGCAGAACGGTGCATAAGGATGAGAGGCGTGACCTGTGAATAAGCAGAACACTATTTTTTCAAAGTAGATAAAAATCTCGCTAACGCTGTTTGTACGAAATGCCTTACATAATTGCGATTCCACTCTGATGGAGTGCCGGTAAAACAATTATTAAAATGACGTCCAATCCCTAACTTTGCCTTTAGCACATTCCACTAAACGCGTGAATTCGAGTTTGTCATGAAGAAAATTATTGTCGCTATATTATTTTCACTGATTAATACCACAAGCCAATTGGCTTGGGCAGATCGCTGTGATTATGATCCCGGTTCTGGCCCGGTAAATTTAACTGTTCCGCTTTCAGTTGCGAATATTTCCGTTGGCGCTGACGTTCCGGTTGGCTCGACAGTGCATACCCTTAAGGTGATAGGCAGTACAGGTAAACAACCTTGGTTAGTTTGTCGTCCTGAAGGAACATCAAATGGGTTCAGTATTGACCAGTATCTTAGCCTGACCAATGCACCGGCATTAGTTCCGGGCTGGACTGGAAATTATGCGGGCGCAGTATTTCAAACAGGTGTTCCCGGTCTTGGTGTCGCCATTGTCAATAATGACGGTACTACCGCCAATCAAGCCATTACCACTTCAGCGGTAAAAAAGTGGACGACGCCTGTGGGAAATACAGCCTATCATTTTTATTATGGTAACTCATTTACTCTTCATTTTATTAAGACCGGCCCAATGAGTGCAGGTACAGTTAATGGTGCACAGTTGCCAACCGTTTTATTGACCACCGGATCTGTTACGCCTGTAGTAAATATTCCTGATACGCCCTATCGACTTAACTTCTCCGGCAGTCTGAATGTGATCGCTGCCAGTTGCACCACACCCGATGTCAACGTCAACATGGGCAAATGGGAAATCAATAGCTGGTTTGGTACAGGCAAAGCCAATGCCACCTCATGGGTGCCATTCGATATTCGATTGACTAACTGCCCAGCATTTCAGGGTAATTATTCCAATCCCAGCGCACCGCCTACTTATCATACTGGCAGCGGATTTGCCGCAGGAACCTGGGTGACGAACAGTATCAAGATTAGATTCACACCGAGTAATGGGGTCATTGACGCCGCTCAGGGCATTATGAGTCTGGACAACAGTGCTGATTCCGCACAAGGTATAGGTATTCAAATTGCCGACGGAAAGGTTTCACCTGCACCGGTCAATCTCAACCAGACGCTCGATAAAAATATGGCCAGTAACGCGGTGGGGACGGTTTTACTGCCTTTCTCCGCACGCTATATCAAAACAGGCGGCACCGTTTCACCTGGTGTTGCAAATGGTAAAGTGATTTTCAATATAAGCTATTACTGATTAAGCATTGTTAAATGAGCGGGAATAAGGTTGTATACCTTATTCCCATTTTTATATCTGAATCCCATCATGTTAGTAGGAAACGCGCAAACCAACCGTTTTGGTTAGGTCGCAGTCAATCGCGTTCCATTCACCTGCAATACTCAACGATAGGTCGTCGTAATAATTCCTTTCTGCTTTGTATTATCAATCCACACTAACTTCATACTGCCTTGATGACTAGGCAAAGCCTTGAATCGGACATCAGAGTGAATTGCTGAAATACGCGGTTGAGTGGTTCTGGGACAATGGGTCTTAACATTTTTTTGCTGCAAGGTTATCTCGCACGTCTCTTCTTTTAAATAACCCTGAAAATGAAGCGTGCTGCCCGAAGCTGGCACATTGGCTGAATATAAGCTGGTGAGAAAGGCAAACAGGATGGCGTTGCGGGGAGTCATGTTGTGGCCTCTTATCAAGAATGACACCTTAATAATCGGCCAGATTGGGCAAAACTAAAATTTTTAGCGATGTTTAACTGCCCGGCGGAGTTGCTCCATCAGGCACTTGACATTTAGCCACCACAAACCGCATTAAAGGATTGCAGTGCAGGTTTGCTGTTTTTTGCTTCAGGCATGCGTTTATAGGGTAACTGACACGATTGATTTGCATTATTACCCCAGCGCACCGTCAATGTGCCCTGCTCTTGTTCCACCAAGGCGTATGCCTGTCCAGCCTGACCCACGGAACCCACCTGCTTGCCTTTGCTGTCCAGCACATCGGCGCCAAACGGTAAAGGTTTGCCTTGCCAAGTCGCGGAAATCAGTATTGGCAGACCACGGTGCGCCTTGTATTTCACTTTCACCACCGCACCTGAATAAGGTGCGACGCGTGAAGAGGTGTTCTCAAGCTCCACGCCAGCTGACGTGCCTTTGGGATCCACCACGATCTCATTCATCTGATAGGGATTGAGATAAGGTACCAGCGCATATCCGCTGTTATCGACAAACACGCCCGGATAGGACGACACGCTCGCGCCCTGCGCACCTTTGGCTTCCACCAGTGCATAGGTATCGCCGGTGTACGGGCTCAAGGTTACACCACCGCTGTGTGCCACGATCGTACCGTTAAGTCCCACAGAACCGCTCTGGTAACCTTTACCCGTACTCAATGAACCGCTGAGGTTAGTAGCACTGGCGCGATATTGTCCATTGAGCGAGCCGCTGCTGCCATCACCTGCCGCAGCGTGACGCGCCGTTGCGCCATAGCTGAACTGGTTATTATCTCCCGCCGTACCGGCAATCGAGGCGAGTTGCCCCCAACGACCATCATTGTCATGTGAAAGTTCAGTGCGGAATAGCGGCGTATGGCGTTGATTATCACTACCCAGCGGCATACTGAAACTCAGCAAGTAACTGTTTTGTGAACTGCCATAGCTGCTGTAGCTACGGTTGACGGAAATGCCCCATGACACGGAACCGGTGCGATTGTTATAGCCAAGCTGGAACTGTTTTTCATTACCTTCACGATTCCAGTAATCCTGCACCGAGCCACTGAGGTAGACATTTCCCCATACATCCGGCAGCGTTTGTCCGGCGGTGACCGAGAAACGATTTTTGGCACGATATACGGAATCCAGGCTAGCGCCACGCTGTAGCACATCACGGCTTTGCATCGCTGTCATAAAATCCATATAGCCGGACGTTGAGAAGCGGTAAGCAGCGATTGACAGATTACTGCCGCTTTCCGGCACTGCTTTGCTGTAGCTAATACGGTAACTTTGCCCGGTTATGCTGGCATCTTGCTGCTCATCAACACTGCGCAGATGGGTGCGCGCCTGCGTAATATCAAAAGCAAAAGCACCCAGCGGGGTACCTAACGCCGTTCCGCCTTGCAGCGCGTAATAATTCTGGCTCGCCTGCAATCCTGCGTAACCGGTAACATTGTTAGTTAAGCCATATTGCCAGGTGCCCTGATAGAGCGCGACGTCATCACGAATGTAGTCGGCACGCAATTTACCCGCCGTCACGTCATAGCGGGATGTTCCTGGGCGCAGCAATTGCGCTACCGCTGCATAAGGCACGCGGAAACTGCTTTTACTGCCATCCGCTTCGATCACCGTTACCTCGAGATCGCCACCGTAGCCGGTAGGATAAAGATCGTTGATTAGGAACTCGCCCGGCGACACGGTGGTTTCATAAATCACCTGACCTTGCTGACTAACCGTTACGCGTGCGTTGGTGCGCGCGATACCGCGAATTTCCGGCGCATAGCCGCGCTGAGATTCCGGCAACATGCGCTCGTCGCTGGCCAGTTGAACGCCACTGAACGGCAGCGTATCGAAAATCACACCGCTGGTATTTGATTGCCCGACGACAACGCGTCCACGCAATGGCACTACATCATGCTGCACATAGGTATTAAGCGACTGATAACCGCTGCCGCCTTGTTGCTGCCAGTTGTAGTTGCCGTTGTGACGCAGGTACCAACCGCCGATGTTCAACCCTGCGTTCACGCCGCCAAAGAAGGATTTATACACCTGTCCCGCCGAGCGGCTGGTGTAGGCATTGGTCGAGTATCCCAACATGAAGGCCGGGATCCCTTCATCCCATAACGCTGGATCAACGTAATCCTGTGGCACCTTATTCAGATAGATTTGCGGAATGGAGATGTCGAGACGCAACTGGTTGCTGTCGTAGCTCACGCTGGCGTCCGGCAATACAGACGTTAAATCGCTGCAATCCTTTTCACTCGTGAGCAGATCCGCAGCCGACGCTGGCAGCGCCGAGGCATTAAACGGGATCTTTTTCAGCAATGATGAAGGTATGCAGGCGCGAACTTGCTTATCTGCCATCTCGCGGAAGTTGATATCCTGATTGGCAATCAAGTGTTCATTAACGTACACCAACGTGCGATAGGTGCCCGGTGTAGCCGATGCGCCCTGGTTAAAGCGCGTCAGATCGATGGCTCCCCCTTTGCTGACCTGTAAAAAACTGGCGTCAAACTCCGCCTCTTCAGCGGCAAAGGCTTGATGTGCGCCACTTAATAACGCGGTAAACACCGCGCTCGCTAATAAGGTGTAACGCAGTGGCATTGAAGATTCTCTGGTAAAAGTCATAAGCGTGCCTTCCGGCACGTCCTGACATGCCGGCTATAGGAGATAGAGATTCAAGAGAGAAGTTATTTAATGGCAGCGGTAAAAGGCTGAACGGCCCCGAAATCGTTAACGTAGTCGCCGCTGACGTTGGCACCTGCGCTGGCGCTGATTTTGAAAGTCAACGAGGAGAGTGGCGGCACCATTTCACCGTCAATCGTGCGTCCATTCACCGTAACCGTCACTAGCGAGACGTTGTAAGGCGTTGGATTGCTGGCTTTCAGCTGGCCATTACTCACAGACCAATTCAGCGATTTCACCGCTTCATTCGCATCGCCCTTCAGTCCTGCTGGACGATAAAACAGTTTGATACGGGTGCGGAACGCCATCTGTAAGGTATTAAGTTCCGCCTTGTCTTTGGTTTTAGCCGGAATCTCCAGCACGTTTAGCCATGACACTGATTCACGATCGTGGGCAAACGCGCCAGAATTGCTTAAAGACAAACGTAAAGTCTGCCCTTTCCCTGCATCAACACGGTTCACCGGTGGCGTGATGATGTAAGGCGTTTGAATGTTCTCAGGCGTCGCATTGGCATCTCCGTTATCAACCCAGCTTTGGATCAACACGGGTGAAGCTCCCACGTTTTTCAGTTGCACGGAGACTTCTTTGTCATCCTGATGATAAATAACGCGCGTCCCAGTAATGACGATGCTGGCCAAAGCCTGGCTGCTAATTAACGCGGTGCAAAACAGAGCGAAAAAAGGAAGGGTTTTTCTGATGGAGATGTTCATGTGTGAATCCTGAGATAGAAAGGTGGGATTGCTCCCACCTGACTGCGATTACTTGTACATAATCGAGTAAACGACGCTGCTTTTAACCAGACCCGCGGTAGTCGCACCTTCAGCGTAATACTGCACGGCGTACGGCAGAGTTGCGCTGCCACTCGCGACGCTGGCGTAAGTATTTTGGGTGATCTGATTCTGGTTACCCGCCTGAATCACACTTGAGTTAGCGCCATCCAGCAACTGCAAGCTGACGTTAGTTGCGCCACCTGCAGAGGTGTTCTTCAGACGGCCATTAACGGTGTCAACCGTCGCGCCCGCTTCGAAGAACGCTGAAGCAGTTTGCAGCGTGCCAGTACAGTTGGTCAGCGCCATGTTGAAACCAGTACGACCCGCAACTTGAGCAGCGTTTGTCAGCTGATTAGTTGATACCGTTGGCAGCACGACAGTGGCATCTGCCGTCTGGCCGTCAACGATAACGTCACAGGTGCTGGCTGTCAGTTCGCCGTTGAAGGTGATGGTGCCGGTTGACGCAGCTTGAGACGACGCGCTCATCACCAGCAGAGCCAAAGCGGAAGCAGCGAAAATAGATTGAGTAGTTTTGCTCACGAGAATGATTCCCTGTTTGTCGTTTTTACGTGGAGGCTAATCGCTCCGGTCCTCAGACTGAGTACCCTTAAGAAGACCTGGTGTTGCTTAAGGGAAGGTGTCCGTCTGATGGCGTAAAGATTACGGTTTACAGGGGATGTCAGGTATCAGAGCGGAGGCCTACATTTGTCAAGATAGGCTGTAATTCTTGTAGTCCATTTTGTAGGCCGCTGTAGTCCAATGTAAGCATTGATGCGGGCGTCAGGATTTATTGGGCAGAATGCTGCTCGAGGTAATCAGCAATACTGGCATTGATCTCTTCAATTGCTGGAGAGACTTCCGACCACAGATTGGCTAAGAAGATGTTGTCAGGGGGAGATTGCAGGCAGGCTGTTTCTAACTGGCGACAGGCATGTTCAGCGCGACGAGCGCCGGTGATCTGCGCGGCTCCGGCAATACGGTGCACGCTTTTGGCGAGTTCACCCCAATCCGCGCGGGCATAAAGCGCTGCAGCTACGTTTAAATCCGTGGAATTACTTTTTAGTGTCATGGCAAGCATGGCGTAAAGCAGGGATTCATCGTGGCCAGTTAACGTGCGCAGGCGCTCCAGGCTAAGTAGTGAATCTAAGGATTTTGCAGATTTAGCCAAGAGAGCCTCTTTCTGTGCAACGCAGCACACTAATCGAGATGATGACGACGCGCGAAATCGATTAATTCGAGTGTAGAACTCAGCGCCAGTTTGGTCAGGATGCGGGTTTTGTAAGTACTGACAGTTTTGTTGCTGATGTGCATGATCTCAGAGATATCGATCACTTTCATACCGCGCGCCAGATGCTGCAGAACCTGAAATTCGCGGCTCGAGAGATTTTTAATCGCATCCACTTCCGCTTCGGGCATTTTATTGGTGCCTTTATTATCGCGGCGCTTCAGTGGGAAGTAGCCGTAACCGCGCATCACGGCGCGCACCGCATCACCCAGCTCTTCCAGATTATTACGCTTACCGACAAAACCATCGGCCCCGGTGCTCATACAGCGACTCAAATAGTGGTCATCATCGCGAGCGGTTAACACCAGAATGCCACCGCGATATTCCGCTGCGCGCAATTTCACGATCAGCTCAATGCCGCTTAGTCCAGGAATATCGAGGTCAAGCACGATGAGATCGGGATGATGTTCGTTGATCATTTTCAACGCCTGGTGGCCCTCTTCCGCTTCGGCTACCACCGTATGCCCATCTTTTTCCAGTAAAAAACGAACCGCAAGACGTGCGACTGGATGATCATCAATTATCAAAATACTCGCCATCTTCACCTCTTCTACGACGACAGGAGTTGTTCCATGTAGTTTAAAATAACTTACCAATAAAACAATCAGATAAGCGGTGCGATATTCCCAATTCCGGGGAAATGTCCTACAAAATGAGCGAAATGGATGACAAGCCAAATTTGCAAAAGTAAAACGATCGGTTTACTTTTTAAGGATGAAAAAGAAACTGGACATCATTAATGCCGCTGAGCGGCTGTTCTATCTCAACGGCTTTCACGCCATCAGCACCGATCGCATTTGCAGCGAGGCGAATGTCTCGACGCGCACCTTGTATCGCTATTTCCCCTCGCGTGAAGCGCTAACGGCCGCAGTGCTGGAGGCGCGACAAGATCGTTTCTTCGCCGCGTTGCAATCGCCGGACCATCCGCAAGCGGTCAGCCACATGTTCGATGCGATGGCCGACTGGATGCAGCAATATGGCAATAATGGCTGCTTGTTTCTCAAGGCATGGGGCGAATACGCCGGAGAAGATGCCGCGCTAGCCGAACAGGCGCTGGCTTATCGCCACAAGATGCGCGATTACATTGCACGCGCCATTCAGCAGGCGCTCGGCAAGCAGCATGTCGCGCTAGCGGATGCGGTTTGGCTGCTGTTTGAAGGTGTGCTGACTTCCGCGCTGATCATCGGCGCGGCGCAGGCGTGCGAAGCCGGTAAAAACGCCGCGCTGCAGCTTATCGCGTTCAGTGAACAGACATGAAGGGTACGGCGCTCGGCATCACCGGATTTGCACTTATCGCGGTGACCTACGGTATGGCGCGTTTCGCCTGGGGCTTGATGATGCCCGAGGTGATGCACGACATCCCCTTTACCCGGCGCGTTTCTGGCGTGCTTTCGGCCTGTAGCTTTGCCGCTTACTGTGTGGCGGTGTTGATCGCGCCGATGATGACCGCCCGCGCCGGGCCGCGATTTCCTGCTGCGGTTGCCGCGCTGTGTGCCGCGTTGGGTTTGTTGATCATCGCGAGCGCGGTATCGCCGTGGATGCTCGGCGTCGGATTGTTTATCGCCGGCATGAGCGCCGGTCTCGCCTCGCCTGCGTTAGCGAGCGCAGTCAGCCAGCGTATTGAGGCTGAGCAACAGCCGCCGATGAACACGGTTATCAATGCCGGAACCAGCATGGGCATTATGTTGTCAGTGCCAATTTTGTACTGGCTGCCCGGCGGTTGGCGCATCGCCTGTACGGTTTTTGCCGCGCTGGCGATGATCTGCCTGGTGCCGATTTGGCGCCAGCTACCCAATCACAATGAAAACGCTCAACGTGAATCCTGGTTAAGCCACCTGCGGCAGCGCTCGCTGCAGCGCCTTATCTTCATTGCACTGTTCAGCGGCGTCGCCAGCGCGGCTTGGTGGAGCTTCGGCCCGGATCTGCTGCATCACATTCACGTCAGCGACCGCATGGTTAGCCTGTTGTGGCTCATCGCTGGCGCAGCAGGCATTATCGGCGCGCTCACCGGCCCGATGGCGAAATGGATGGGGATGAAGCGGGTTTATTGGCTGTCGCAATGCTGCCTTGCCGTGCCCTTATTGCTACTGGCGTTCAGCCATCACTATTCAGCCTGGCTGTTTCCCGCCGTGGCGCTGGGTGGCGCGGCGTATGTTACGCTCTCGGGCGTGTTGCTGGTGTGGGGCGCAGAAGCAACCAACAATGCCCCCGCCGTTGGCGTAGGCATCTTGTTCTTTATGTTGGCTGCGGGTCAGGTGATGGGATCGCTGCTGTTTGGACAACTCTTTATGCTGACAGGCGCGCCAACCGCATTAACGCTGTTTGCCGCGCTGCCGTTGCTAATGATGTTTGTTATTCGTCGTTAAACGGATCTTTTTTGTCGTCTTCACTGTCATCGCGCGTTCTGGGGATCTCACCGTGTTCGCTGGGATTGTCCTTGGCGGGATGCTTTTCATCATTCACGTCGCGTTTATCTTTAGGGTGATTGCTCATCTGAAGCTCCTTTATTGATCACCCATTAAGTGTAGTTGATGGGGCGAGGAGTTCGCCCCATACGCTTACTGCAACGCTTTCAGAATCTGCATCGCGGCTTTAACCCGCTCGGTATTGGGATAATTTTTGTTCGCCAATATCACAATGCCAACCTGTTTCTCCGGGATGAAGGCGACATAAGCACCGAAGCCACCGGTTGCGCCAGTCTTATGCACCCACGACGCGCTGACACGCGGATGTGATTCGGCATCCCGCACCGGCTGCGGCCCAAGCGCCACCTTGTTATCCGCGCCCTTCACCGCCATCTCCGCCTGAGCGGGCCAATCCAGCATCTCCCAGCCCAAACCTTGATAGAGCGCATCGGTGCGATAGAAACGCGTTTGCGCGAAATCCAGCGCCTGCTGCAGCGGCTTATCGTTAACCTGCTGCGGATCCATATTGGCCTGCATCCAGCGCGCCATATCTTTAATCGACGACTTCACGCCATAGGCTTCAGCATCTAGCATGCCCGGCGACACGCGCACCGGTTTGCCTTCGCGGTAGCCCCATGCGTAAGCATTTTTCGCGGCGTCAGGCACGGTGATAAAGGTGTGCTTGAGCTGCAATGGCGTGAATACGCGCTGCTGCATTGCCTGTTCAAAAGTCAGCCCGCTGGGTTTCGTCGCCAGCCAGCCAAATAAGCCGATGCTGCTGTTGGCATATTGACGCGTGTTGCCCGGCGTCCATTGCGGTTGCCACTGTTGATAGAACTTGGCCAGCGCCTTTTCACTGGTTACGTCATCTGGCACCTGCAGCGGCAAGCCGCCAGCGGTGTAAGTCGCCAGCTGCAGCAGCGTGATGTCGCGCCACTGCGGCATATTCAGTGCCGGCCAATATTTACTGGCCGGATCGCTCAGCGTAATTTCGCCTTTATTCACCGCGATGCCACCCAGCACGCCGGTGAAGGTTTTACTCACCGAACCCAGCTCAAACAGCGTGTCTTGCGTGACCGGACGTTGCTGTTTGACATCCGCCATGCCCCAGGTGAAATAGTGGGGCTGGCCTTTAACCACCACCGCCACAGCCATGCCGGGAATCGATTGCTGCTGCATTAGCGGTTTGATCGCCCGATCAACGGTTGCCTGCACATCCGCCGTCGCGGCGAACGTCATTGAGCACGCCGCTGTCAGCGCTGTAGCTATCAATGTTTGAGAAATCAATTTCACTGTTATTAACCTTCCGGGTTGTTGTTCCGCGGGCAGTTTGCCCAATTTGACAGGGTGCAACAAACTGTTAATTTTAGCGTCAGACAATAGAAAATCTTACAGGTAAGCGCATGACTCGCCCCTATATTCCCCTTAACGCCCTCAGAGCTTTCGAAGCCGCCGCACGTCATCTAAGTTTTACTAATGCGGCGATTGAGCTGCACGTAACCCATGCCGCCGTGAGCCAGCAGGTAAAATCGCTGGAGCAGCAGCTCGGCTGCCAGCTGTTTGTGCGGGTATCGCGCGGATTGATGCTGACCACAGAAGGTGAAAGCCTGTTGCCAGTGCTCAACGACTCTTTCGATCGGATTGCCGATACGCTGGATCGTTTCTCATCCGGACAGATGCGCGAGAAATTGAAAGTCGGCGTGGTGGGAAGCTTTGCCACCGGTTTGCTGTTGCCGCGCTTAGAGGATTTTAACCGCGGCTATCCGCACATTGAGCTGCAACTCTCCACCCACAACAATCGCGTCGATCCGGCTGCCGAAGGCCACGATTACACTATTCGCTTTGGTAGCGGCGCCTGGCACGGCACCGAGGCGCAGTTTATTTGTCCTGCCCCGCTATCGCCGCTGTGTAATCCGCCCATTGCCCGGCAGTTGCAGCAGCCTGCAGACGTGCACAAATTTACCCTGCTGCGCTCGTTCCGGCGTGATGAGTGGAGCCAATGGCTGCAAAGCATTAACGAACATGCGCCATCGCCTGCGCATCCGGTGATGATATTTGACTCATCCCTGACGATGATTGAAGCGGCATTGTTGGGTGCGGGGATTGCGCTGGCACCGGTGAGGATTTTCGATCACCTGCTGCAAAGCGAGAAGCTGGTGCGCCCTTTTCCTGCTGAAATCGATCTCGGCGGCTACTGGTTAACGCGTTTGCAATCGAGGCCAGAAGGCGCCGCGATGACGGCGTTTTCGGGTTGGTTGATGAATACCTTTTTGCCCGGTGCGTATTAATTAAACGAACACGTGATTTGTAGCGCGAATGCGCAGGCCGGAGTCACTTTTGGTCCGGTGGTCCTCGCGCCGCAGCAGATGCGTCAGCGCCCGCACGTAAGCCATGCATTAAGCTATCTGTTTCGCCTTCGCCAGCGTGCGCGCAAGAATTGAAGAGTACAGCGGTTTGCCGCCGAAGAACTGCGCAGCCAACGTCGCGCCGAGGCAGGTAATGATCATCGGCAAAATCAGCTGATAATTGTTGGTCATCTCCAGCACCAGCACAATGCCGGTCAGCGGCGCGCGCACCGAGGCCGCAAACAGCGCGCCCATACCGGCCACGGCAAAGGTTGCCGGCTCCAGATGTAAACCCGGCAGCCATTGCATGCAGAGCTGTCCGAAGCAGGTACCGAGTAGCGTGCCTAGCGTCAGCATCGGGGCGAAAATACCGCCTGGCGCGCCAGAGGAGAAACAGCAGATGGTAATGATTGTGCGCAGTGCGAAGAGAGCAAAGAGCGCCAGCGCGCTGTAACCGCCACTGGAGAAATCAGGAATTAAGGCAATGCCGCCATTGATTGCTTGTGGCAGCACCAGACCAATCACGCCGCACACGCCAGCCAGTAAACTTCCCCACATCACCCACGGCGCTATGCGACCCTGGTGCAAACGCTGAAACTGATCCTGCGCGAGGAAAATGAAGCGGTTAAACGCCACGCCGCAGCCACCAAATAACACGCCTAACAGCAGATAAAGCCACAGCGTATTGGTTGGCGCATCCTGCAGTTGACCAATATTGATGATCGCCTCATTACCATTGCACACGCGGAAAACAATGCTGGAAACGATGACGCCAACAAACACCGCTTTGATGGAAATCAGGCTGTAGCGAAACTGCGGACGCATCTCTTCGATAATAAACAGAATGCCGGCAAGCGGCGCGTTGAAAGCGGCCGACAAACCAGCGGCAGCGCCGGTTGCCAGCAACGTGTGGCGAGATTCAGAAGATTTAACGCGGAACAGATCGACACACATGCCGCCGATATTGCCACCCAGTTGCACGGTTGGCCCTTCGCGACCCAACACCATGCCTGAACCTAACGCGCCCATGCCACCAATGAATTTCACCGGCAGCACGCGCCACCAGCGCACCGGTCGGAGCTCCTCCAGCGCGCCTTCGATTTCAGGAATACCCGATCCGCCCGCTTCTGGCGCATAACGTCGCACCAGGAAATAGCCAATAGCGCCTAATAATGCCGAAAGGAAAAACGCACCGACTATTTTCACCAGCAGATTGTCACCGGCATCCGCGAGCCAGCTCAATCGCGTCTGCACCACTAAATTCACGGCTTTATCAAAGGCTACGCCAACCAGGCCGGTTAACACACCGACCAGCGCGGCCAGCAGCAACAGCGCGACGGGCGTTTTGTCGCGGCGTAATAGTTTCTGCATCAGCATGAAGCGCCCGGCACGTAAAATCGTTTTGGGCTCTGCGGAGTGATGATTAGCAGGCATGCAAATCCCTCTGTTTTCAGAACAGTGTTCAAACGTTAGTTTGAGAAAAGAGGGATTAGCATACTGAGAATGAAGTGATTTTTAACCCAGGAATTCGCAAGCGGATTTTTCAGGTTGGAAGAGGCTGGCTGCATTAGCCTCCTCCACGGGGAATTAATCCTGCTCTTCAGCAATCAGCGTCAGTTTTTCGTCGGTGGCTTTTTCTTCTTCCAGCGTTTCACCCAACAACTTCGCGGCATCCTGATAATCCAGTTTCAGGGCTAACGCACGCAAAGTACCGTAGGTGGCGATCTCGTAGTGCTCAACCTTCTGCGCGGCACCGATCAGTCCCGCATCGCAAACTGGCCCTTTCTCCACTTCATCGATAATTTCCTGCGCCTCTTCAGCAAGACCTTCCAGCGCATGACATTTCATCCGTTTAATCTGCACGCCTTCCGTGAGCTCAACCAGTTGATCAATACGTTCAATTTGTCCGCGCGTTTCTTCGAGGTGCTGTTTAAAAGCTGCGACCAGATTAGGATCGGAGGCGGCGCGAATCATTTTTGGTAACGCTTTAGTAATCTGTTTTTCTGCGCTGTAAATATCAGAGAGATCATGCACAAACAGATCTTGCAGTGTTTTAATCGTCATAATAATGCCTTTTAGTAGAAGAGGATATTAGGTAGGTAAAACCATGGGCGAGAATGAACAAGAAATTACGCCGGCACATAAGCCTGACTTAATCATGGCGGACATTACATAATTCACAAGCGAAGCCTGAAAATAAACTCACCATATTGTTTGAATCGTTGCCAGACTTAAAACAGGTCATTCGGAGAGAACGTGATGAAAAAGCCAGCCCCGCCAGAACTCAACGGCGAAATTATTCACGAACGCAGATTAATGCCGCTCGGTTTAATTTCTCTTTATGAAGTTACCTTCAATAATGGCAAATATGCCGTTATGCGTTTGGATAAAGCCCAACCCTTTCATCAGGGTGACGTTTTTAAACGTGTTAATGACTGCTGGTATTGTGATGAAGAATTAATACATCCACTGGCTTTTCAGTTTGTCGATCAGGCTGAAGCGCAGCGGTCATTTATCGAATATGAGCGATAATATTATCTTGCGGTCTTTCACATCGGCGAATGAAACGCAGCGAGTTGGTCCGGTTGCGCTGGCGGCAAAGACATCCAGAAATTCACATCCATGCTGGTTTCATATTCCGCATGCGCCTCAAGAAAAATATGCTCGCCGCTGCGCGATTGCCCGCCGTAAAGCCAACCGCCCTGCACCTCACCATTTTCAAATTGCACGATGCACTCCTGCTTGTAGCCGGGCGCTTGTTCATTTACATCAATCCATTCAAGAATATGGCGCATTCTCTTACTCCTCGGCAATAAACAGTGATTTACAGTGCGGGCATAACATAGCTTGTCCGCGTGCTTGCTTTAAGGAAGATTGTGGGCAAAACTTTTTACAGACTGGACACTGAGTTTTGACTTCCCGGCGTGATAAGCTTTCTAAAAATTGATTTAACCAGCTCATGATTTATTTCCTTTTCAGTTAACTTATTCTAACACACCTGATTTTTTTCATTGCCACTCACACTTGACAACAACGTTAAAGATCCTCAACCCCATCATTACGTTCAGTTAAATGTTTTAAATTAACTTTTATTTTATAAACCAACCGTAAGATCGATTTGGCACTATACTCAAATAAGACAAATATTTTCCCTCGCCCTCTCTTATACCGTCGACTTTCCTGTTGATAGTGCTGACTTTTATAATCCATTGGATTTTTTGCGACGCCATTATGAAAAATAAACTTCCCACCGGGTCATTCACTAGCAGTAGTGCGCTTCCGGCAACGGCACGCAGTAGTTTTGAGTTTTTACATCACAGCGGTGTTTACCAGGCGAACCGGCCAGATGTTTTTTCCGAGCGGCAAATGGAAATATATGGCGAGCGTCTGGCAAAAACGCATCATCTTTCCGACGCCAAAAAAAGCTATAAATTATTGCAGCGGCTGACGGAAAACGAACAGGCGCTGATAAAAAGCGCTGAAATATTAAGTACCGGTGAGAAGCGTAATTTGACACCGGCTGGCGAATGGTTGCTGGATAATTTTTATATTATTGAAGAGCAAATTCGGATGGTGCGCCATCTGTTGCCCACCAAATTTGGTCAGGGTTTACCTGCGCTGAAAGACCCCGCGCACTATTTGCGTATTCAGGCGATCGCGGATGAGATGATCAGCCACAGTGATGGCCGCTTAGAGTCAGCAGTGTTGGCGACCTTTATTCATGCTTATCAATGCGTGACGCCGCTGCTAATGGGTGAACTCTGGGCGCTTCCCGCCATGCTGCGCTTTGCGCTGCTCGATAACCTCGCACGTATTGCGCAAGGTGTTGCTGAGATTCATCAGGAGCGCAGCCAGGCCGAAGCGTGGATTAATGAGATCGTTCATCACTCCGCCAGGGACGCCACTCGCGTGATTCAGGTGATCGCCGATATGGCGCACAAAAACGATCAGCTTTCCGGCGCGTTTGTCGCCGAACTGGCACGCAAACTGAATGGGCAGAATCACTCGCTGGCGCTAACGTGGGTGGAGCAACACCTGCTGAACACCGGGCGTAATACTGCGGATGTGATTGAACAATTCAACCGCCAGCTGGCACTGAGTCAGCTCTCGGTCAGCAACAGCATTGCCGGATTGCGCCAGCTGGGCGAAATCAACTGGCAGGATTTGGTTGAGTCGCTGAGCCTGGTAGAGCAGGTGCTGGCGCAGGATCCCGCCGGGATTTATCCGCAGATGCATTTTGACAGCCGCGATCAATATCGGCATGTGGTTGAAGAGCTGGCTCGCCAGAGCGAATTCGATGAGCTAAACGTGGCCAATCAGGTGCTGGCGCTGAGCCGTCAGGCCGCATTGCCAGCGCGCCAACAGCATATTGGTTACTTCCTACTGGATAAAGGGCGTGCGCAGCTTGAGCAACAGCTAAAGCCGCGCCGTTCCTGGCTGAATCAGGCGCGCCATCATCTCAGCCAAACGCCGCTGCTCTCCTGGCTGGGCAGCCTGACGTTATTGACAACCGCTTTCAGCGCCGAAGCGCTGTTTTTCACTCATCAATCCGCGATGTCGCTGGTGCTGTGGCTGTTACTGGTGCCGGCGGTAATTTTAATCAGCAGCCAGCTCGCCCTGCAGCTGCTCAGCGAAGTGACAACCCGCACCCGCCATCCGGTACCGCTTCCGCGACTTGATTACGAGCGGGCGGTACCGGATGGCGATCGCACGCTGGTGGTGATCCCCTGTTTAATCAGCAGCAAACATGGCACCGATGCGCTGCTGCGGTCGCTGGAAACCAGTTATCTCGGTAACGCGCTCGACAACATCAGCTTTATGCTGCTGGCCGATTTCACCGACAGCGCGGCCGAACACGATGACGATGATGCAGAAATCATCGGTTATGCGGTGCTGAAAATTCAGGCGCTCAACCGCCGTTACAGCAGCAAGTCGCACAATGATGGGCTTTTTTCTCTGCTGCATCGCAACCGTGTGCTAAACCCTTCGCAGGGCGTGTGGATGGGTTACGAGCGTAAGCGCGGCAAATTGCATGCGCTCAATCGCTGGCTGCAGGGCGAAGAGGAGACATTTAACGTTATCGTCGGTGCCAGCCAGGCGCAAATGCGCACCGTGAAATATGTCATCACCCTCGATAGCGACACCATTCTGCCGCGCGAAACCGCGCACAAGCTGATTGGCATTATGGCGCATCCACTCAATGCGCCGGTATTTGATGACAGCCTGAACCGCGTAGTGGAAGGCTACGCCATTCTGCAGCCGCGTCTGGCGGAGGAGATTCCGCCTTTTGGCCAAGGCCGCTACGCGCGCCTCTCCAGCAGCGTGCCGGGCAACGATGCCTACTCGTCGATGTCTTCCGATATCTATCAGGATCTGTTTGGCGAAGGCTCGTTTGTCGGCAAAGGCATTTACGATGTGGCCGCGTTCACCCGCGCGACGCGCAATACCTGCCCGGAAAATCTGGTGCTCAGCCATGATTTGCTGGAAGGCTGTTATGCGCGCTCCGGCGTGGTCAGCAATGTGGTGCTGTATGAACACTATCCGGATAACTATCTCAGCGATGTCGCGCGCCGTTTCCGCTGGGTGCGCGGTGACTGGCAGTTGCTGAACTGGCTGAAACTGCGCGTGCGACTGGAGGATGGCGGCTATCAGGCCAATCCGCTGAGTGCACTATCGCGCTGGAAATTATTCGATAACCTGCGTCGCAGCCTGATTGCGCCCGCCTTACTGCTGCTGATGTTTCTGGCCTTTAGCTGGGTGGCGAATCCGCCGTTTTGGCTCGGCTGCATTGCGCTGTTCCTGCTGTTGCCCAGCGCCTTAGCGTTGAGCATGGAAGGCATGCGCAAAAGCAAGACGCGCGCCTGGCAGCATCATCTCACTATCCTGTCTTCGGATGCGTTAATGCGCCTGAGCCGCGCGGGACTGACGCTGGCGACACTACCGCATGAAAGCTACTGGTCGCTGAAGGCGATTATTGTCACGCTGTGGCGACTCAACGTGAGCGGGCAGTTTCTCCATGAATGGAAAAGCGCCTCGGCGGGCAGTTCCTCGCCCACGCCGTCACTGCGCCATTTTTATCAGGCGATGTGGTTTAATCCGGCGGCGGGCGTTGCACTGTCACTTTTAACCGCGCTGGTTAATCCTGAATTGATTGCGCTGGCGTTGCCGATCTCGCTGCTGTGGCTGATCACGCCGTGGCTGTTGTGGCAGTTGAGTAAACCAGCCCATTCGCGCCAGAAAAAGCTCTCCGCCGAGCAGCAACAGTTTTTGCGCCATACCGCGCGTCACACCTGGGCTTGGTTTGAAGATTTCGTCACCGCTGAACATAACCACTTGCCGCCGGATAATTTTCAGGAAGTGTTGCAGCCGGTGGTGGCGCATCGCACCTCGCCGACCAATATCGGGCTGTCGCTGCTGGCCAATTTAACCGCATGGGATTTTGGCTACATTACGCAGAAACCGGTGATAGCCCGTTCGCTCGCCGCGCTGGATAGCCTCGATCGCATGGAGCATTTTCGTGGACATCTCTACAACTGGTATGACACTTACACGCTGAAGCCGTTAAATCCGCGCTACGTCTCCACCGTCGATAGCGGCAATCTCGCCGCGCACCTCGCCACCCTGCAGGCCGGGCTTGCGCAGTGGAAGCATCTACCGGTGCTCGCCTTGCCAGTGATCATGGCCGGTCTGCATGACACCTTGTTGCTGGCGAAAGCGCAAATGGGCACAGAGCGTAACGATCGCTGGGATGAGTTAACCGCGCAGTTTGCTGCGCTGCAACAGGCCGCGCCCGCTGCGATTGCCAGTCACCTCTCGTCGCTGATCGCGTCGAGTGAAATTCTGCTGGCGCAGATGCAGCTGCCGCCGTTGCAGGTGAAATGGTTCGAACGGTTTATCCACCAGCTCAGCGATTTGCAGCAGGAGTGGACGCTGTTTTTCAGCTGGCTCACGCCGGATGATGATCTGCCTGCCGCCTTACCTTCTCTGCTGTGGCTGAGTGAGTTAGAGCGTCATCGCCCCGGCCTCCATTCTCAGCTCGCGGCGTCTGTGATGTGGGCCGCACGTGAACGCATGGCGACCTTGCTGGAGCTGGAAGGACGGCTGGAAGATCATGCAAAAATGGATTTCCGCTTTCTCTATGTTGATAAAACCGCGCTGCTCAGCGTGGGTTACAATCTCGACAGCGGCGCGCTCGATAAAGGCCATTATGATCTCTTCCCGTCCGAAGTGCGCCTGACGCACTACTACGCCATCTCTGCTAATCAGCTGCCGGTAAAAAGCTGGTTCGTGCTGGGCCGTTTGTTTACCCAGCTGGATAACAAGCCGGCAGTGATGTCGTGGAGCGGCTCGATGTTTGAATACCTGATGCCGCATCTGGTGATGCCGGTTTACCCGGATACGCTGCTGGAGAAAATGGCGCTGTCGGCGGTGAAGCAGCAGATCGCGTTCGGTGATGCCGCGCAGATTCCGTGGGGCGTCTCCGAGTCGGCTTACGCCGCGTTCGATGACAGCCAAAACTATCAATACAAAGCCTTTGGTACGCCAGAGTTAGGGCTGAAGCGTGGCCTCAACGATGATCATGTGGTTGCGCCCTACGCCTCACTGTTGGCGCTGATGGTGCTGCCGCATCAGGCCACCGACAACCTGATGCGACTGAAGAAAATGGGTGCCTGCGGCAAATACGGTTTTTACGAGGCGCTCGATTTCACCGCGCAGCGCCTGGCGCGCGGCCAGCAATTTGTCGCGGTGAAAACCTACATGGCGCACCACCAGGGCATGGGTTTTCTGGCGATTTCGCACCTGCTGCATGAAGCCCCGATGGTGGCGCGGTTTATGTCGAGTGCGCGCTTCCAGTCTTCCTACTTGCTGCTGCAGGAGCGCGTGCCGGATGACATTGAGCTGTATACCCCGCGTCGGCAGTTCGTTGACACCAGCGAGATCAAGCCGCGTTCAGATACGCCCGAACTGCGCGAGTTCAGCGGCTCGGCGGCGCATCTGCCGCAGATCCAGCTGCTATCGAACGCCAATTATCATGTGATGGTGACGCAATCCGGCACCGGGTATAGCCAGTGGAAAGGATTGGCGTTAACCCGCTGGCGCGCCGATGGCACCAGCAATCAGCACGGTATCTTCTGCTACATCCGCGATCGCCAATCCGGCGAGCTGATTAGCCCGACGTTCCAGCCCAGCGGTGATGCGCGCCCGCAGCACATTGCGCGCTTTACCGACGCCGGCGCGGAGTTTGAATCGCGCATGGAAACGCTCAGCACCCGCACTCAGGTGGTGGTGTCGCCAGAAGATGATGTGGAAATCCGCCGCATCGTCCTGACCAACCATTCACGCCAGCTGCGTGAAATAGACATCACCAGCTATGCGGAAGTGGTGCTGGCTTCTGCCGCCAGCGATATGGCGCATCCGGCGTTCAGCAACCTGTTTGTGCAAACCGAAATCGTCACTGAACTGGAAGCGATCCTTGCGCATCGCCGCCCGCGCGATGAGAAAACCGAGCCGCTGTGGATGTTCCACGCCCTGCTGATTCACGGCACCAGCGAGCGTGATACGCATTATGAAACTGACCGCGCACAGTTTATTGGTCGCGGCAGAACCGCCGCCAATCCGCAGGCGATGGCAGCCGATGGCGTACTCAGCGGCAGCGCAGGTGCGGTGCTCGATCCATTGCTGTCGATTCGCCAGAAAATCGCCATCAAAGCGGGTAAATCCGTCACCCTCGATCTGGTGTATGGCGTCACCACGCAGCGTGATGCCTGCCTTGGCTTGCTTGAGAAGTATCGTAACAATGTCTACGCCAATCGGATATTTGAAATGGCGGCCTCGCACAGTCAGGTGGCGCTGCGCCAGCTGAATATCCTCGCTGAAGATGCCAGTTTGTATAACCAGCTCGCCAGCGCGGTGATTTTTGCCAGCCCTGAAATGCGCGGCGACAGCCAGCGTCTGCAGCAGAATCGCCTGGGACAATCGTCGCTGTGGCGACACTCGCTGTCTGGCGACTTACCGATCGTGCTGGTGCGCATCGAAAGCGATACCCAGCTCAGCCTGGTGAGCAATATGATCAAAGCGCATCAATACTGGCGTCAGAAAGGATTGACGGCAGATTTGGTGATCCTCAACGGCGAGCAAATCGGCTATCAGCAGCTGTTGCAAAATCAGCTGATCAAAATGATTTCATCGGGCGAGATGCAGATGCTGACCGACAAGCCTGGCGGCATCTTCCTGCGCCAAAGCGAGCACTTTGCGGCCGAAGATGTCACGCTGCTACTCAGCGTAGCTGCCGTGGTGCTGGAAGGCCGCAACGGCAGTTTGGCCGACCAGCTGACGGTGCTGTTAAAACCGCAGCCGGTGGCGCCGCCTTGCCGCTTCCTGGCGCATAAACAGGCCTTTCCTGCGCCCGCTCGCCTCGCTGAGCCGGAAAACATGCAGTTGTTTAATGGCACCGGCGGCTACAGCGCAGATGGCAGTGAATATCACATTTTGTTGTCCCCACATCAGCAGACGCCCGCGCCCTGGTGCAATGTGCTGGCAAATAAACAGTTTGGTAGCGTGATTTCAGAAAGTGGTCAGGCCTACACATGGTATGAAAATGCGCATGAATACCGCCTGACGCCGTGGCACAACGATCCGGTCAGCGATACGTCGGGCGAAGCCTTTTATTTGCGCGATGAGGAGAGCGGCGATGTCTGGTCGCCTATGCCGCTGCCGATGCGCGGCGCCGGAGATTATTTGACGCAGCACGGCATGGGTTACAGCCGCTTTATGCATCAGGAGCAAGGCATTAGCAGCACGCTCACCACCTTCATAGCTGGCGAGCAGGCGGCGAAAATCACCCTGATTCAGCTCAGTAATCTGTCTGGCAAAACCCGCCATTTGTCGATCACCGGCTACGTCGAATGGGTGCTGGGTGAGCTGGTGAGCCAATCTGCCCGCCATGTACAAACTTCTTCGGCGATGGTTGCGGATGGCAGCGCCATTCTGGCGGTAAATCCCTATACCAGCAGCGGATCGATGCGCACCGCCTTCTTCGCCGCATCCGGCAATCAGATTGCTTTCAGCGGTAATCGCCTTGAGTGTCTGGGCCGCAATGGCTCGACGCGTAAGCCAGCGATGATGCAAGCGCGTGGCTTGTCGGGTAACACCGGCGCGGGTCTCGATCCCTGCGCCACTCTGCAAACGCTGACCACCTTGATTGACGGCGATACGCGCACGCTGGTGTTTGTGTTAGGCGCGGCGGAAGATACCGCAGCGGCGTTGACGCTGATGCAGCAATTTCTTCCCAGCGAACAGGCGGAAGCCGAACTGGCGAAAGTGCAGCAGCAATGGCGCAATCTGTTAAACAAAGTCGAGGTGCAAACGCCCGATACAGCGGTGAATCTGCTGGCGAATAACTGGCTGCTGTACCAAACGCTGGCCAGCCGTTTGCTGGCGCGCAGCGGTTATTATCAGTCCGGTGGCGCATTTGGCTTCCGCGATCAGTTGCAGGATACGTTGTCGCTCACCCACGCCGCGCCAAACTTACTGCGCGATCAGCTGGTGCTGTGCACTTCCCGCCAGTTCCTCGAGGGCGATGTGCAGCATTGGTGGCATCCGCCTGCCGGACGCGGCGTGCGCACCCGCTGCTCAGATGATTATCTCTGGCTGCCCTTTGCACTCTGCCACTACATCACCGCCACGGAGGATCTTGCGCTGTTAGAACAGCCGATTAGCTATCTTGAAGCGCCACTGCTCACCGCCGAAGAAGAGTCAGTTTACAGCCTGCCGAACGTCAGTCAGCTGCAGGAAAACCTGTGGCAGCATGGCTTGCGTGCCATCCAGCATGGTCTGCGGTTTGGTGAGCATGGTTTGCCGCTGATGGGTTCCGGCGACTGGAATGACGGCATGAGCGAAGTGGGTATTGCCGGTAAAGGTGAAAGCGTCTGGCTCGGCTTTTTCCTCTACAGCGTGCTCACGCGCTTTGCCGCGCTCTCCACCCGTATCGATCAGCCGGAAGCCGCCAGCTTGTGCGAAAAACAGGCGGAGAAGCTGAAAACGGCGCTCAATCAGCTCGCCTGGGATGGTGAATGGTTCCTGCGTGGCTACTTCGATAACGGTGAAACCCTGGGTTCGCAGCGCAACGCCGAATGTCGCATTGATGCCATCGCGCAGAGTTGGTCGGTGCTGTCTGCGGCTGGCGATCACGACAAATGCGCCTCGGCAATGCAGGCGCTCGATCAGCAATTGGTGGATAGCGATAACGGCCTGATTAAACTGCTGACGCCGCCGTTCAATGGCGCAGGCCCCAATCCGGGATACATTCGCGGTTATCTGCCTGGCATCCGTGAAAACGGTGGGCAATACACGCACGGCGCGCTGTGGGCAATTATGGCGTTCGCCGAGATGGGCCAGGTCGAGCGCGCATGGGCGTTGCTGGCGCTGATCAATCCGATCAATCACAGCCTGGATGCGAATGCTGTTGCAACTTACAAAGTCGAACCTTACGTGATGGCGGCGGATGTTTACAGCGCCGAGAACCATGAAGGTCGTGGCGGCTGGACGTGGTACACCGGATCGGCGGGCTGGACTTATCAGCTGATCATCGAAAGCCTGCTCGGCATCACGCGCCACGGCGATACATTGCGGCTGCGTCCGCGTCTGCCCAAAGCATGGCCGGGCGCGAAGGTGATTTATCACGAAGGGGCCGCGCGCTATGAGATTGAGATGCTGCGCACGCCTGGCGCTTATCAGCTGTGGCTGGATGATGTGCTGAGTGCCGATGATGCCATCAGACTCAGCTCCGACGTCGGGAATCATCAGGTACGAATTCATCTCGCTGAGTAGTAATCACTAAGGTCATTAGTTTTCACCATAGCCAGCAGTGGAAAATATCGCAGCGCCCTGCCAGCGGCTATTTTAGGGTTATTCTCCCCTACAAGGAGAATGACTAATGAGCCTCTTATCACCCGGCAATCGCCGGGATTTTCTTTCCGCCGGCATGAAACTCACCGCCGCAGGCACCTTACTCAGCGCGGGCATGAGCCGCAGCGTTCAGGCTACTGAAACCTGCCAACCGGCGCCTGCCAGCCGCGTTGATGCCACACACTATCTGCTGCGCAATGTGCGACTGGAAGAAGCCTTTATCCGCAAACAGGATGTCATCACCGCCACGCAAACCGGTTTGTATGATGTCGAGGTGAATGCCGGTAAGATTGCCGCCGTTCATCCTGCGGGCGTCAGCCTTAATCTGCCAACGTGGGACGCCGCAGGTTATCTGCTGCTGCCCGCCACGCGCGACATGCACATCCATCTCGACAAAACTTTCTACGGCGAAAGCTGGCGCGCCCCGCTGCCGCGCCACAGCGTGATCGATATGATCCATCAGGAAGAGCAGATTCTGCCCGAGTTGGTTCCGACTTCTGAAATCCGCGCTGAGAAACTGATTGGCCTGCTGCAATCCAAAGGCAGCAGTTCTGCACGCAGCCATTGCAACATCGATCCGGTCAGTAAATTACAAGGTCTGGAACATCTGCAGCAGGCGATTGCCAACCATCGCGATGATTTTCATGCCGAAATTGTCGCCTTCCCGCAGCACGGATTACTACGCTCAAACGTTGAAGGCATGATGCGCGAAGCGATGAAGATGGGCGCGAATTATGTCGGCGGGCTGGATCCGACCAACGTTGACGGCGCGATGGAGAAGTCGCTGGATACCCTGTTCAGCATCGCGCTCGATTTCGCTGCACCGATCGATATTCATCTTCATGAAACCGAACCGCACGGTGTGGCGGCGATCCGCTACATGCTGAAAACGGTGCGCGACAATCCGCAGCTAAAAGGCAAAGTCACCCTCAGCCACGCCTTTGCCCTGGGAACGTTACAGGGTAACGAATTAGCGGCGATGATTGAGGAACTAAAAGAGCAGCAGTTTAGTATCGCCACCACCGTACCGATTGGTCGCGTAATCATGCCGCTGCCGCAACTGCGCGCCGCTGGCGTGCCGGTGTGGTCGGGCACCGACACCATCGCCGATCACTGGCAGCCCTTTGGCACCGGCAGCATGCTGGAGAAAGCCAACGTCTATTCGCAGCTCTATCGTGGGCCGGATGAGTATTCACTGAGCCGCGCGTTGGGTATCGCCACCAACGAGGTGCTGCCGCTGAATAGCCACGGCGAAAAGCAATGGCCGAAAGCGCAGGATCACGCCACCATGATGCTGGTTAACGCCAGCTGTTCTGCGGAAGCTGTCGCGCACATCGCGCCGGTGATGGCGACGTTCTTTAACGGCAAACAGACGTTTGGTGGATTGGCGAAGAAGTAGATTTCCTGCCAATAACGATGATGGTCGCCATGAATGGCGACCCTACGAATGGGCAAGGTTTTCGTTGGGGGCGCATTCATGCGCACCAGGTAAACATAGTCATTTTAGGCATTTGCCTGCGGCCGTCCTTTTCCTTAGCTTGACATCATCAACAGGAGAGGAACCTATGACAGCATCAGCATTACCGGTGGCGATTGTCACCGGCGGCAACAGCGGCATTGGCCTGGAAACCGCGAAGTTATTGGCGGCCGACCATCAGGTTTACGCCATCGGCCGCAATCAGCAAACGTTGCAGGCTTTAGAACAGGTCACCAATGTGAGTCCGGTTGCACTGGATATCACGGATTTTGCCGCCGTAGCCGCGTTCACTGCCACATTAAATCGGGTTGATGTGCTGGTGCATTCAGCGGCGATCTCGATTCTCAGCACCACCTTCTCCGCCACGCCTGAACTGTGGCAACAGCATCTGAATATTAACGTTATCGCGCCTGCTGAACTCACGCGCTTAACCTTGCCCGCACTGCGCGCCGCGCAGGGCAAAGTGGTGTTTATCAACTCCGGTTCGGGAACGCTGGCGCTGGCGGGACACGTCATTTACTCCGCCTCGAAATTTGCCCTCACCGCGCTGGCGCATGCGCTGCGTAGCGAAGAGAGCGAACATGGCGTGCGGGTCGCAACAGTCGCGCCCGGCCCGACCGATACGCCGATGAATCAAGCCTCGCGTGCCCGCGCGGGCAACCATGCGCCGATCAATCCGCAAGAGTATCTCGATGCAGCTTCGGTGGCGCGCGCCGTGCGGTTTATTGTGGATAGCCCGGAAGATACGCAGATTGCAGATATTGTGATTCGTCCGCGCCGCGATAAAGCAAAACGCTGATTAAGCAGTAAAAAATCCATAACGCGAGGCTGCCATCCGGCGGCCTTTTTCTTTTTTACGTTTTTTTAGCAATATTCTCACCGCTCATTCGTCTACCTCATCACCAGCAGTTATCCGTTAATGTAATGAGGACACAAACAATGAGAGATTTTGATATGCACAGACACGGTCATCGGGATCATTTTGGCGGCCATCGCCTGGCGAAACCGCTGCTGATGGGCGCGGTGATCATCGCCGCACTGGGCTTGTTGGTGATGTCGCTGTGGAATGCGTTGCTGCCGGGCATCATCGGCGTGAAAAGCATCAGCTTCTGGCAGGCGCTGGGTTTGCTGGCGTTGTGCCGCATCTTGTTTGGCGGTTTGGGATTCCGTCCGGGCATGTTCGGCATGGCGCGACGCCGTATGCACGAGCGCTGGATGCAGATGACGCCGGAACAGCGTGAAGAGTTTATGCAGCATCGCCGCAATCGCTTTGGTCATCGTGGCCACCACGATCGTTGCGACTGGCATGGTCGTCGTGATGAGCGAGGCGAAGCGCGTCCGCAGCCGGAGAATAATCCGCCTAAATCCAGCGACGCCGAGTAAGCGTGATGGCGCAGGATTCACTGCTGATGTCGGCAATCACCGCCTGTCGCACCAAGCTGAATGCGTTCATTCGCGGGCGAACCGTGATACGTGAAGATGCCGACGATATCTTGCAGGAAGTCACTTATAAGCTGATGCAGGTGGAGCAGCCGGTGGAGAATGTCGCCGCCTGGCTGTTCCGGGCGGCACGCAATGAAATGACCGATCGGGCGCGGAAAAAGCGTGAGCTGCCGCTGGCCGATTTATTCGGTGGCAACGAAGAGCAAGATTTCCCGGAAGATGAGCTGGCAGAAACCTTATTTGGCGTGCCGCAGACGCCAGAAGATGAATATCTGAAAACGCTGCTGTGGCAAGAACTCGAGGAAGCGTTAGCCGAATTACCTGACGCGCAACGCGAGGTATTCGAGAAAACCGAACTGCTCGGCTACAGCTATAACGAGTTGGCGCAAGAGAGCGGCAGCAGCGTGCAGACGTTATTATCGCGCAAGCACAAAGCGGTGCTATTTCTACGCACGCGGCTGCGTAACCTGTATGACGAAATAACCGGATAACCCGATTGCCTGGCAATCGGGCATCATTTACCACCACTTTTTCTCTTGCTGCGGCTGCAAAAATTGCACGCCCTGCCCAAGTTGTGGCATCGACACATTTATCTGCTGTTCCTGCGCCAGCGCCACAATTTGATTAAGCGGATCGTTCCATTGATGAAAGGCTAAATCGAAAGCGGCATTGTGAATCGGGAACAGCCATTTCGCGTTGAGATCGTTAAAGGCTTTAATGGTGTCCTGCGGCAGCATATGAATATCGGCCCAGCGACGGTCATAGGCGCCGTTTTCCAGAAAGGCCATATCGAATGGGCCGAATTTATTGCCGATCTGTTTGAAACCGTCGAAATAACCGGAATCCCCGCTAAAGAACAGGCGAAATTCATCGCTGATAATGCTCCATGAGCACCACAACCGTTTATTGCTATCAAACATGCCGCGGCCAGAAAAGTGCTGCGATGGCGTGGCGACAAAATGAATACCGCCGATATTCTTTGATTCCCACCAATCCAGCTGGGTAATTTTTTCCTGCGCCACGCCCCAGGATAACAGCAAATCACCGACGCCCAGCGGCGTCAGGAAATAGCGCACGTGATCTTTAAGCTGCAAAATGGTGTGGTAATCCAGATGATCGTAATGATCATGCGAAAGAATGATCCCTTCGATGGGCGGCAAATCTTCAAGCGCAATCGGCGCAGGCTGGAAGCGTTTGGGACCAAACCATTTAAAGGGCGAAGCGCGCTGCGTAAATACCGGATCGGTCAGCCAATATTTGCCCTGCATTTTAAACAGCAATGAAGAGTGACCGAGGCGAAATACGCTGTTATCCGCCGCCGCCGCAAGTTGCTGCGCGTCGAGTTTGATTAACGGCAATGCAGATTCAGGTGCGGTATTTTTCGGTTTATTAAAGGCAAAATCCCAGAATAGTTTGGCGAATTCAATCAATCCTAACTGCTGGCGTGGGATTTTATTGTTAAACCTTTTGCCATCAAACTGAGCGGATTGCGGATAGCGTTTTATATTGCAGCGAGAAATGCTCGAACTATTCAACATTGATCTTTTACCTCTCATCGCGGGTCCTTCAGAATAGCCACTTTTAAGGCATCGCACATCGCATATTGGGCGATTGATGACATCGCTATCGCCGATAGTTAAAGTAATGCTTTTGCTTGATTTTATGAGGGAAAATGAAACGTTTATTTGTTTACGGTACGCTCCAGCCAGGCCATTCAAACGCGCATATCCTGGAAAACATCGGCGGCGAATGGCTGGCGGGATCGGTTTCTGGCACCTTCTATGAACGCGGCTGGGGAGCAGCGGCCGATTTCCCCGGCATTGTGTTGCAGGAAAACGGCCCGCGCGTGCCAGGATATCTGTTTATCTCAGAGAAACTCGAACCGCATTGGCCGATGCTCGATGAGTTTGAAGATGGCTACGATCGCGTGGAAGTTGATGTCACCACCAGCAATGGAGAACAGGTGACAGCGTGGATTTATCAGTTGCAGCCGCGAACATCTTCATAAGGTATAATTTTTTTCAAAACGCGTGTAACTCTATAAACAACGGAAAAATATATGTCAGGTAAGACGAATGATAAAGGGATGAACAATGTCCCACTCGAGAGCAGCTGCATCGTTCTAACTGATGAGTCATGGAATGCGGTTGCGAAATCCTTAAAACAACCGCCATTACCTAATGCACGTTTACAAAAAGCGGCAGAGCTAAGTCGTGATGAAACATGTTGGGAATTTTATCGGGAGTAGAATGTTTAATTTCGCCCTTTCCTCTTCCACCCCAAATGCGGTGCGACGCCTTCAATAAAATCGGTGATGATCTGGCTGTACTCTTCGTTGGTGAATTCGTAGGGCAGTTCGACGCGGAACTCCGTCACTTCACGTAACAGCGGATCATCAATCAGCTGCGCGACGATCTCTTCACTGCTGCCGACAATATCCTCGGAGAAGATGGTGCGCTTCGGTCCTTGCGGCTCCAGCGTGCGTTGATAGCGGCTGGCAGCGAAATCCTGATAGCGTTTGATGGTTGCACGGTTGGCGTTATCGGTGGGAATAATCACGCGGCCTGCGGCAATGCGTGGCTGGCGCGACGCGTTTGCCGGCCAATGCTGTCTGAATGCGCGAATCAGCGCCAGTTGCGCCTGGTGATAATCGCTGCTGACCTCGGCTGACGTTAAATTGCCGATCAACAAATTGAACTGATTTTCCGCCGCCCACTGAATCGAACGGTGTGAATTGCCGCCGTACCACAAGCGATGCAGCAATTGCGGTGACGCGGGCTGCACACGCGGCCGCTGGCGATTGCCCGGCGAGATGACGTAAGTTTCATCATCGCCAAAGAATTGCCCGCTGAGGTTTTCCTGCAATTTTTTCAGTCGAGCGTAACTGAAATCCTGCTGCCGCCAGTCGCCGTGAAACACGTTATCGCCGATCAATTCGACATGGTTCGGCGCACCGGCGCTTAATCCTACGTTGAGTCGCCCATTGGACAGCACATCGACGGTGAGCAGATCTTCAGCCAGGCGAAATGGGCTTTCGTATCCCATCTGAATGACCGCGCTCCCCAGCTCAATCGTGCGCGTACGCTGCGTGGCGGCGGCGAGAAATACGCTGGCAGAAGAAACGCCATGCTCAAGATGACGCTGGCGCACCCACGCGCCGTCGTAGCCTAACGTTTCGCCCAGTTCGATC
Source organism: Pantoea sp. DY-15 (assembly GCF_019795935.1). NCBI lineage: Bacteria > Pseudomonadati > Pseudomonadota > Gammaproteobacteria > Enterobacterales > Erwiniaceae > Pantoea > Pantoea sp. DY-15. The sequence goes on from NZ_JAIMIF010000002.1 coordinate 322,201, forward strand.
AGTTGCAGCGTCTCTTCCAGACCTTGTCCGGGCGCGTCATCCGCATAATTGCCCGGCGTGAGAAATGAGATGTGTGAAATGTTCAGCATGCTTCTCTTCCTTGTTATCTCGATAGCGCAAATTATGGCGATCGGCATTCCACGGAAGAAATAACCTATTCAGCACTGGTTATCTGATTAACGACTAATATCCTGCTGAGAGCGTTTTTTGCTGCCTATAACCAAGGATTACATGATGATCAAAGTCTGCAACGCATGCGGCACATCTTACGATGAGCAGCAAAGTAAAATCGAACACTGCAAAATATGTGAAGACGAGCGGCAGTTTGTGCCGGCCAGCGGGCAAAAATGGGCTTCGTTTAATGCCCTGCAAGCCACACACTGCAATAAATGGCAGCAGCTCGCTGCCAGTTTATTTAGCCTGCAAACCGTGCCCAGCTTTGCTATTAATCAACGCGCGTTTCTGCTGCAAACGCCGCACGGCAATATCCTGTGGGATTGCATCGCGAATTTTGATGATGCCACCAAAGCGATTATTACCGCGCTCGGCGGTATTCACGCCATCGCTATTTCGCATCCGCACTATTACAGCACCATGCAGGATTGGGCGGCGGCGTTCGACGCGCCGATCTATCTGCACGTTAACGATAGTGAATGGATTATGCGCGACAGCCCGCATATTCATCTTTGGCGAAATGACGAGCTGGAGATTGTGCCGGAAGTGAAGCTGGTTCGCCTTGGCGGACATTTTGCCGGCGGATGCGTGTTGCATTGGGCGCACGATGACGGCGTGCTGTTGAGTGGTGATATCGTGCAAGTCACGCCTGGCGCGGATGCGGTGTCATTTATGTGGAGCTATCCAAATATGCTGCCGTTACCGGCGGCGGCAGTCAGCGATATGATGCGTCGGCTGGCGGCGCTAAAATTTTCGCGCTTATACGGCGCATTCGAGCATCGCCAAATTCTCACTGACGCGCAGCGGATCGTGATGCAGTCGGGCGAAAAATATATTGCCTGCTTGAAGTCCTGAACGAATTGTAAGCAAACGCGCTACAGATGGATGTACAGACGTCTAAACATCCATTATAGTCCGTTCCCTACGTTAAGAGGGGATCTGCGCAATGAAGAAAATTTTACTCACGACGCTGCTGTCTGCATCCGTGGCGCTGCTTAGTGGCTGCAACAAAGACGATGAAAATCAAATCAAAGTGGCCATTAATACCGGACCTGACCAGGCGCTGTGGGATACCGTGAAGCAAGTTGCGCACGACAAATATCAGCTGGATGTCGATGTGGTGGCCTTCAATGATTACGTGCAGCCGAATGAAGCGCTGTTCAACAAAGATGTCGATGCCAACGCCTTCCAGAGTTTGCCTTATCTGGAGATGCAAGCCAAAGAGCGCGGTTATCACTTTGCCGTTGTCACCAACACCTTCGTGTTCCCGATTGCGGGTTACTCGCGCAAGATTAAATCACTGAAAGCGTTACCAGATGGCGCCACCGTGACCATCTCTAACGAAGCCACCACGCTCGGCCGCAGCCTGCTGCTGTTGCAGGCGCAGGGTTTAATCAAGGTGAAACCGGAAGCGGGCCTGCTACCAACCACGCTGGATATCACTGACAATCCGAAGAAGCTGAAAATTGTTGAGGTGGATACGCCGCAGCTGGCGCGTACGCTGGACGATCCGCAGGTTTATCTTTCGATCATCAACAACAACTTCGCCGCGCTGGTGAATCTCTCCGCCTCGCGTGACGGCATGTTTATGGAAGGCAAAGCCTCGCCTTATGTGAATGCGATTGTGGCGCGTGAAGATAATAAAGACAGCGCCAACGTACAGAAGCTGAAACAAGCCTTCCAGTCGCAGGAAGTGCTGGATAAAGCTAACGAGATCTATAAAGGCGATATTATTAAGGGCTGGTAATCCGGCGAAAACTGCGCAGTGCGTTACTGCGCAGTTTCAGCTTATTTAAAATCGACTTCCATCAATTCCGCAATAGTGGCATTACGCGTTGAATCGACACAATGATGCAAATAGTCGGTAAACTTTGACGAGGGCGGCATGCCAAGCTCCATTAATTTCTCATTACTGAATACCACATTCAGTTTTGAAAAATGACCGTATAAATTCATTGCCCGTAATACGATGCGTTCATTACAGGGACCAAACAGCGAGGAGAATGAATTCTTACTTGCTGCCAGTTCACGGTAGTTCACTTTCTGATACTTTTCAGCAACGGCATGACCTCCTGAAGCTTTGGCCATCGCTATATCAATCTCAGCAAATGTGACACTACTATTTTCCCCCGCCGATATATGAATAATCTTTCTCTCTACATTCGGTGCCGTCAGTAATAACTCCAGCGCATCGGCACAGTAATCGACTGGCACCACATCAATGCGGTCATTCAGCTCACACATAAATTTGCCCAGCGTGAGCGCCATGCGGAATACCCAAAAAATACTTGGCGATGGTGCACAGCCACAATTTGAATGCCCCACCACAATCGAGGGCCGCGCGATGACTAAGGGCAGATTAGGTAACATCTCGGTCATCATTCTTTCAACCGTAGCTTTACTCCACGTATATTCCACAACGTGCTGTTCGCGCAGCGTATACAGCTCACTCTCCACCACCAGCGAATTGGCTTCGGGCGCACAGGACATTGCGGTGCCGACATGAACAAAGCGTTTCAGCCCTTTCACTCGCGCCATACGACTGGCAAAGGCAAAGGTGCCCTCTACGTTCACTTTCCAGATTAGCGGATTGGCACCAAAAGAGGCGACGGCTGCGCAGTTAAGGACATGGGTAACTTCATTGAGACGACAATCATCAGCAAAGAGTTCGGGTTTGGCTAAATCGCCAATCAGGATATTTTCGCGTGTTAACTGATTTAATTGAAACTCTTCAATCGCAAATTTTGCCAGGTTATTTTTTACTCTTTTTAATCCTTCATCGCGACTATCAGCTCTAACCAGTAGCAGCAGATTTTGCTGTTGGCTTTTTTTTAGCAAGTTAACCGTGACCGCACCACCCAAAAAGCCGGTCGCACCCGTGATTAGGATTGTATTCATCATTTAGATCTTCGCGTTAGTTGAGGGGGAGAAGCATGTGTTTATCTGCGCTTGAATCTAAGCCTGCCGAGGTAAATGGTGCATAAATGGCCTCTTGCCGGTTGACTCAACTCTCAACCTGGTGAGCAATGGTTTAAATTTGTTTAATTTATGTTACGTGCGCGTTTAAATGGCGTGGATTAGCCAGCTACGCTTAGAACGAAAAATGAGCGCGATATAAAAATGGTGTAAAAATACCGGCGATACGCGTAAAAATGCTGTACGTAAAATCGCCTGCCACTGTTCGCTTCGGTCGCAAACAGGTATGTTCGCCCTCATTAGCCTCAAACCTGATAAACCACAGGAAATCTATGAGTCAAAGTGAAAAACAGTCCTTGCCTGCTGGCATGTTGGCGGCCGCTGGGATCGTGTTTGGGGATATCGGCACCAGCCCGCTTTATACCCTTAAAGAGTGCCTCTCCATTTTGCCTAACGGCGAGATCTCCACCACCGCGGTGATGGGATTTTTGTCGCTGATTTTCTGGGCGCTGACGCTGATCGTGACGCTGAAATACGTCTGTTTCGTGATGCGCGCCGATCATGATGGCGAAGGCGGCGTGTTAACGCTGATGTCACTGGCACGCCAGCATGTCGGGCCGAAAGCGTCGCACATCATTGTGTTAGCGGGCTTGATTGGCGGCGCCTTCTTCTATGGTGATGGCGTGATCACGCCAGCGATTTCAGTGCTGTCGGCGATCGAAGGTATCGAAGTGGTGTCACCGGAGCTGGATAAATATGTGGTGCCGCTGGCGGTGGCGATTCTCACGCTGCTGTTTATGATTCAAAAACACGGCACCGAAAAGGTCAGTAAAGTGTTCGGCCCGGTGATGTTTGTCTGGTTTGTGTCGATTGCCCTGTTAGGCATTCGCGGCATTCTGCTCAATCCTGAGGTGCTTTACGCGCTGAAACCCTCTTATGCACTGACGTTCCTGCTCAGCCACAAAGCGCTGTCGTTTGCCGCACTTGGCATGGTGGTGCTGGCCGTGACCGGCGCGGAAGCGCTCTACGCCGATATGGGACATCTGGGTAAAGCGCCGATTCGCATGGCCTGGCTGGTGATCGCCATGCCCGCGCTGGTGCTCAACTACTTCGGTCAGGGCGCGTTGGTAATTGCCGATGCGCAGGCCCTCAATAACCCGTTCTTTAATCTCGCGCCGGGTTGGGGACAGATCCCACTGATTGTGCTGTCAACGCTGGCCACGGTGATCGCCGCGCAGTCGGTGATTACCGGCGTGTATACGCTGACGCATCAGGCGATCCGTCAGGGATTTCTGCCGCCGATGCGCATCATCTTCACCTCGCACACGGAATCCGGTCAGATTTATATTCCGGTGGTGAACTGGCTGCTGTTTGTCGCGGTGACGGTGATTGTGCTGGCGTTCCGACAATCTTCGGCGCTCTCTTCGGCGTACGGCATAGTGGTGACCGGCACCATGGTGATCACCGCTTGTCTGGCGGGCGTGGTAGCACTGCGTAACTGGAAGTGGCCGCTGCCGGTGGCGCTGGTTTTCCTGCTGAGTATGTTAAGCATTGATGTGCCGCTCTTCAGCGCCAACCTGATGAAACTGCTGTCCGGTGGTTGGGTGCCGGTGCTGCTGGCGCTGAGCATGATGGGATTGATGCTCATTTGGAGCAGCGAGCGTAATCGCCTAATCCGCAAGTTGAATAACGATCCTGAGAGCCTGCAGGCGCTGGTGCGATCGCTGGAAACCCATCCACCCAGTCGTGTGCCGGGCACCGCAATCTTCCTCTCACGTAAAGAGCATGAGATTCCGCAGGCGCTGCTACATAACCTTAAACACAACCGCGTGCTGCATAAACGTGTGGTGCTGCTGCATATTCGCACCACCGATATCCCGCGCGTCTATAACCAGAAGCGTCTGAGCATCACTCAATTGTCGCCAACGTTCTGGCAGGTGACCGCCGCTTACGGCTGGCGCGAGACGCCATCGATGGCCGAGATCCTGCATTTGTGCGGGTTGGAAGGATTGGGTTGTACCGTCAATGAAGCCTCGTTCTTCACTTCGCACGACACGCTGGTGATGAAGAAGAGAAAAGGTTTGATGCGGGTTAAAGGCGGTATTTTCCATTTCTGCCAGCGCAATGCACAGCGCGCGCATGAGCAATTTAATATCCCGCCGAATCGGGTCATCGAGCTGGGCGGGCAGCGCGAGTTTTGATCGATTCACGGCGCGCATTCATGCGCACCTGGTCGCCATGAATGGCGACCCTACAAAATCCCGCGAAATAACCGTAGGGTCGCCATTCATGGCGACCTTATTTTTTCCGCCAAATGTAACCAGATGAAAAAATAGTCGCATAAGTTTGAATGAGTTGTGGCTGAATCTTTCTTAACATCTAATTAGCAATTAAAGCTAAAACGCTTAACCTGAAAAGGTGTTTATTAACTTCACCGGCAATCATCACTCGCCGTAAAATTTAGGGTGTCAGCACATTACCAACAATTGAAAGATTCGTAGCTGCGGCCATTGGCTCAGTTATTATTTGCGAGGAGTATCGCCATGAAACAATTAATTAATGACGTAATATCTATTTTCACACCGCAATCTGTTAAACCGGTTTTAATTCGCGGCGATTTAACCCATCGCGAGCTTTCATCGATTCATCCGGTAGGCTTTACTTCGGTGAGCTGGGCGACTTCAATGGAAGAGCTGAATGACGCCTTTGTGCAGAAAGCCGTTGCTGCCGGTGCGGTGGGTTATCACATCACCGAAGTGGAATCCCACGAACCGGCGCACGACGGCCAACACGTCATGGCCGCCACTGCCACTCTTTACCACATCAACAGCAAAGTGGCTTATGGCTAATGCTAATACCCGTCATACTTCAAGTTGCAGGAGCGTTGGCCGCGCATGTTCACCCCAGTCACTTACTAATGTAAGCTCCTGGGATTCACATACTTGCCGCCTTCCTGCAACTCGAATTATTTAGGGTATTTATAATTTACCCTTCATCATCGGCAGGCTTTTTTCTGCAAAATAGTCGACAAGAAAATCAATAAACACTTTAATGCGCGGCGATTCAGACGCGCGCTGCGTGTAAACCGCCCAGATATTCGCTTCCTGATACCATTGCGGTAATACGTGCAGCAATTGGTTTTCGCTTAAATACGGCGCCACATCCCAGGCAGAACGCAACGCAATACCGTGCGATTTTAACGCCCAATTCAGAATCACTTTTCCGCTGTTCGATGAGTAATGGCTATTCAGGCGACAAACGATTTTATTTTCGCCGTCCGTTAACGTCCAATGCCCAAAGGTATTATTATTTTCATTAATAATAAGACAGCTGTGATCGATTAAATCATCCAGCGTCTCCAGCGGACGCGACCGGGCTAAGTAATCTGCAGTTGCACAAAGAATGCGCCGATTGGCGGCTAATTTTCGTGCAATGTAGGCGTGATTCACATCATCACCCACCCGAATATCGACGTCTGTGCCTGACTGCAATAAATCAATATCGCGATCGCTGAGCATCAATTTGATGTTCAGTGACGGATGACGCGTCATAAATTCGGCAATCGCATCGGACAAATAATCCTGACCAAAGCCAAATGAACAGGCCACAGTCAGATCGCCGGTTAATTCGCCGCGCCACTGCTGAAAGTTATTCAGGAAGGAATCCATTTCGTGCATCACGTGCAACGCACCTTCCAACGCCTTTTCACCTTCTGGCGTCAGGCGCATTACGCGGTTGGTGCGGAAAAACAGCCGGGTTTCCAGCTGCTTTTCGAGGATGGCAATACGCTTGCTGATATAGGATGGCGACTGGCCGAGTTCAATCGCAGCGCGGCCAAAACCTTCATAGCGCGCTACGCTGATAAAGACATACAGATCTTCGACTGACGGCCAACCCTGAAGCGGCTTCTGATAACTTTTTCCGGCAAGCAGTATTTTCATCACCATCACGGCGTTAGCGAAATTTAGCCGGTTATAACACAGAATCCAGAAAGCACTGAAGCTGACTTAAAAACAGTTCAGGCACTTCCTCATGCGGTGAATGACCGCAAGGTAATGCGTTGCCCTGAATATTGCGCGCTTTGTCCCGCCAGGTTTCCACCACGTTATATAACTGGCCAACCGTGCCCTTTTCTCCCCATAACAACAGAAGCGGCGCTTCAATGCGTTTAGCGCTGTCCTGCGCATCATCGTCTAAATCAATCGTCGCCGCGGCGCGATAATCTTCGCATACCGCGTGAATCATCTCTTTATTTTGATAACAGCGCAGGTAATCGTTGAAGATGACCTCCTCGGTGGCGCCCGGCGTTTTTAATTGCCCATCAATGTGTTTACGCAGGAATAATGCCGGATCGTGGCCGATCAGGGTTTCAGGTAATGGATAAGGTTGAATCAGGAAGAACCACCAGAAATAGCGCGTGGCAAACGCTTTGTTGGTTAAGGCGTACATGGTCGCGGTCGGCGCAATATCAACAAACACGCAGCAGGAAAGTTTTTCTGGATGATCGAGCGCCAGTCGATGGCCCACGCGTGCACCGCGATCGTGCCCGACAAACACCACGCGCTCTAATCCCAACGCCTCGATTAACAGGCTGATATCCTGCGCCATCATCCGTTTCGAGTAAGCGCGATGCGCCTCATCACTCGGCGGCTTGTCGCTGTCGCCGTAACCGCGCAGATCCGGCAGGATTACGCGATACTGCTGCGCCAGCTGCGGTGCAATTTTGCGCCACGCCAGATGATTTTGCGGATGTCCGTGCAGCATCAGCAGTGGCGGACCTTCGCCACCCATCGCAACGCGCAGCGTCACGCCGTTCGCCAGACGCACATCGCTCAGCGTAAAGCCGTCAATAAAGGGTGAATCTCCGAGTGGCGTAATCTCACTCATGCTGGTGCATCCTGTTGGATTTGATCGCGCTTCAGCCACGGACGCTGGGCAAAATGCTGCGTTTCAAACTGGGTGATGTCAGATTCGTACTGCAACGTCCAGTCCACCGCGCTGCCGCCGCCCAATAACATCTCGCGTTTCAACGCACTGACCGAAAAGGCAATGCGTTGATTATTGAAGAGGATCGCCTGTTGTTCCAGCGACACGGTAATGCGATTACTGGTGGCATCGATCGCTACCGCGCTCAGGCGCTGATAATCCTCTTCGCTTAACGTCAGCGTCAAAACGCCATTGCGCTGGCAGTTATCGTCGAAGATGCCGGCAAAACTGGTGCCGATAATGGCGCGGATGCCGAGCTGATTAAGTCCCCAAACCGCATGTTCGCGGCTGGATCCACAGCCGAAATTGGCGCCCACCAGTAAGAAGGTGGCGTTTTCCCAACCGGCTTGATTAAGAATGAAAGCGGGATTTGGACGGCCGTCGGGCAGGAAGCGCAGGTCGAAGAACACACCGCGATCCAAATCCTTACGATCGATGCCTTTGAGAAACTGCTTTGGCATGATCACATCGGTATCAATATTGGCCGCCGGTAGTGGCGCCAGCGTGCCAGTAATGTTGTTAAATGCTTCCATCTTAAACCTCTGCAGTCATGAATTTGCGGACATCAACCAGATGACCGGCAATCGCGGCGGCGGCAACCATCGCCGGGCTCATTAAGTGCGTGCGCGCACCCGCGCCCTGGCGGCCAGGGAAATTGCGGTTGGTACCGGACGCACAGCGATCGCCGGGCGCTAACACATCTTCGTTCATCGCCAGGCACATCGAGCAGCCCGATTGACGCCATTCGAAACCGGCGTTGACGAAAATCGCCGCTAAACCTTCCGCTTCTGCCTGCTGACGCACCTGCGTCGATCCCGGCACGATAATGCCGCGTACGTGCGGCGCGATTTTGTGTCCGTCGATAATGGCGGCGGCAGCGCGCAGATCCTCAATGCGGCCGTTGGTGCAGGAACCAATAAAGGCATGCGTGATGGCGATCTCCGCTAACGGCGTGCCGGGTTCCAGCCCCATATATTGCAGCGCGCTACGCAGCGTCTGCTGTTTCACCGCATCTTTTTCCTGCGCCGGATCGGGCACGCGGCCAGTAATAGCGCTGGCCTGATCCGGGCTGATTCCCCAGGTCACTTTCGGTTCGAGATCGCTGCAATCGATGGCGATGCGGCTGTCGAAACGCGCGTCCGCATCGCTGCGTAAAGCGCGCCACTCCGCAACGGCCTGCTGCCACAGCTCGCCGGTCGGCATTTGCGGTTTGCCGGCGATATAGGCAAACACTTTTTCATCCGGCGCGATAATCGCACCGCGCGCACCGGCTTCCACCGCCATGTTGCACAGCGTCATGCGCCCTTCCATGCTAAGCGCTTCGATGGCATCACCGGCAAATTCAATGGCAAAACCGGTCGCGCCTGATGCGCCAATCTGCTCGATCAGCGCCATGATGATGTCCTTCGCCGAACACCCAAACGGCAGCTCGCCGCTGACCGTGACCAGCATGGTTTTCAGCGTGCGATAAATCAGGGTTTGCGTCGCCAGCAGATGCTCGATTTCCGAGGTGCCGATACCGAAACCGAGCGCGCCAAACGCGCCGTAAGTGGTGGTATGGCTGTCGCCTGCGGCAATCACCATACCGGGCATTACCAGGCCTTGCTCGTGCGCCACAACGTGTTCGATGCCTTGACGCGGGTCAAGCACATCGAACAGTTCGATGCCAAAATGCGCGGCGTTCTGGCGAAAGTAATCGACTTGTAACTGTCCGCCCGCGTCGGTCATCGCCTCATCACGCTCGGGGCGCGTCGGGTTAACGTGATCGACATTCAGCAAAATGGTGCCCGGATTGCGCACAAGACGCTGGTGATCGCGCAGGCCGCTAAACGCCTGCGGGCTGGTGTACTCATTGAGAATCGAGCGATCGATGTAGAGCAGCACATGCCCTTCGTCATCTAACTTACGAACCACATGCTGATCGATCAGTTTTTCATACAGTGTTTTGTTAGCCATGCCGTTGCCCACGCGAAAAGTAAAACAAGTCATTAGAGGCGTTAGGGTAAATCAGTTTGTGCGCGGGGAACGAACACGCTTCGTGAAGTGATGTTTTATGAAATGTGCAGTAGCTAAGTTGGTCGCCATGAACAGCAAAAACTTCGCGCACGCTTTGTAGCGGCGCAATTGATTGCGCGATGAATCGCGCCGCTACGCAATGTGCTTAAAATAGCAGGAGTTTTATTTGACCTAAGTCGCGTCTACCGATATAAAGAATAACCGCGCAGCTTAAGCGGTTTATCTCCGATTAATTCCCCCTTCTGCTTATATTTCACGCTATTTTATTTTTTTAAGTTAATTAATTAACACCAATACTTTATTAACTAAAAACAAGTTAATCATTCCGTAACAATCTCTTAATGTGCAAACCGAATTTTTAACGTTCACCTGCATTGCATAATAAGTAGGACTGGAATGACTCACACCAAAAAGATCGTGTCTGCCCTATCGCTGGCAGCGCTGCTTGTCTCATCAGCGGTTCGCGCTGAAGACGCACCAGAAAAAACTGACGTTCTGCTGATTGGCGGCGGCATCATGAGCGCCTCGCTCGGCACCTGGCTGCAAGAGCTGCAACCGGGCTGGAAACAGCTGATGGTTGAGAAGCTGGACGGCGTCGCGCTGGAATCGTCCAACGGCTGGAACAACGCCGGTACGGGTCACTCTGCTAACATGGAGCTGAACTACACGCCTGAGCGTGCAGACGGTTCAATCGACGTTAGCAAAGCGCTGGAAATTAACGAATCCTTCATGATTTCGCGCCAGTTCTGGACGTCGCAGGTGCAGCGCGGTGTGTTGCACGATCCGCACTCCTTCATTAACTCTACGCCGCACATGAGCTTCGTCTGGGGCGACAAAAACGTCGAGTACCTGACAAAGCGTTACGATGCGCTGCAGAAAACCACCCTGTTCCAGGGCATGAAATTCTCTACCGATCATCAGCAGATCCAGCAATGGGCACCGCTGGTGATGGAAGGTCGTGACCCGAACCAGAAAGTCGCGGCAACCTGGACGCCAGTCGGCACCGATGTTAACTACGGTGAAATCACCCGTCAGCTGATCGGTAGCCTGAAGAAAGATCAGAACTTCAAGCTGGAAACCTCGTCAGAAGTCACTGATTTCAAGCGTAACGGCGATAACTCGTGGCACGTCACTATTAAAGATGTGAAGAGCGGCGATAAGCGTTCAGTTGATGCGAAATACGTGTTCATCGGTGCTGGCGGCGGCGCGATTAAGCTGCTGCAGAAAACCGGCATTCCGGAAGCAGATAACTACGGCGGCTTCCCGGTCGGCGGTTCGTTCCTGATGACCGAGAACCCAGAGATCGCTAATCGTCACCTGGAAAAAGTGTACGGTCAGGCTTCCGTAGGTGCGCCACCGATGTCGGTTCCACACATCGATTCACGTACCCTCGACGGTAAGAAAGTGGTGCTGTTTGGACCTTTCGCTACCTTCTCCACCAAGTACCTGAAAAACGGTTCGCTGTTCGATCTGCTGAGCGCGACCACCACCAGCAACATCATTCCGATGACGCATGTGGGCATCGACAACTTCGACCTGGTGAAATACCTGATTGGTCAGGTGATGCTGAATGACGACGACCGTTTTGCTGCGCTGAAAGAGTACTATCCAAACGCGCGTAAAGAGGACTGGAAACTGATTCAGGCGGGTCAACGTGTGCAGATCATCAAGAAAGATGCCGAAAAAGGTGGCTTGCTGAAACTGGGTACCGAAATCGTGACCGATCAGCAGAAAACCCTGGCGGCACTGTTGGGCGCGTCCCCGGGCGCATCGACTGCTGCACCAATCACCCTCGACGTGATGAAGAAGCTGTTCCCAGAGCAGTTCGCTTCGCCAGAGTGGCAGCAGAAGATCCGCGCTATCGTGCCAAGCTTCGGTCAGAAGCTGAACGGCAACACCGCGCTGACGCAGCAAGTTTGGGACAACACCGCAGCGACGCTGCTGTTGACCAAGCCGCCGGTCATCAACATGGGTGATCAGACGGTTGCGCCAACGCAGGCTAAGCCGCGTACCGAATCAGGCAAACAGGATATGGCGCTGTAATTCCCGCCAGAAGTGAATCAAGCCGGACACTGTCCGGCTTTTTTATTGTCTTTTCTAGGGCGCCATTAACGGCGATCTCACGGAGATTTTTACGACTTTTTATAATCGGTGTAGGCGTTTTGTAAAACCACATGGTCGGCAATATATTTGGCATCGTGCCATACGCCATAAATAAACGATGATGCGCGATTCACCAGATTGGGCAAGCCAAGGAAGTAAATACCCCGTTCGGCGGAAATACCGCGTTTATGGAACGGCGCACCATTGGCATCAAAGGCATCCACTTTCAACCAGCTAAAATCAAATTTAAAACCGGTGGCCCAGATAATGCTGGTAATCCCTGCGGCCTGTAGATCCAATTCTGATAATGGATTAATTAAACATTCTGGATCTGGCAATAATTCCCATGCTTGCGGCTCGGGCGGTAAGTCCAGGCCATTACGTTCAATATAGGCATCGGCATCACGCAGTACGTCGAAATACGCTTTGTCGCCTTCAGCAATATTGTCCATTATACCCTCAGCAAAGCTCAGCACGCCGTTATCCCAGGTTTTGGTGATCCCCACCAACGTAATGCCCATGTGCGCCAGTCGGCGAAAATCGACCGTTTTGCCACCTTCATAACCACTCACGGCAAAAGCAACGTGCTGTTTCTTCGGCTTGATTTTGACTTCATCCCATAAGCCCAGCGCGCCCAGCCACCAGCAATAATCGCGGTCACGATAGGAGCGTGGCGGACGATAATGTTCGCCGATGGAGAGCGTCACTTCACGGCCAGATTTACGCAACTCTTCCGCAATTTGTGAGCCTGAAGCACCCGCGCCCACCACCAGCACGCCACCGTGCGGCAGCTGCTGCGGATTTTTATACGCCGATGAATGGATCTGATGCAGCGCAGCGCTTTCCGGCACGATCTGCGGAAAAGCGGGTTTCTGGAAAGGACCGGTTGCCGCCACCACATTGTCAGCTTCAAATTCACCGGCCGACGTCAGTATCTTAAAACCGCTACGTTCTGGTAGACGCTCAACCGAATGGACTTCCACGCCGGTGCGCACCGGCGCATCGAGCATTTTTACGTAGTCTTCGAAATATTGCGCCATCCGCTCTTTCGGTGGGAACGCTTCCTGGGAAATATTATCGAATTTCATTGAAGGAAAACGATCGTGCCAGGCTGGGCCATTGGCCACCAATGAATCCCAACGTTCTGAACGCCAGCGTTCAGCAATACGGCTACGCTCTAACACCACATGTGGCACGCCCATTAACGACAGATGTTCACTCATCGCAATACCTGCCTGACCCGCTCCGACCACCACGGTATTAATTTTTTCTACTGACATGTGAGATCCCTAAAGATGATCGACCCCGATCTTTTCATGGAAAAGAGTAATCAGGTGCCGGATGACTACTATTCAGATTAATAAATGCTGTGCTATTCAATCAGCACAGCATTCCGTGCGAATACATTAATGCCCTGCTTCGACGTTCAATATTCTCCCCAAGCCTAAAAACTTATTCGCGATAATTAACATCGTCGCAGTTACGGCAATATAAATAACCGACAGTGCAGCCAGCGTTGGGTCGGCAAATTCACGCACATAGTTGTACATTGCCACTGGTAAGGTCTGCGTCGCTTGCGTGGTAATAAACAGCGAAGCGGTAAATTCGTTGAAGGAGAGAATTGCGGCAAATAACCAACCGCCAAACAACCCCGGCAAAATCAACGGCACGGTTATGGTCCAGACCACGCGCAACGGCGAAGCGCCGAGGCTTGCAGCCGCCATTTCAATACGTTGCTCAAGGTTTTTCAGCGACACATACACGCTGCGCAGCACAAACGGCAGTACCAGCACAACATGGCAGAAGATCACCAGTGAATAACCGCGTCCAATGCCTAACTGCGAGACAAGCATCAGTAAGCCGAGGCCAATGGTGAAGTGCGGAATAAACAGCGGTGACAACAGCACGCCTTCCAGTACCTGTTTACAGGGGAAAGTGTAACGTTCAATGGCAATCGCCAGCGTGGCGCCAATAATTACCGCCAACGTTGAGGTCCACGCCGTCACAATCAAACCTGAATAGAAGCCGTGGCGGAAGTCATCGTAGTTCACAGCACGCTCAAACCAACGCAGCGACAAGCCTTTCGGTGGGAAGAACAGCACCGAGGTGCTGCTGAAGGAAGAGATCAACACCACAATGGTTGGCAGCAACACGAACAACAAAATCGCAATCACCAGCGAGCGTCCCGCCAGGGTAATCAATTTGTCGTTGAGGGATCGGGTCATTTCAGTGGTCTCCCATCGCATGGAGGAAGCGGCTCATACGTTTCAGCGCCATCAACAGCAGAATGGTCAAAATCAAACCGGCAATGCTGAGCGCAGCGGCAAACGGAAAATTCATTGAAGAGAAGCCCAGTTGATACACCATGGTAGCCACGGTGTTGACGCGTCCGCCACCAATGAGTTGCGGCGTAGCGAAGGCGCTGAACGTCCAGGCAAACGCGGTGGTCAGGCTGGAAACGATACCGGGAATCGATAGCGGAATGGTCACCGTCAGCAAGGTGCGAATCGGCCCCGCCCCCAGACTGGTCGCGGCTTTCTCATAATCAGGATTGATGTGCGACAGCGCAGTCGCCAGCATCATCACCATGATTGGCATGGTCACATGCACCAGCGCGACTACCACGCCGGTTTGGGTAAACATAAACTGGATCGGCTTGTTTATCAGACCCATCGCCAGCAGCAAGCTATTGAGGAAGCCGCTATTACCCAGCACGATGATCCAAGAATATGTCCGTACCACTTCGCCGAGAAACAGCGGCGTAATGGCGATAATCAAGATGGTGGATTTGATCCAGGTGGTGCGCGTTCTCACCAGCGCATACGCCAGCGGATAACTCATCAGCAGCCCAAAAATCGCCGTTTTCGCACTGAGCATCACCGTGTTGATAAACGCATCGGCATAGATTTTCTTGAATAGACCGTTAAAGTTCGCCAGCGTGAATCCGCCTACATCAAGCGATCCTGGAATATAGGCCCGCACGCTAAACTGCATCACGGCAAACATGGCCACCACCAGCCCAAGCGCCGTGAACGTGGCGGGGATAATGAACCAGGGTAAGAATGTCGGTTTTTTCGTCATAGACGTTGCTGCCTGAATAAAGTGTTGCAACTCACCGGGCGGCCAATCGGCCGCCGCTATTTATCAATGTGACATGATGTTTTCAGAGAACCACTGACGCCACTCGGCGGTTTTCTCCGCACGCAGTTGCGGATCGGTGTTGATGGTGGCATTCCACTGCTCAGGCGTGGTCAGCATGCCAGGCAGCTTCGCCAGTTCTGGATCGATATGCGCATTGGTTACCGTTGGGCTGCCGCGATAAATTTTCGCCACTTCCTGCTGGATTTCCGGTTTCAGCGCAATATTTATGAACTTGTAGGCCAGTTCCGCATGTTTGCTGCCTTTATTGATACCGACGGTATCGACGCCCAAAATCGCGCCCTCTTTTGGCACTGCCAGCTTAATGTTGACGCCTTCTGCAATCATGCTGTAGGCGTTCATCGACAGCATCACCTGTACCGGCGTTTCACCTGTGGAGATCAGCTGCTGGCTGTTGGCATCATCGGTATAGAAGGATTTGATGTTCGGGATCAGCGCTTTCAGCCTGGACTGGCCTTGTTCCCAATGCGCTGCATCCGAGCCAGAAAGTTTGGCGGACACCGCGATGATATGGCTCGGATCCCAATCTGGCAGCGCAATCGAGCTCTTCAGCTCCGGACGCCACAAATCGTTCCAGCTGGTAAATTCTTCGCCCTTCGGCACTAAATCTGGACGATAGCCGATGGTGTAAACGTAGCCCCACACGCCAAGGTGATACGGGCTGACTTTGGCCTGCTGTACCAGATTTACCGCGTTAGGGATTTTGCTCATGTCGAGCTTTTCAAACAGGCCGCTATTGGCATACAGATAACCGACATGCGCGGTGGTAAAGGTGACGTCAGTTTCCGGCGAACCGCCCGCCAGCTTGGCTTTGTTCAAACGATCGATGGTGCCGCCGGTGACGAACTGCACTTCTACGCCGGTTTCTTTGGTGAACTCTTTGGCGATAGTTTGATCAATCAGATCCTTAAAGCTGCCACCCCAGGTGCTGACAATCAGCTTATCTGCGGCCACTGCATTCCCTGCGCTCAATACACACGTGGTCAATAACGTTAAGGCACCCATCTTACGCAACATATTCTTGTCCCCAATGAATGAAATGGCTGTTGTAGCTGCTTTGCACCACCGTCTGGTCCATCGCGTCGCAATGCTCTAAAACAGTGCGAAGGCGGCTCTCGGGTGTTGAAGCGATAATGCCGTTGCGGTGAGATTGGGTAAAACAGCATTTCCCTCGCTGTTGCATCAGGATTTCTGAGGCTAAAAAAGCGGCCTGCTTAACAAGGATTTTCTGAAGCAGGAGTGAGGCAGACGCGAATGGTCGCTGGCGCAAGGACAGGTGATTATGCTGTGAGTCGGAATTTGGCATGAGAAATGCTTGAGTTGAATCGACCATATTAGAATGACTGACGCGACATGAGCGTGTCAGCGATCTCAGGAGAACCTGCATGCTCAGTCGCATCACCCAGCGTCAGCTGGAATATTTTGTCGCTTCCGGTGAAGCGGGCAGCATTATTGGCGCCTCGGAGCGTATTCACGTCTCCTCTCCGTCAATTTCCGCCGCCATCACCCACATTGAGTCTGAGCTTGGCGTGCAGCTGTTTGTGCGTCACCATGCCCAGGGCGTTTCACTCACCGCAATCGGCCACCAGGTATTAAAAGAGGCCAAACTGATCCTCGAACAGATGTCGAACCTTTACACCATTGCATCGGAATCAATGAACAACGTGCGCGGCCCGCTGCGTGTCGGTTGCCTCGATACGTTAGCGCCAATGTTGACGCCGGAATTGGTGTTTGGCTTTGGCCGCGCCTTTCCCGGCGTGCGTATCTCGCTGGTGGAAGGCAACCATGAGTTGCTGTTAAAACAGCTGCGTTCAGCGGATATCGATATCGCCCTCACCTATGATTTGGTTCCCGCCAGCGATGTGACTTTCCAGTCGCTGGCGCAACTGCCGCCCTACGTGATGGTGGGCGAGCATCATCCGTTCGCCACACAATCCGCGGTTTCGATGCAGGATCTGGCTGCAGCGCCGATGGTGCTGCTGGATATGCCGTGGAGTCGTGAATATTTTCTTGGCTTGTTCAGCGAAGCCGGGGTGACGCCGAATGTGGTGATGCGATCCAGTAGTATGGAAACGGTGCGCGCGATGGTGGCCAACGGTGTCGGCTTTGGTATCGCTAACGTACGACCTGAAGCGCATTTGTCGCAGGATGGTAAACGCTTGATTCGCGTGCGGTTGGCGGGGGTTAACAAGGCGATGCAGTTGGGTTATGCCACCATGGCGCAGGTACAGCAATCCAGGGTGGTGAGCGCTTTTGCCGAGCGTTGCCGCATGTTTATTTCCGACCAATATATTCCCGGCATGGCGGCACCGAGTTATTTCGATCCGCAAGTGGTGCGAGTAGCGTGAGATCCCAGGTCGCCATGAATGGCGACCAACGGTTAATACCCCTGCTGCGGGAAGACCTGATGCAATACCGCTTCGCCGCGTGCGGCGCGCTGGATATTCGCGGCGACCTGCGGTGCCGCGCTGGCCGGAATGGCAACCGAAGCCAGATGCGGGGTGATCAATACATTACCCATGCCCCACAGCGCATCTTCAGGCGGCAACGGTTCGCGGTCAAACACATCCAGCGTCGCCTCGGCGATCTGTCCACGCTGCAACGCCTGAATTAACGCCGCCTGATCAACAATCGCTCCGCGCGACACATTGATAAACGCGCAGCCGTGCGGTAACCGTGCCAGTCGTTCAGCACTCAGTAAGCCCTGGGTTTGCGGCGTGAGCGGCAGCATCACTACCAAAATATCGCTGCTGGCGAGGAAAGCATCCAACGCGTCTATTCCGCTGCTACAGGTAATGCCATCGATGGTTTTCTGCGATCGTGACCAGCCGCGCACATCCAATCCCTGGCGCGCCAGCTCCTGCGCGGCGTGCGCGCCCAATTCACCCAATCCCAGCACGCCAACGCGCACGGTTTCCGGCGAACGCGGATGCAGGTAATGCCAGCGTCGTTCACGTTGTGCCCGCTCAAAAGCCGGAATGTCACGCACATAACGCAGCACGGCAAACAGCACGAAGCTGGCCATCATCCGCGCCATATGCGGATCAGACAAACGAACAATGGGGATATCCGGTAAATCATCGCGCCCGACCAGCGAATCAACGCCCGCACCCAGATTTATAAGCAGTTTCAGGTTGCGATAAGGGGCGAAAAAACCGTGCGGCGGCTTCCACACCAACGCGAAATGCACCTCATCATCGTTTTGCACCTCTTCCGCCCGACAAAGCGTTACGCCCGGCAGATGCGGTGCGAGCAACGCTGACCACTGTTCAAAACTGTCGAACTCGCTGTAAAAGACCAAAATACTCATGCCGCATTCGCCTTGATCAACTCAACTACCGCATCAATTGCCAGTTCGTAACCGATCACGCCCAAGCCGGCAATCACGCCGGTGGCGACTTTTGATACCAGCGAATGATGGCGGAACGGCTCGCGTTTCCAGATGTTACTCATGTGCGCTTCGATGATCGGGCCATCAAACATCAGCAATGCATCGAGAATCGGCACCGAACTGTAGGTTAAACCGGCGGCGTTAATGATCAATCCGGCAGCCTGCTGACGCGCTTCCTGAATCCAGTCAACCAGCACGCCTTCGTGATTGCTTTGGCGAAATTGCAGTGTGATGTTGTGTGATGCTGCCCGGCGCTGGCAGCGTTCATCAATGCTGGCAAAGCTTTCGCTGCCGTAAGTGCCGTTCTTGTCCATGCCGTACAGATTAGCGTTCGGGCCGTTAAGAAAAAAAATCTGCTGTGTCATCTGAGCTCCTGAGTCACTGTGCCGTTGTCGCCCGAAAGGGTGACCGAATGACGATTAATGGCGATCAATGCGGGCGCGTGGCGGCCATCGCGGGATGGGCATCGAACAGGGCGAACCACGCGGCAGTCAGCGGATGGTTTGCCCGCCAGTTAAGAACATCGAAGCGGAAATCGAGATAACCGAGCGCGCAGCCGATGGCAATCAAACCCACGTCATCAGGCTGCGTACTAAAAGCCGCAACCTGACACTCAATTTCCCGTAGCGCGGCATGGACTTTTTTCAGCTGAGCATCGGCCCAGCCTTGCCACTGCTTTTCCAATGGGCGGGCACTGAACTCGTAACGCGCCAGCAAGGCGGCATCGATCAAACCGTCGCCCAATGCCTGGCGCGACAAACTCAACCAGCGCGCATCACCCTGTGACGGGATTAAGTCGCCCTTCGCGCGGGCATTGAGGTATTCGCATATCACGCGGCTGTCGTACAGACATGCCCCTTGTTCGGTTCGCAGTGCGGGCACTTTGGCTAACGGATTAACGATGGCGATGCGCTCATCACGTTCAACCGGATGCGCCGCCGAATCCAGAAGCTCAATCTCATTCGTGAGCCCAAGACAATGCGCAGTCACCATCACTTTACGCACATAGGCAGACGTGGTGGCGTGAAACAGTTGCATCATGCCAACGCTCCTTGCTGATCCACGCTCAGCAACACTTTGCCAATGTTGGCGTTGGCCTCAAGGATTCGATGTGCCTCCGCCGCCTGCGCCAGCGGCAAAATTTGATGCAGCGTGGGTTTGATTTTGCCTGCTACGATCAGCGGCAGCAGATGTTTGCGGATGCACACCGCCAGGCGCGCCTTTTCAGCAGCGCTTTTGGGGCGCAGCGTGGAAGAGGTCAAACTCAGTCCTTTACGCATCACCAATTGCAGATCGAGCTCGATCTTCGCGCCCTGCATAAATGACAAGCTCACATGACGTCCGCCTTGCGCTAATACGCTAAGATTGCGCGCCACGTAATCACCACCCACGTTATCCAGCACCACATCCACGCCTTGCCCTGCGGTTTCCGCTGCAATCACCGCGACAAAATCCTCTTTATGGCGATCGATGGCGCGCCAGACGCCAAGCTGTTGCAGCGCCGCAGTTTTGTTGGCACCGCCTGCGGTGGCCACCACACGTGCACCACAGGCGTGCGCACATTGGATGGCAAAGGTGCCAACGCCGCTGGCGGCACCGTGAATCAGTACGGTTTCACCGGGGGCTAAACGGCCCAGCTCAAACAGGTTGTGCCACACAGTAAATGCCGCTTCGGGGATGCCCGCTGCATGCGCCAACGGCAGATTATCGGGCACCGGCAAACACAACTCAGCGCGCGCCACGCAATAGTCGGCATAACCGCCACCGTTCAGCAGCGCCATTACCGCGTCGCCGATGGCGAAACCACTAACCTCTGCACCTAACGCCACCACTTTACCTGCTACCTCCAGACCGAATACATCTGAGCTGCCCGGTGGGATTGGCATGCCGTTACGCTGCATAATGTCAGGACGATTAACGCCCGCGCTGGCGACGCGAATCAATACTTCACCCGCCGCAGGTTGTGGCACGGTACGTTCTACCACCGTTAACACCTCTGCGCCGCCCGGCTGGCGGGCAATTACCGCGTTCATCATTTCAGGCACCATCGGATTTTATCCTTGCTTAGCGGCGGTAAAGGCGCACACACCTTCATCATCAAAGGTGATGCCCACTACGCTACCCACTGGCCAGCGGGTTAGGGATTCCAGACCCGACTGGCGCGCAAACAGCGAGGCGCTGCCGAGGGCTGGCACATCAAGATGCACATCAACGTGATCGCCCTGAAACACATGGGTGATCACCGTGGCGCTCAGGAAACAATGCGAAGAGAGCGGCCCCAATTGAATGTTTTCCGGACGCACGTACACATCGAGTCGCTCGCCAACGCTCGCCTGCACGCGTTCTGCCGGCAGACGCAGCGCGTTGCCGCCCAGCTCAAGCACCGCAGCGTGATCGCGCCCGGCATAACGTCCAGGCAAGATGTTGACGTCACCGACAAAGCCCGCCACAAACGGATCGCGCGGCTGGCGATAGATTTCATCCGGTGTACCGATTTGGCGCACATGCCCCGCCGACATCACCACCACGCGATCGCTCATGCTAAGCGCTTCGCCCTGATCGTGGGTGACAAACACCGTGGTGACGCCTAACTTGCGCTGGATGGCTTTCAGTTCGACCTGCATCGATAAACGCAGATTCTTGTCCAGCGCGGAAAATGGCTCATCCAGCAACAAGACTTTTGGACGGATCACCAGCGCACGCGCCAGTGCCACACGCTGCTGTTGTCCGCCGGAGAGTTCACGCGGTTTGCGATGGCCGTAACCCGCCAGTTTGACCAACGCTAATGCTTGCTCAACGCGCTCCGCGATTTCGGTCTTTGGCACCCCGCGCATACGCAGACCATAACCCACATTTTTTTCCACCGTCATATGCGGAAACAGCGCGTAGTTCTGGAACACGATGCCGATTTCACGCTGGTAAGGGGGAATTTCCGTGACCAATTCGCCATCAATAAAAATCTCGCCGCCATCAGCTTCAGCAAAACCGGCCATCAAATTGAGCAACGTGGTTTTGCCGCAGCCCGAGGGGCCGAGCAGGGTAATAAATTCCCCTTCATCAATAGTCAGGGAAATTTTGTGCAGTGCGATAGCGTCGCCAAACTTCTTCAGCACGCCATCTAACTGTACGGCGATGTTGCTGCTTTTCACTGCGGGGCGCGGCATATCGGGTTGTGGGAATCGAGTGATTTCTGCACTAACCATGAACTCTCCAAAGCAATTGGTGTGACGTTGTCACAGTAATTATTGACTCATCCATGCGGCTAAGCGCTGCAACATGGCGTCACAGGCATCCAACTGAGCGATGCTGATGAATTCGTCGGGTTTATGACCTTGCGCCATGCTGCCAGGCCCACAAATCACGCTGGGAATACCGGCCTGGTGGAACAAGCCGCCTTCGGTGCCAAAGGCTACCGTGCTGAAGTCGTTGGATTGAGTGAGATAGGCGATCAATCGCGCAGCCTCACTTTGGGCATCGGTTAATAACCCGGGATAGCCACTGATAGGATAAAAACGGATCGCGCTGTCCACTGCGACTGCCTGCATACGCGGCACCAGCTCTGATTGCGCGAAGGTGTCGATCTCAGCGGCAACGGCTTGCGCGTCATGCTGTGGCAAGGTGCGCACTTCGAAATCAAAGACACATTCAGCGGGCACGATGTTCAATACAGTGCCGCCACGGATAATTCCGGTTTGCACCGTCGTAAAAGGGGGATCAAAACGTGTGTCATGTTGTTCAGTCTGCGCCAGGCGCTCGCCGATCGCCGTTAATTGGTGAACTAGCTGCGCAGCATATTCGATGGCATTGACACCCTGCGGCGCATAGGCAGAATGGCAAGCCGCGCCCTTCACTTCGCAGCGCACACCCAGTTTTCCCTTATGACCGAGCACCGGTTGCAATTCGGTGGGTTCACCAATCAGGCAGATTGACGGCTTTTCCGGGCGCTGCGACAGCGCCTCCAGCAGGGTGCGCACGCCCAGGCAGCCGACCTCTTCGTCATAGGAGATTGCCAGATGCAGCGGCTGCTTTAGCGGCTGTGCCAGAAAATGGGGCACTGCCGCCAGCATGCAGGCGATGTAACCTTTCATATCAGCGGTGCCGCGCCCGTATAACTTGCCGTCACGTTCGGTGAGGGCGAACGGTGGCACGCTCCAGTTTTGTCCCTCCACCGGCACCACATCACTGTGGCCGGAGAGCATTACGCCGCCATCGCCAGCGGGTCCAAGACGTGCATACAAATTGGCTTTACTGCGTTCCGCGTTGTGAATTAGCTCACCGCTTACACCCAAATCATTCAGGTAACGCCAGACGAAATCGATCAATGCCAGGTTGGATTCACGGCTGGTGGTGTCAAACGCCACCAGCTTTTCAAGCAGTTGTCGGCTGGTAAACATGGAAACTCCTACTCGTCGCCCGGCACGCCATAACGGGGTGCCTGCGTTGGATCGATGGCGCGCGTCACGTAATCGTTCATTTGCGGTTGATAAGCCAGCCACAACTGGTCGAGTTCGCTAATTGGATCGCCATCCGTCCAGTCAACACGCAGATCGACAATCGGCCACACCTGATCATCAACGATCGACAAGGCTGAAGAGTGCACCGGCCCCGCTTCCCCACCCGCCTGCATGCCCGCTTGCAGCGCCGCTATTAAGCGCTCGGCTAAATGACCGGAATGCTGTTCGAAGGCGTTTACCATCGCCGGAATCACCTCAGGATTAGCCAGCAGATTGCCCGCCGCAACACAGTGATGACCGTTTTGCGCGTTATGAATGCCCAGCGTTTTGTCACCGCTAAAGCAGGCCGTTTGGCCATCGGCGGCAAACACCGTCACCTGCCGATAAGAGGAATAGTCGTCGCTGGCGAGTCCGGCTTTGAGCGCGGCTTCTGCGCTGTCGCCTTGTTGCAGGCGATCAAGAATGCGCGGGCCTAGCGCGGGTAAGGTAATGTTCTGGGTTGATACTGCGCCCACTGCCGCGCGTAGCCATGGGCAACGCGCGCCTACCGCAATGCTGGATGAGCTAATGGCAATGCCGATTTGACCGGTTGCGTCGCAGCGTCCCACAATGGATAACGTCATCGTTTCGCGCCTCTTATTCCGCTTGCCAGTCGTCAGGAATAACCGCGATAACATCGATTTCCATCAACCATTGCGGTTGACCTAAACCGGAAATCACCAAACCGGTGGAGATCGGGAACACACCTTTCAGCCACTTGCCCACCACCTGATACACCGGCTCGCGATAGCGGGGATCAATGATGTAAGTGGTGGTTTTGACGATATGCGATAAATCGCTGCCCGCTTCTTCCAGTAGCTGTTTAACGTTTTTCATCGCCTGTTCGGCTTGCGCGGCGGGATCGCCTAATCCTACCAGGTTGCCCGCAAAGTCGGTGCCAATCTGCCCACGAACATACACGGTATTGCCTGCGCGCACCGCCTGACAGAGATCGTTATCCAGTGCCTGATTGGGATAGGTTTCTTTGGTGTTGAATTTACGGATGCGAGTATGTGTGGTCATGCTGGCCTGCTCTGCGAAAAAAGGGTTTCGCAAGGTATACCCTCCCACGCCTGGCAGCGAAAACAGCATTAACCGAGGTGTTGCTTTGAAAAATCCGAAGGAGCTAATGATGGTGATTTTTAGCATTAAATTGTGAACATCATCACCTGCCGACTAACCGGCGTTTACCGGACGTGCGTTCTGAGGTATACCAGCCTGCTTATTCCCCTAACTCTCAGATAAGGATATAAAAATGTTTGCAAAGCAGTATGAGGTGGATGAAAAGCATATTGATTTTCAGGGCGTGGTCGATGGCCTTTATTATCCGTTTTATATGGAGTGGACGCGCCACGCTTATATGCGTGAAGCTTTAGGTATCGATATTGAAGAAGAGTTTAAACAGGGCAAACTTTACATGGTGCTGGAGTATTCCCTGCGCTTTCGTAAGAGCCTGGTGAAAGGTGACAAGGTGGAAGTGACCTGCGTGCTGGCAAAGAATGAGAAGCGCAATCGCGTCAATTTTGTGCAACAGATTCTGGTGAATGGTGTGGTGTATGCCGATGCCACTTTTGTTGCCACCTGCCTGCAGAATGGACGCCCTTCCATGCCAGATGCGGTGTTGAACGCGTTAGCGGAAGCGTAATGCGGTTTTGGTCATGGTCGCCATGATAGCGAGCCTTTGACCTGCAGAATGATGAAGAGTAAGTGATTACGCTCCCGCACCGGATGGCGGTGCGGGGGGAATCCGTTTTCCCTTCAGCCTGTTAATACAGAAATAAATTTCCA
Source organism: Pantoea sp. DY-15 (assembly GCF_019795935.1). Taxonomy (NCBI): domain Bacteria; kingdom Pseudomonadati; phylum Pseudomonadota; class Gammaproteobacteria; order Enterobacterales; family Erwiniaceae; genus Pantoea; species Pantoea sp. DY-15. The sequence goes on from NZ_JAIMIF010000002.1 coordinate 347,227, forward strand.
CATAACATCAGTGACTCAATTACTGGAATCAGTAACCCCAATTTTTCATCACTGAGGGTGATGCGGTCCCGGCCCAACTGATTCACGCATAATTAATTCTCCGGCAAAGGTTTTGTCATTGCGCATTTCGCCGCCATCCAGCATGGAAATCAGGCGTTCAATGGTTTCCTGAATCATCTCGGTTACCGGCATTTTCACGCTGGATAACGCCGGAATGGTAAACGGCGCCAGCGGGATGTCATCGAAACCGATCACTGCCACTTGTGCGGGCACCGCAATCTGCGCGGCCGCCAGCGCTTTGAGCGCGCCCACCGCCATATCATCGTTACTGGCCACCAGCGCCGTGAAATTTCTGCCCTGCTTCAGTAACTGTTGCACCGCTGTCATGCCGTTTTGCGCCTGCCATTTTCCTTCGACCACCAGCGCATCTTCAACGGCAATGCCATGTTTGGTCAGCGCCGCGTGGTAGCCCGCCAGACGTTCGCGGCCGGTCGGCGAATCCAGCGAACCGGTGATAAAGGCGATGTCGCGATGGCCCAGCGCAATCAGCTGCTCCACCGCTGCGCTGCTGCTGCGCTGTTGATCCGAGTAAATGCAGTAACTGTCGTGCTGACGCAGACGGCGGTTGATCACCAATATCGGGTGTTTATGCTGCGCAATGATGCTGTCCATTTCATCGGTGGTGAGAAAACGCGGATAGATGATCACGCCATCGCAGCGCAAATCGAGCAGGAACTGAATGGCCGCACGCTCCTCTTCGGCGCTGTGTTTACCATCCACCAGCAACAACTGACGTCCCTGCTGTTCCATCAGGCGCGCAGAGTGCTGCATCAACTCGCTGAAGTAGCTGCCGGTGTAAAGGGTATTGGTGATCACTAGCCCAATCGTCTGGCTGGATTTGGTCGCCAGATTGCGCGCCAGCAAGTTAGGGCGGAAATCAGTAGCGGCAATCGCCTGATACACCTTCTCGCGTTTTTCCTGGCTGACATAGCCGTTGCCAGACAGCACACGCGATACAGTCGCTTTGGATACGCCTGCTACTTTTGCCACCTCGATTATCGTCGCCATGATTTACTCTTTTTCCATGCTCATCGCAGCAGTGTACCTAAGCTCCGAAACAGGCGGCAATTTTTCTGCCATCACCGCATAGCCGTCCAATTAGTCAAAGCGATCAACTTCACACTTTCAACTATCGAATTTTAAATTTCTTGCCTGGATTAGATTGCATCTTCATGATTTTGTGAAACCGGTTTCTCATGATGAAAAATCACGCAGAAACCGCTGTACCTCTACCAAATAATCAGAGATCAAAAATCCATGGCTAAAAACTATGCGGATGTCTCGCGCGCCATCGTGGCTGCACTCGGCGGCCTGAACAATATCGAAGCGGTGACGCACTGCATGACGCGCCTGCGTTTCGTGGTGAAAGACAGCGCAAACATTGATAACGCCACACTGAAAGCCATTCCCGGCGTGATGGGCGTGGTGCACACCGACACGCAATGTCAGGTGATCATTGGTAACAACGTGAACCTCGCCTATCAGGAAGTATTAAAGCTCGGCACGCCGAACAGCGAAGGCGCCGCGCCAGTGAAACGCAAAATCACCTTGCGCAGCATCGGTGCCGGCATTCTGGATGCGCTGGTGGGCACCATGTCGCCGCTAATCCCGGCGATTATTGGTGGCTCGATGGTAAAGCTGTTGGCGATGGTACTGGAGATGAGCGGCGTGCTGGAGAAAGGCTCTTCCACACTGATCATCCTCAACGTGATAGGTGACGGCGCGTTCTTCTTCCTGCCGATTATGGTGGCCGCCTCCGCCGCGCTGAAATTCAAAACCAACATGTCGCTGGCGATTGCCATCGCGGGTGTGCTGGTGCATCCCAACTTTGTAGATTTAATGGCGAAAGCCGCACAAGGCCAGGCGGTGGAATTTGCTTACATTCCAGTGACGGCGGTGAAGTACACCTACACGGTTATTCCGGCGTTAGTGATGACGTGGATTCTGTCGCATATCGAATACTGGGTTGATCGCATCACGCCTGCGGTTACCAAGAACTTCCTCAAGCCGATGCTGATTGTGCTGGTGGCCGCGCCGATTGCCATTGTGCTGATTGGACCGCTCGGCATCTGGATTGGTAGCGGCATTTCGGCGCTGGTCTACACCATTCACGGCTATCTTGGTTGGTTGTCGGTGGCGATTATGGGCGCACTGTGGCCGCTGCTGGTGATGACCGGGATGCATCGCGTGTTTACCCCAACCATCATCCAGACCATCGCCGAAACCGGCAAAGAAGGCATGGTTATGCCGTCGGAGATCGGGGCCAACCTGTCGCTGGGCGGTTCTTCTCTGGCGGTGGCATTCAAAACTAAAAACCCTGAACTGCGTCAAACTGCGTTTGCAGCGGCGGCATCGGCGATTGTCGCGGGCATTTCTGAACCAGCGCTGTATGGCGTGGCGGTCAGGTTGAAACGTCCGCTGATCTCCAGCCTGATCAGCGGCTTTATCTGCGGCGCGGTGGCGGGGATTGGTGGGCTCGCCAGCCATTCGATGGCCTCGCCTGGCTTGTTCACCAGCGTACAGTTTTTCGATCCCACCAATCCGATGAGCATCGTGTGGGTCGCTGGCGTGATGGTGCTGTCGGTGGTGCTCTCCTTCATTCTGACGTTGATTCTCGGCTTTGAAGATATCCCGGTCACCGAGCCCGCACAGCCAAAGCCGGTGACGGATGATGCCAAACCCGCCAACGTTAATTTATCCAAGGTGTAAATGAGGTTTTTATGTCTGAAGTGACATTTCCAGAGGGATTTTTGTGGGGCGGCGCATTAGCCGCTAATCAGTCAGAGGGGAGCTATCTGGCGGGTGGTAAAGGTTTAACCACGGTGGATATGATCCCCCACGGCGCGCATCGCATGCCGGTAAAGTTGGGCCAGGAAAAGCGTTTCGAACTGCGCAGCGATGAGTATTACCCAAGCCATGACGCCATCGATTTTTACCGTCGCTATAAAGACGATATCGCGCTGATGGCAGAAATGGGTTTTACCGTGTTTCGTACCTCGATTGCCTGGAGCCGTATTTATCCGCAAGGCGATGAATTGACGCCAAACGCGGAAGGCATCGCGTTCTATCGCAGCCTGTTTGAAGAGTGCCAGAAATATGGCATCACGCCGCTGGTGACGCTGTGCCACTTCGATGTACCGATGCATTTGGTGACCGAATACGGTTCGTGGCGCAATCGCAAAATGATCGAATTTTTCAGCCGCTATGCGCGTACCTGCTTTGAAGAATTTAACGTTCTGGTGAAGTATTGGCTGACCTTTAACGAGATCAATATCCTGCTGCACAGCCCGTTTTCCGGTGCAGGTTTGGTGTTTGAACCGGGCGAAAACCCGGATCAGGTGAAGTATCAGGCGGCGCATCACGAGCTGGTTGCAAGCGCGCTGGTGACCAAAATCGCCCATGAAATTAACCCGGAAAACCAGGTCGGCTGCATGCTGGCGGGTGGCAACTTCTATCCGTGGTCATGTAAGCCGGAGGATGTATGGGCCGCGCTTGAGAAGGATCGCGAAAACCTGTTCTTTATCGATGTGCAGGCGCGCGGCGCTTATCCTTCGTATGCCGCGCGGGTGTTCCGAGAGAAAGGCGTAGAGATTGCGATGGAAGCGGAAGATGCCGCTACGCTGCGTCACACCGTTGATTTCGTCTCCTTCAGCTATTACGCCTCACGCTGCGCCTCGGCAGAGATGAACGAGCAAAACAGCAGCGCCGCTAACGTGGTGAAATCGCTGACCAATCCGCATGTCAAACGTAGCGATTGGGGCTGGGGCATCGATCCACTCGGTCTGCGTATCACCATGAACATGATGTATGACCGCTACCAGAAGCCGCTGTTTCTGGTGGAAAACGGCCTCGGCGCGCACGATGAAATCAATGCCGACGGCGAGATTAACGACGATTATCGCATCAGCTATCTGAAAGAGCATATTCAGGCGATGGGCGAAGCGATTGCCGATGGTATCCCGCTGATCGGTTATACCACGTGGGGCTGCATCGATTTGGTGGCGGCCTCGACCGGCGAAATGAGTAAGCGTTATGGGTTTGTTTATGTCGATCGTGATGACAAAGGCAACGGCAGCCTGGAACGCATCCGCAAAAAATCATTCTGGTGGTACAAGCAGGTGATCGCAAGCAATGGGCGGAATCTTGAGGCGCTGTAAATAGGTGGTCGCCATGAATGGCGACCCTACTTAATGATTGGCCATGCTTGTTGCGGGAACAGATAGAGCCGAATACTGAACAGATGGAACAGCGGCGTCAGCACCCTCTCGTCGTGCTTCGCCAGTTGTTCCAGCTTCAGCAACAGTAAATCCAGCTCCTCCTGCAAATCCGCATGCGGTGGGGTTTGCAGTGACTTCAGGCGGCGTTTGAGAAACAGCGCCAGCTCATGAAACATCTGTCCACTATCCAGATGATATTGCTGCAGCAGCTCTTTGTGGCGCGCGTAATAATCAAAACTGTTCACGCCCAGCCACACTTCCTTGAGCAACATGCCGGCTGAACGCATATCGGGATGCGGATCGAGCCGTAAGCGCGGCAACACCACATTCACTTTATCCAGCATCAGGCTGATAAAACGTTGCCGTCCCAGCAGTGATGAACCGTTTCGTTCCGTCTCTTTAATAAAGCGCAATAGCTCGCGCAGACCTTGTCGCACGGCGCGGCGCGCGGTCCAGGATGGACGTTTGTTGCGCATGATGGCGGTGATGATCACTGCAAACATCACGCCCGCCATGGTGGCAATCGCGTTATTGATTAGCAGGACCAAATCGGGTTTTAAATGGTGGCCGAGGCCGATAAAGCCGGGGATCTGAATCGCCACGCTCAGGCCTATCATGTTGGTCGAGGGCCGCGCGATCATCAGCGCCAGAATCATCAGTCCGGGCGCGAGACAAATCATCAGCGCCTCAAACGAAGTGGCTTGCGGCAGCAGCAACGCCACATAAATTACGCTGATAATGATCGCCACGATTACGCCGCGCACAAACAGCTTCATCGAGGTCAGCGGCGTATCCTGGCTGGCGAGCAATGAGCAGAGAATCGCCGCCATCACCGGTGCCGATGCGCCATCACGCCAGCCCGATCCCATCCACAGCAAGCAGGAACCGAAGGTGGCACAGAACGCGGTTAACGCCGAAAGCCGAATTAGCCCTTTATCAAAAAAACGGTGCGTGCGTTTGCCGCGCGCCAGTGTGGTGTCGCCCGACAGGTCGCTCACCAATCCACCAACGCTTTGATAGGCCCCGGCAATACGGACAAAATCCGCCAGCCGTTCCATTAATCCGGTAAAAAGCAGCCAGTTTTCAGTAGGCAATTCGCCGTTTTGCCAGGCGAAGTTAAGTTCAGCCTGACAAGCGCTTAACGTCTGCTGGATGCCGCTGGTTTCCCCTACCGCTTCACCATCATTGAGCCACTGTAGAAACAGCTGAAAGGTTTGCGCCACGTTTTCCGGAAAGGCGATTTGCAGTATCGAGAGCCGCTGCAGGCGCATCTCAATAGCCGTGAGCGTCGGGATCAAATAGGAGAGATGTTGATACTGCACGCTCACCAGGCGAATCAGCCGCCGCGCGGCGTCACCTTCATAGACGCAGTGGGTGATCAGCACTTCTACCTGCTGCGGATGCGTTGCCATGCGGATCAGAATGTCGTCACGCTCGGGCGAACTGTCGCTGGGAATGCCGGAAAGCAGATCGCTGCACAGTTTGCGCGCGTTGAGATACCAGTGGCTGACGCTCTGCTCCAGCAGGCTGCGCATTGATACCGGAAACAGCAGCGCATGTACCAGGCTGCTGCAGACGATGCCGAGCGTGATCTCTTCTATGCGCGAAATCACCGTGCTGGTGATCGACAGCGGCGTGGTGACTTCCGGAAACCCCATGATCGCCGCGCTGTAACCGGCCAGCATAAACACGTAACTCTTTGGCGTGCGGTCGTGCAGTGACAGATAGAGGCAAACGCTGACCCATAGCGAAATGCAGAAACAGAACAGCAGCGGATGCTGCACGGTCGGCGGAAAGATAAAGAAGACGAATACGCCGCCCAATAGTGTCCCCAGAAGACGGAACACCGATTTGGAAATGGTTGAGGCTGAATAGAGTTGTGACGCGAGCAACACCGTGGTCACCGCCCACGCCGGTTTATCCAGATTCAGTTCGAGTGCGAAATAGAGTGCCAGAAAGGCGGCCAGACAGGTTTTTACAGCAAAAAAAACGGCGTTTTTTGAAAACCACTGCATGACACGGTGACCAGGATGTACTGAATGTTGCGTATCCTGCCAGAATGTGAAAAAGCCTCACCTCGATAAATATGTCGAATTATTTCGTAATCGAAAACCATGTTCATCGCGCAGATTGTGCGTTGCGCAAATCCGTTAGCGTCGCTAATGAAAATCCACGACAAAGATGCGGTTTTGTCGCTAATTTACACACCATCAACGTTTTGAGCCGCTTTAGGGCGGTTCAGTTATCAGGCCGATAAATGTGTGCTGGATCACATTTTGTTGAAATGTGCCCTTTTTGGCTTCTTATCCATAAAATAATTTCGCGCAGCGACATGTACTAATATCGTCGGGATTTTCTCAGTGTGTGTATTTATGCATGCAAGGTCGCCATGAATGGCGACCCTACGGGGAGATGTGTACTTTTTTAACCGCAGCGATGGTAATATTTGCGCGCTGAATAATGCGAAGAACTCTCGGGAACGCAGTATGTTACGTAAACATCAACTTCATCGGGAAGCCGACGTACTGCTTTCCCTGCTCCATATCTGCAAAATCGTCGTAACTGCCCTATTTCTGCTGCTGTTTATTTCTCGCTCAGCAATTGCTGAAATAAAAGACGATAAAGCCAATCGCATTGTCAGCGGTATTATTAGTTTTACCCATTGGCCGGGTTTAACCGGCGCGCCACAACTCTGCGTATTTTCCTCCGCGCAACATCTCTCATTGCCACAAAATAGTGTGCCTTCAGCCGTTCCGTTTAGCGTGGTTTATCTCGCCAGTGAAAGTGAACTGGCAACGCAGCATTGCGATGCGGTCTATTTTGGCGATCAGACGCCGCAACAACAGGTTGAACTTTTTAATCACCTCAAAGGTAAGGCGGTATTAACCCTCGCTGAAAACAATGCGGAATGTACCATTGGCGCCGCCTTCTGCCTGATTTTTAAACCCGACCACACGCTGTTCTCAGTCAACCTTGATTCGCTTGCCAGGAGCGGCGTCAAGGTGAGTCCGGACGTACTGTTGCTGTCCCGCAATGGAAGCAAATAAGATGAAAATAGAAAATTCACTAAATGACAAATCATCGATTCGTAACAAGCTGCGCAAGATTAGCACCATCAACTCTGCGGTGATTTTATTGCTGTGCTGGCTGCTGCTCTCATCGACTTCCCTGCTGTTTATTAAAAGCTACGAGAAAAGAAATCTGGAATTAATTGCCGCCACGCTCAGCACCACGCTGACGGCCGCCACGGTATTTGAAGACAGCTACGACGCGCATAATAAAATCGCGCGCCTCGGCAATGAAGGCATGTTCGATTCCGCCAAACTGGTGACTGACGATCACACTGTTTTAGTTGACTGGCATGATCGACAAGAACAGACCGGCTGGTATCCGCGATTATTACGTGAGTGGATTTATCTTAAACCGCTCAGCGTTAATATTAACCACTCGGAAGCCAATGTCGGTACGCTGACGCTGGAAGGCACCGTTACCGGTGCGGCCGATTTCATCCGTTATTCGCTGATGATTCTGACCAGCGGCATGCTGTGCGTGTTAATCATCTCCTTCCTGCTGAGTGAATTTCTCCATCGCGGCATACTTGCCTCGTTGCGTAATATCACCAGCTCGATCCACTACGTGATCCATTCTGGTGATTTTTCCTTACGTATCCCGGAAAGCCCGACGCGCGAATTTCAGCTGTTTTCCAATGACCTCAACTCGTTGCTGACAGAGATGCAGACGCTGCAGGCTTCTCTGATCCGCGATAATCGCACGCTGGCCGCCAAAGCGCTGGAAGACCCGCTAACCGGCCTCGCCAATCGCGCCGCCTTTGTGGCGCGTTTAACCCAACTGCTCGATCAGCAACTGGCGAAAGAGCGCTTTGCTTTGCTGTTTCTCGATGGCGATCGCTTTAAAAGCATCAATGATAACTGGGGCCATGCCGCCGGTGATGAAGTACTTAAAGCGATTGGTTCGCGCCTTTCCGCATTGGCATATAAACAGGATTTAGTCGCGCGTTTAGGCGGCGATGAGTTCGCCATGCTGGTGAGCAGCCGCGCCAGCGAGGCGCAATTGCAGTTGCTGATGCAGGATATTAATGAAGCCATCAGCCAGAAAATAGTTATTGCTGAAGGCACTCCGATTTCCACCTCGGTGACCATTGGCTACGCCTGGTCGCAGCACGGCGATACGGTTGAGTCGATTCTGGAACGCGCAGATACGAACATGTACAAAAATAAGGGAAAGAGTAAGGTGCGGAGATGAAGATGAAAATTTTCCTGATGGTGTGTGTGCTGGCGCTGGTCGGTTGCCAGGCAAAGGGACGTTTCAGCGATGAACAGATCGCGGCGATGCGTAATGCCGGTTTCAGCCAAAATAGCGAAGGTTGGGGATTAGGTTTGTCGGACAAAATTCTGTTTGGCGTCAACGAATCTGAGCTCACTCCCGCCAGTAAAAACACCATTCAGACAATGGCGAAAAATCTGGCGACGACCGGCATTAAGCATGTGCGTATTGATGGTCATACCGATAATTACGGCAAAGCGGATTACAACCAGCAGCTGTCGTTGAAAAGAGCCAACGCCGTTGCGACACAATGGGCGCAAGGCGCAGCAATTCCGCGCGAAAATATCGTTACGCGCGGCTTAGGAATGAGCGCGCCGATTGCCAGCAACAATAACCCGCAGGGCCGGGCGCAAAACCGCCGCGTGGCGATTGTGATTACGGCGCCGTGATGATCTGGCGCTCGACTGCATAATCGTACAAACGGTCGCGCGCTAAATTTTTCATTTTCACTTCGCACATAATATCGAAGGCATCAAACGACAGCGCCCAATCATTTAAGCTTTGATTGAAGTAATAATCGGCATGGGCGCGAAGTTTGGTTTTCGACACCGCTAAATCCTGCTGATCCGGGAAACCGTGATCGGGAATCAAACCTTCCTGCGCAATCGAATAGTGCAAAACTGGCCGCACACCGCGCCACGACGCTTTTATCAGCGCGATGCGCGCATCATCAGCCTGAATATAGTGATTCTCTTTCACCCAATGATGGTGAATATCCAGCACTACCGGACACAACTCACGCGCCTGCAACACATCGTCCAGCGAACAGGATATTTCATCATTTTCCACCGTTAGCATATTGCGCGCTTCAGGAGTGAGCCGCAGAAACGCGGCGCGGAAGCCCTCAAAGCCCTTTTTGCCGTTCATATGGATGTTGATTTTGAAATCCTGAAACTGTCGGCCATAACCCATTAATACCGCACAGGTGGCGTGATACTCCACATCCTCAATCGCGCGATCGACCACGCCATCATTATCGGAGGCCAGCACCGTATATTGGCCGGGGTGGAATGAAAGCCGAATATTATTAGCGCGCGCCAGCTCGCCGCAGCGGCGTAGTAACGGCGTAAGATCGGGCAATAATTCCCCGTACAGCTGAGTCGCTTGCGGCACCGTGTAAAGCGGCAATAGATCGCTGCCGATGCGCATCATGCGCAGCGCGTCGGGCTGCGTGGCCAGCTTTTCAAGCGTGAGAGTGAGATTTTGCAGATTGTTTTGCGCCAGTTGGTTTAGCAGCGTGATGCGTGATTCATCATCGAGACTAAGAAAGCGCGTGCGGGTGGTGCTTTTGAAGGGATACGGCTGTTTAGCCTGTTGATCCAGATACTTACAAGCAAAGCCTAATTTCATTTCATCCCCCGTTTAATCAGCGTGAAAGTGTAGCTGCGATCGGAGAAAGTGCCAGGTGCGCATCGAGGCGCACCTGGCTGAGATCACACGTCCGGGAAGGTCATATTGCTGCCCGGCGCTTCACGATGCAGGTGGATAAAGTTCAGGTGACGTTCGTACTGATCGAGAATATCGATGATCACCTGCTCTTTGTTGTAGTCCATCAAATCATTGCCCTGGCTGCCTTCCAGCAAGAAGGTTTCCAGGCGGTAATAGGTCGATTTACCGCTACGTGCGCGATAGGTAAAGCCCGGTACCGAATACTGCTGTGGCCAGATTTGATAAACGAAATCCTGCTCCTCGCCCAGCAACACGCGCAGATCAAGGTGGCCCAGCGGCTGCCCTTCTTCTGGCTCGGCACGCTCCAGCGATACACGTCCACCGCGCAGCTCCAGCTCTTTCGCCACATCCTGCATCGCCGGGAACAGCACATCTTCCATCATCTTCTGCGTATAGCGCGTGCCCGGATAGTTCATCAGACGCGACAGGCGCTTCTTCCAACTCAGGCGATCGTTACTGGCTGAAATGTACGGCGCAGTGTCGCGGCTGGCGCTGGCGCGGCGGTGATCTTCCACCTTCAGCGATTTATACAGCCCGGCCATCACAAAGAAGATCACAAAGCTAAACGGTAAGCCCATGATCACCGTGGCGTTCTGCAAGGCAGAAATCCCGTTGGTCATCAGCATGCCCATCGTCAGCACACCAATCGCAATCGACCAGAAGATACGCAGCCAGTTTGGTGCATCGCTGTTGATGTCTTTCAGCTTCGAGGTGAAGTTACCCAGCACCAGCGAACCGGAATCCGCCGACGTCACGTAGAACAGCATGCCGGTGATGGTGGCCACCGAAGCACTGAATTTAAACGCCGGATACTGCGCCAGCAGGCTGTAGAAGCCGCGTTCGGCATGCGCCATCACTTCCTGCGCAAAGCCGGCGTCACCGTGAATGATTTCATATAGCGCCGCGTTACCAAACACCGACAGCCACAGCAGCGTAAAGGTGAACGGGATAATCAGCGTACCCAGCACGAACTCACGAATGGTACGACCGCGCGAAATACGTGCCAGGAACAGACCGACAAATGGCGACCAGGCAACCCACCACGCCCAGAAGAACAGCGTCCAGCTATTCATCCACTCGCGTGGCTGATCGAAGGCAAAGGTATTCAACGTCATGCCCATAAAGCGATTGACGTAATCACCAACGTTTAGCACCAGTGCGTTGAGCAGGAAATCGGTCTTGCCCATAAACAGCACGAACAGAATTAAGCCCAGCGCCAGCGCGACGTTCAGCTCAGAAAGAATACGGATGCCTTTATCCACGCCGGATGTTACTGAGATGGTGGCGATGATCACTGACAGCACAATTAGCGCGGCCTGCGCCGTGAAACCTTCCGGCACATCGAACAGCACGTTGAGGCCGTAGTTCAGCTGCACCACACCAATTCCCAACGTGGTGGCGATACCAAAGATGGTGCCGATCACCGCAGCGATATCAACCGTGTGACCAATCGGGCCATTAATGCGTTTGCCGAAAATCGGATAGAGCGCCGAACGGATGGTGAGCGGCAGGTTGTAGCGATAGCTGAAGTAGCCGAGCGCGATGCCCATTAATGCGTACATCGACCAGCCGGTGACGCCGTAGTGGAACAGCGTCCACACCATCGCCTGACGCGCGGCTTCCATGGTCTGCCCTGCACCTTCTGGCGGCTGCATGTATTGGGTTACCGGCTCGGCAACCGAGAAGAACATCAGGTCAATACCGATGCCGGCGGCAAACAGCATCGCCGACCAGCTCAGCAAACTGAACTCGGGTTTAGATTGCTCCGGCCCCAGCTTGATAGCGCCGTAGCGCGAACACGCCATGTAGATGACGAACACGATGTACAGCGTGGCAGCGAGCATGTAGTACCAGCCAAACGTAGAGGTGACCCAATTAACGGCGGTCAGAAGCCAGCTGGCAGCGAGTTCGCTGTAAAAAATCGTGACAAGTGAAAATGTCAGAATCAGTCCGGCGGAGGTGTAAAACACCACAGGATTGATTCTGTCTTTTTCACTGGCAGGTGGATTAATCATCGATTACCTCTGGTTAATTTCCTGTAGTACGTGCCAAAGAAGCTCGCGGAGATCGCCATTAACGGCATCCCGACGAGGCAAAATGCGGTTTTCGTGGGATGCGCGTGCATACGCATCCGCTGAGTCCCTTCGCTTCCCCGCTTCGTTTTTGTAACAATCCAAGCACAGCATCCTAACAAATTTCTTTTTTATATTGAACGTGCAATCAAAAAAAGTTTTAATAGCGTTCTAAGATTGAAGTGGAGCTGGAGTGTTATGCCAAAGGTGGGAATGCAGCCGATACGTCGTCGGCAACTGATTGATGCGACCCTGAGCACCATCAACGAAGTCGGGATCAACGATGCCACCATTGCGCAGATTGCGCGACGTGCTGGCGTATCGACAGGCATCATTAGCCACTACTTCAAAGACAAGAACGGTCTGCTGGAAGCCACGATGCGTGACGTAACACGTCAGCTACGTGATGCGGTAGCAGCAAGGTTAAAACCGCTGGCAGACGCCACAACGGAAGCGCGCCTGCTGGCGATAGTGGAAGGCAACTTTGATGATTCGCAGGTGCACAGCGCCGCAATGAAAGCCTGGCTGGATTTCTGGGCCAGCAGCATGCATCAGCCACAGTTGGGCCGCTTAGAACGCGTGAGCAGCCGTCGCCTGTTTTCCACGCTGGCAGCCGAGTTTCGACGCGTAATCCCGCGCGAAAAGGCGCGTCTGGCGGCACATGGCCTCGCTTCATTGATTGATGGCTTGTGGCTGCGCGCGGCGCTCAGCGGCAAACCGTTCGATTTGGCTATCGCCAGACAGCTCACCACCCAATTCATTCGTCAGCAATTGGCTGACCAGAATCACTGAGGAAGGAGAAATCATGTCCCGATTCACCGAGCAACACCTTTATATTGATGGCGCATTGGTTCCCGCTGCGGCTGGCAACACATTCCAGACCATCAACCCGGCGAACGGCGAAGTGCTGGCCGACGTGCATGAAGCGGAACGCGCAGATGTTGATCGCGCTGTTGCCGCCGCGAAAAAAGGCCAGAAAATCTGGGCGGCGAAGACCGCTATGGAGCGTTCACGCATCCTGCGTCGTGCGGTCGATATTCTGCGTGAACGCAATGATGAACTGGCCGCGCTGGAAACCCTTGATACCGGCAAACCGCTGAGCGAAACCCAATATGTGGATATCGTGACCGGTGCCGACGTGCTGGAGTACTACGCGGGCTTGATTCCTTCTCTGGAAGGCCAGCAAATCCCGCTGCGCGACACCTCTTTCGTGTATACCCGCCGCGAACCATTGGGCGTGGTGGCCGGTATCGGCGCGTGGAACTATCCGATTCAGATCGCTTTGTGGAAATCCGCGCCCGCGCTGGCTGCTGGTAACGCGATGATCTTCAAACCGAGCGAAGTCACGCCGCTAACCGCGCTGAAACTGGCAGAAATCTACTCCGAAGCGGGCGTACCAAACGGCGTGTTCAACGTGTTGAACGGTCGTGGCGCGGTTACCGGCCAGCTGCTCACCGATCATCCGGGCATTGATAAAGTCTCCTTCACCGGTGGCGTTGCCAGCGGTAAGAAAGTGATGGCCAATGCGGCCGGTTCGACGCTGAAAGACGTCACCATGGAGCTGGGCGGCAAATCTCCACTGATCATCTTTGACGACGCCGATCTCGACCTCGCCGCGGATATCGCGATGATGGCGAACTTCTACAGCTCGGGCCAGGTTTGCACCAACGGCACGCGCGTGTTTATCCCGGCTAATTTGCAAGCGGCGTTTGAAGCCAAAATCGCTGAGCGCGTGGCGCGTATTAAGGCCGGCGATCTCAACCATCCAGATACCAACTTCGGTCCGCTGGTGAGCTTCGCGCATCGCGACAACGTGATGCGCTTCATCGAATCTGGCATCAGCGAAGGTGCGCGTCTGCTGTGCGGCGGTAAACGTCTGAGCGGTGCGGCTTTCGATAACGGCGCATGGGTAGAACCGACCGTGTTCACCGACTGCCGCGATGAGATGACCATTGTGCGCGAAGAGATTTTCGGGCCAGTGATGTCGATTCTGACTTATGAAAGCGAAGAAGAAGTGGTTCGCCGCGCCAACGCTACTGAATTTGGCCTGGCGGCCGGTGTGGTAACCCAGGATCTCAACCGCGCGCACCGCGTGATTCACCAGATTGAAGCAGGTATCTGCTGGATCAATACCTGGGGCGAATCCGCCGCTGAGATGCCGGTGGGCGGTTACAAACATTCGGGTGTGGGCCGTGAAAATGGCCTGATGACGCTGCAAAACTACACGCAGGTGAAATCTGTACAGCTCGAAATGACCCGTTTTCAGTCCGTATTTTAATTTTGGCTTTTAACCTGAGGAACGACTAATGGAATTTGATTACATCATTATCGGAGCCGGATCCGCAGGGAACGTTTTGGCAACAAGACTGACCGAAGATAGCAGCGTCAATGTGCTGCTTTTAGAAGCGGGCGGCCCAGATTACCGCTTCGACTTCCGCACGCAGATGCCTGCGGCGCTGGCTTTCCCGCTGCAGGGAAAACGCTACAACTGGGCGTATGAAACCGAACCTGAGCCGTACATGAACAACCGTCGCATGGAGTGCGGACGCGGCAAAGGTTTGGGCGGTTCGTCGCTGATCAACGGCATGTGCTACATCCGTGGTAACGCGATGGATCTCGATAACTGGGCCAATGAGCCTGGTCTGGAAAACTGGAGCTACCTGAACTGCCTGCCCTACTATCGCAAATCTGAAACGCGCGATATCGGTGCCAATGATTATCACGGCGGCGAAGGTCCGGTGAGCATCACCACCTGTAAACCTGGCAATAATCCGCTGTTCGCGGCGATGATTGAAGCTGGCGTGCAGGCGGGTTATCCGCGCACTGACGACCTGAATGGCTACCAGCAGGAAGGTTTCGGGCCAATGGATCGTTTTGTGACGCCGAAAGGTCGCCGCTCCAGCACCGCGCGCGGTTACCTCGATACCGCAAAAACGCGTCCAAACCTGAAAATCGTTACCCATGCGACCACCGACCGCATTCTGTTTGAAGGTAAACGCGCGGTTGGCGTGCAGTATCTGCTGGGTTCCAGCAATACCTCGCACCAGGCGCATGCGCGCCGTGAAGTGCTGCTGTGCGCTGGTGCCATCGCCTCGCCGCAGATTCTGCAGCGCTCCGGTGTTGGTTCCGCTGAACTGCTGAAACAGTTCGATATCCCGCTGGTGCATGATTTGCCGGGCGTGGGCGAGAACTTGCAGGATCACCTCGAAATGTACCTGCAATATGAGTGCAAAGAGCCAGTTTCGCTCTACCCGGCCTTGAAGTGGTGGAACCAACCGAAAATCGGTGCGGAGTGGCTGTTTAATGGCACCGGTGTCGGCGCCAGCAACCACTTTGAAGGCGGCGGCTTTATCCGCAGTCGTGAAGAGTTCAGCTGGCCGAATATTCAGTATCACTTCCTGCCGGTGGCGATTAACTACAACGGCTCGAACGCGGTGGAAGCGCACGGCTTCCAGTGCCACGTTGGGTCAATGCGCTCACCGAGCCGCGGTCATGTACGCCTGAAATCACGCGATCCGCGTCGCCATCCAGCGATTCTGTTCAACTACATGTCACATGAGCAGGATTGGCAGGAGTTCCGCGATGCGATTCGTATCACGCGCCAGATCATCAACCAGCCGGCGCTGGATAAATATCGCGGTAAAGAGATCAGCCCTGGCCTGGATTGCCAGACCGATGAGCAGTTAGATGAGTTTGTGCGAAATCACGGCGAAACGGCTTATCACCCGTGCGGCACCTGTAAAATGGGTAACGACGAGATGTCTGTCGTCGATGGTGAAGGCCGCGTTCATGGCGTTGAAGCCCTGCGCGTGGTAGATGCTTCAATCATGCCGCTGATCATCACCGGTAACCTGAACGCGACAACCATCATGATCGGCGAGAAAATCGCAGATAACATTCGTGGTCGCCAGCCGCTGCCGCGCAGCGAAGCGGATTACTTTGTTGCCGGTGATAAACCGGTTCGCACTGAACCGATGCGTGGTTGAGGTTGATTTAGGGGCGACGTTGGTCGCCCTTTTCTTTGGTGGCTAACTAGCCCAATCCTGAAGATCCAAATCCACTACCCGAGCGAATACCCGCGTATTGTTAGTGACTAAAATTGTGCCTGCCGCAATGGCATGTCCGGCGATCGCCGCATCATTAGTACCCATCGGAGTACCAGACGCAGCCAAGGACATTGTCACTTTCGTCGTAGCATCTATAGCCGCGCTTCACTGTCACAACGACAATCGCACTGCTGCCAGGCTCACGATTAAGGAAACAATTAAAAGTATGTTGTAACTACAAACCTTAATGTTTGTCCCGTCGCATTTGTTCATACATAGCAACGCCCTCTTCATCTTTTCTGCTGATTTATCTGCTTCAATAAGCCTCCAATTTCGTGAGGATCCGCCATGAAGCGCCGCCATTTTTTGTCGTATCTCACTCTTTCCGCGCTGACAGTGCGCAGCGGGCTAATCTGGGCTGCTTCGAAACGCGTAACGACCCACATCTTACCGCTATGGCCAGATTTACCGCCGGGTGGTGGCGGTCCTGCTGGCGATCTGGTGATTTCAACCAAAGGCGCGCAGCGTAATATCGTACAGCCCACACTCACCGTATTAACGCCGCCCGCGCCGAATGGTCGCGCAGTATTGATTGCCGCAGGTGGCGGCTATACGCGTATTGAAATGGGCAAAGAAGCCTGGCCCGCCGCAGCCTGGTTGACGGCGCGCGAATATACCGCTTACGTACTGAGTTATCGTTTGCCGCATGAAGGCTGGAAAGATGGCGCGATGGTTCCACTGCAGGATGCACAGCGCGCACTGCGTCTGGTGCGGCAGCGTGAGAAACATGTCAGCGTGCTGGGATTTTCCGCTGGCGGTCATCTGCTCGGTATGGCGGTCACGCGAGCAGATTTTCGATCTTATAGGGCAACCGATGCCCTGGATAACCTGCCCGCCACGGCCGATCGCGCGGCGCTGATCTATCCCATCATCACGCTGGAAGCGCCTTACACCCACACTTCAACCCACAAAATGCTGGTTGGTAACCACGCGCCCGCCAGTGAAAACGCCGCATGGTCAGTGCAGGAGTTTGTCAATCCGCAATCGCCGCCCTTCTTTCTGGTGCAGGCAGAGGACGATCCGATCTCCGATCCGCATAACACGCTGATTATGGCTGACGCCTGTAAGCGTCATGTGCCGGTTGAGATGCATCGCTACAGCAGCGGCGGACATGGATTTGGTATGGGCAGGCCCGGCACGCCGACCATGGCGTGGCCAGAGCACTATGAAAAGTGGTTAAAGAGCTAATCCACCTCAACCGTTTGCTTGCTAATTAATCCCGCCAGCAAGGTCTGCGAACTGGCCACTGCACCAAAAATCCCGCCCTGCATATGGATCATGCTAAGCGCCGCTTCGTGGTGTTTCAGCTCCGTCGCCGCGCAGCAGTCTGACAACACCAAACACTCAAAGCCGCGATCGTTGGCCTCGCGCAGCGTGGTGTGGACGCAGACATCAGTGGTGATGCCGCTGATGATCAGATTGCGAATGCCGCGGCTGCGCAGAATCAGTTCGAGATCGGTAGCGTAAAACGAGCCTTTGCCCGGTTTATCGATAATGACTTCTCCCGGCAATGGCGCCAGTTCCGGGATAATTTCCCAGCCCGGTTCACCGCGCACCAGAATGCGGCCGCACGGACCGGGCGCGCCGATTTCCGCCTGCATGCGCCGGGATCGCCAACGCTTATTCGCAGGCAGATCACTTAAATCCGGCCGATGCCCTTCGCGCGTGTGGATGATCGGGAAGCCCAACTCGCGCATCGTTGCAAGCACCTGCTGCAGCGGCTTAATGGGCGCGCGCGTTAAGGCGATATCGTAGCCCATACTATCGACGTAACCGCCCTTACCGCAAAAATCGGTTTGCATATCGATAACGATCAGCGCGGTATCCTGTGGGCTGCAGCGACCGTCATACGGCCAAGAGTAAGGTGTTGAATCAATCGCGTAATCAGGCATTTTTTTCCTCCATCACAGTTACTGTGCTTTCGCCTTTCAGTTTCACAATCAGCGTGTAGCTGGCGGCGGCAGTCACCAGGCCAATCACCGCTTCACCGAACTGTGGGAAGGCGATGTGCGCAATCACCGCACACAAGCTACCAATCGCCCAGGCGGCAAAGGCGCTACCGCGCATGCGGCGCAATTGGCGCTGCTCGCTGATTTTCGCCATAAAGATCAAATCGACAATCATCACCGCGCCAAACGGCGGCACCACGATGCCGAGCAAACTCAGCCATTCGAGGAAATAGGACCACACGCCAGCCAGCGCCAGCGCCCCACCAATCACGCCAAGGATCACCGTCCACAGACGCATTTTGCTGCTGAACAGATGACTGAAGCCGACCGCGCCGTTATACAGGCAGTGCGTACACACCGAACCGAGATTGATGAACACAAACAGGAAGGCAATCACCGACAGCAGCATGCCGTGACCCATCAGCATTGGCAGGAAGTTGCCGCCGTTACTCGCTGGATCAACCGCCGCGCCCACCGCCACAATCACCACGCCAAACAGATAAGAGATGACGTTCGCCACCGGGAACGCTGAGAACGCGGCAATCACCGCCGATTTACCGTCTTTTGACCAGCGTGTGAAATCTGCCGTCATGGTGCCGGAATCGGCAAAACCGGCCACCACCATGGTGACGGCGGTGCCCATACTCATCGCGCCGACAGCGCTGCTGCTGCCGGTAAACTGCGTGATGGTGCTGAAATCGTGATCCTTACTGATCAGCCACAGCGCCACCAATCCCAACACCACAAACAGCGGCGCAGCGATCATGCCGAGCACGGACAATGCGCGCACGCCAAGGAAGGTGATGGCGGTGTACAGCACCATGGCAAACGCCGTTACCGCCAGCGCATTCCAGCCAAAGGTTTGATTAATCACCGTGCCGGTTAAACCGGTCTGGAAGGCGTACCAGCCGATCACCACAGTAGAAAGAAAGCCCGAAACCAAAATGTAGCCTTTGGTGCCAAAGGTCCGTTTCGCCTGTAGCGCGAAGTTCATGCCGGTATTACCGGCGAACCAGCTCAGCGCACCCACATAGGCAAACAGCACCAGATTACCCAGCAGAATGGCAATCAGCGCCGGCCAGAAGCCGAGATGCCAGGTAATGATGCCGCCAAATAGTGCATTGGTGAGGATCATCGGGAAACCAAACCACACCGCCGATACCGAACCCGTCGAGTGGCGATGGCTGAGCGGAACCGGTTCATGCTCGAACTCCTGCTCTAAAGCCGGTGAATTTTTGTTAGTCATGGGCAACTCCGATTGAAACAGGTGTGATGTGATTCCAGGGTTGTATGCGCTCGAACGCGGCACTCGCCGCCAGCACCAGGCCATCGTCCAGATGACGACCCACGATTTGCATGCCAATCGGCAATCCGCTGGCGGTAAAGCCCGCAGGAACAGACGCCGCCGGTTGGCCGGTGAAATTGAACGGGAAGCAGAATGAGAGCCAGTGATCGCTGCGCACCATGCGGCCATCGATGATCTCGGGTCCCTGCATATTAAGCGGGAACGGCGGCACCGCCAGCGTCGGCGACAGCAGCAGATCGTAATGCTGCATAAAACGCCACATCTGGTTACACAGCTTTTTGCGTGTGGTATTGGCGTCGGTAAAGGTTTCAGCGCGCCAGTCGCGTTGCAGCATGGCGCTGAGATGCGGTGACATGCGTGCCCCCAACTCGGCGTGCATGTGACGCATGCCGGTGAGATCGCTCTCAAAAGCCACCAGCGCGGCAAAGGTGGCACCTTCATCGGCGATACCGGGATCGACTTCATCCAGTTCAGCGCCGAGCTCACGGGCAAAACGACGCGCGGCTTGCGTGACAATGTCACGCACTTCGGGATCAACGGCGATGTAGCCGAAATCCGCGCTAAAAGCGATGCGCAGACCGCTCAGCGGTTTTTCCAGCGAGGCCAGCCAATCCACGTCGTTGCAGGGAATCGAGTGGCGATCGCGCATATCTGGCCCCGCCATCACCGACATCATCAGCGCGCTGTCGCGCACCGAACGCGTCATCGGGCCGATATGCTCCAGCGACTCCCAGCTGGAAACGCCGGGATAGCGCTCGTCGCGACAGCCCGGCCATAAGGGTACGCGCCCCATTGACGCCTTCAGACCAAACACGCCGCAGTGCGCGGCGGGAATTCTTACCGAACCGCCGCCGTCGCTGCCCAGCGCAATCGGACACAGGCGCGCCGCCAATGCCGCACCGGAACCGGCGCTCGATCCGCCCGGCGTTTTAGAGAGATCCCACGGATTACGCGGTGATGGAAACAGTGGATTGTGCCCAACGCCGCTATAGCCAAACTCCGGTGCGGTGGTTTTCCCCAGCAGCACCGCATCGGCCGCCAGCAGGCGCTCAACGGTGATGTCATCTTCTTCCGGGACAAAATCAGCGTAGGCATGCGATCCAGAAGTGGTTTTCACGCCTGCGGTACAAATCAGGTCTTTCACCGCCAGCGGAACGCCCGCCAGCGCCCCCAGCGTTTCGCCGCGCGCGCGTTTTGCATCAACAGCGGCCGCCTGTTGCAGCGCCAGCTTTGGCGTAGCGGTACAAAACGCCTGAATCTGCGGCTCGCGCTGCTCCATGCGATTGATGGCGGCTTGCGTCACTTCCTGCGCCGAAACGTCTCCGCCGCGAATTAACGCCGCCAGCGTAGTGGCATCTTCATCCAACAGTGCATCAAACATGCGAATACTCCCGATTTATCACTTATCGGAAACGTTGCAGTTTGCGTGCCAGAAAATTCCATAAACGAGGGCGTTAGCGGCCAGGCCAGATGGGATACGCTCTTGGATACAAGATCGAATACTTATGTTTCTTTACAATGCAGCGGTTGCGATAAGAAGCACGAAAATGGCGCAGCCATGCGCCACGATGGAGAGCGGCTTAATCGGCCGCAGGAATTAACGCATCCACAACCTGTTCGATCACTTCCACCACACGTTTGACGCGCTGCGGGATAAAGCGCGCATCCGGGAATACCGCGTAGAGAAAACGGTCTGGCAGACGATATTGCGGCAAGATGCGCACCAGCGAAGCTGATTTTAATGCCTCCTGCACCAGCGGTAACTGCATGCCGCCGACGCCGATGTCCGCCTGCAGCGCCTGCAACAACCCTTCGCTGCTATTGGCGCGAAACACGGTATTCACGGTTAGCGCTACGGTTTCCTGGTTGGATATCAGGCGCAGCGGTGCCTGTTTGTCGATACCGCTAAAGCGAACATGCGGATGCGCGGCCAGCTCTGCCAGCGAGGTAATCGGTGTTGCGCGTACCCGCTCAGGCGCAGCAAACAGCGGCGTTTCAATACGCGCCAGTAAGCGCGCCGGAAACATCTCAGGCGGCATTTCACTCAGGCGCAACGCGATATCCACGCCTTCACTCACCAGTTCGGCCACGCGATCGTCGAGCGCGATGGTCAGATGCAGTTCTGGGTTCACGCGTTGCAGCGCCAGCAAAGGCGGCAGCAAGCGCTGGCCTAATCCGCTGGGTAATTGGATATGCACGCTGCCTTGCAGCGCTTGCTGCGCCGGGCGCAACTGGCTTTCAACATCCTGCATCGCGGCCAGCAGCGGCTGCATCTGCTGTAAGTATCGCTCGCCCTGCTCAGTCAATTTCATCGCGCGCGTGGTGCGGTGCAACAACACGACGCCGAGTTCTTCCTCCAGCGCCGCGATTTGCTGGCTCACGGCGGATTGCTTCATCCCGCTCAGGCGCGCTGCTGCCGAAAACGATCCGGCTTCCGCCACGCGAAGGAAAGTATTGATGGCATTGAGTTTATTATTCATTTAATGATTTTTCTGATAAGTGGCATCTGGATAGTGGGATATCAGCAATAAAAATAATAGATAACACTGTGCCTGTCTTGTTCACAGGAGAATCATCATGTCGCAAACACATCACGTCGCGCTGGTCGCGGGCGCAACCGGCATTGTCGGCAGTGAGTTGGTAAAAACGCTGCGTCAGCAGGATTGGCAGGTGATCGGCCTGACGCGCCAGCCTGCAATCTCAACGCAGGATATCCCTTTCATCCATGTCGATCTGCTGGATGCGCAGCACAGTACACAGGCGCTGGCCCCGCTTAATCAGGTCACGCATATTTTCTACAGCGCCTGGCTGAATGCTGCCAACTGGCGTGAAATGGTCGAACCCAACGTGACGATGCTGCGCAATCTGGTGGTTAACATCGATAAAATCGCGCAGTTGCGCAGCGTCAGTTTGATGCAGGGATACAAAGTGTATGGCGCGCATCTGGGACCGTTCAAAACGCCCGCGCGCGAAAGCGATCCCGGCGTCGCGGGAGCCGAATTCAATGCGCAACAGCTGCGTTGGCTAAGTGACTTTCAGCGCGGTAAAAGCTGGCACTGGCACGCCTTGCGTCCCGGTGTGGTCGGCAGCGCGGTACCCGGTAATGCCATGAACCTGGCGCTGAGCATCGCGCTCTACGCATCGCTGTGTAAAGCTCAGGACTTACCGCTGCGTTTCCCCGGTTCATCACATGCCTGGCACAGTATGGTCGATCATACCGATGCGGGATTACTCGCGCAGGCCACGCTGTGGGCGGCCAATGCGCCTGGCGCGCGCAATCAAGCTTTCAACGTTAACAACGGCGATTTATGGCGCTGGAGTGAGCTGTGGCCTGCGATTGCCCGGTGGTTTGAACTGGAAAGCGCGCCGGCGGTGAATCTGTCGTTTTCTCAGCTGTTTCAGGATTACCGCGCGCTATGGCAAACCATCGCTATAGAACATCAGCTGATAGAGCCAGATATCTTGCAGCTGAATGATGGGCAGTTTGCCGATTTTGTTTTTGGCTGGGATTACGACATGTTTGGTGATGGCAGTAAAATACGGCGCGCGGGTTTTAACGGCTATCAGGCAACGGATGAGATGTTCTTTGCTCTGTTTGCGCAGTTACGCAGCGCACGAATCATTCCTTAAGCCGCGTCAGGGAAGCCCCCGCTTCCCTTTTTAGGTCAGCATGAAAAGGTCATATCCCGCTCCACATTATCGCTATATACTCCAATGCATATCGAATTAAGGAGCGACTATGCACATCTCTTTTAACCGGATTATTATCGCCGGTCTGCTCACTTTTACCTCTTTACACAGCTATGCCAGCCGCGTGGTGACCGATCAGATTGGTCGTCAGGTGACGATTCCCGACAACATCGATCGCGTGGTGGTGCTACAACATCAAACTCTGAACCTGCTGGTGCAGCTCAACTCCACCGATAAAATTGTCGGTATCCTGGCGAACTGGCAACAGCAGCTGGGCGAAGGTTATGCGCAGCTGGTGCCGGAACTCACGCACAAAGCGATGCTGGGTGATTTAACGCATGTCGATTTGGAGCGGCTGGTGGCGCTGCATCCGCAAGTAGTGTTTGTCACCAACTATGCGCCGAAGGAGATGATCGACCAGATTTCTGCCTTGGGCATTCCGGTGCTGGCGATCTCACTGCGTCGCGATGATCCCGGTCAGCAAGGCAAAATCAATCCCAGCATGCAGAACGAAGATCAGGCCTACGATCTCGGTATTAAGGAAGGCATCACGCTGATAGGCAAGGTAGTTAATAAGCCAAAGCAGGCGCAGGAGCTGATTGATGCCGCGTTTGCCGGCCGCAAAATCGTCAGCGACCGTCTGAAAAATCTGCCCGATCAGCAGCGCGTGCGCGCCTATATGGCGAATCCCGACCTCACCACTTACGGCTCGGGCAAATACACCGGCTTGATGATGGCGCATGCGGGCGCATTCAATGTCGCTGCCGCGACCGTACAGGGTTTCAAACAGGTCAGCATGGAACAGGTTGTGGCATGGAATCCGCAGGTGATTTTTGTGCAGGATCGTTATCCAAATGTGGTGCAGGAAATCCAGCAAGATGCGCGCTGGCAAACCATTAATGCAGTGAAAAATCATCAGGTGTGGCTAATGCCGGAATACGCCAAAGCCTGGGGCTATCCGATGCCGGAAGCGATTGGCCTCGGCGAACTGTGGATGGCGAAAAAGCTCTATCCGGAAAAATTCCGCGACATCGACATGCAACAACAAGCTGATCGCTGGTATCAGCGCTTTTACCGGACGCACTATCATGACAACGCTGAAGATTCTGGCAGCCGGTAGTTTGCGCGCGGCGTGGCCGGATGTGGTGGCGGCATTTACCTCGCTCTCCGGCATCGCGGTGAACACCGATTTTGGTCCGGCGGGCATGCTGCGCCAGCGTATTGAGGCGGGCGAACCGTGCGACTTTTTTGCATCTGCAAATCGACTGCATCCTGAAGCGCTGTTGCAGCAAGGATGCGCAACAGAAGTGGGATTATTTGCCGCCAACTCGCTGTGCCTGACGGATAAGCGTGACGTTGTCACGCATGATGATGACTGGTTAGCGCTGCTTTGTCGGAATAATTTACGCTTAGCCACTTCGACGCCGCTAAGCGATCCTTCGGGCGATTACACCTGGCAACTGTTTGAAAATATTGAGCAACGTCATCCGGGATTGGGAAGCACGTTGAAAGCCAAAGCGCGCACCTTGGTTGGCGGCCCGAATAGTGTAACAGTGCCCGCCGGTAAGCTGGCGGCGCAGTGGCTAATCGAACAGCAGCACGCGGATATGTTTATCGGCTACGCCAGCTATGCGCCGCGTTTGCGTGGCTGCCCACAACTTGAGGTGTTGGATATCCCTGCGCCTTATAACGTGCAGGCCAGATACGGCTGGGCATGCTGCTCTGAAGTCGCACAGCCCTTCGCGGCATTTCTCTCTTCAGTCACGGCGCAGACCATCTTGCGCTTACACGGTTTTGCATCGGTTACGGATCCGTAGCCGAACGCTTATTACTGAGCTGATGCTGAAGCCAACTCATCGCCCTTTTATAACGGCTAAAGCGCTGTGCTGGCGCCAAAACCTGGCGCAGTAGCAGGCAATAATCCATCACCAATCCCGGCGTCCAGGTCATGCCTTCGGCGCGGCTGCGCACCAGGCTTAACAGCCAGAAGTCGGGATTGAACAGCACCCATAACCCTTGCAAGCCTCGCTCACCGAGTAGACCTTCGGTTGCGACATCCAGCGCCTGAATCACACTGGTTGAACAGTTACGTGACGTCAGGTTGTAGCGCGTATCGTGGGCGTTGCTGAACCAGAAATTGCGTAGCGCCTGCTGATTGTAGTGTGGCAACGTCAGGCGTTTGTCAGGCCGACACCACGCCTTGATCTCTTTCTCCAGTGAAAGCAGGTAGCAACCTTCCACATCAAACTCCTCTTTCGCGCGCAACGTTTTCAGAAAGCCGCGAAAATCGCGGGAAACGTCATCCGCAGGATAGAGGCTGATGTAAATCTCTTCGCCCATCTCCAGCGAAGTATGGCCGGTAGAGACTTCGCCGCGATGGTCAATTGCCGCCACCCAGCGATCAAACCACGGACGGCGTCCTGCCACATCACCCGAACCTACCGGCGTCCAGATGTAAACGTTAAGCGGCGTGCTCACCGCATGCTGACTCAGCGGCGGATGCACATACCCTAATCCGTGAGGCGCACGCAAACCGGAACGCGTAAACAGCGGCAATGCGGTGACGCTGGTGTTGACGGGCAAGGCGTGGATTTGTGCTGTCATCATTAACAGATTGATACCCCAACCCAACAGCAACAGGGCAAAACAGAGCGGCACAATGGCATGCGGTGATAACGGCCAGCTGGTGGCAATCATCACGCTGAACACCAGTTCGGTACAGCCAAGCGTTAATTTGCGCGTCCAGCGCCGACAGCGCATCAGGCAACATGAGATGATGCGGAATCCGCCATCGAGTAAAAACACCGCTGCGAATGCCAGTGAAAGGCAAACGCCGCTGTCGTGGGGGGCAAGAAACACCAGCGCGCCAAACATTAGCAATACGGTCGATTTCAGCAGTGACGGCCAGGCGATACCGGCAGGCGCATAGAACGCATTCAGCACCTCCGCTCCGGCTTCTAACGTGAGAAACATCCCTAATAGCTGCAAGGGAAATGAAACCGTTCCATGTTGCAGCAGATCCATTACGATCCCGGCACTTGCCCCGACACACATCACACCTAACGCGGCGAGATACGGCCAGCCGGATCTCAGTGCCGGCCCACCCATCAGCATAAACAGTAATCGCAACAAATGAACACTCCAGCGCTTAACTCAAAGCTCAGTACGCTCTGTAGACGTGGGCAATCCGCAGGAGTTCGGCGATCGCCCTCTAATTCTGACTTCGTTTACTGATGGTTGTAACAATGAGGGCAATGTACGTGGCGAAGCTTAGAATTGGCTTAACGATCGCCTTTTTTAAACCGCGATAGCCACCAGCACCATGCACAACAGCAGCACATAGATACGCGCATGCCAGACATCGGGCACCGCCGGAATACAGCGGCGGGCAAACACGATCCCGATAAAACCGGCGACCACCAGCAGCAGTAAAATTTTCAGGCTGATAAAACCGAGATAACCGCTGGCGGGAATCTGCTGCCAGCCGCTGATGG
Organism: Pantoea sp. DY-15; assembly: GCF_019795935.1. Classification (NCBI taxonomy): domain Bacteria; kingdom Pseudomonadati; phylum Pseudomonadota; class Gammaproteobacteria; order Enterobacterales; family Erwiniaceae; genus Pantoea; species Pantoea sp. DY-15. Next base: position 373,914 of record NZ_JAIMIF010000002.1, read on the forward strand.
CGTACGTCGTAGCACCCAAAATGGCCACCGGCAGCGACAGCGGATTGGCCGCGCTGACGCAGTCGCGCATGGCATAGCCATGACGACGCAGCAGCGGCACGGTCATCACGCTGCCGCCGACGCCGAGCATCGCAGCAATAACACCAATCATTGTGCCGCCCACGCTGGCGGTTAGGCGCGACAACCTTCGCGGTGCCGCGCGGCTGAAGAAACCTTTGCGCAGCAGGCAATCGGCGATGGTTACCACCATGTAAACCATAAACAGCCTGCGCACCCACGTATCGCTGATCATGCCTGCCAGCCAGGATCCAATCACCGCACCCAGCGCGATAAACCTGATTAGCGGCAGCAAAATGTCTGTATGCAATTTGCCCGCCCGCCAGTTTTGATAGCTGGCCCAACCGGCGTTGAAAATCATCACCGCCGTTGAGGTCGCCACCGCGATATGCATCGCCTGCGCCGCCAGTAATGGCTGCTGCGACAGCAGTTGATAGACAAACGGCACCACCACAAAACCACCGCCAAAGCCAAACAACACCGTGGTGATGCCGGTGGCAAACCCCGCCAGCCCAATTATTAACAGCTCGTTCATCGCCTTTCTCTACGTCATGAAAAGAGTGATGCAGCTTACGCAGCAACCTACCCGCTTCCCATTTGTGCAGCGCTCAATTACCCTTGCAAATCAGTCAATTTGCGGTGGATGCCGGGTATGCGTAATAGCCACATTGATAAATACGACAAGATTGATCGTGACGTGGTGGCGCTGGGGAATGACTATGCGCAGGGATTTGTGCTGCCAGCGCATCGCCATCGCCGCGCGCAGTTGCTGTATGGCGCGACGGGTTTGATGCACGTTTCGACCCAGGCGGGCGAATGGGTGGTTCCGCCGCAGCATGCGGTGTGGATTCCGCCTGACACCGCGCACAGTGTGAAGTTTGTCGGCGTCTCAACGCGCAGTCTGTATATCGAGCCGGTTTGCGCGGCAGATTTGCGCGATAGCGATCGCTGCCGCGTCATCAGCGTCTCGCCGCTGCTGCGACAGCTATTGATTGAAGCCGTTGATTTACCGCTGTTATACGCATCGGATCGCGATCGATCGCTGGTGCAGTTGCTGCTGCTGGAGTTAGCGGCAATGCCTGTACGGGAATTTGATATTCCACTGCCGCAGCATCCGGCGCTGTTGGCGCAATGCCAGAACTTCTTGCAGGCGCCAACCATTCATGACGCGGCTGATCGCTGGGCCAGCGCACTGTTTATGAGCCTCAGCACCTTCCGCCGCCATTTCCTTCAGCAGACCGGTTTATCCTTCTCCGCCTGGCGACAACGCGCCTGCGTGGTAACGGCGCTGGCGCGGCTGGTGGCGGGCAAATCCGTCAACGACGTGGCGCTCTCGCTCGGCTATGACAGCAGTTCGGCCTTCTCCACCATGTTTCGCCGCGTAACCGGTCAGGTTCCGTCGTTCTATAGCGATCACAGCTGAGCAAAGTTTCACCACGTATTTGGCGATTTCAGGCTGAAAACCGGCTCTCTAAAGCTACCTTTACTTGCTTAACACACTGAATATGCTCTGATTACTTGCACACCAATTGCGTGTCGAACGTTTAGGCGGTTAACTGCTGTTGCACCGCATCGAGAAACGCCCGCAGCGCCGCCGGTTGCCGTTCCCGTGACATGTAGAGGCCATAGATCGCCAGCGTTTTTGGCTGATATGCCGGCAGCACGGTTTGCAGCTGTCCATTGTCGATGGCGTGGCGCGCTTCCATCTCCGGCACCATCGCTAAACCGCAACCGGCGACCGCCGCATCACACAACACCGACGAGATACCGGCGCTGAAATTGCCGTGTACCGCCGCTGAAATAGTTTCGCCCTGCGCATCGGAAAACTGCCAGCTCTGCCCGGCGAAACGGCTGTAATGCAGGCAGTTATACTGCGTAAGATCGGCAGGCGTTTGCGGCGCACCGCGCGCCTGCAAATAGTCTGGCGATGCGCACACTACCGAAACACACTCGCCTAAGCGGCGCGCAATGGCGCCAGATTCGGGATCGTCGGTAATCCGTACCGCCACATCAATGCGCTCGCCGATTAAACTCACCGGCTGATTGTTGATCTCCAGCTCGATGCGCACCGCCGGAAAACGGGCGAGAAATGCCGGAATCATCGGGCCAAGAATATGCGTGGCGGTAGAGTGCGCACAGGCGACGCGCAAGGTGCCGTGTGGTTCGCTATCCGCGCCCTGATCGGCAATCTCTTCAGCCAATCTCGCCAGCGCGCGCGATTTTTCGAGGATCTTCTCGCCAGCGGGCGTGATAGTTAGTTTGCGCGATGATCGGTGCAGTAAACGCGCACCGGCCCACTTCTCCATTTCATCCAGATAGCGGCTGACCATCGGCCGCGAAATATCCAGCGCACGCGCCGCAGCACTTAAGCTGCCTAGCTCGCAAATGCGGTTGAACACCGTTGACGCCGTGACTCTGTCCATGTTGGCTCCATCTGATCGTTTTATGAAACTGATCATATCCAGTTTCGGGAATTCTACCAGCCAGCAATTTCTCTACAATAAAGCCCTCAAAGACGGCGAGGTGCCGGAGAAAGGAAAATTCGATGAAAATGAAAACGTTGACGCTGGCATTGGCCTTTGCCGCCCTGCCGGCCTTCGCTGCGCCGCTCAATTTAGAAGTGTATAACCCGCAGGAGAACGGCATTTTCCCGGTCTCTTCGACGCTGGTTTCTGGTCCGCACGAAGCGATACTGTTTGATGCGCAGTTCAGCACCAAAGACGGCGAGAAGCTGGTGCAGATGATCAAAGCCAGCGGCAAAAAGCTGACGCAGATCGTTATCACCTCTGGCGATCCTGACTTCTATTTTGGTCTGGAACCGATTGTAAAAGCGTTCCCTCAGGTGAAGATCGTGGCAACGCCGGAGGTGGTAAAACACATCGAAGCCAGCAAAGCCGCCAAGCTGGCGTATTGGGGTCCGCAGATGAAGGACGGCGCACCAAAGCAGCTGTATGTTCCGCAGGTTACGCATGCCACCAGCTTTAAAGTCGACGGTGAAACGCTGGAACTGCGTCACGCCAATGATTACGCGGCTTACGTGTGGATCCCGGCGAATAAAACGATTCTCGGCGGCACCGGCGTGGCTTCCGGCATTCACGTCTGGACTGCTGATACGCAAACGCCTGCCATTCGTCAGCAGTGGCGCAATGTGTTGAGCGAGATGCAAAAACTGCAGCCTAAGCAGGTGATTCCGGGGCATTATCTCGGCGAGCGCCCGACGGGTGATGCGGCAATTACGTTTACTTTGAACTATCTACAAACCTTTGAGAAAGCGCTGCAGCAGCATAAAGGTTCGGCGCAGGTGATCGAGACCATGAAAGCCGCTTATCCGCATCTGCTGGAGGAAAGTTCGTTGGATTTGAGCGCCAAAGTGAATACTGGCGAGATGAAGTGGTAATTGATGTTCCAGTGAGTGAGGTCGCCATAAATGGCGACCCTACGAAAACCCGCACTAATCCGTTGTAGGGTCGCCATTTATGGCGACCGTTCGAAAACCCGTACCAATCCGTTGTAGGGTCGCCATTTATGGCGACCGTTATTCCAACCCGCACTAAACCCAACCTCCGCAAATATCCATATTCCAGCAATCCAAAGCCATTTTAGTTAATAGGAAAAACAGAATTCGCCTGTTAATTTCCCTGAGCCTGCATCGTTACTGATTATTCTCACAAAGGGTTATTACAATGAATTCATTACGGCTATTAGGTCGGATTTTATTATTTACACTATTGGGAATGCTTTTAATTAATTCTGCTAACGCAGAAACGCCGCAAAAAGGCGGCACGCTCACGCTGATTTTGCCAAGCGAACCTTCGGCGCTGGTGGCGCTGGCGACCGTGGCGCAGCCGGTGATTGCCGCCAGCGCCAAGGTCAACGAAGGCCTGCTCACCTACGATTACAACCTCAAGCCGCTGCCGCAGCTGGCCACTTCATGGGAGATCAGCCCAGACGGCAAACGTTACACCTTCCATCTGCGTAGAGGCGTGAAGTGGCATGACGGCCAGCCCTTTACCTCAACCGATGTGGCGTTCTCGATTGATTTATTGAAGAAAACTCACCCGCGTGCGAAATCTACTTTTGCCAACGTCGCCAGCATCGAAACGCCGGATGAGTTAACCGCCGTGCTGGTATTAAGCCATCCCGCGCCCTATTTAATTACCGCCTTTGCGGCCGGTGAAACGCCAATTCTGCCGAAACATATTTATGAAAACAGCGATGTTTTGAAGAATCCCAATAATAATGCGCCGATTGGCACCGGGCCTTATATTTTCGAAAAATGGGAGCGCGGCAGCTATATCCTTTATAAGCGCAACCCGAATTACTGGGATGCACCAAAACCGTATATCGATCAATTGGTAGTGAAGTTCTCGACCGATCCCACCGTGCGATCACTTGCGCTGCAAACCGGCCAGGCTGATATCGGTTATCGCACGCCGGTGGCGCTCAGCGAGCTGAAGCGTTTGCAGGAAAATCCAAAGCTGGTATTTGAAACCAAAGGCAATAATTACTCCTACAGCGTGGCATCGATTCACTTCAATCTGGATGATCCGCTGTTCAAAGATCTGCGCGTTCGTCAGGCGATTGCGCATGCCATCAACCGCAAAGCCTTGCTCAACGTGGTCTATTTCGGTTATGCCACGCCAACCGAAACGCCGGTCGCGCCGGGCCTGAAAGCTTTCCACAGCAACAAACTTTCGCCGTATCAGTACGATCTGGCGGCCGCCAATAAACTGTTGGACGAGACGGGCTACAAGAAAGGCGATGATGGCGTGCGTCTGCGCGTCACGCTTGATTACAACACCTTTGACGATACCTTCTGTCGCAACGCCGAGTTTGTGCGTTCGGCGCTGGCGCGCATCGGTATCGCCGCCACGCTGCGTTCGCAGGACTTGTCAACCTACGCCACGCGCGTCTTTACCCAGCGTGACTTCCAGTTCTCCATCGATCAGTACGCCAATCTCTACGATCCTACCGTCGGCGTGCAGCGTCTTTACTGGTCGAAGAACTACCGCCCGGGCGTGCCGTTTACCAATATTTCCCATTACCAGAATGCTGAGGTTGATCGCCTGCTCGAAGCGGCTCAAACCGAGAATGACAATAGTAAACGTCTGCAAGAGTTCCAGCAGTTCCAGGATATCGTGCAGCGTGACGTGCCGGATGTGAATCTCGCCTCACCGCAGTTCATCACCATCAGCAACAAACGCGTGCACGATCACTCGCCAACCGCCGATGGCCTCGAAGGCAATTTATCCAGCGTATGGGTGGAAAAATGAGTCGCGCCGCTTACCAGCCCGCCACCATTGGTATTCTGATGGTGAAAACCGCGTTTCGCCGCTATCAGGGCGATATTGGCAATCCGCAAACCTGGCCGTTCCCGGTACGTTATCAGGTGGTGGAAGAAGCCATCCCGCAGCGCATGGGACATCTCGGCGAACATCAATTGCTGGAACCGTTTAAGCGTGCGGCGCAGATCCTTATCGATCAAGGCGTCGATGGCTTGACCACCAGCTGCGGCTACTTATCGTGGTATCAGCAAGAGCTGGCGGCGTGGTCGCCGGTGCCGATTGTCACCAGCAGCTTGTTGCAATATGTCAGCCTGCGGCAAATTTTGCCTGCCGAAAAACCGCCGCTGATCCTCACTTTTGATGAGAGCACGCTGAAAGCCGATTACCTGACGCGCGTCGGCATTCCCGCCGATGCCCAGGTTGCCGGCATGCCGCCCGAGTCAGAATTTGTGCGCTCGATTCGCACCGGTGACAGCAGCGTCAACTGGGAAACACTCGCCTACGAAGTGCTTGCGGCGACTGCTGCCGCGCTACAACGCTTCCCCAACAGCGGCGCGCTGCTGCTGGAGTGCACCAATCTGGCGCCGTTTAGCGCCCTGCTGCAACAGCGCTTTGGCTTGCCGGTTTACGACACGCTGACGCTGGTGAACAGCTTCCAGGCCGCGCTGCGCCCGTCGCACTGGGATCGAGGTGCGCAATGGACCCTTTGATGTCACGCAGCCATGCGGCGGAGCAGAAACCTGCGTTGCCGCTGTCGCGCACCAGCAAGCGCGTGCTGTACGCGCTGCGCAGTGCGCTGATTCAGGCGGTGCCCGCCGCGCTCGGCATTGTGCTGGTGGTGTTCGTGCTACTGCAACTGGTGCCGGGCGATGTGGTGGATGTGATGGCGAGCCAGTCGGGCAGCGCGTCGGCAGAAACCATGGCGTGGCTGCGTGCCGAGTACGGGCTGGATCAGCCGGTGCTGACGCAGTTCTGGAACTATTTATGGCATCTGGCGCACTTCAGCCTCGGCTATTCGCCGCGCTTTGGCACCGATGTCACGTCGCTGATTGTTGGGCGCTTGCCTGACACGCTGCTGCTGATGCTGTTGGCGCAAGCGGTGGCGCTGCTGGTCGGCATCGGGTTTGGTGTGATCATGGCGGTGTGGGCCAATAAATGGCCGGATCGCCTGTTAACGCTGGTCAATCTGCTGCTCTATTCGCTACCGGGATTCTGGATCGGCTTGCTGGTGCTGCTACTGTTTTCCGTGCAGTTGAACTGGCTGCCCAGCGGCGGCAATCAAATCATTGGCGCGAATTTGTCTGGCGGCGACGCGCTGCTGGATAAACTGCGCCACGCGGTGTTGCCGGTGCTGGCGCTGAGCAGCTACTTCATCGCTATCTATGCGCGCCCGACGCGCAGCGCTCTGCTTGACGTCGCCGATCAGGATTTTATCCGCACCGCTCACGCCAAAGGCTTAGCGCCGTGGCGCATCGTGTCACGCCACATGCTGCGCTGCGCCCTAACACCGGTAACCACCGTTGCCGGGCTCTATTTTGGCAACCTGCTTGGCGGCGCGGCGGTGATTGAAACCGTGTTCAGCTGGCCGGGATTGGGCAGCCTGGCGATGGAAGCGATCATCGCGCGCGACTTCAACGTGGTGCTGGGCATTTTGCTGCTGTCGGCCTTTATGGTGGTGATCGTTAACGTGCTGGTCGATCTGCTGCAAAGCCTGATCGATCCGCGCATGGAGGGCCGCGCATGAAGAGCTTAGCGTTACATTCCTCACCAGTGCGGCCGCGCTGGCATCGTCTGTTTCGTTCGCTGGAAGCGATAATCGGCAGCGTGCTGCTGGCCGCCGTGCTGCTGATGGCGTTGCTCGCCGACTGGCTTTTCCCCGGCGATCCGCTGGAGATGATCGCGCAGCCGTTTCTCTGGCCCGGCGATGACGCGCAATTTCCGCTTGGCACCGATTCGCTCGGGCGCGACGTAGCCGCCGGGATTTTCCACGGTGCGCGCGTGTCGCTGCAAATTGGCGCGACGGCAGTGCTGGTAAGCCTGATCATCGGCCTGCTTGCCGGTGCCAGCGCCGGCTATTTCGGCGGCAAAACCGACCGCATCGTCACGCGCATCAGCGAGCTGTTTCAAACCTTTCCGGCGTTTCTGCTGGTGGTGGTGCTAGTGGCGATTGGTCATCCCACGGTAAATTACATCGCTTGCGCCATTGGCGTGGCGAGCTGGCCGATGATTGCGCGGCTGGTGCGCGCCGAATGTCGTCTGCTGCGCCATCAGGAGTTTGTACTGGCCGCGCAAACGCTGGGTTATAGCCCGCTGCGGATTCTGCTGCGTGAGCTGCTGCCCAATTTGCTGCCGACGCTGATCGTCACGCTGTCGGTGATGATGGCGAGCGCCATTCTCACTGAATCCTCACTGGGTTTTCTCGGCTTCAGCGATCCCAATCGCATCAGTTGGGGCGGCATGATTGGCGATGGCCGACAATCGCTGCAAAATGCCTGGTTTCTCGCGGTGCTGCCCGGCAGCGCGCTGGCCGCCACCATTCTGGCGTTGAATCTGCTGGGCGATGCGCTGAATGACTGGCTCAATCCCCGCCGCAAAGGAGCTGCATGATGAGTGCGATTCTCGAGTTCCGTCACTTTAGTGCGCGTTTCGGCGATCGCCATGCGGTGCAGGATCTGAATCTCAGCTTGCAGCCCGGCGAAATGCTGGCGCTGGTGGGCGAATCCGGCAGCGGTAAATCAATCACCGCGCTGGCCGCGCTGCGCCTGACGCCTTCAGCCGCTACGCTCGCCGGAGAAATCCGTTATCAGGGTCTGGATTTACTGGCGCAGCCGGAAGCGACGCTGCGCCGTTTGCGCGGCAAATCCATCGCCATGATCTTTCAGGATCCGATGACGTCACTCAATCCGGTGCTTACTGTCGGGCAGCAACTTGCCGAAACCGTGCAGCTGCATCTTGGGCTGCGTGCGCGGGAAGCGCGTCAGCGCGCGATTGCCTTACTGGAGCAGGTGAATATTCCCCACGCGCAGCAACGTATTGATGATTATCCGCACCATTTTTCCGGCGGGCAGCGCCAGCGCATCATGATTGCCATGGCGATTGCCTGCGAGCCGCAGCTGCTGATTGCCGATGAACCGACCACCGCGCTGGATGCCACGGTGCAAAAACAAATCCTCGAACTGCTGGATCGCCTGCGCCATCAACTCGGCATGAGCGTTCTGTTTATCACCCACGATTTAGGACTGGTGGAGCAATACGCCGATCGCGTGGCCGTGCTATATCGCGGAATCAAAGTCGAGGAGAGCAGCAAAGCCGCGCTGTTCGCTCAGCCGCAGCATCCTTACACGCGTGGCTTGCTGGCCGCCTCGCTGCACGCTGGCGAAACGCCGCATTATCGCCAGCGACGCTTGACGGAGATCGTGCATCATCCGGATGGACCGCCGCGCCTGATGACGCCGGAGGCGTTAGCGCTGCCGGAGATTGATGCGCAATCTGCCCCGCTGCTGTCGCTGGATCAGCTGCATTTTCGTTATCCCGCGATGCCGCCGGGCAGCGCCTCGGTACGCGGTGTGTCGCTGCATATCCGACAAGGTGAAACGCTTGGATTGGTAGGCGAATCGGGCTGCGGGAAATCCACGCTATCGCGCCTGATCCTCGGCCTGCTGAAACCCGACGGCGGCGAGATTCAGTTTGCCGGGCAGCGCATCGATCACCTGCGCAACGGCCAGCGCGCGCTGCTGCGTCCGCGTATCCAGATGATTTTTCAGGATCCGTTTTCGTCGCTTAATCCACGTCACTCGGTGGAGGAGATTTTGCGCACGCCGCTGCGTGTACACGGACGCGGATCACGTGCTGAGCAGCAGCGCGCGGTGCGTGACATCCTTGATCAGGTGGGTTTGCCGGAGCATGCGTTGCAACGCTATCCGCACGAGTTTTCCGGCGGCCAGCGCCAGCGCATCGGCATTGCGCGCGCGCTGATTCTCGATCCTGATTTGCTGATTTGTGATGAGCCGGTGTCGGCGCTGGATGTGTCGGTGCAGGCGCAGATCCTCAATTTGCTGGTGAGCCTGAAGCAGCAGCGCAATCTTTCGCTGCTGTTTATCTCGCACGATCTGGCGGTGGTGCGTTACATCGCCGACCGCGTGATGGTGATGTATCAGGGCGAGATGGTGGAGCAAGGCGATCATCAGCAGATTTGGCAGCGCCCGGTGCATGCGTATACCCAACAGTTGCTGGCGTCGGTGCGTAAGCCTGCGGTTCAGTCGCTGATGACGGGAACGGGTTAACTTTGCGGTCACTATAAATGGCGACCATCATCCCAGAAGGAAATCCAGCAAATACAAAGCACGTTTGATTTGATAGGATTTTGGCCCGAATTTGCGAAATAAGGTGGCGGGTCATGCCCCAAAAGAAGGCGACGCTGATTGGCTTGCTGGCCATTCTGCTGTGGAGCGCGATTGTAGGACTGATTAAAAATGTCAGCGAAGGATTCGGCCCGGTGGGCGGCGCGGCGCTTATCTATAGCGCCAGCGCTATTTTGCTGATTTTCACCGTAGGCTTGCCAAAGCTGCGCGCTTTCCCGCGCAGTTATTTGATTATCGGCAGCGTGCTGTTCGTCTGTTATGAACTCTGCCTGTCACTCTCATTAGGCTTTACCCACAGCGGTCGCCAGGCGATTGAAGTTGGCATGGTCAATTATCTGTGGCCAAGTTTGACCATTGTTTTCGCGGTGATAGTCAATCGACAAAAAACCCATCCGCTGATTGTTCCGGGTTTGTTGCTGGCGGTTGCCGGCATTTGTCGCGTGTTGGGCGGCGACCAAGGTTTTTCATTCAGCGAAATCACCCATAACGTGATGGATAATCCGTTGAGTTACGGCCTGGCGTTGAGCGGCGCGGTTATCTGGGCGGTGTACTGTGTGGTAACCAAAAAAATTGCTGACGGCAACAATGGGATAACGCTGTTCTTTATCCTGACTGCGCTGACGCTGTGGCTGAAGTTTTTGCTCTCGCCGCAGCCGCCGTTTATGCTATCCGCTGAGGTTTGCATCAGTCTGGCGCTTGCTGCGATGGCGATGGGCTTTGGCTATGCCGCATGGAATGTCGGCATTTTGCATGGCAACGTGACCCTTTTGGCCGCCGCGTCCTACTTCATTCCGATCATCTCTTCGATTCTCGCCGCCTTTATTCTGCGCTCGCATTTGACCGTCGCCTTCTGGCAAGGCACCGCGATGGTCAGCCTGGGATCGCTGATGTGCTGGTGGTCAACGCGGGTGCAGCAAGCATAATGCTTATCCTTAGAACAAAATTAACTCGTTGATCCTTTCCTGCACAGATGGCGATCTGTTGCTATTATAGCGACGCAACACACAGCAATGCGTTGCTACGAGAATTTTAGATTGGTAACCTTTACCTGGCCCGCGCTTAGCGGGCTTTTTTTTGCCGGTTATAAATAACGCGGCTTTTCGGTGCGGAATCCGAGGCCAATCAGGCGGCCAAACAGATGGCGCAGGAACGGAAAGCGGCTGATGATCTGCGGCACTTTGCTTGGTGTGCTGCGTTTGCGCTTGTTGCTGCTCATTTTGATTTGCAGGAATTGGGTGGCGACCGTTGGGAACTGGCGGCGCTGCTGTACTTTTTGCAGATCGTGCAAGGCAACATTGCCCTGCTGCAGCGGTTTGGTCAGCATATTGGCTGCGGCCACCGCATCCTGAATCGCCAGGTTAACCCCCACGCCGCCAATCGGCGACATCGCATGCGCAGCATCGCCGATACAGAGCACGCCCGGTTTCATCCAGTGATCGAGGCGGTCGATGCGAATCGACAACAGCTTAAGTTTGTCCCACTCATCAACTTCCGCCATGCGCTCTGCACTGAACGGAGCCACCTGCGCCATGCTGCTTTTTAGCGCATCCAGTCCCGCCAGCTTTAACTCGTCGAACTGGTTTTTCTGGATGGTGTAGCCGCACTGCCAGTAATCGCCGCGATCGATGACAATAAAGTTCTGCTTGGGTCCTTTATGGCCCATACCGAGTTGCGGATCGTCGGGATGTTTCTCCAGCCGGAACCACAACACATCGCGTGGCGCACCAAAGCTTTTCCCGGTTAATCCGGCTTTGGCTTTGACCTGCGAATTGCGGCCATCCGCACCTATCACTAAAGCGGTGCGTATGATGTGACACTCGTTACCCTGTAACGTTTGCACGCCACTGATTACGCCATCGTCATAAACAAAGTCATCAAATGCGGTGGATTGCAACAGGGTAAAACCTGGAAATTTGGCGGCTTTTTTGGCGAGAAAGTTGAGGAAGTCCCACTGCGGCATAAAGGCGATAAAGCGGCACTGAACCGGCAGACGCGAGAAATCCGCCATGGTGATCTCTTCCCCAGCCACTTCCGCTTGCAGCTTCTCCGCGCGCTGGTGCGGCAAGGTCAGCAGCTCATCGAGCAATCCCAGCTGGCGCATAATCTCCAGCGTTGAGGGATGAATGGTGTCACCGCGAAAATCGCGCAGGAAGTCGGGATGTTTCTCAATAACCACGGCGCGTAAGCCCGCGCGCGCCAGTAAATAGCCCAACATTAATCCTGCCGGACCGCCGCCAACGATACAACAATCCGCGTTTATCGCGTTTTCCTGTGCTGCCTGCATCCTCTGCCTCACGCCAAAAATGATAATCGTTATCATTTATAGCATACCCTGGCGTTAATGCGATGAAACGAACGCCGATGCCTGATGTGCTGGCGGCACGGCAAAGTTACGCTGCATGCGTTTGATCTCTTCGGCCGGCGGCAAACCGAACAGACGCTTGAACTCACGATTAAACTGCGAGGCGCTCTCATAGCCCACCGCGTGACAGGCCGCAGCCGCCGTCATCTCCTGACGCACCATCAACATGCGCGCCTGATGCAATCGTACCGACTTCACATACTGCATCGGCGGCTGATTAGTGATGCCTTTGAAATGGGTGTGAAAAGTGGGCACGCTCATGCCAGCCAGCGCCGCGAGTTGTCCCAGCGTCAGCGGCTGCGCATAGTGCGAATGAATGTGGCTCAGCGCTTTGCCCACTTTGCCAAATTGCCCTTGCAGGGTGAGCGCCGCTCGCAGCGCGCTGCCCTGCGCACCGGTCAGCACGCGGTAATAGAGCTCACGCACCAGCGCTGGACCGAGCATCTTCGCATCCAGCGGATGATTTAGCGTTGTGAGAAAGCGCAAGACCGTCTCGCGCAACGTCTGGTCCATGGGGCTCGACATCATGCTCTGCGCCGCCTGGCTCTCAAGGGCCACATCTTGCTGCTCCAGCTGCAACAGCAACTCCGTCGCCACGCTGAAATCGAGATGCAGGTAAATCGCCAGCAGCGGATGTTCCGCCGATGCCGAGGTTTCCATGGTAAAAGGCACCGGCACCGCAACCGCCAGATAGTGCTGCTCATCGTAGAGATAAACCTGATCGCCAAAGAAGCCGCGTTTCGATCCCTGACAAACAATCACGATGCCCGGGTCGTACAGCACCGGCGTACGCGCCAGCGGCCGATTGGAACGCAGGATGCGCACGTCCGGCAACGCGGTGAGGTTGTAACCTTCCTGTGGCGCTAACGTTTTAAGCAGTTGTACGGTTTGCTGCTGGAGCGTTTCTTTCATCGAATAACATCACCTTCATAATATTAGGCAAGAATTAAACAAGATAAGGCCTTATAGCTGTTTCATCTCCAGAATATTATGCATCCTCTACTTTTTGAGGAGAAACCGCAAATGTCCAACGTTAAAACATTATTCATCACTGGCGTCAGCAGCGGATTTGGCCGCGCGCTGGCGCAGGTTGCGCTAAATCGTGGCTATCGCGTGGTCGGTACGGTGCGCAATGCTACGGCAAAAGCCGAGTTTGAAAATTTGCATACGGAAAATGCCTTCGCCTATGAATTGGATGTCACCCATTTCGCCGCCATTGAGGCGTTAATTGCCGATGTTGAAACCCACGTTGGCCCAATTGATGTGTTGGTGAACAACGCCGGTTACGGTCACGAAGGCGTGATGGAGGAATCATCACTGGACGAGATGCGCCGCCAGTTTGACGTCAACGTGTTTGGCGCGGTGGCGATGATTAAAGCGCTGCTGCCCTTTATGCGCCAGCGCCGTCAGGGCCACATTCTCAACATCACCTCGATGGGCGGTTTTATCACCCTGCCTGGCATCAGCTATTACTGCGGCAGCAAGTTTGCGCTGGAAGGGATTTCGGAAACCCTGAGCAAAGAGCTGGCGCCGTTCAATATTCATGTAACCGCCGTCGCACCCGGATCGTTTCGCACCGATTGGGCCGGGCGTTCGATGGTGCGCAGCGCACGCAGCATCGCCGATTATGATGCGCTGTTCGATCCGATTCGGCAGGCGCGTGAAGAGAAGAATGGCAAACAGTTGGGCGATCCGCATAAAGCCGCCAGCGCGATGCTCAATGTGATCGAAAGCAGCAATCCACCCGCGCATCTGTTGCTGGGCAGCGATGCTTTGGCATTGGTGCGGCAGAAGATGGAATCATTCAGCGCGGAGATTGATCGCTGGGAAGCACTGACGCGATCGACGGATGGCTGATGGAATAATTGCGGTGATATTCAGGTGCGCATGAATGCGCACCCTATAAAATCTCGCCACGCTGACATTCATGGCGACCGATTTACCCTCAACTGACAGGCATTATTGCAGCACTTCCAACCCCTTTCGCTCGATAAGATTGAGCAATCGCAGTGCTGCTCCGTTAGGTTTTTTCTCTTCTCGTTCCCACTTCACTACCGTCCCCACTGACATGCCGACGTAGGCGGCCAGCATCGCCTGGCTCAGATTATAACGTTGACGTAACTGATTTATTTCATCTCCCGACATCATGTGCAGGACAGGTAGCGAAGCGCGCAATTCACGCAATCTCACACGAGAATCAATTTTTTCTTTTAGCTCATCGGTGACCACGCCAATTTCATTAAAATCCTTGGCGATCTCTTGTAAATCTTTCAGATGATTAACCATCACATTTTACCTCACGCATCTTGCCAGTCTTGATGGCTACTTTTGCTTGTTCTGATGTCATTTCAAATAGTTGTTTGGCCACTTCCTTGTAGAGAGCGAGATCAGATTCAGATATCTCTCGACCACTACTTTTGAATGCGGATTTAGCATAGCCGTTGACGAAAAAAAGATGTTTTTCAGTTTTAAAGGCTACAACCGCCCGGGCCCCGCCACTTTTTCCAACAACTAAAGGAATGCGCTTCTTGTAAACTCCCCCGCCGAAACTGGCTTCATAAATCCCTGCCATGACTTCCAGCGCCGCTTTGCATAATTTTGCACTATCGATAGCGTCACCTTTGGTGTTTCTATCGAATGGCTTTAAGACATAAATTGCCATGTGTTCCCTCCGTTCTTAATGAGGACTCTCCTTGTCCTGGCATGAAAACCTATTGTACTAAGTGCAATACATATACTCAAGAACAGCCTTCATCACTAAGCATTGTATGAAATACACTCAGCCTCCCTGACCTGTTCCTTAAGTGATTGTTAACAATAAATTAGCACTTTTGGCCAAATGACTAGGCAACTGATTCGCCATATTCCTGTACATATTAATTAAATTTGTATAAGTTTGATGGCTAAAGTTATACGTCAACCTTGAGGATGGAACCATGCGTCAGGATCGTAACTTTTCCACAGCGTCGGAAGCAATTGCACGCTACTTCAAAGAAGCCTCTTTGCCTTCGCAGCAGGAAACGCTGGGGCAGATTGTGGTTGAAATCTTACGTTCAGGACGGACGTTAAGCCGTAAAACACTATGCACCAAGCTGCTGTGCCGTATGGAGCAAGCACGCGGTACTGAAGCGGAAATTCACTATCAGCAATTAATCGGCCTGATGTTTTCCGTAGAACGAGAAGCCTAAATCAGGCGCCGCTGGCCTGAGAATTAACCAAGTGGTTTCCGCCTCATTCAGCTACTGGTTAGACTGAATCCACTTAGTTATTTGCCGCAGGTCTGCCGCGGTAATCAGAGAGAATATATGTACAGAAGTGATGAAGAACGGCTCACCGACATCATCATGGGCGATGCGATTTTACAGTTGCTGAAAAAATCCGGCCCGGTTTCTACTCGCGCGCTGCTTGATAAATTGCGCGTGATGGCTTCGATTGAACGCGATCCGCCGCGCCAGCAAGCGCTGAGCCGTGCGATGTCGGAAGTGATGAATCATATCGAAACCCCGCAGCAGAGCGGAATAGCGATCAAAAACACCGATAACGTGACGCATATTTTCCGCAATCGTGACGGTTCAGGTAATGGAACCAAGCACTAAACGTTGGGCGAATGCTGGTTGATCCGCGTTCGCCCTTTTGTTTTTCAATGTAAACACATCACGCTTATTTTCTTCGCGCGCCACACTGGACCGGAAGGATCGCCTTTCGCCGAGAGCGGCCTGTTGACTCAGCTTATTCCTGAAATGCAGATGGATGCATTGCAAGATCGGATATTGGTGAAGCGTTATCCTAATAAACTTACACCAACTCAATACCAAAACGCTTGAGCAGCGTGGCCCAAAGCAGAAATAGCAAGATGGTGAGCACGCAACTCGCGAACAACGTCGGCCAGAATCCGAGGCGTTGATAGAGAAATGGAAAGGCGACAAACATCGGCAAGGTCGGCACCACATACCAGAAGGTGTACCACGCGTGACTGGCAATTTTGGCCTGACTTTGGCCTTCCAGCTTCATCCAGATCAGCACCAGCACCGTCACCAAAGGCAGTGCGGCAATCAGCCCGCCAAGGCGATCGCTACGCTTAGCCACTTCAGATATCAGCACTACCATGCCAGCGGTTATGACGTATTTGGCGATGAGCCAGAGCATCCGATTATCCTTCCTGCTTCAGGCGATTAATGCCGAATCGCACATCCGCACTGCGACATTTCGCCCGGCACATGTTTGCCGTGATGTGAATGGCGCACCTGCATTTCGCCCTGCTGCCAGGCGTTACTGGTATCGGCACGGTTTTCCAGTAAACGATTCAGCGCTTCGGCCACCAGCAAATCCCGTCGCTGCGCCCAACTGGTGAGATGCCAGGTTGACGCGCGCGCCTCATCGACATCATCAAAACCCACCACCGCAACATGTGCGCCTTGCGCGAAGTCGCGCACCGCTTGTAACGCGCCGAACGCCAGCACATCACTTTCGCAAAACAGCGCATTGATGCGCTCGGCAGCGCGCGTTTTCTTCAAGTACGCCATCATTGCCTGATAAGCCAGTTCGCGATCGTTGCCACCGGCAGAGAGCTCGATATTCAGTTCTTTCTGTTCAGCTTGCAGGCTAGCGACAAAACCGTCCATCTGTCGCGCGGGCGCGCTATTTTCCTGACTGTGCATAAAGCCGAAACGTTGATGACCTTGCGACAGCAGCAGCAGTCCCATCTCTTCGCCTGCGTCATAACCATCCGCAATCACAACGTTAGCATCCGCGCTGGCGCTGTGGCTGAGATGAACCGTTGCCGTCTGCGGCAGAATCTCGGCCGACACACTCAATTCATCGCTAAACAGCGAAGTCAGAAAAACCAAGCCGCCGACAGGAAGTTGCGCCGCATTACGCAGCGCGCTTTGAAAACTTTCGCGGGAATTCGCATTCAGCAGCAGCGTAATAAAACCACGCTCATTCAACTGGCGTGTGACTTCATTAAGCAGCTTTACGGTGTTGGGATTGATGAACTCATCGCTGACAATGCCGACGATATTAGAATTAACGGCCATGAAATGACTCTCCTGCAACTTAGCGTGCGGTAATTATTTGTAGGTAACAAAGTTAAGCATTCCACGTTACCCGAATAATCCGCGAGCGCCAATCGCTGGCCGTTATTACTGAGACGAATTTGTTAACGACGCGTCAGCGCCAGGCGTACGCCTAAACCGATAAAGGTGATGCCCACCACACGATCAAGCAATTTCTGCAACATCACGTTGCGCGACACCGCGCTAGCCGCGCTGCCAGCAACCAGAGCAAATATCACGTCAGTCATTAAACCCACAACCGCATACGTCAGGCCGAGCAACAGAAACGAGCTGGCATGATGATCGCCATCAACTACCACGAATTGTGGAAAAAAGGAGATGAAAAACAGCAATACTTTTGGATTGGTAATCGATGTAATAAAACCGCGAATTAATAAGCTGCGCGTATTAGAGCGTGGAATTTCAGCCTGCGGTGTTTTCTCTTCTTCACGGCTAAAAAAGGTTCCCCATACCATCTTACTGCCCAGATAAATTAAATACGCCGCACCAATATATTTAATCACCGTAAATAACAGTGGCGAAGCGGTAATTAGCGCCGTTAACCCGATTGCGCTGGCAATGGCATGCGTGCAACTTCCTAGCGCTACGCCACTGGCTGATATCACACCGCTACGTCGTCCATTCGCTACGCTTTGTCCTACGACATAAGCTAAATCCGGTCCCGGTGTAATACACAGCAGAAATACGGATGCGAGGAAAAGCGGAAAGTGCGTGATATCCAGCATAGTGACTCCTTGTAAAAGGTGAATAATTCCAGCACCTATCGTAGCGGCGCAATTAATTGCGCACAATAGAAGTAAGAGACACACAATGATTAAACATATCGAGATAAATCGCGTAAGGCCGATAAATTAAGTACCGCATCAAATCACCGTACATTTCGTAGCGACGCGAATTATCGCGCAATAAATTGCGCCGCTACGGTTCACTGCAGTTGCAAATACTCAACTACGCCTCCAGCAATATCGCGAATCCGCCATAGATCATACGCTTACCATCGAACGGCATATTCTCGCCCATCTCTTTCATACGCGGATCGGACATCATTTTGGCATTGGCGGCGTCACGCACTTCTCGCGATGGGTATTCGATCCAGCTGAACACCACCGTTTCGCCCTCTTCGGCTTTTACCGCACGATAAAAATCGGTCTGCGCGCCTTCGGGAACATCGTCTGCCCAGCACTCGACAACACGCGTGGCGCCAAACTCTTTAAACAGCGGTGCGGCTTTAGCCGCCATGGCACGATAATCCTCCTTATTAGCTTCCGGCACCGCTACGGCAAAACCATCAACATACGACATAGCTCGCTACTCCGTCGTCATTTGCGCGGTCAGTAATAACCGCGCATTAATTGTATAAATGATGTGCAAGCTGAGCCGAAACAGAGATGAAAATTTGCGCGCTTACTCGCAGATTCTGCGCGCGCCAGACGATTTACGTTACACTGACGCCTTTGATCGTTACGTCACCGAGAAATCTATGCGCATCACCATTGAACCGGCCGATCAGCCGTTTATTCACCGTTTGTTGGGTGAAGAGATTGAGAGTATTGACACTGCATCCACCGATGCCACGTTATTACAGCAGGCGCTGCACAGCGCACGACATCAAAAGAATCACGAAGCCGACCTCGACTGGCGCCGCAACGCGCTGTTTCTGCTGCTGTTTGTATTTTTATATGCCGCACTCGGCGCGTCCTTAACGCTGGATCTCACGCCGCAGGCATCAAGCCATAAAAGCCTAGCTTATGCGCTGGAAGCGGTGCCGGTACTGATTGCTTTTTCTGGTTTATTCGTCTCGCTGCTGTACGTATTTCTGACTCGCAGCGGCGCTCGACGCTTGCGTAACTGGGAACAGGGAATATTTGTGCTGGAGAAATACAGCGGCGCTAATTTCAGTCGGCAAATTAATGAAATGGGATCACGCACCACGAATTATTCGCAATCGGCAATTAACGTTGCGCTAGCGCTGTTTATTTGTGTGACCTGGGTGGTGATGTATAACTATTTCACTTTCACCACCAGCGGCGTGATTGGCAGCGTGATTTCACTGTTCATCACCACCATGACCTACGTGATTCTGGATATTCAGCTGCTGAAATCTAATTCATCCATCGCTATTGATGAACCGCTGATTCCAGTTGAAGACGAAAAAGAGAAGCCATAAGGATCTCAATGTGCGACATCCCTGTCGCACATATTTCGCTAGAGTTCTTCGCCGTTGCTGGCGATGACCCGGCGATACCAGTCAAAACTCTTCTTCTTCGAGCGGGAAAAATCACCGCTACCATCATCGTTTTTATTTACGTAAATAAAACCATAGCGCTTGCTGTATTGGCCGGTGGTGAAAGACACGCAGTCAATACATCCCCAAGGGGTATATCCCATAAGATCGACGCCATCTTCGGTCACGGCTTTCTTCATCTGTTCAATATGCGCCCGCAGATAATCGATGCGGTAGTCATCATTGATCTCGCCCTTTTCATCCATTTTGTCGATGGCACCAAAACCGTTTTCCACCACGAATAGCGGCTTTTCGTAACGCTCATAAAGAATATTCAGAACATAACGCAGCCCAACCGGATCGATCTGCCAGCCCCAATCTGAAGCTTTAACGTGCGGATTCGGTACGCTGCCCTCAAAGCCTGAAAGCGCCGTCCCGCTGCCGGCATTTTCTTTACTGACCGCATTACTCATGTAATAGCTCAGCCCGATATAATCGGCACAGCCTTCCCGCAGGATCTGCGCATCATCGGCTTCCATTGCAATGTGGTATCCCTTGCGTTGCCATTCATTGAGAATATAAGCCGGATAATGACCGCGCATGTGCACGTCACTGAATAGGAATCGCTCCCTCATCGCTTCCTGAGCATACATCACGTCATCTGGATGACAGGAAAACGGATAGAGCGGCACCATGGCGATCATGCATCCAATTTGTAGTGCAGGATTAATTTCATGTCCCAACTTCACCACTTGAGCACTCGCCACAAATTGATGGTGCAGAACCTGATACATGCACTCTTCAGGATTAGGCTCGTGGGTGAAAATAACGCCCGAGCAGCAATAACCAAACAGCGGGGTTTTCCAGTTGCGCTGATTATTAATTTCGTTGAAGGTCATCCAGTATTTTACTTTGTGCTGGAAACGATTAATGACCACCGCGCTGAAGCGGACAAAGAATTCCAAAACTTTTCTATTTTTCCAGCCGCCATATTCGGTGACCAGGAAGTTTGGCATCTCAAAATGGGACAGCGTAATTACCGGTTCAATCCCGTATTTCAGCAGCTCATCGAATAGCGCATCGTAAAAACGCAACCCCTCTTCGTTCGGCTCGGCTTCATCGCCACGTGGAAAAATACGCGACCAGGCAATTGAGGTGCGGAAGCAGCGGAAGCCCATTTCGGCCAACAGCGCGATATCCTCAGGATAGCGATGGTAAAAGTCTGATGCCTCGTGATTGGCATAAAAGCAGTCATCCTGAATGTCGGCGGTGATGACGCGATCAACACCTTGCGCCCCGCTGGTCAGGACATCGACTATGCTCGGGCCTTTACCGCCTTTATCCCAGGCTCCCTCGACCTGATGAGCGGCAACAGCGCCGCCCCACATGAAATTTTCTGGAAATGGCTTATTCATAATCTTTATCTCTATTTATCAGAGGGTGCCAGGCTGCGGCACAGAGCGAACGTCAGGTTGGCTGTTTTCTTTAAATCCCGCGACCCAGGAGAAAACCATGCCCAATATGAAGGCGACGAATATGGATACCAGGAAGCCGAGGAACTGCGTCATGTGCCCCTCTTTAAAGAACACCGGCAGGACGGCAATGCCGGGAATGCAGTAACTCCATGAAACCGCGTTGAAAGCCCCGGCGATCATGCCGCCGGCAGCGCCCGCCAGGCAGCCACAAATCATCGGTCGTTTAAGACGCAGAGCCACACCGTAAATGGCGGGTTCAGTGATGCCGAACAGCGCCGTTACACCCGCAGAGAGCGCCATGCGCTTAAGCTCAGCGTCTTTCGCCTTCAGGTATACGCCCAGTACCGCACCCGCCATACCGAATACCGCGGAGGCTTGCAGTCCGGTAAAGGTGTCGTAGCCCAGGGTGGCATAGTTACCGACGGTCACTGGCGTGATGCCCCAATGCACGCCCAAGGTAACCAGTGGCATCCACAAGGCACCAACCACAAATCCGGCAATGGCAGGGCTGAGATGATAAAGGGTGTTATAGACGCCACCGATGGCGCCGCCGATCATATTACCGATCGGACCGAATGCCAGAAGCGTGAACGGAACCATGATGGCGAGGCAGAACATAGGCGTGAACAGGTTGCGTATCACCATCGGAAGCAGGCGCTCGAAGAAACGCTGTACATACGACATGCCCCACACCATCAAAATAATGGGGATCACTGACGAGGTGTAACTCAAATACTCTACCGGCAGCCCAATAAAGGTCAGCGGCGCGGCATCAAGCGGAATGCCAGCGATCTGCACCATCACCCTTGAAATCTCGGGATTTTCAACCGCGCCCTTCATCAAGGCCTGCACTGCGGGATCGGCTGAGTTAGCGGTAAGGATTTTGTTGGCCGTCAACATACTCAGATAATCCGGCGACACCAGCGCGCAGGCGGAGATAACCGCTGTGAACGGATTGACATTGAATTTTTTGGCGGCGGTAAACGCCACCATCACGGGCAGGAAGGTGAAACCGGTC
The DNA here is from genome assembly GCF_019795935.1 of Pantoea sp. DY-15. NCBI lineage: Bacteria > Pseudomonadati > Pseudomonadota > Gammaproteobacteria > Enterobacterales > Erwiniaceae > Pantoea > Pantoea sp. DY-15. Next base: position 395,771 of record NZ_JAIMIF010000002.1, read on the forward strand.
CAAGAAACGAAGTTAAGGATGCGATAAGTGCCGCTTGCCGGATCCATCAGGTCGATGGCGGTCAGCAGCGAAATGATGCCCTGCAACACACCGCAGGCTGCCAGTGGATAGAGAAAAGGCGCAAATATGCTGGAGATGATATCCATAATGCGGCTAACCATACCGACACTAGGCGGTGGTACCGCTGTACTTTCGTCGAAAGTGAGTAGATTCTGCACTTCGCGATAAGCATCACCAACGTGATTGCCAATCACCACCTGCATCTGGCCGCTGGCCTGCATCGCGGTGATAACGCCTTTTACCCGCTTTAGTGATTCAACCTCGACCAGAGAATAATCTTTCAGCACAAACCTCAAACGTGTAGCGCAATGTGTCACACTTATCACATTATTATCGCTACCTATCAGTCTAACGATCTCTTTCGCAGAATCCGCATAATCTATTGCCATGGTTTTCTTCCATTGCCAGAGGGAATTCAGTCCGTCAGGAGCGAACTAATTCCGGCAATGTTAGAAAATCATCCCGGCAATGTCACGAGGTCACAATATGTTATAACGGGTCGCTAATTACAAAAATGTCACACCGCGTGACATATCGCTGAGATTATTCACCACCAGCTTTCTGCCTATCGATTCAAGAATAAAAATGACCGGAACCTGAGTGGTAATATCGTATTCGCTTTCAATCAAAATGCGAGAAACATGGTAAGGAACAATAAAGTCAGAAAGTTTTGCCAGTGTTGAATCCGGGTTACAGGTAATAGAAATTACTTTGCACTTGTGAATAACAAACTGCCTGGCAAGCTTCAATATTTCGGGAGTTTCGCCAGAGACAGAAAGCACGATAGCCACTGAACTCTGCACCATATCGGTACTCACCGGATAATAGGGATCATCAATGTGATTACTGAACTTGCCTACATTAGAGAAGAAACGCGCACCATACCTGCCAAGCGTGCCAGAGCTGCCTGCGCCAGCAAAGAACACCCGTTCGGCATCACGAATGTATTGAGCCGCCTGATTGATCATCTCATCAAATTCATCGTTTCTGATGCTTTTAAAAAAGGTCAATATTTCCTCAGCTCCATGAGGAATCAGTAATGTGCTATTTTTGTTCAGGTGCAACTTCATACTGGCTTTGAGTTCTGAGTAACCTTTGAAGTCCATTTTTTTACAGAATCTCAGAACAGTCGCGGTAGATACGCCACAATTATCAGCTAGCTCTCTTATCGTCATATAAATAACGGCATTGATGTTTTTAATAATGTAATTATGCACGCTGCTTTCGAGGGCATTTAAGGTTGATAGTTTTCTGGCGTTAAACATCTATTCAAACATCCTGACGATTCAATTATGACGCTTATCATGTCACAAACCGTGACATCTGAGGGATGTTTAACGAGTAAACCCGCGCGGCTAACCAAAAGAAATTGTATTAATTGTGATAGCTCGCACAATTTGGATCAAGCATGGCGGAATGCATATTAGTTTTCCAGCGCAGCAAGGATCGTCGCTTCCATTTTTTCCGGTTTGGTGATCGGTGCAAATCGCTTGATCGGTTTGCCGTCGCGCCCGATCAGAAACTTAGTAAAGTTCCATTTGATCCGCCCGCCCAACACACCGGGTAATTCGGCTTTCAGGTAGCGAAATACGGGGTGCGTTGCGGCGCCGTTAACCTCGACTTTCTCGAACATCGGGAAGCTCACACCGTAGTTGATGAGGCAGGTCTGCGCGATATCATCGGCTCCGCCAGGTTCCTGCTTGCCAAACTGATTGCAGGGGAAACCCAATATCATCAGCCCCTTGTCGCCGTAATTCTTGTAAAGCGCTTCAAGGCCTGCATATTGTGGTGTGAATCCACAATGGCTGGCGGTATTCACCACCAGAACCAGCTTACCGGCGTAATCGGCCATAGCGATGGGCTGGCCACGCAGGCTGATGGCATTGAGTTGATGAAAGGTGGTCATGTATAAATCCTCAGAGCAGAATCAGTTCGGCGTTAAAGACGGTGCTTTCGTCTGTTACAGGATAGCCGCCTCTGCTCCTTATTCTATGATTAAACCGCCTGCGATTCATGTTTGACGTGATGTGTGAAACGTCATTACTACCGCACTAAGAAGTAATAAAGCACTCAAGCCGAAAGCACTTTCCCAACCTAAACTGTCGAAAATCAAACCCCCAACGGTTGAACCCAGCGCAATGGAGAGTTGGATGACAGCAACCATCAGACCACCACCTGCCTCTGCATCTTCGGGAAGCGTCCGCGCGAGCCATGTCCACCATCCCGTTGGCGCGGCTGTCGCAAGCATTCCCCACAGACTCAGCAAAACGGCAACAATCCACATGCTGTGGCCAAATAAAAGTAACGTACCGGCAATCGCTGACATAAGCAGTGGTATCAAGATTAATGTCGGATAAAACCTTGAGTTCAGGAAGGTCGAAACAATCGTTGTGCCGATAAAACCTGCTGCGCCTATAGCAAGCAAAATCCAGGACAGGCCTGGCGCGCTCACTTTGGTCACGTTCTCCAGAAACGGTCGCACGTAGGTAAATAAGGCAAATTGTCCCATAAAGAAGAGTCCGCAAGCCAGCAGCCCCGTTGATACGATAGAGACTCTGAACAGACGAAGCATCGATCCCTGTGGCTTGCGCTCATTATCGCTTTCCATCGAAGGCAGGCTGAGGCATTGCCAGATGAACGCCACTATCGCAAGCGGTACGAGACATAAAAAGGCGCCCCGCCATCCGACAGTCGCCCCGAGGTAGCTACCCAGCGGTGCCGCCACAACGGTGGCCAGCGCGTTCCCGCCGTTAAAAATCGCCAGCGCGCGGGGAACATGATGCTGAGGCACCAAACGAATGGCTGTAGCCGCCGACATTGACCAGAATCCACCAATGACGATCCCAATCAGCGCCCTCCCCAGCATATAAACCGGATAACTGGCCGCCAGCGCGACAATGATTCCAGATACCGCCATTAAAATCGTCAGTCCCAGCAGAAGATATTTACGATTCAGATCCCCGGTAATGCGGGAGATTGTCAGGCTGGTAATGACCGCCAGCGCGCCAGAAATGGCTATTCCCTGTCCTGCCAGCCCTTCCGTGACGTGCAAGTCGCGGGCAATAGGGGTTAGCAGACTAACCGGCATAAATTCAGAAGCGATCAACACAAAAACGCAGAGCGTCATGGCAAATACGCCGCCCCAATACGACTGGGTTTTATAGTAAGAGGGTTTAATATTAACTGTGGACATTATCAACTTCTCTTAAATCGATCCGACCTGCTTCAGGCGAAGCAGGGAGATGCGCTTTTCAGGAAATAACATCATCATTTCACTGGGTCACATCAGGCAAGTTAATGCCACCCGTGAAATAAGGGTGGCATGGTAAATGCAAATTATTTCAGAAAGTTATCTTAAATTTGATTTGAAAAATTGTTCAAATTTAGCAAACGGAATCTTTCCTGCAACGTTGTCATATAAGTCCACATGGTTTGCCCCAGGAATAATCACCAGCTCTTTCTCGTTACTCCCGATCGCTTTAAAAGCGTCTTCAGCAAAATAACGTGAATGGGCTTTTTCACCGGTCACCACAAGCGCAGGGATGGTGATTTCATTTGCATAACTCAGCAGCGGCATATTCATAAATGACAGTGGCATAGTTGCATTCCATGCGCCGGTTGAATTGATCGAACGCGCATGGAAACCACGCGGCATGCGGTAATAATCAAAGAATTCTTTCAAGACGGGATTCGGATTAGCGGGTAACGTTTCCGGCAGAATACGCTCAGAAGCGCTGACTTTCCCTTTTTCGTCAACATAGATGTCGTGACCACCGGGCGCGGAAGTGCCGTTTTCCGCATCCTTCCAGCGCTGCGCGTTCAGATACTGCAGCACAGCACGACGATTGGCGGTGGTGTAACGGTCTTTGCCATCGCCCACGCCATGGCCCATTGCGCGGCTCATGTCATACATCACGCTGGTTGCCACGGCTTTAACCCGTGTATCCATAGCGGCGTCGTTTAAGGCCATGCCGCCCAGGCCGCAAATACCGAGCAGCCCGATACGGTTGCGGTCCACCTCTTTTTGCAGACCTAAGAAATCTATTGCCGCGCTGAAATCCTCGGTATTGATATCCGGAGACGCCACATTACGTGGGTAGCCGCCACTTTCGCCCGTATATGAAGGGTCAAATGCGAGGGTGACAAATCCCTGTTCAGCTAAAGTTTGCGCGTACAGGCCGCTGGATTGTTCTTTGACTGCACCGAAAGGCCCGCTGATGGCAACGGCTGCCAGCTTGCGCTCGCCGCGATCCTTTGGAAGATAGAGATCCCCAACTAAGGTGATCCCATAACGGTTCTTAAAGGTAACCTTACGGTGATCAACTTTGGTACTTTCAGGAAAGGTTTTATCCCACTTTTTGACCAGCGAAATGGGTGCATTCGGATTGGTGGTATCAGCATAACTCATCGTTGAAACTCCACTTAATGATGCGCATAGCAGCATTGCAGGTAACACCGCTGTCAATTTTTTAGTGAAAACAGTCATTAAAATCCCCCAGAAAAAACATCAAAGAGTCAGGTTTCATACCGACAACACTGCTGTGCTTTATTGCAATGCGCACAGTTTAGCCAGCAGCTGGTGTTCTGATTAGAGGGGAATTTTTGCTAGGATTAATATCTAATTGTTATAAATAGCGATGCAGTCACGAGGGTGGAATGATGGCAAAACGGGAAAATTACAACGATCTCTACTTGTTCATGCTGGTGGTGCGCGAGGGAAGTTTTACCGCCGCAGCGCAACGCCTTGGACTGGCACAATCAGGTATCAGTCGTTCAGTACGTGAACTTGAAGAAAGGCTGGGCGTTCAACTCATTGTTCGTACTACGCGCAGGTTATCGCTCACTCATGCTGGTGAGCAGCTCTATCAAACCGTTGAGTCAGGATTCGATGCTTTAGATATGGGACTCGCCACGCTGGCCCATTATCGCCAGACGCCATCCGGTACGGTGCGCATCAATGCCAGCCAGCACGCGATAGATAAAGTACTCCTGCCGAAACTTGCGGTATTCAAACAACGCTACCCGGATATCAGGCTGGAACTCATCAGCGAAAGCCGGTTTGTGAATATTATTGCGGAGAGATTCGATGCGGGTGTACGTCTGGGGCCGGAAGTTGGCAGCGGCATGATCGCTATACGCATTTCGCCCGACATGGAGATGGCTGTTGTCGGTACGCCAGAACACTTTCGTCGCTACGGTTTCCCGCAGACCCCCGCAGAATTGGCCGTTCATCCCTGCATCGCTTATCAGTTTGGCGATGGCAGCCTTTATGCCTGGGAACTTCATCAGGATGGCAAAAAAATCACCCATCGACCGCAAGGCCAATGGGTTTTTGCTGACAGCTATATGGAAGCTAAAGCTGCCACTCTGGGGCTCGGGCTGGCTTATGTCCCGGAAGAATTGGTTAGTGAGGATCTGGAACAAGGGAAGCTGATCAGGGTGCTGCAACGTCACAGCCAACGTCTGGAAGCTTCATTTCTCTATTATCCGCATCGCAATGTGTCACCCGCTTTGCGCGCGGTTATTGATACATTGAGAATTTAAGCGATAAAAAGGCTTATTACTTCATTTAGCATTGGTACTTTCTCTCCCGTAGTTTTCCGGAAAGCCATAAAAGACCTACAAATATACGCATTTTGCATGCCTGCCCGTGCATAATTAGACATGTCGGGAAGCGGTTGCAAAAGGCAGATTTTGCGCTGGTATTAACAGCCTGTGTAACCATGACGCATTCAGGTCTTATCTGGAAAACCATAACCTCATATTAAGCCAAACACTTTTTATCCTCGTAATTACAAGGATACTTAAATTTATCCTGTTATTTTTTGCACTCGCCAGCAGGGGGAAGAATGAAAATTATCGTGGGTGGTAACGGCTACCCGGAAAAGAGAAACATCATTACAGACCCTTCACATCGCTATCTTGATTACCGGCCCAGAAACATCTGGACCTGGATTAACGTCATAAGGCAGCGCTTATTTCATAAAAATAAACTTTTTATTTTCCGCCCACTGCCGCTGATGTCTTCAGTAGATGCAGACATTATACACCTTTTTAACGAAGTCTCTTCGGGGTCAGGCGACTGGGTGGCGACCTTTGAAACCGAACTACCCCGTGTTCTACCCGTTAAGGGAATACCCAAATTTGCCAACCCCGAGCTGGCGCGGGAACTCCGGTACGTCTGCTCTCCGCGCTGCAAAGGCATCATCGCTATCTCAGAAGCCACACGGCAGATCCAACTGCGGCTGCTGGAACATTTCCCCAGAGAGCAAGCCATCATCGGGCCCAAACTGCACGTACTGCATCCCCCGCAGCCGGTACTGCAGGAAAAAAAAGCTGTGGTTAAGGAAGGACCGTTGACTTTCACCTTCGTGGGTAATGAGTTTTATCGCAAGGGAGGTGCAGAAATTGTGCTGGCCTTTAGCCAGCTATTAAGGGAAAACCTGATAAGTGTCAACGATGTGCGCGTTAACCTGGTTGGTGATCCTGGCAGAACGCATAACGTGGCTCACCAGGCGTTCCAGGATGACGACGTTTTTAGAAAAAGCGTGGAGGACACGCTACATAATTGCCCGATATTCCGTCACCATACGTCGCTAACCAACGACGCGGTACTGGCGTTAATTAAGACTTCTGATGTCGGGCTGCTACCAACCTGGCAGGAGACATACGGCTTTTCCGTTCTGGAAATGCAGGCCTGCGGCTGCCCGGTAATAACGACGAATGTCAGAGCCTTGCCTGAAATCAATCCGGAAAATGCCGGCTGGCTGATTCGCTGCCCCCTGAATCCGATGTTGGAGCTGACGGTGGCATCAGTAAGTGACAAAACCTCTCTGAGAAGTGCCATAATATCTCAGCTTAAAACCTATATATTGCAAATTATTAGCGATAGAAAAATCGTATCAGAGCGCGCTAAAAATTCATTAGCGCGAATATGTCTGGAACACGATCCAAAATTATTCAGAAAGCGACTCAATACGATATATATGGGTTTTGAGACCGATAAAAATAAAACGTTTTTCTAATCGGAAGCAGTCCATATTGCTTATGGCGGGTGAATTGTTCACTTTTATTCAACTCAAAATACTGCCAGTTATCCACATTTTTGACACGAAACTGTAACCGGAACATTAAAAAAACTTTGTATCTACCCCTTAATAATTTTACCTTTTATGACATACTCTTATGTCAGCCAAACCCGGTTTATCAGGGCTAAAATATAAAGGACTAAATTCATGCCTAGCGCAAATATACGTGCCACGCTCGGAGAGGTGCTTCTATTGATGTCCGTTTTAGTTTCAGCGTCAGAAATTCAGCCGATACCTGCAGTGCATTCGAACTCGCAACGCATCTCTGTAGAGACGCAAGGCTCAGGACCGGATGTCATATTGATTCCGGGGCTGGCGTCGTCTCGCGAAGTTTGGACTGATTTAGCAGCAACTTTACGTAAAAGCCACCGAGTTCATCTTGTTGAACTTGCTGGCTTTGCAAGCACACCTGCCCTTTCGAATCCAGATGGCAAGGTCATCGCTCCGGCAGTTGACGCCATCGCTGATTACATTCAAACCCAGCACATTGAAGCACCGGCGATCATTGGCCATTCTCTTGGTGGTGAGATTGCCCTGATGATGGGGGCCCGTCATCCCGACCAGGTCAGTCGTTTGATGATCGTCGATGCCTTGCCATTCTATACTTTGATGATTGATCCTGCGGCGACCACCGAGACTGCTGCACGACATGCCACAGTGACGCGGGATTGGCTACTGGGACAGTCGCCGCAGCAATTCAAAGAGTTTCAGAAAACATCCATCATCCGTTTAGTGAAGACTGAGGCGGTGAGACCAGCTTTGGTGACTGCGGGACTCAATTCTGATCGCAAAACAGTTTCGGATGCCGTGTATGAACTGATGATTACCGATCTGCGCCCCGAACTTGCCCGCATCAAGGCGCCGATGGAGATCGTGTACGCGTATGACGCTTTATTCGGCGTTCCTGCAGCCAGCGTGGATACCATGTACCGTCAAGCCTATGCATCTGCATCCGATATCCATTTCACGCGAATCGATGACAGCTTTCACTTTGTCATGCTTGATCAGCCAGAACGGTTTTCCCGCGCGGTAACGTCATTCTTAAATCAATAAAGGATGTAGCTGGCCTTCATTTGACGCGTTGTTGTAGGGAAATATTCAGGTCAGCGTGTCCCTCACCTTTAATCCAATAACAAACGTTGCAAAAAACATTATGCAACCAGCGGTGATGAAAACACCGGTTACGCCGCTGATACCAAAGAGTAAACCTCCCAACGCAGCACCCGCAGCAATTGAGGACTGAACGGCTGCGACTACCATGCCGCCAGCAGTTTCAGCCTGATCGGGAACGGAACGCGCTACCCAGTTTGACCACGCAACGGGTACGCCACCAAATGCCATTCCCCACAACGCGACGAACAACATCAATCCTGTTTCCTCAAGTGGCAGCAAAATCATGCTTAATGCAGCTAAACCAACAAGCGCGGGCATCAGTATCAAGGTAAGACGCAGGCTTTTCTCCATCAGCCACCCGGCCAGCAGCGTACCGATAAAATTAGCGACGCCAAATCCAAGCAGAATTAAAGACAAACGATCCACATCAAGTTGAACGATTTTTTCAAGAGCCGGACGAATATAGGTAAACAGCGCATACTGACCCGTATGGGCAATAACACATCCCGTCATTCCCATCGCAATGCCTGGGCGGCGGAGTAAATCCATTACAGATGCCGTTATCATCATTTTACGCGGAGGCATCCCGGGAAGGGTAAACAGCTGGAAGAGCAGTGTCAGCCCGCCTACTGCGGTTGCAGCGATAAAAGCACTACGCCAGCCATAAAGCCCACCTAAATAGCTTCCCAGCGGGATCGAAACCACGGTACCGACAGCAATACCGCTAAAAATAATGGAGAGAGCACGCGGAACGCTTTTAGCAGGTACCAGCCGCATAGCGACGGCAGCAGCCATACTCCAGAAGCCTCCCAGCGCGATGCCCAGCAAAATACGCATGACTAATAGAACAGCCAGACTGGAGGAGAGTGCGACAAGCAGGTTGGAGGCGATCATCAACACGGTGAAACCCAGCAAAACAGTTCGGCGATCATAATTACGCGTCAGGCGTGGAACCATCAGACCCGCAAACAGGGCCACCACAGCCGTTACCGTCACAGCCTGACCAGCAAGCGCTTCGGTCACACCGAGATCGGCGGCCATGGGTGTCAACAGGCTGGCTGGAAGATATTCCGCAGTCAGCAAGCCAAACACGCCCATAGTCAGTGAAATTACGGCCATCCATGCGGATTCTTTGGGTTCCGAACTGTTCAAACTAGCGGATATAGTTTCAGTTGCTTCATTTCTCATAACACACTCTTTTTTTTGGAGAAAAAATGATAACTCCAAGTCTAGAGTCGAGCTGCTGGACGATCTATGATGGTACATCCTGATTTTTTACCCGAAACTCCGATTATGCATGTGAATAACCATTTTGCCCTGTCATCCGAACTCATCAGCGAATTGCTGCTGGAGATGCGCCTGCGTGGCGTGCAGTATCGTCGTTTACAGACGGGTTCTGAGTTTGGCGTCGGTTTTAACAACAGGCCGGGCCACGCCTATTTTCATTACATCGCTGTGGGTACTGCTCTGCTTCGCACAAGCGATGGTACGTTGCACGAACTGAAAGCCGGAAGCATGGTATTCATGCCGCAGGGTGAAGAGCATCAGCTTTTATCGGATGTCAGCTGTTCATTTCAACATATCGACACGTTCGGCTCTGCTCCTTTAGGCGAGGCCGTCAGCGGAATTGATACTTGCCCGAGTTCGCACCCGACACCCAGCACGGTCCTGTTTTATGGTTGTATGGAGTTCGATCTCGGTGGAATGCAGGGCCTTGGTAAACTAATGCCGCACGCGATAGTGGTTGAGGCAAATGAACAGATTTATCCGGGGCTGGTTCCCATTATGGGCGCGATGAAAGCTGAAATCTGTTCTGGACGCGCTGGCTTCGCGGGCATTCTGGCACGCCTCGCAGAAGTCGCGGCTGCCATGATTGTGCGTGGATGGATCGAAAACAGTAGCGAGAACGCCGCAGGCCTGATCGCTGCGTTACGTGATCCACGACTTGCCCGGGCTATTCTTTCCATTCATCGCGATACGAGTCGCGAGTGGTCTGTGGCTGAGCTTGCGGCCCAGTCGCATGTGTCGCGTTCTGTTTTTGCTGAACGCTTCAAATCAATCATCGGCATACCTCCTCTGCGCTATGTAAGGGAAGTACGAATGCGCATTGCAGGTCACTGGATTATGCACGATAAGATCTCAATCGATACCGTTGCTCTGCGCCTCGGTTATGCCTCACAGGCAGCGTTTAGTAGGGCTTTTAAGCGCATCAATGGCTATTCGCCGGGCGCTATGCGTCAGCGACCAGAGAGAGGCTCTAATGCTGTAAATGAGTGAATGTCATTTTTATCATATGCTGGGTTAACTTTAGGGGGCCGTTCTCTACATTAAAAACTGAGCGGTTCAATAAGTGTGTTGCATCCATCGGTTGAACTCACATCACAAAGCGGCCAAACCCGAGGAAAACAACGTCTGCTGTGAGCGAAAAGCTGACATAATTAGCCGCCTTAAATTTTATATTCCGTTGACTTTTTTACATTATTATCAAAATTATTTCGTCATACATTGAGTAAGACTAATGAGTATCTACATAAGAACAGCTCGACTTTCTAATATCGAGGGTATGTTCGACGTCAGAACATCGGTAATCGAGAACCACCTGAGCCGTGAAGAGATGCGGCAGATGGGTATTACCGAAAGCGTCCTAGGCGATATGGTTGAAAAAAGTCTTTCCGCATGGGTTGCGACAGAAAATAATAAAATCATTGGCTTCTCCATAATATTTCCGGATGAAGGCTGTCTGTTTGCGGCCTTTGTTCTGCCTGAATATGAAGGCAAAGGAATAGGTCGCAGGCTTGTTATGCTCGCCGAGCAGGAGTTATTCCAACATCATGAAATTCCCTGGTTGGAAACCGATAAGAATAGTCGCTCGGCGAAATTTTATATGCAGCTAGGTTGGGGTAATGAAACAGATCTCAATGGCACTGACATCAAATTAGAGAAATCTCGTGACGTTTAATTCACAGAATTTTCATCGATTTCCGCTCATGGCACTAAGCGGACAACTAATTTGAACACCGTCCGCTGTGAGCGACGAGCAGACCGTCAGGTTTGCCGCAAGACGGCCAGTGAACTTGCAATAGTAATTTAAATTATACCCATGCCTTATTTTGGATAACCACTCTGTATCCATCTGGGTCAACAAATGTCCTTCCGTTGATATCCCAGTAAGGATTAAATGAATTCGTCATGTTGAATCCGGCTTCTATCATCCTTGCACAGGCATCTATCCACGCATTTTCATCTGAATAATAAAGAACGAGTAAATCCTCCTCAGTTTGCAAAGGTTGAATGGGATGACTAAGGCAAAAGGTGAATTCAATGTGCCAGTCTAAGCCCTTCCGCCCTAACATCAGTCCATTGAAACCGTCATGATCATTGAATTCAGCTATTTTGTGTAAATCCAGTCCCTGACTGTACATCAGAAAAGATCGTTCAAGATTGGAGACGGGTTTGGCAATACGCATATGAGTAAACAATTGGATGTTCTCCGCTGAAGCTTTTTTCTTGAGCGTTAAAATTCAGCTCAAGTTTACACATGATCATATTTTCAATTTATCCAGGAGAGCTTACAAAATGTCGTTATTGACGCGAAGCGACCTGTGCGCTGCACGGTCTGCAATGAGCGAAGGACGGACGTTACGGTCCTGCCTGGATACTGCTATACCATTTCATTCATGACGGCCAGATAGGTTGAATGATGCAGTTCGGGACTTAAAGGAATTAACAAAAAGCATAACCTATTGTGAAGCTAAAGAATCTCTCGGTATAACCTTCTTAAGGTATAGAGAGACGCACACAGGTATAGAGGAGAAGGATAATGATTTCAAAGGATAATGCAGAGCATTATGTCTGGGGCGACGATTGCGACGGTTGGTATCTGTTAAACCGCCCGGACATGCTGGTTATTCATGAACAAATGCCGCCGGGCACTTTTGAAAAAAGACTCTTTCACTCCGTTTCAAGGCAGTTTTTCTTTGTTATTACTGGCATTCTTTCCATGGAGTTGGAAGGTGAAATTCATAATATTAAGGCTCTGTAGGGCCTGGAAATCCCACCGGGTTCAAAGCATCAAGCCAGAAATGACACTGGGTCTCCCGTAGAGTTTATTGTAATTTCGCATCCGACAACACGAGGGGATCGTTCTGACCTTCCTTCACCCTACTGACAGCTCGCGAGTATTTGCCAGTCCGCTACTGGCACGAAGCGGTTATCTGACAGACCTGAAGGTCCACTGTGAGCGAATAGCGGACGTCAAAATGATAGCTACAGGGATGTTCTCCACATCAAACATAATAACCCAGCGCCGAACCCCTCATCGAGTAAACCTATTGCCGCAATAGTTAGCATAATCACAATATCGGCACTTATTGTTAATTTACTAATAGTAACCTTGGTTATCATTAACTCATCGAAAGCAAACTTGCTTTCAACCATAAAAACCAAGGATAAAGACCATGAAAACCATCAAAGCTATGTCTATCGCCGCCGTTGCCGCTCTTTCACTCATGTCAGCCGCCAGCTTCGCGCAGAGCGTTACCGCAACGTCCCTGACTATGGACGGTGCCGAGGCCAAAATCGCCGCGCAAGCCCAGCAGCAGGGCGCGCAGTACAAAATCATTGAGGCCAGCAACGGCAACGTCGTTCATATGACCGCTGAGCTGTACAAATAACGGATGGTCGCAAAAGGAAGTGCCAGGAAAGGTCGCCCACGGGCGGCCTTTTTTGTATCTGAACCGTTATAGAGGCAAATTGAACAGAACTTCTCAGCAGCGAACCTAAGCAGTGCCTTTAGCTGGCGTTCCCTGGTGAAAAACCAGAGTCCAGTGTCCTTTATCCGAAAACAGCCAGCAGGAAGAACGCAATGCAGGACGACTGCCGTCTGCATAAGACGTCCGGTAGTGAAGCATGGCGCAGCCTCCCCCCATTTCGGTGAGTCGGAAATGACTGCTGATAATAGGCGATGCAGTTTTCTCGTTTAATAGCGACGTAATCGTCTCTGAACGATCAACCATCACGCCTGAACGTGTGATTTCCAGAAATTCAGGGTGGAGAAGCCGCTCAAGCCACTCCCGATCTTTTCGCCTGTCATCGTGAAGGCTGCATTCCAGCAACCTGAGCTTTTCCAGAAGCATTCTGCTTGTCCTCAAGTGATCCTACCGGATGATCTCTTCTAACATAAAAGTGCTTCACTGAACCGCTGTAGGCTCTTCTATTTTGTAATTTCATTCAAAACGCTCAGCCAAACATGCGTAGCATCCCTGTTTCGTATTGTGTATCTGGATATAGCTAATCTGCGGGTCGGCAAAGAAAATCTCTATGAAATTTTCTACAGCTTGGCCCTCGCAAATATCTGCCTTTATTAGAAAGTGCTTTTTGTTATATGCTCGTAATGAAAGGACTCTGCCATTCATAACTTCAGGTAATTCGTTGATATAAATTCCTTGCTCGGTACATCCCTCCCAAATATATATTGCATGAGAGCCGCGATAGGGTGTATCTGCTGGCTGATAAATGTGGTTGATAAGCAGAGCGGTTTCGCCAACAGGTATATCGCATAATGAGATCCTGTCGGGATAACCGGGGTATCTAGTGACAATTTGTCTTACTGCTCCGTATCTTCTCAGATAGCCATCACTACGCCCAAAAAGATGAGTAAACTTCTCGGCTCTAAGGCCAAAAATTCTATATTTCATGATGCCTCCAGTAGTATCAGCATCACCTTAGTGGTTTTTCTATGAAGAAACTCGCTGTTTCCGGTCAGGGAAATATTGGTTATTGGCGAGTATGTAATTTTCGCATAATGGCCGCTCCCCATTGCTTAACACAGATTGTTATTAGCTACTTCAGCTCCTGACACGAAGCGGACGCGCATGCCACGTCTACTATGAGCGAAGAGCGGACATTGCATCCCCGATAAAGTCAGGGATCAGTGTTGTCCCATTATCTGTTCTGAAATGGTGATTTTTCATACAGCATACTTTATTCTGGTTAAACTCCCTTTGCAGGATCTAACCATGATAACCGTAGAGAAATCAGATCCATTTTCTTCAGAATCCCATCGCTTAATCGAAATGCTGTCAGCTGAACTTGCCGCTATTACTGGCGATAATGGCAAAACCAACTTCACCGTTGAAGCTATGAACAATGACAAAGCATTATGGGTATTGGCAAAAAATGCATATGGCGATGCGATAGGATGCGGTGCAATCCGCCCATTAACACAAAACATAGCCGAGCTTAAAAGAATGTTTTCAGACCGAAGCGAGCCAGGAGTAGGTCGTGCTTTACTCACTTTTCTGGAAACTTCCGCAAAACAAATGGGATATCGTGAACTAAAGCTGGAAACACGATATATCAATCATCGGGCCATCAGTTTTTACGAGAGAAATGGATACATCCAAATTGAGAATTATGGCCCATACGTAGGTAGAGAAGAGGCTATCTGCTTCTCAAAGGTATTGTGCTGATTATATTTATCAGACCTCACTTCCGCTTCTGGCACAGGGCTGCTGTTGCAGCCCTCATGAATTAGACTTCATTCGATTCAGATATCTCAAGGGCATCATCGACTTCAATGCCAAGGTCACAAATAAGGGCTGCAATGCAACCCTTTGAAAGTGAAATTTTAGGTTTAAGTTTCTGCTTTATCTGAAAAATTACAGTGTATTTTCATCCCTGAAAACAAAAGCGCCTTAACTTAATTAACTATTTATTTTCTCTTCGCTCCGGAACGGTATTTTTCATAATATTGCTCCATCAATTTTCTTAATGACTTACCGATGGCGGCGTACTCATATTCATTTAAGTTAGCCAGAGATATGCGCCCCGCGGGCTTCAGACTGCCGAATCCGGTTCCCGGAAGCATGACTATTCCCGTCTCTTCGGCAATTCGGAACAGGATATCGGTCGGATTGAGCGTTTTATTCACCCAATCAGCGAACTCGTCACCATAAACTTGTCGGGATATCGCTTCGAGATCCAGCAACGTATAGTAATCCACGGCTTCTTCTGTATCGATATGCGTTATACCCAGCTCACGATACAGCACAGCCTGACGGCGACGAATAATTTCTGACACCGCCGCCTTGTATCCATTCTCCCCATCCATAAGGGCAAAAAGACTGAACAACACCATCTGCACCTGTTGCGGGGTGGATAAACCGGCGGTGTGATTCAGTGCTACGCTTCTGCTGTCAGCTACCACCCTGTCAAGAAAGCGCAATCCGGGTACATCCGGAGTCAGTGAACCGTAGCGCTGGTTAAGGCGCTCTTTTTCTACATCACTGATTTTATCTAGTTTCTCATCAAGGACATTGAGCTGATGAGTCGCGATTACACCCAGGCGCCAGCCCGTTGCTCCAAAATATTTAGAAAAGGAATATACCAGTATCGTGTTCTGCGGACAGGTGGCGAACAGTGATTTGAAGTCGTTGGCGAAAGTTCCATATACATCATCGGTAATAATAATGAGATCTGGACGCTGCTCAACAATGCTGACCATTTTCTCGAGCGTACGCTCATCCATTTTGACTGAAGCAGGGTTGCTCGGATTAACACAGAAAAAGATTTTTATCGCAGGATCCAGCAACTTATTCAGCTCTTCATCGGGATACTGCCAGTTATCATCCGGGGACGCATTAATCATTACGCTTTCCAGACGGTAGTCTTCCAGCTGCGGAATTTCGATGTACGGGGTAAATATTGGTGCTCCCATTGCCACTTTATCACCGGCAGTGACCAGGCCATTCGTACGCAGCGTGTTAAAGAGGTAGGTCATGGCGGCTGTGCCCCCTTCAACTGCGAACAGGTCGACATCTTCAGCTGAAATCAGGCCACCGATCATCTCTTTAACGATATATTCACGCGTGATTTTTTCACTGAGAGCCAGCATTCGCGGCGGAACCGGATAATTAGAACCGAGAATGCCTTCCACCATTTCATGTAAAAAATCCGAAGCGGAAAGTCCTAACTGGTCCCGTACATAGCTTACTGCTCGTGATAAAAAAGCCACGCCCGGCTGCTCATGGCCACGTGCCAGGAATGCATCAAAACGCGCCTCGATCCCCTCAATGTGCGGTAACCCTCCAATCCCATGCGGCAGGTAAGAGTAAGAACGCTCCGCCTCTTCGGTAGCAAACAATCCAAGGCGCCAGAAAGCACGGCGTGGCAAGGTGGCAAGAAAGTTGGGATTTCCTCTGCCGGCATTCAGCATCAGGCGGTCGGGTTTGCCCGAAGCTAACTTAATCAGGGCGTCTTTAAGTTCGAAGGGACTAAGTGATGCATATTGTTCGTAAGGATTTGACATAGAAAACATCTCCAGATGATGAAGCATTTAAACGTCATACCAGGGCGACGATCAGCGGGCCCAGCAGGGTAAGAAACACATTTGCCAGACCGTAGGTCACAGCAAATGGCGCAGTCGGAATGGCATTACCAGCTTTATCAAGAATTTCGCCAAAAGCAGGATTGGCGCTGCGGGTACCAGACAACGCACCGGCAAATATCGCCGTATTGTCATAGCGCAGCAGGTAGCGGCCGATCAATAAGGTGATCATCAGGGGGACAACAGTAACCACAATGCCGATCAGGAAAATAGAAATACCGTTGTTCCTGACGGTCTCTACGGCCTGCAGGCCAGACTGTAAACCAACCACGGCAACGAATCCTGCCAGGCCCAGATCGCGAAGCAGGCCAGAGGCTGGCAAAGGCATATTTCCTGTCAGGGGCTTCCGCGCTTGATACCATCCAAACAGCAAGCCAGAAAGCAATGCACCGCCGCCACTGCCGAGCGTCAAAGGAACAGAACCGATGCGAAGTACCAGTAATCCCAGCAGCAGACCAAACGCAAGGCCAAAACCGTGGAACATCAAATCCGTTTTTGGGCTTTTTAGCAGCACCGGTCCCGCCAGCGCCACCGCACGCTGGATATCCTGCTCGCTGCCATAGAGCGTCACAACATCATTGCGTTCAACTACGGAGTCATCTTTGAAAGGCAGCACTGTCTCACCGCGCTTAAGCGCAGTCACATAGATACCGTGACGCACATCGCCCGAAATTTGGTTACGCAGTTCAGCCACCCGCTTGCCCGTCAGCGCGGGATTGGTCAGTAAGACTTCGGATGTCTTCATGGTCATTTCCGGCCCATCCTCCGCATTCAGCTCTTTTCCAAGGGAGGGTGCGAGGGCCACAATACCTTTGCGGCGGCCTACAAGGAGCAGCACGTCGTTATCATTAAGCGGCATGTCAGGCGTAACGGCGATGACTTTATCGCCGCGTTTAATGCGTTCAACGGTAACCGGGAAAAGTGGATTAGCTAACGCTTCAATCTGAGCAACGCTTCTGCCTGCTGCCGGTCCTACCAGAAACACCCTTCCTACCAGTTCAGGTAAAGCAGGCATCTGACCTGGCGCCAGTATGATTGCGCCATGCATCAGTTCCTGTTCAGCTTTTATTGCGTCTTCACGAATAGAGCGCCCCATAATTTTGGGAAGAATGTTAACGCAGATAATGATGGCACCCAGGGAGCCGAAGATGTATGTCACCGCATATCCCACCGCGACATTCCCCTGCATCTGCTGGAGCTGTGCTGGATCAAGATTCAGTTTTGCGATGGCGGCACTGGCAGTACCGATAATCGCTGACTGGGTTAACGCACCAGCGGCGATGCCGGCCGCAATTCCCTTGTCCAGCGCAAATATTTTTGCCATCACGACAAGAGTGGCTAAGGAAGATACAACCAGAACCAACGCAAGGGCGATCTCACGCAATGTCCGCCGGCCCAGAGAGGAGAAAAATTTGGGGCCACTTTCGAAGCCCACAGCGTAAATAAAAACGGCAAATAGAACGTTTTTAATGCCGCTGTCGATGGTGATACCAACCTGGCTTATCAGCACGGCAATGAGCAATGCTCCGGCGACGCCACCAAGCTGGAAAGCGCCCAGTTTAAATTTACCGATCCACGTGCCTACAGCGAGAGAAAGAAAAAGCGCCAGCTCCGGTGATAATCGAAAAACTTCATGAATCAAATCCATAGAAATATATCCCGCAGAGAAAATTCTTAGGGCTCAGGCATATTTTTCTGCCTGAAGAGTGATTATTCAGTTAGAAGAAACGTCAGCGTTTGATGCTTATCTCAGGGTAGCTTTATAATTTACTTTCGCAAATTTAAACCCTAAGAATCAGGTTTAAGGTAGTGCAAAACACTGATAAATAGTCTAATTTTAATCGTTACATTGTGAAGGCGAACCGGCAATTTATTACATACGGTTAACCTTTTTATTCATTTTGCGACTGAGTCAAACTATTTAGCATTATAAAATGGTTAATCATTATGGAAAATTCATGCAAAGTGGCTATATTATCCCTAAGCAAATGACCTGTATCTGTCATCTAAGTGCTAATATTATGTAAATAATTGATATGCAAATGCTTGCGCATTGTTTCATAAAATGCTCACCACGTGACGCTACAGTATTTAGATTACGCGGGTGCAGCAAGTAACACTCCACACTTCGCCACTCTATCGGAAAATATGAGGTCGTTATGTCAAGTGAAACAGTTAATGATATATCAAAAGACTTATCCGCCTTTGTAGGGACGCATTTTGTCTATACCTATGATAATGGATGGAAATATGAATGGTATGCGCGTAATGACAATACGTGTGATTACAGGATTCATCAGGGGTTGGTAGGTGGTCGTTGGGTGACAAATCAAAAAATGAATGCCGTGCAGTTCGCACCTGGCATTTATAAAGTCGACTGGCACGAGCCGACAGGAACCTGTGTGAGCCTGTTATTTGATATTGAAAGAAAGATCATTCATGGCACCATCTTCTTTCCTCAGTGGATTGCAGGTGAAAATCAACATCCTGAAAAAACAATTTGTTATCAAAACGAGTTTATTGAGGATATGCATCGCTTCCGCGATGAAGGACCGGCATATCCCTATGTTGTGATACCCGAATTTGCCAGGGTCACGTATATGAAAAATGAAGGGCCTGATAATGATGCTGTTATTAATATGCCCCCAGGTCAACTTCCGGATGATTTCTTCGATGGGAAGTAATTAATTTCCGCGCCAGGGAAGGTGCCTGTACAGAAAAAATTGCAAAACGCAGCTTGTAATTTTCATATTGTAGCAGTCAATGGTGACAATATTTTAAGAGGATTTTTTATTTTTGCTTTTAATGGTTCTTCTGCTGTTTATAAATTACCATGCGCCAATATTGTTATCTGCTCATGGAACAAAAGGATAGCTGGGAAGGCACCGTCCGCTAAGAGCGAGAAGCTGAAGTTAAACTGATGGTGAATTTCGAGTCGATTTTAATTCCCGAACAACAGAATGCGGTAAGCAACGTCCAGATACTATGGATGAGTAATCTCGGTCAGTATCATCAGTTATCTTACAGGTGCATTGAAAAGGTTCGCCTGAGTTGGTGTCTTCGTACAATTTTGCATGTTTCGCATTAACGTTAAAGTCGATCATAATGACCGCGTTGCTTACCCAGAGGCTAGGTAATTTCTGTTTAAATAAAAGGTTTTTGAGCATTTCAGCGTAGCGGTGAACCGTGTAGATTTGCAAATTAGATGCAGGGTTGGTCATAGGAAAGGTGAGAGGAAAAGTTACTGAAGTAAGGCCGTTATCAAGAGCGTACGATCTAATCTGTCCTATTGACCAGTATCCATTAAAGTCGTTGTTTCTGCTAACAAAACTCTCATTAATACTATTAGCTATACCTTTTAATTCACTACGACGTGCCATAAGTTACTTCCTGATACTGCCCATAATCATTTTGAGCAACTTTAACGTTCATTAACATGAGGGCACAACCTCTAAGGCTTCCTTATGAGCTTAGGAGGATTATCAGCAATTACCACTGGCGATTAATTAAGTCCGCTCTTGGCACAAAGCGGCCTTCCACACTTTCTTTTGGTCTGCCATCTAATAAGAAAACCCAAGCTTAAAAGGCAGAATATTTTTCGACCAGTTTTGCTGGAGTTTTTGCAGAAGAACTCTGAAGGAGATTTTCACCGACGAGGCTCATTATCGATGCCAGCACCCTACCCGGCACGTCATAGCGATCGCTGCCACATCTCTGGCATTTATCACTGGAAAGTGCCGCTTTTCGCCACTATTATCAGCTTACTTATTCACCCACTGATAACTAAGGAGGATTACTATGCTGCTGTGTGAATTGTTTCTTTACTCACACTTCTATAGTAATTGGCCGCGTTCAGGCATTTCCGCACTCGTGCTGCGATAATCCGTCCTGAGCGAAGTTTACTGAAAATCTAATCCCTTCCTCCGGCTTACCGGGTTGTCGTCAGCGATTTCTGATGTCGGGCCTTTTTGCGCCTGCAACTTATGAGTAAGCACATGAGCACATTATTATCCGCCCACGCTGTCGGCTTCGATAATGCCTTCGGCACGCTGTTTCACGATATTCATTTCAGCCTGAAAAAAGGCGATCGCATCGGTTTGCTGGGTGATAACGGCACCGGTAAAAGCACCTTATTGAAAATTCTCAGTGGTGAACTGGAAGCCAGCCACGGCAGCGTTACGCCGGCTAATCACTGTTTACTGGCGCGCATCGAGCAGCATCTGCCAACAGAACTGCATAATGATTCGCTGTTGGATGGCGTAATGGCGCGCCTGCCGGAACAAGCCGATCGCTGGCGCGCCGAAGCGCTGCTGGGTAGCTTGGGTTTCTCGGCTGATCAACAAACGCAAACCGCCGCGACCTTAAGTGGTGGCCAGCATATGCGCCTGCTGCTGGCGCGCGCGCTGATCCTGCAACCTGATCTGCTGCTGCTCGATGAACCCAGCAACCACCTCGATTTGCCAACGCTGTTATGGCTGGAGAATTTCCTTAACGGCTGGAGCGGCAGCTTCGTTCTGGTTTCCCATGACAGCACTTTGCTCGATCGGGTTACCAACTGCAGCTGGATTCTGCGCGATCGCGGTCTGCAATTCTTCCGTCTGCCCTGCAGCGCGGCGCGTCTGGCGCTGGATGAGCAGGATGAAGCGGATGCGCAGCGCTATCAGGCTGAGCAGAAGGAGATCGAGCGCGTCGAGAAGAGCGCCAAACGACTGGCGATTTGGGGTCGCACCTACGATAACGAAGGTTTATCGCGCAAGGCGCAGCAGATGGAGAAGCGTGCCGGCTGGTTGAAAGAGGCACAAACCACGCTGAGCGAAGGATCGCTGTGGCAGCTGCAACTGCAAGGTGAAGCGCTGGATGCCGATCGCGTAATGGCATTGCCGGAGATGTCGATTCATCCAGCCGATGACGCGCCTGCACTGTTTTCATTGCCGACGCTGCAGGTGAAAAGTGGCGATCGCGTGGCGATTGTTGGCCGCAACGGTTGCGGTAAGTCGTCGCTACTGCGGCACTTATGGCGTGAATATCAACAAGCCGATAGTGCGCTGTTTCATCCCCGCGTGCGGCTCGGTTATTACGATCAAAGTCTGCATCAGCTGCACGATACGGAAACGCTAAGTGACGCGCTGGCGCATTTTGCGCCGCTCAGCGATGAGCAGCGCAAGATGGCGCTGATCGGTGCGGGTTTTCCGTATCTGCGTCATCAGCAGCTGATTGGATCACTCAGCGGCGGCGAGCGCTCGCGCTTATTGTTTGTCGGGCTGACGCTGGCGCGCTATTCGCTGCTATTGCTTGATGAACCTACCAACCATCTGGATATGGTAGGTAAAGAGGAGCTGGCGGAGGCGCTGAATCAGTTCGAGGGCGCGGTGTTGCTGGTGTCGCACGATCGTCAGTTAATCGCCAACAGCTGCAATCGTTTCTGGCTGATAGAGGACCAGCAACTCAGCCAGTGGCACGATTTTGACGCGGTGACCGAGCGCCTGCGTGCTGAGCAGGTGATATCCATGTCTGAGGTTGTTGCACCTGCGGCGACGGAAAACGCGTTGGACGAAGATGCTTTATTGCTGGCGTTGCTGGAGGTGGAAAGCAAGCTGGATGAGGATCTGGCGCGCAAGCCGAAGCATCAGAAACCGGCGTTGCAGGCGCAGTGGCGTGAGGAGATCGCGAAGCTGAAAACCCAGCTCGATCTATAGTGAAACGGTCGCCATAAATGGCGACCCTACCGCGCGTTTCGTAAGGTGGTCAATCATGACCACCTATTTTCCGGTGGCCATTCATGGCCACCCTACGCCCAAACAGTGACTCAGATACGCAGTAAACGACTCAGCCGCCATTTCAAATCGGAAAAATTTAATCATTTTTCAACCAGCGCGCATTACCCAGATAAATCCGGCGAATTTTCTCCAGTTTGTTCCCTTTAGTGATTATGATTCTCACTTCATAAAAGGGACGCTTATGCTCAATATCTCAAAAAAGTGGCTACTCGCCACGCTCGCTGCTGTCATTCTCCTGCTGTTGATCTGGCATTTCGCCGGTTCACGCCATAAACCTAACGCGGTGGTCACCGCCGAAGTGCGTCAGGGAAATATCGAAAACGTGATTGCTGCCACCGGCAAAATGGATGCGGTTGAACGCGTCAACGTCGGTGCGCAGGTTTCTGGTCAGGTGAAAAAGCTCTATATCAAAGCCGGCGATAGCGTCAGCAAAGGCCAGCTAATCGCCGAAATTGACGATCAACCACAGCGCAGCGATTTGCGTAACGCGCAGGCGGCGCTGAGCGTGGCGCAGGCCGATCTGGAAACCCGCGAAGCCGCGCTGGTGCGACAGCAAGCGCAATATCAGCGCTTGCAGCAGATGATTAAAACCAATGCGATCTCGCGTCAGGATTTTGATACCGCCGAACAAGACTGGCGCAGTGCACGCGCCGAGCTAACCGCGCAAAAAGCGCGCGTGATTCAGGCGCAGATTGAGGTGGATAAGAAGCAGCTCGATCTCGGCTATACCCGCATCATGGCGCCAATGGACGGCACGGTCATCGCCATCGTCACTAAGCAAGGTCAAACGGTGAATGCGGTACAAACCGCGCCGACCATCGCTAAGCTGGCGCAGCTCGGCACCATGACGATTAAAGTGCAGATCTCCGAAGCCGACATCAACAACGTGCAGCCCGGCCAGCAAGCGTGGTTCACCACCTTCTCCAATCCAGACAAGCGCTACAACGCGACTCTGCGCAGCCTCGAACTGGCACCGGAATCGGTGATGAAAGATGACGCGCTGATGGGCAATAGCGAAAGCACACCGAGCAGCAGCAGCAACGCCGCGGTCTATTACAACGCGCTGCTGGATGTGCCAAACCCCGACAACGCGCTGCGCATCTCCATGACGGCGCAGGTCAATCTGCTGCGTGATTCCGCCAAAGAGGCATTGCTGGTGCCGGTGCAGGCGACGAAGAAAGATGCGGATGGCAAAACCTACGTGGAAATCCCCGATCAGGATAATCAGCCGGTGAAACGCATCATCACCACTGGCATCACTGACAGCGTTGATATTCAGGTACTGAGCGGATTAAAAGTCGGCGAGAAAGTGATCCTTGCCACGCAGACGGCGGGCGCCGACAAGGTGGTGATGTGAATATCATCGAACTGAAAAACATTCAGCGCAGCTATGTTAACGGTTCGCAATCTCTGCATGTGCTGAAAGACATAAATCTGAGTATCGCCAGCGGTGAACTGGTGGCGATTATCGGGCCGTCCGGTTCGGGTAAATCGACGCTGCTGAATATTCTCGGCTGCCTTGATGCGCCGGATAGCGGCGACTATTTCATTAGTGGCCAGAACACCGCCACGCTGTCGCCGGATGCATTGGCGAAAGTGCGCCGCGAGCATATCGGCTTTATCTTCCAGCGTTATCATCTGATGCCGGATCTCAGCGCCTTGAGCAACGTCGAGATTCCGTCGATCTACGCCAATCTGCAGGGCAAAGCGCGGCTGCAGCGCGCGGCGGATCTGCTGGCGCGTTTAGGTTTGCAGGGCCGCGAGCATCACAAGCCGGGCGAGCTGTCCGGCGGCCAGCAGCAGCGCGTCAGTATTGCGCGCGCGCTGATTAACGGTGCCGAAATCATTCTTGCCGATGAACCGACCGGCGCGCTGGATTCGCACTCCGGCGAAGAGGTGCTGCGCATCCTGCACGATCTCAATCGCGAAGGTCACACGGTGATCATCGTGACGCACGACATGAAAGTGGCGCAGCACGCCGATCGCATCATTGAGATTCAGGACGGCGAGATTTTTGCCGATAGCGGCCGCAAACAGGATGCAACGCGCGCGCAATATGCACCCGCCGCGCGTAAAAGTCAGAGCAAGCTGCGCGGGTTTCTCGATCGCTTACGTGAATCATTGCGCATGGCGCTGAATGCGATGAACGCGCATCGACTGCGCACTGCGCTGACCATGACCGGGATTATTTTTGGCATCGCGGCGGTGGTCACGGTGGTGGCGCTCGGCCAGGGCGCGCGGCAAAAAACGCTAGAGAGTATTTCCGGGCTCGGCACCAACGTGGTGTCGATCTATGCCGGCGGTGATTTCGTCGAGGATGAAGCGCATCCGGTATTGACGCTGGTGATGGCGGATGCCGACGTGATTGGGCGTCAGCAGTTTGTCGCGGCGGTCAGCCCGGAGATGATCGCCAATCAGCCGATTCGCTATCTCTCCAACGCCTCCAAAACCTCGGTGTACGGCGTCGGTAAGGAGTATTTCCAGATTCAGGGCATTAAATTGCTTGAAGGCAGCAACTTCAGCGATGAACGTCACGCGCGTCAGGAGATCATTATCGATACCAACACGCGCAACAAACTGTTTGGCGAACACGGGGAAAGCCCAATTGGCAAGATGGTCGTGCTGGGTTCGGTGCCGGTGCGCGTGATTGGCGTGGCGGATAATAACGATGGCTTGTCGCCCAATCGCCTCAGCGTGTGGCTGCCGTGGAGCACCGTGATGTACCGCATCAGCGGGCAAACCGCGCTAACCAGCATCAGCATTAAGCTGAAGGACGATGTGGTGAGCGGCCCGGCGGTGGAATCGCTGACGCAACTGCTAACCGCGCGTCACGGCAGCAAAGATTTCCTGGTGTTCAACCGCGACAAATACCGCAAAGCGATTGAAGATGCTGCCGCGACATTAACGCTGTTGATTCTGCTGGTCGCCTCGATTGCGCTGATGATTGGCAGCATCGGCGTGATGAATATCATGCTGGTCTCGGTAACGGAGCGTACCCATGAAATCGGCGTGCGCATGGCGGTGGGCGCGCGGCGCGGCGACATCATGCAGCAGTTTATGATCGAAGCAGTTTTGGTCTGTCTGGTGGGCGGATCGCTCGGCGTCGCGCTAGCGCTAATGATTGGACCGATTATCAGCCTGCTGGCGGGCGGCATGATCACGGCGATCTTCTCGTGGCAGTCCGCGGGCGCGGCCTTTGCCTGCTCCACCATCATCGGCATGATTTTTGGTTACTTGCCCGCGCGCAAAGCAGCACGCATGGATCCGGTAGCGGCACTAGCTAGCGAATAATATTTTTTCTCCGTAGGGTCGCCATTCATGGCGACCTCCCCCCATCCCACTCAAATCACATCAACATCGGCAAGGTCGCCGTTGCCGTTTGCTGGCTCGCCGCCAGATAACTGGCATCATGCGTCATTAACTCGTTAATCAACACTTCCACCAGCAGCATCGCGCCCACTTTACCGCTCAGCGCGCCAGCGTTGAACGGGCCTTCCGGCCGCGCAGCCACCAGCAGCATATCGGCTAAGCTGCCCATCGGGCTGCGCAGCGTGTTACTCAGCATCAGCACGCGCGCGTTTTGCTTCTTCGCCAGCTTCACTACGTGCATTACATCTTTAGTCGAGCCGGAAGCGGAGATGGCGATCACCAAATCGCCCTCTCTGAGCGTCGAGGCATTCATCGCCGCGCGATGCATATCACCAAACAGCTGCGCCGATTTACCCAGGCGCAACAGGCGATAGTGCAAATATTCACCGGTAATCGCGCTGGCCGCCACGCCGTAGATCTGGATAGTTTTAGCCTGATGCAGCGCTTCCACCGCGCTCTGAAGTATCTCGCGGTTAATGAATTTCCCGGTATCGCGCAGCGCCTGCACCGTTTCCTCCACCAGCATGTCGATGCTGTCACCGCTAGCGACGGCGGCGGGCTGATTGTGTTGCACATCCAGCGCCAGCGCCATTTTGAATTCGGTATAGCCTTTGCAGCCGAGATGACGACACAGCCGCGTCACGCTTGCTTCGCTGGTGTCGGTCTCGCGCGCTAATTCAGTGATGGTGAGATACAGCACTTTCTGCGGGTCGGTGAGGATGAAATCGCCCAGCTTTTGCAGCGTCGGACTGTAGCCCGGCAAGCCCTGGCGCAGGTGCAGCAAGATGTTTTCGTTGTCCGTCATGGCGGCCTCTTCTTCACGACATTAATGGCGCACAGTGTGCAGCAGATTAGGGCATAAGTGAAAGCTATCACAATAATGATGGAAATTTTCATCTTATGAATTAGATTGTGATAATAATTTTTACCACAAAATCACTTCAGGGATAAAAATTTATGTCATCACTGTTCAGCGGTGCCTCTTCAGGGGGTTGGTTTGAAAAAGCCCAGCGGTTTGGTAAGTCGTTCATGTTACCGATCGCCGTGCTACCGGCGGCCGGTTTGCTGCTGGGCATTGGCGGCGCACTCTCCAATCCCAACACCGTCAAAGCCTATCCATTCCTCGATGTCGCCTGGCTGCAAGGCATGTTCACCATCATGGCGAGCGCCGGATCGGTGGTGTTCGCCAACCTCGCGGTGCTATTTGCGGTTGGCGTAGCGGTAGGATTGGCCAAAAGCGACAAAGGCACCGCCGGATTGGCCTCGCTGCTGGCTTATCTGGTAATGAACGCCACCATCAATGCGCTGCTGACGCTGACCGGCGTGCTGGCGCAGGGCAACCTTAGCGCGGTGGGACAAGGCATGGCGCTCGGCATTCAGACGCTGGAAACCGGCGTATTTGGTGGCGTGGTGATCGGGCTGGTGACGGCCATGCTGCATAATCGCTACAACAAAATCGCCCTGCCGCAGTTCCTTGGCTTCTTTGGTGGCTCGCGCTTCGTGCCGATTATCAGCTCCTTCGTCGCCATTGTGGTGGGCGCGGCGATGACCATCGTCTGGCCGCATTTCCAGAAGCTGATTTTTGGCATGGGCGGATTGGTGGATGCCACCGGCTATTTCGGCACCTTTATTTACGGCTTCGTGCTGCGCATGCTCGGCCCGTTCGGCCTGCATCACATCTTCTATTTGCCGTTCTGGACCACCGCACTCGGCGGCAGCGAAGTGATCAACGGACATCTGGTGGAAGGCACGCAGCGCATCTTCTTCGCCCAGCTTGCCGATCCCCACACGCAACAATTCTACATTGGCACCGCGCGCTATATGTCCGGGCGCTTCATCACCATGATGTTTGGCCTGATCGGCGCGTGTCTGGCGATGTACCACACTGCTAAGCCGGAAAACCGTCAACGCGTGGCCGGATTGCTGATGTCGGCGGCGCTGACTTCTTTCCTTACCGGCATCACCGAACCGATTGAGTTCTCGTTCCTGTTTGTCGCGCCGGTGCTGTATGTCATCCACGCGCTGTTTGATGGGCTGGCGTTTATGATCGCCCACATCCTGCACATCACCATCGGCCAAACCTTCTCGGGCGGCCTGATTGATTTCATTCTGTTCGGCGTATTGCAGGGCGAAGCGAAAACCCATTGGTGGTATGTCCCGCTGATAGGCGCGCCGTGGTTCCTGCTCTATTACTTTACTTTCCGCTTGCTGATCACCCGCTTCAATTTCAAAACGCCGGGGCGCGAAGACGTCAGCGTTGAAACTGTGCCTATGGTCGCCGGAGAACGTCCACTGCAGGTGATCGCGGCTTTAGGCGGCAAGCAGAACATCGCCGAACTGGATTGCTGCGCCACCCGTCTGCGCATCACGCTGATCGACAGCAGCAAACTCGATGAAAACGCATTGAAAGCTACCGGCGCACGCGCCGTGATCCAACGTGGCAAAGGCGTGCAGGTGATTTATGGCCCACACGTCACCATAATCAAAAATGAAGTAGAGGAGTTACTCGCGCTATGAAAGCACCGATGCTGGCCCAGATTCAGGGAAAACTGGTGGTCTCGTGTCAGGCTCTGGAAGATGAGCCGTTACACAGCCCGTTTATTATGTCGCGCATGGCGTTAGCGGCGATGGAAGGCGGAGCGGCGGCGATTCGCGCCAACAGCCTGATCGACGTGCAGCAGATTATGCAAACCGTGGATTTGCCGATTATCGCCATTATTAAGCGGGACTATCCCGGCAGCGATGTGTATATCACCGCGACGCTGCGGGAAGTGGATGAGTTGATGGTGGCGAATCCGGCGATGATTGCGCTGGATGCCACGTTACACACACGTCCCGGCGATTTGCAGTTGCCGGCGTTGGTGGCAGCGATTCGCCAACGCTATCCGCAACTGTTGCTGATGGCGGACATCGCCACGGTGGAAGAAGCGCGTCAGGCGTCGCAGTTAGGTTTCGATTGTGTCGGCACCACGCTGCACGGCTACACCGCAGAAACGCAAGGCTGCTATTTGGCCGCCGATGATTGCCGCTTCTTGCGTGACGTATTGGCTGCGGTAAAGGTGCCGGTGATTGCCGAGGGGAATGTTGAAACGCCGGAAATGGCGGCGCATTGTCTGGCGCTGGGCGCGCATGCGGTGGTGGTCGGCGGCGCGATTACGCGTCCACAGCAGATAACGCGCCGCTTTGTGAATGCCATCAATTAATTTTTGAGGTGCCCATTAGGCACCTCGCCTAAGGTTATCCACAATCCCCGTGCGTAGAGTCGCCGTTAACCTGTGGATAAAACTCGCCTCGCACCACACCGCGCCCGATGCGCGCAGGCGGTTACTTTTCGCACGATTGTGAATCTCAAACACGCTAAAACACTTGATGCGTTAGCGTGTTTAGGTGAGTCAGTATCCGGCGTTAAACCGAATCTTCTTTTTCGATCACTAATACGCGCGCTTCGCCTTGCGGGTGCGCAACATGCTCGGTGCCGATGCTGGCGTAAAAAATGTCGCCGCTATTCAGCAGCACTTTCTTGACCTCGCCCGCTTCGCGGTAATGCATTTCTACCGCACCATCCAGCACTGCAAACACTTCTTCGCCATCATTGATGTGCCACTTGTAAGGTTGATTGGTCCAGTGCAGACGCACGCTGGTGCCGGCGAAGTTGGCGATGTCTAACGCTTCCCAGGCTATGGCAGGAGAGAAGTTTTTGCTGACGTAGGTTTTCATGCGATATCCGTGTGGGGGAGAACTGCGTTGATGATACACACAGCCCGGGCGTGCGGCGGGACATGCGTAGGCCATTTACGGACATTCAGATACAACAAAGCCGCCCGAAGGCGGCCTTAACACAACTGCTTGTGCAAATAACTTATTTGTATAACTCGGCAGTCATGTGTACGCGGTTGTTAGTGTTGGCTTCAGTAATTTTGTACTGAGCGCCCTGCTCTTGTGCCTGCGCAGCGATTTTCGCCTCTGCACCATCCAGAGTAGAAGACTCAACAGATATACTCTGTGCAAAGCTAGCAGCAGACATCATTGAAAGAGCAGCAACAGCGGCGATAGACAGTGTTTTGATAGTTTTCATGGTCATAATCCTTAGTGGTTTAACGAGAAGGCTGTGTGCCTTCGATGAGAATAATAATAACTCAGGTTATCGTTTCAATATTAACCATTAGTGCGATCACGATAACTTACGTAACTATACAGTTTCTGCGTTATATCGACAAAAAAGGCCGCCCGTGGGCGACCTGTTCTGGCACATCCGTATGCAACCATCCGTTATTTGTAAAGTTCTGCGGTCATATGTACGACGTTACCGTTGCTCGCTTCAAGAATTTTGTATTGCTCACCATTCTGTTTTGCCTGTGCAGCGATTTTGGCTTCAGCGCCATCCAGAGTCAGCGAAGTGGCTGAAACGGTTTGTGCGAAGCTGGCAGCAGACATCAGAGAAAGAGCGGCAGCAGCGGCGATAGTCAGAGTTTTGATAGTTTTCATGGTTGTATTCCTTTGGTTGTTTGATTTGAAGGCTGTGCGCCTTCGATGGAAACAATGATAACCATTGAAACTATTATCATATTAACTATTAGTGCGATCACAGTTAATCAACTCATTATCACTACGCCAGATCGAGCTCTGTAATGACCCTTTTGACTTCTGCCACATCCGCCGCCGACAGCGAACGTAACGGGCGCGGCAGGGAATCGATCTCTACAAGGCCCAGCGCGCTGGCCGCTGCAGAGATAACGCGGATACTGCCGCCATGTTGGGTAAACAGCGCCCAAAGTGGTTCCAGCCGCTGCGACTGTTCAGCCACCGATGCAAAATCCCCTGCCATCGCAGCATCCGTTAGCGCTTTAGCGGTGCGCGGGAACAGTCCGCCGCACACGGAATACCACACTTCACAACCGGCGTTTAGGCCCACTGCGGCAAAGGCATCACCGCTGACACCAATAGTGACGTCTTCTGGCAATTGAGCGCGCAAAGCGCTGACCCGTTGCGTAGCTGCGGTGATATCGGCAGGCACGCCGGGAATTTTTATCGAGGCGATATGCGGCAGCGTGGCAATACGCGCATGCAGCGCATCGGAGAACACAAAGTGGCTGGTGCCTGGATTGTCATAAATACACACCGGCAGCGAAACGTGGCGCGTGACATCCTGATACAGGCCAAACACCTCGTCATCGTTAAGCTTCTGATAGGAAACCGCAGGCAGCAGCAATGCGCTGGCACCGGCCTGTTGCGCATCCTCGGCAAGTCGTAGCACTTCATCGGTGCTCACCGCGCCAATGCTGACCATAACCGGAATCGCCTCCGCATGCTGCACCGCCAGCGTCGTGATGCGCTTGCGCTGTTCGCGCGTGAAATAGGCGTAGCTACCGGTGGATCCCAGCACGCCAAGCGAATCCACTTTTGCTTCAGTGAGCCTCACGAGGAGAGTGAGAAAAGCGTGCTCGTCGATACCAGAAGCATTCAGCGGGGTCAGGGGAAACGCACTCAATCCTTTAAACATAGCCAGCGCCTTATTCATTATTAACAGAGGAAAACAGCTTAACCTGCACTGTTATAAGCCATCAGAAACAAAAATGCCCTCTTACGAGGGCATGGATTATCGCTACAGGTCGGGGATTATTTCAGTGCGATGCGCGTAATCTGATCCTGGCCTTTGGTTGAGGAGTCTTTATTGAACTCCGCTTTCAACGTGACATACAGCGTGTTGTTGTCCGGGCCAATCAGCAGGCTGTTTGGATTGTTATCAAACGACCAGCTGTTTTTCACTGCGTAAGTGGTGGCATCCAGCTGCAGCACTTTCTTCGATTCGCGCTGGCTGATGTAGATCTCATTACGCTTAGCGTTGAATTTAATCGCTAGCGCATCACCTTCAATACGCTTGATCACTTTACCTGTGCGCTCATCAAACACCAGCGTGGCTTTGCCTTTCGAATCATCGGTTACGAACAGGCGGCCGGTAGCCGGATCTTCCGCCATGTTCAGGAACAGATACTCTTTACCGTCGCCGGCGGTCCAGCGCTTCTCAATTTTGTGGGTGCGTGGATTGATCACCAGAATCTCGCCCGCGCCGTTGGTTGCGTAAATGCGCTCAGTCAGCGGGGAATAGATGATGCCGGTTACCCATTTGCCTGCATTCTTGATGGTGGCTTTCAGCTTGAAGGTTTTCTCATCAACCACCGAGATGTAACCCGGATCGGCTACGCGACCGACATACAGCTCGTTGCCGTGCCACAGCACTTCACGCGCGCCCGCCGGATAACCTTCTTTATCTTTCTTACCTGGGAAGACTAAACGTTCCAGCACTTTGCCGCTCTGCGCATCCACTTTAGAGATAGCGCCATCCAGCGAGTTGGTGGTGTAGAACACGTTGCCCGCTTCATCGATCGCCGTACCAAAGTTTTTCAAATCGGTATGCGTAACGCCTTTGGTTTCCAGTGTGGTTGGGTCGAGACGATAAATTACACCACCGTTAACGTCTTTAAAGCTCTGCGCGCTGGCAACGTATAACGCTTTCGCAGCAGGCGAATACGCCATTTCATACAGGCCATCGCCCAGCGTGCGCTGGGTCAAAGAAGTATCAACTGGCTTGGCAGCGGCGGCTGGCGCTTCGGCTTTTTTCGCCGGAGCCTGGCAAGCGGTCAGGCTGAATGCAGCGACGATCGCTGCCGCTACGGCGGCTTTGCGCGGGCTAAATAACGATTTCATGCTCAACTCCATCAATGGATGAACGGCTCCGTTACGCGCATACGCGTACGGAAAATACAAGAAGAATGAGAATCATACGCATTAGCATGAACTTAGCAACTTTCTCGACGATCTTGCTTACGTTGCCGAAAATCGATTCCAGCAAGCCGCGCACCTTTCTTTACTAAAAACGTCCAAATATCGCCTTAAAAATAGGAAAACGTTAGCAATTAACAGGTTAATTTAAATTGTAACCATATGATTAATATCTAAATTACATATTATTACAATTACAGTTGCAACCTTCCGCAGATTCTTTAAAGCAAATGATTATCATTGGCTTTCTCAATAAATAAGCAGTGGCGCTTTGCGTGCCTTCTCTTCTGCCCTTTTGGGCGAATGAGTTACACCGTAAACGATAAAAAACGAAGCAAAACAGCTTCCTATAACACGCGTTTCAACAGGAAATTTTATGTCTGGCATCAGGAAAACCTCTAACGTCTCACTGCTGGCGGTGACGATCCATGCCCTGCTTACGCCAAGCCTGGCGCAGGCAGCGAGCGATTCGCAGCAGGATTTGGTGGTCGATGCATCCGCAAGAGGCGACAGCGATAACAATGAAAAGCAGGACTACGCGGTAAAAACCACGTGAGCGGGCACTAAGCTGTTGCTGACGCCACGCGATGTACCGCAGTCGATGAGCGTGGTAACGCAACAGCGCATGCAGGATCAGAACCTGCAATCGGTGAACGATGTGCTGACCAACGCCACCGGCATCTCGACCAATCTGATCGACAGCGAGCGCTCGGAATATTATTCGCGCGGCTTTAAAGTCACCAACTTCTCGTTCGATGGCATCCCGACCTCGGTTAATGACGCCTGGAACTACGGAGATGCCGCTTCTGATACCGCCATTTACGAGCGTATAGAGATCGTACGCGGCGCCACCGGATTGATGACCGGTGCGGGCAGCCCGTCAGCCTCGATCAACATGGTACGTAAACACGCCGACAGTAAAACCTTTACCGGTACGGTCAGCGCCAGCTACGGTAGCTGGAACAAACAGCGTTATGTTGCGGATCTCTCAGCACCGCTAAACCAGGATGGCAGCCTGCGCGGACGCGTGGTAACCGGTTACAGCGATGAAGACAGCTGGCTCGATCGCTACCACAAAACCAAAAAATTCCTCTACGGCGTGATTGATGCCGACATCACTGAGCACACCACGCTGTCGCTGGGCTACGACTACGAAGATGCTAACACCGGCAATCCAACGTGGGGCGGCTTGCCGATGTTCTACAGCAACAACGCCACCACGCATTACGAGCGCAGCCTCAACACCGCCGCCAACTGGGCGCGCTACAACACCAATTCGCGCAAAATATTCGCCGACATCGATCATAACTTCGATAACGGCTGGAACATCCACGTCAACGGCACGCACGCCGAGAACACCTTCAACGATAAGCTGCTGTATGTGATGGGCAGCGCCGATCAGGACAGCGGCGAAGGCACCACCGGCTACGGCAGCATGGATCGCGGTAAACGTCAGATGGATTCGTTCGACGGCTACGCCAGCGGTCCGTTTGAGCTGTTAGGTCGTCAGCATCAGTTAATGGCGGGCGTGAGCTACAGCCGCCAGCACAACGCCACTTATAGCCAGGATGGCGTTACCGATCTGGAAAACTACAACATCGCCTCAAACGATATGGGCATTTTCAATAACAGCTGGAACGGCAACATTGCCGAGCCGCAGTGGCAAGGTTGGTATCAGAATGCCGACGATACCATTCGCCAGAAATCGGCTTATACCGCCGCACGCTTCTCGCTGGCCGATCCGCTGTCGCTGATTATTGGTGCGCGTTACACGCAGTGGAGCACCAACGGCAGCAGCGGTGATATGACGAACAATAACACCACGCCGTACGCTGGTTTGGTGTACGACATCAACGATACCTGGTCGGCGTACGGCAGCTATACCTCGATCTTCCTGCCGCAAACCGATCGTGACATCAACGGTAAATACCTGTCGCCGGTAACCGGCAAAAGCTATGAAACCGGTCTGAAGTCCGCCTGGTATGATGGTCGATTAACGGCGACGGTGGCGGTATTCCGTATTGAGCAGGACAACGTGGGTCAGGCGATTAATGGCGTCTACCTGAGCGGCAACGAACAGGCTTATGCGCCCGCCAAAGGTGCGGTCAGTAAAGGTGCGGAGTTTGAGCTGAATGGCGCGCTAACGGATAATCTGCAGCTGACGTTCGGTGCCACACGCTACGTGGCGCGGGATAAAGAGGGACGTTTCAACAGCTATCAGCCGCAAACTTCCTTCAAGCTGTTTAGCCGTTATCAGCTGCCGATGTTGCCGGATCTCACGGTTGGCGGCGGCATCAACTGGCAGAACCGCGTGTTTGAAGATGCCACCAATGCCAGCGGCGATAGCGTGCGTGTTTATCAGGGCAGTATTCCGCTGGCTTCGCTGTTTGCGCGCTATCAGGTGACTAAGCAGGTGGCGGTGCAGGCGAACGTCGATAACCTGTTTGATCGCGAATATTACAGCTACATGAACAGCTACGTTTATGGCGCACCGCGCAGTGTTTCGATGAGCGTTTCGTATCAGTTTTAAGTAAAGTTTCAAGGTGCGCATTTATGCGCACCTCTCATCAAACCTTGTTTTTATAATTGAAACTGATCTGCGAATTCTGTTCTTTCGGCAAACGGCGCGCCTCTAAATAAACCGATTTCCAGTACGGATTATTTAGCGAAGAGCGCATCACGCCCTGACTCACCGACGCGTGCAGGAACTGATGATCGGTGTCATAAAAGCCGACGTGCAGCTCACGTTTAATGCGGAAGAACACTAAATCACCGGGTTGCAAATGCGCCTGATCCACCGGTTTGCCCATGGCAATTAACTCTTTGGTGGTGACGCGATCCATCGGAATATTGAAACGATCTTTCAGCGTGCGCCAGACAAATCCCGAGCAATCGACGCCGGTTAATTGTGTGCCACCCCACTGATATTTGGTCCCTTCCCACGAATGCATTTGATCGTGCAGCGCGGCAATCACCGGGATTAAATCGGGCTGTTTGCCGTTGTCTGCCGAGGTATCAACGCTTTCCTCAGCAGGCGCATGCGAAGACTTCGAAGAACAACCTGCCAGAGTGAAAACAAACAGGCAGGCGATAACTTTGCTGGCGGCAGAATTGATCATGTGTTGGTGATTTCGCTGAGGGAGACAGTGGTCAGAGATTTATACCGTAAAAAAGTTGCAGAAATAAATAGGCGTGCAGTGAAATCTTTTATTTGCGGGTTGTTTTTACCTAAGTTTACGCAACGGTAACATCTTGTATTTGAGTTAAAAATCTATTTCCCGCGCTGCGCTTTTTCTGTGCAGGAGAATATTGGCGCTCCTGCACAGAACGACATCAATTTCGACTTACAGCTGTACGTTTAATACTTGCCGGAGAAATTGGCGCTAATACGCTGCGCCAGATAATCCTTCGCGGAAATAGGCGGATATTTTTTCTCCGGTCCTTCAATAATCACATCTTCGTTAGCCTGGCAGAAAAACGCCAGGCTGTAGCGTGCCGGCACCGATTCACCCGGCAGCGGATTGCTGACGCGATGGAAATTCGACGGCAACTTGTCATCACTCCAGCGCATCAACATATCGCCGATATTACAGGTAATTAAGCCTTCCAGCGGCGGGATCGGCGTCCAGATTTGCTCTTCCATCTCTTTGCCCGGACACACCTGCAAACCGCCCTGCCCATCACGCTGGAACAGCAAGGTCAGACAATCGAAATCGGTGTGCGCCCCGGCGCGCCACGGACCATCTGGCTCGCCGCTGATGGCAAAGTAGTGCAGCATCCGCAGCGTGCTTTGGTAGGTTTCGCGCGAAGGCTCATGCGCTTTGGCAAAGAAATCGTCGGGGAATCCCAGCTTCAGGGCAAAACAGGAGAGCAAGCGCATGCCGACTTCCCAGCACTGACGCTCGAACTTCAGTACATCATGCTGGAAACCCGGCAAGGTGGCCTCATCCGGCCACAAGCCTGCCATGCGCGGACGCGTCACCTGATACGACTCTTTTTGGTCCGGTTTACCGGTAGATGGACGGATTTGCGCGCGGTATTCCCAGCCGGCATTGCGGCTGAGTGGATGACGCGCTTTGTCACTTTGCGGCAGCGAGAAAAAGCGCTCTGCGTTAGCAAAAGCCGCATTGATGTCGTCGAGTGGAATACCATGGCCGGAAACCTGGAAAAAACCAATCTCGGTGGCGGCTTGCCACAGCTGATCGGCTATTTCCGCTTTACGTTGGTCGAAATCGGAGAGATCGATGATACGCACATCACGTGCAGCTTCTTCGCCGCGCGCGCCCATACGCGACTCTTTCGCCAGTTCATGCATGTCATAAGTGGTCTTTTCCATTGGTGCACCTCGTTATTGAGCGATAACGGATGACTTACCCGCAGCGTGGCAGTCATCCCCGCGCCTGCTGAATGCCGCAGGCGATCGAGCAATGACCCACCGGGTGAAACCACGGTTGACAGCTTCTACTCAGTTTCAGCCAAGCAAAGGCTGTGCCAGCACGCTGCGCCGCTTAAAATCAATACGTTAGGGAATCTGCCACATCCGGTCTGCACAATGGCGGTGCAAAACGCGCTGATTTGCCTCATCAATGAGCGGTCAATGAAGCAAAAGCCCGGCATCATCAATATCAACTATATTGCTTTCAGTGGGTTGCACGAATGGCATGCGCTTTGCTAAATCCCCACTGAGTATAAGCGGTCAGCGTGACAACAGATGCACGCAGGACATTGCTCTACAGCATTAGCTGTACCTCGTCAGGGGACGATGCGCATACGCATCGTGAGCACGCCATGCGCCGCTACGCCCCTGATGACGACAACAAACTCAACGTTTATTGGGGGTTATATGACAATGTCGCGTTTCCGTTTCTCCTTATTCGCTGCTCTGCTGAGCAGCTCTGCACTGTCGCACGCCGCCGACAAACTGGTATTGCAAACCACCTGGGTCGCGCAGGCTGAACAAGGCGGTTATTACCAGGCGCTCGCCACCGGCATTTATAAAAAATATGGGCTGGATGTTGAGGTGCGCTCCGGCGGGCCACAGCTGAATAACATGACGCTGCTGCTGGCGAATCGTGCTGATGTCATCGTCAGCTATGACCTGCAAGTGCTGCAGGGCGTTGAGCGCAACTTCCCACTGAAAGCCATCGCCGCGCCGTTTCAGTTTGATCCGCAAGGCATTGTCACCCACGGCGATGTGAAGTCGCTGGATCAACTGAAAGGTAAAACCATACTGGTTTCTGCCAGCGGACAAGCCAGCTGGTGGCCGTGGCTGAAAGGCAAATATCAGCTTCAGGATGGTCAGGCGCGCCCTTACACCTTCAACATGCAACCGTTTCTCGCCGACAAAAACACTGCGCAGCAAGCCTACGCCACCTCCGAAGTGCAGCAAATTGAAGAGGTGCAGCCGGACAGCAAATTCTATCTGTTTGCCGATTATGGCTATCCGGCATACGGCGGCATTCTGGTGACGCGCGACGATTTACTGCAAAAAGAGCCGGATGTCCTGAAGCGTTTTGTGGCGGCATCGATGGAAGGCTGGAAATCCTACCTTGCCAATCCGGCTGCCGGTAATGCGCTGATCAAAAAAGAGAACCCGCAGATGACCGACGCGGTTTTGGCCTTTGGCGTATCGCAGATGAAAGCCCTGCACCTGATTGACGGCGGCGATGCCGCGCAGCAAGGCTTAGGCGTGATGACGGATAAACGCTGGCAGGCAACGCGTGACTTTATGGTCAACGCCGGTTTACTCAAAGCGTCCACCGACTGGCAGAGCGCGTTCAGCACGCAGTTTGTCGCGGCGAAAGCGGAGTGAGGTGCTCATGAGCCAATTGCTAATTCAACACTGCGCCGCGATCCTGACCGGCGATAAACAGCAACCGCGCAGCAGCGCGCGCGATATTCGACTGCGCGATGGCCTGATTGTGGAGATGGGTGAACTCGATGCTGACGCCGATGAAACCGTGATCGACGCCCGCGATTGCGTGGTCTATCCCGGCTGGGTCAACACCCATCATCATCTGTTTCAATCGCTGCTGAAAGGCGAGCCCCAAGGTCTGAATCTAAGTCTGGGCGGCTGGCTGGCGGCGACGCCGTATCGCTTTCGTGGTGCCTTCGACGAACAGACATTTCGCATCGCCGCGCGGGTGGGTCTGGTCGAGCTGGTGCGTTCCGGCTGCACCACCATCGCTGACCATCACTATCTTTACTGGCCTGATATGCCGTTTGATGGCGCAGAAATCCTGTTCGATGAAGCCGACAAGCTAGGCGTGCGCTTCGTGCTGTGTCGCGGCGGTGCGACGCAAAGCCGTGGCTTAGAGAGCGACTTGCCCACCGCACTGCGACCGGAAAGCTTTGACAGCATGATGGCCGATGTTGATCGTCTGGTGGCGCGCTATCACCAACCGCAGGATAGCGCGATGCGCCGCATCGTGATGGCGCCGACCACCACGCTGCACTCCACCACGCCGCAGGAGCTGCGCGAGAGCGCGCGCCTGGCGCGTCAGCTCGGTATTCGCCTGCACAGCCACCTGTCGGAAACCGTTGATTATCTCGATGCCGCACTTGCAAAGTTCGGCATGACGCCGCTGCAGTTTTGCGCCGAACACGACTGGATTGGCGATGACGTGTGGTTTGCGCATCTGGTGAAACTGCTGCCGGAAGAGATCGCCATGCTGGGCGCGGCGGGCAGCGGTATCGCGCACTGCCCGCAAAGTAACGCGCGCCTCGGCAGCGGCATTGCCGATTTGGTGGCGATGGAACACGCAGGCGTGAAGATCTCGATTGGCGTCGATGGCGCGGCCTCAAATGAAGCGGCGGATATGCAAAGCGAAGCCCACGCCGCCTGGCAGCTCCAGCGCGCGCGCAAAGGCATGCTGGCGCAGCCGCGTTATGCCGGTGGAACCTTTGAAGGTGGTGGCGACGCCGCCCGCATTGAAGATGTGGTGCGTTGGGGCACATCCGGTGGCGCGCAGGTTTTAGGCTTAAACACCGGCCGCCTTGCACCTGGCATGGCCGCCGATATCGCCATCTATCGGCTCGACGATCCGCGCTATTTTGGTTTGCACGATCCCGCCATTGGCCCGGTGGCCAGCGGCGGACGCGCCAGTTTAAAGGCGCTGATTTGTGCCGGAAAACTGCTGGTGCAGGATGATGTGATTGCCGGAGTGGATTTGGCGGAACTGGGCCGCGACGCTGCACAAGCGGTAAAAACCTTGCAACAACGCGCGGCGGTTTAACCGCGTTACGCCGCTGCGTCTTTCTTGCGCAGCGGTGATTCTGGCAGAAACAGCGACAGCACAAAGGCCAGCAGCATCACACCCGCCGCCATTTGAAAGGCTGAATGCACCGCATCGCCAAACACCTGCAAATAGGCTTGCTGCACATCATGCGGCAAACGGTGCACCGCATCAGGATCGAGCGTACGCGGCAATGCTTTGCCCTGCTCCACCAGCGTGGTCAAACCCGATTTCAGCACCTGACTAAACACCGCGCCAAACAGCGCCACGCCAATCGAACCGCCAACCGAGCGGAACAGCGTGACCGACGAGGTG
Organism: Pantoea sp. DY-15; assembly: GCF_019795935.1. Taxonomy (NCBI): domain Bacteria; kingdom Pseudomonadati; phylum Pseudomonadota; class Gammaproteobacteria; order Enterobacterales; family Erwiniaceae; genus Pantoea; species Pantoea sp. DY-15. The sequence continues at coordinate 435,894 of NZ_JAIMIF010000002.1, forward strand.
GCGACGCCGATGCGATCGGGAGTTACGGTGTTCTGTACCGCCAGCACCAGCACCTGCATCACCATGCCCATTCCCATCCCCAACACGCAGGCAAACAAGTAGATATGCCACAGCGGCGCATCAATGGTCAGCGTGGTCAGCAGCGCCATGCCGACAGTCGCCAGCATAGTACCGCCAATCGGGAACAGGCGATATTTGCCGGTGCGGCTAATGATGCGTCCACTGACAATCGAAGTGATCAGCAATCCGCCCATCAGCGGCAGCAGCTGCAAACCGGCTTCGGTCGGCGTAGAGCCCTTCACCACTTGCAAATAGAGCGGTAAAAACGTCACGCTGCCAAACAGCGACATGCCGACGATAAACGCCATCAAACTGGCGAGCGAGAAGCTGCGATTGCGAAACAGCGACAGCGGAATAATCGGTTCCCAGGCGCGACGCTCCTCATAAATAAAGCCGATCACGCCAATTACACCAAACGCCAGAATGCACCACAGCAGCGGATCGGACCATTCACGTAATGTGCCGCCTTCGCTGGTAAACAGCGTAATGCCCACCAGCGCCAGGCTGAGAAACACCGCGCCGGGATAGTCAATCTCATGCGGCTTGCGTTTGTTGTCGGTCTTAAACACCGCGTTGATGATCAGCAGCGCAAACAAACCAAGCGGCAGATTAATGTAGAAAATCCAGCGCCATGAGGCGTGCTGCACGATAAAACCGCCCAGCAACGGACCAATCACCGTTGCCAGACCGAAAACGCCGCCAAACAATCCCTGATATTTACCGCGCTCTTGCGGTGGAATCACATCGGCGACCGCCGCCATGCTCACCACCATCAAACCGCCGCCGCCTAAGCCTTGCAGCGCGCGGGTGAAAATCAGCTGCTCCATATTCTGCGCCAGGCCGCACAGCGCCGAGCCAATCAAAAACAGCACCACCGAGATCTGCAGCACGGTTTTACGACCAAACAGATCGCCAAATTTGCCGTACAGCGGCACCACAATTGTCGAAGCCAGCATATAAGCGGTGACGATCCACGACAGGCGATCGAGCCCACCCAGCTCGCCGACGATAGTCGGCAATGCGGTGGAGACGATGGTTTGATCCAGCGCCGCCAGCAGCATCACCAGTAATAAAGCGCTCATCAAAAAGCGGACAGAAGGAGGATTCTCCTGCCCACTGCCCGACTGCGGCGCGAGTGTTTGGGGTTTCATAACAGACACCAATTGAAATTAATTAAATACACAATTAATATTGCCTGCAGTCTGACATGAATCAAGTGAGCGAGTAAAGATGACCGCACGAAAAGTCCCTGCTGACGATATGGCCAACGCAGTCAAACCCCGCCGTCCCGGCCGTCCGCGCGGCGGCGCGATCAACGTGCAGCAACGCGAACATCTGCTCGACATCACCTTAGCGCTGTATGCCGAAAACGGCATCGGTGAAACCTCGCTCAACGCGATTGCACGCAAAGCGGGCGTTAGTCCGGCGATGCTGAATTACTATTTTCAATCGCGCGAATCGCTGCTGGATATCGTGGTTGAGGAGCGTTTTTTGCCGCTACGCCAGCGTCTGGTGGCGCACTTTATGGATGACCCGCGCGATCCTGTCACCACGTTCAGCGCTTTTATTCGTGAAGTGGCGGACATTGTCACCACACATAACTGGTTCGCGCCGCTGTGGATGCAGGAAGTGATGCAAGGTGAAGGCGGTTTAGGTCAGCACATCAAAAAGCGCTTTGGTCACGGTGAACGTGATGAGGTGAAAAAACTGATTGAAGGCTGGCAGCAGCAAGGATTACTCAACCCAAATCTGGAACCGCAACTGCTGATGACTTCGATTCTCAGCCTGGTGCTGGTGCCCTTCACCCGCTTTGCCAACGATCCCGCTTATAACAACGATCCCGCTTATAACAGTGAAATCATTGTTCAGCATACGTTGAGTTTGTTTTGTCAGGGGATCCAACCTACTGCGTAGGGTCGCCATTCATGGCGACCTGGAGTTAAGCAAATTTATTCCCTTAAAGGGATAAATTATGAGGATGGTGCCTGGAAAAGAAAACCCGATTCGCCTGTCGATTCACGCAGTAGCTGTTCCCAATCACTCGGTGGATGTCCGGCATCCAACATCCTCTTAAATGTTTTGTATGCATCGTTCTTACTTTCGTAAGCGCGTAATGTGCCAAAATCATTCACCCAGCCAAGAATGATGGTTTTACTCTGTTCGCTACAGCGGAAAAACAATCGAAACTGCTGCAAAAATTTCGCGCGAAACCAATATCGATTTTCATCCCCTAAAGTTCCCCCTTGTCGAAACTGGGGATTCAGCGGATCTCGTGCAATAACTTCTGTAACGACCTTATAAATTGCTGCCAGTAATTTCGTCTGTTTCTTTTTATGGTATTCATGCGGTTTTTCAACTTTAAGCTGCAACACTTCCTGCGCTAAAGACGTTACCTGAGCAGTAAAACAAGCGTGGAAATAAAATTTCCATCGGTTGATTTCCATGTAATCCACACCCTTTCTCCCGCAGTTTAGTCATCCGTGAGCGGAGCATCTAAATCAACATCAATTCCAGCGACCAAATTTTCCAGACCTGACCAAAATTCGACAGGAACTGATTGAATATGCTGGGGATTATTCACCATATCTCGTTCGAGAAAAGTCAGAAAATGCTGTACGGCGGGATCATCCTGCTCGTCATTTTGCTTAGACATGATGACTTTGCCGCCAGACAACAGGGAATATTCGATAATTTCACCCGGTTTAAGCTGTAGAGCATCGCGAATTGCCGCTGGAATAGTTGTTTGACTCCGTTCTGTCAGCCTCGACTCTGCACGGAGTGATACATCCACTAGATCAAATTTAAACACTTCTTTCTCCTCAGCCGCTCACAAAGCAATATCGCTTATAAAGCCGCCTATCCGCCAAGATGCCCCACAGTAATGCATTTGCATTGTACAATGCAAATGCATTACTGCACCTTTTTTAATTATTTTTCCCAGCACCGAAACTTTCCTCCCTGCTCCAGCGAACTGAACTACTGAGACATCCAAACCGGAACTCCCATACATCGCAGGAGCAGAAAATGAAACGCATCAAATCCCTCGTTTGTACCCTGACCATGACCGCAGCGCTGGGTCTTTCCGCCTTTAACGCCGGTGCCGCATTGCCGGTGGGCGCGAAAGCGCCAAACTTCGAACTGCAGGGCGCGTTGGCCGGTAAGCCGTTGACCTTCTCGCTGCAGAAAGCGTTACAGAAAGGTCCGGTCGTGCTCTATTTCTTCCCGGCGGCGTTTAGCGCGGGTTGTACCATTGAAGCGCACGATTTTGCTGAAGCCACAGACAGCTTCAGCAAAATGGGTGCCACGGTAATTGGCGTGACCGCGGGCAATACCGATCAGGTCAGCGATTTCTCTAAACTCGAGTGCCGCGATAAATTCACCGTTGCCGCCGATCCCGGTGCGAAAGTGGCGGCGCAGTATCAAACCACCATGCAGATGAAAGGCAAAACCCTGTCCGATCGCACCTCTTACGTGATCGCGCCCGATGGCGATATTCTGCTGAGTTACACTGACAGAAACCCGGACACACATATCGAGAAAGCGCTTGCCGCCGTTAAGCAGTACGACGCTTCTCACCCGCAAACTCATTAAGTAAAGAGGCCAGCGATGTTAACCGCCATGCTGGCCGCCTTCATCGGCGGCATCATTCTGAACTTAATGCCCTGCGTGTTTCCGGTGATCTCGCTGAAAGCGCTCGGCCTGTTGCGCCATACCGATAACGCCGCCAGCGCGCGTCGCGAAGGCTTGGGCTTTTTACTCGGCGTTGTGGTGACCATGATAGCGCTGGCGGGCATCCTGCTGGCGGCACGCGCCGGTGGTGCGGCGGTTGGCTGGGGTTTCCAGCTGCAATCGCCGCTGGTGATCGCCTTGCTGTCGCTGGTGATCCTCGCCGCCGCGCTCAACTTGCTCGGCGTGTTTGAAGTGGGCTTATCCGTGCAGCGCGTCGGCTCGGTTGATGTTGGTCGCGGTGCCTTTACACGTTCGGCATTAACCGGTGCGCTGGCAATCGTCGTCGCCACGCCGTGCGCCGCACCCTTTATGGCGAGCGCCATTGGTTATGCGTTGGTGCAGCCGCCTGCCGTCGCCTTAGTGATCTTCTTTGCGCTGGCCATCGGCTTCGCCGCACCGTTCACGCTAGTTTCACTGTTCCCGGCGCTGGCGAAATTCCTGCCGCGTCCCGGCGCATGGATGGATGTATTGAAACGCGGTCTGGCGTTCCCGATGTTTGGCGCGTATGCCTGGCTGGTGTGGGTGCTGGCGCAGCAAGCGGGAAGCGCGGCGCTGGCCACCTTGCTGGCCGCTTCCGTGGTGGTCGCCTTCGCCGGCTGGTTGTACGGCATGGCGCAACATCGCCACTTTGCCGGTAAAAGTCACAAGGTGCTGTTTGCCGTTACGGCGCTGCTGATTATCGCGGTGATCGCCCCGCTGCCAACGCTGATCAAGCCCGGCGCAGGTCTGGCAGGCGATCAGCTGACGGCAGAAGTGACCAAAGCCAAATGGACGCCGCAAGCGGTTGAAGCGCAGCGCGGTCATGGTAAAGCGATCTTTGTCGATTTCACTGCGTCCTGGTGCATCACCTGTCAGGTGAATGAGAAAACCTCGCTTTCAACCCAGGCCGTGAAAGAGGCCATCGCCAAAACCGGCACGCTGTACATGGTGGCAGATTCCACTAAATTTAATCCGGACGTGGATGACACCATGAGCGAGTTCGGTCAGGGCGGATTACCGATGTATCTGGTTTACCCTGCCGACGGCGGACCGCCGAAAGTGCTGCCGCAGGTGTTGACACCGAGTATTGTGGTGAACGCGCTGAACCAGGCGAGCAAGAAGGCGTAAGAACAACAAGGCGGATTATGCAAACAAGCGATAGCGCGCGCGAAAGTTGGCCCGCGCTAATGGAACAGGCGCAGGCGGGCGATCAGCTCGCCTACACCCGACTGCTGAAAGCGCTGGTGCCAGTGATTCGTGCGCAAACACGCAAACAAATTACCGATAACGCACTGGTAGAAGATGTGATTCAGGATGTGCTACTCACGGTGCATCGGGTGCGTCACACCTATGATACTGCCTACCCTTTTTTACCCTGGCTGATGGCGATTATTTCGGCGCGCGCGATTGATGCGCTGCGGCGACGTGGCCGTCATCAGCAGTGGGAAATTAACGACGACGCGATGCCGGAAGTGGCCAGTCCGCCCGACGCTCCGCAGCAGGAGACGCAGGATGAGCTGGCCGGCTACCTGCGCCAGCTGCCCTCGCGTCAGCGCGACATTGTCGAACATGTTCATCTGCGCGAAATGAGCCTGACGGAAGCCGCCGCGCATAACAATCTGAGTGTTGCAGCGGTGAAATCGCTGTTGCACCGCGCGCTGACGAATCTGCGCCGTTTTGGAGCCAATCATGACCGATCATGACCTGTTAATTGAAAAACTCGGGCGCGAGATGCAGCCCGTTAAACCGCTGCGATCCACTGGCAGGCGTGTCTTCACCTGGCTGCTGCTGGCGTTACCTTGTGGCATCGCCGCCAGCTTTTTGGTGCAGCGCAGTTTCACCGACTGGGCGCAGCCCGGCGCCTTGCGGGCAATCTTTCAACTGGTGCTGGCGTTTATCCTCGGCACGCTGGCGATTCGTAGCGCCTTCAATATGAGCATCGCCGGACGCCGCAGTATCAGCTGGAAAGCGCTGCTGCCGATTGGCATGTTGTGGCTCGGTATGAGCATCAGCCAGATTCCCGGTGAGGTGCCGATCGAACATGACAACGACAGCGCGCGCTGCTTTACCTTTCTGTTGGTGGTGAGCACACCGATGATGGCGCTGATGATCGCCAGCTTGCGCCGCACTCGCGCACTGCATCCAGTGCGCAGTTTGGCGATGGCGGGCCTGGGCGTTTCCTGCATGGCAGTGACGTTGCTGGCGTTTTGCCATCCGGTGCATCTGCATCCGCTGGATTTTGTCATGCATCTGGCAGCAATAGTAACGATAGTGGCGTTAACCGTGCTGGTGGGGAAACGTTTGGTGACGTTGCGTTAAATACGGATTAAAACGGAGGATTTAAAATCCCCCGTTTTAATCATCGCACCGCCAGCTGCTGGACGTCCTGCCAAACCCCATCATCAACCGGAATCCCTTCAACACGATTACGCTCACGTGTCGCGCGTTGACGCTGCCCCGGCCAGGTGACGTGATTGAATCCCTCCGCAACTTCAGACCCATTCACATACTGCTGAATAGTCTCAGCCAGTTGTTCGCTGAAATCTCTGCCGCTGAGTTGCGCCGGGTCGAAGACCAAAAAGATCTGGCTGGCTCCGGTGCAACTGCCTTGCTGGATAGTGTCAATTTCGGCGGTACAACTTCCGCCTGAAAGTAGAGCGGCCATCGCATCCAGCAAAATTGCCAGACCGGATCCTTTCCAGTAGCCCGTTGGCAAAATACGCATTGATTGCTCAATAGGCGCAGGATCGCTGGTCAAGTTTCCCTGCTGATCAAATCCGCCAGGATACGGCAGTTGTTCCCCGTTCAAACGCGTCACCTGCAGCTTGCCATACGAATATTGCGACATCGCCATATCCAGTACCAGCGGCCCTTCTTTCCCGGGTACCGCCATCACAAACGGATTATTGCCGAGTCGGGTATTTTTACCGCCCCACGCAGGCATGCAAGATTCGGTGTTGGTCCAGCAAATTGCGGCCATTCCCTGTTCTGCCGCACGCCATCCATAGGTGCCACCCCGCATCCAATGCGTCGTATTACGCATCGCTACCAGCCCCATGCCATGTTCGCGCGCTAACTCAGTCGCGCGGTCAACGGCCATAATGGCATTGGTAATGCCCGGCCCGCGCTGCCCATCCCACACTTCCATAACGGCCATACTCTTGACGCGTTCCGGTACGGCGTTGGCATCAACCCAACCTTTCTTTAAATAATCGACGAAGCGGGCGACCCGGTTCAGGCCATGCGATGGAATGCCGTCACAGCTGGTTTCGGTATGAATTCGCGCGCACAACGCCGCTTGTTTCGCCCCTAGCCCGGCGTTTAATAACGCCTGCTCAATCGTAGACTGCATAGTTTCAAAGGTGATGCGTGTCATGTTGCTGGTTTCCTTTAACAGTAAGGTTTTCTGCGCGTGGATCGATGCGCTTCATAATGTCGTTTTTTCCCCATAAACTGGCCCACGGCCAGCCGGTCAGTCTTTCTGCGACCGCGCGCGTCTCTGCGCAAGCTTCGGCGGGATTTCCGCCCGCATGGCGGCGCTGAATCTCAGCAATCAGCAGCGCGTGATTGTGACGGTTCAAACTAAAACCACGGGCGCTTAAGAGTCCGACAGTCAGGAAAATTAGCGCACCAATGCCGAATACCAGCGCGATGCCGTGAATGGCTTCGGGAGGCTGACTTACTGCGCCTTTACCCGCAAAACCATAGGATTGCAGTACCACTCCGACGATAAATAGCGCTACCGCCTGCACAGCTTTGCGCACGAACGTCATCACGCCAGCAAAGATGCCTTCACGACGCTGACCGGTCAGCATTTCATCGACGTCCGGAATAAAGCTGTAGATATTCCAGCACACGTATTGGGTACCTGAACGCCCCATTCCCATCACAATCGCTGCGCCCCAAACCATCCACATCTCCGCGCTAATGCCAAACGCATAGAAGCTGATGAACAGCGCCACGCTGATGAGCATCAGGTATTGCGCCAGCTTGTAAGCCGCGCCATTACCAATGTGAATACAGAAAGGGATCCAGGCGGCGATGCAGAAGAATTGCACCACCGACATAAAGGTCATGCTGTTGGCGGCATCAATGGCGCTGTGGCCCAGAACAAAAATGATGTAATACGCCAACACGGCGCCAAGCACATCAAGCGCCACATAAGCCCCGAGATACATACCAACGTGCTGACGGAAGGTGCGCACCTGGAAGGTTGAGATCAGTGAGCGGAACAGCGCTTTCATGTCACGTTTGAACTCAACCGGCGCGGGCTTCTCGGTGATCTCGATGGCGCGTTCCCAGGTAAAGAAGTAGAGCCCAAAAATTACGATGGCGAACAGCGTGGCAAAGATAACTGCCATATACAGGAACGAGGAGGAGGCGTTATCACCCAGCACGGCAATAATTGCGCCCGGTAGCCAGGCGGCAAGAATGCCGGCTCCCATTGAGAAGAACATGCGCACGCCAGTCAGACGTGAGCGCACGTGGAAATCGTGAGCCATTTCCGCCGCAAGCGTTTCGTAAGGTACGATGACCAGCGTGTAGCAGGCATAAAAAAGGATGTAAGTAGCGAGATAATAGGCGAATCCCATGTCGCTGACCCACATGATGATGTAACTGAAAAACACCAGCGGTGCGCCAATCAGGAAGAAAAAGCCGCGACGACCGAAACGCTGCCCAAGCCGGTTACGCCAGAAGTTATCGGTTACGTAGCCCATCAGAGGATCGAAAAAAGCATCCAGCAAACGCGCAAAAGCAATTACTGCACCTGCTTCTGCCGGGCTTAATCCGCCATAGGTGGTGTAGAAATACATCAGCCACAAGCCAAGAATCGTAAAACTTCCGCCACCAAAAACATCGCCGCCGCCATAGGCCAGCATGTTTCTTAACTTGATGGGTTTCTCTTCCGAACGATTAATCATCAGCAGCACCTTGTCAGGAGTTATGCCATAAGAATTGACCCTTGATTAACTGCCATACAAGAATGTTTCGAATGTTTTGTGAGGGCTGACAAAATTTCAGTGGATCGATTCGACTAAATTGTGACCGGTAAGACGTTTCTGAGATGCTGATGGAAATACAGGGTAACGATGGAATGGATTCAATTTACCAACAAAACTAATCGTAATGACTTGCTTCAGGTTGTAAATATTTCGCTTCTAAACTATACAATAATAGCAACTCAACTTTCTCTCTAACCCAAGGATCAGTATGAAAAAGTTAATTTTAGGCTTAGTCGTAAGCTCTTTATCATTCAGCTCATTTGCGGCGCAACTGATGACCAAGGTCGAGTTTGAAAAAGTAAAAGATCAGTATGTCGAGGTTGGCAATATTTCCACATCAGGCGAAACGGATGCCGCCAGTGCAAAAGAAGAGCTGTCCAAACTGGCAGATGAAAAAGGCGGCGACATCTATATCGTGACGTCCGCGAATACCAATAACAAAATTTATGGTACTGCAATCGTCTACAAGAAAAAGTAATTTCAAAACTGCCTCAGCATGAATATGACTTCTGCTAAGGCAGTCCTTTTCAAATGAAATAATCTTACCTACGCCCTCCGCCAAATCACGTAGGGTCGCCATTCATGGCGACCAATGCAAGCTTGACTAACAAGCATTAAATAATATCTTTTTTATTAATGGTCAAGATAGAGATAATGAACCCAACTGGTCATGCGTAACAATACCTTGCGCATAACTGAAACATGGGAAAAGTGATCAGAATAAACAGCAACCTGCGCAAAAATACCATCCGGCAATGCATCGACTGCCGTATCAGGATTCAATTCAACCACTGCCAGCACGCCATCCGAACCGGGATCAATCGTCAAAGATTGCAAGGTTCCCTGAGCCTGATATGTACCGCCCGACACCACCGGAATAATTCTCAGCAGTTTCGCGCTGAATACTTGCCCCGGTAGCGCATTAAATACCACTTCCGCTTCATCACCGGGCGTTAAACGCAACAATGAATTTTGTCGGAATTGCGCAATAACCTGACGCTTCTGTTCAGGTATAAAAATCATCACCGGCCGCAGTGGTAATGAAGATGCGAAAGAACCGGGACGAATTAATACCTGCGTGACGTATCCATCACTCGGCGCACGAATAATTGTTTGATCAAGGTTATATTGCGCCTCCGCTAACTGAGCTCTGAGGCTGACAATCTGTGATTGCTCGCCGCCGACCATGCTATCCAGCTGGCTTTTTATCTGCCGTTGTTCAGCAACCGATCCTTTTACCAACGCATCCTGTGCGAGATAGTTTTGCCTGGCATCATCAATATCTTGTTCAGAAAAGGGATTTACGCGGGCTTTACTGCCGGAAAGATAACGTTGATAGTTTTTGTATAGCCGGTCTCTTTCCGCACTCACATTTGAGGTATTCGCCAGGGATTCCTCTAATTGCCCACGTAACACCTGAATATTATGGATGGCGGTGACGAGGTCAGCATTTAACCTGTCAACGCGCGCCTTAAACAAGGTTTGATCTAAGCGGAAAAGCATATCCCCTTTCTTAATCCGCATATTTTGTTTGTCAGTGACTTCCGTGACAATTCCGGTCACCTGCGGGGTGACGGGGATGGCGATAACGGCTTTTTGCGCCAGCGACGTATAGGGATGATTATAATTCATTAACAATATCAAGCCGCTGACCAGCACAATACCGCCCAATGCTGCTGTTGGGACTGTCCATTTATTTACCGGTATTCTGAATATTTTGAAAACGGCCCAAGCCAGGGCGACATAGGTCAATATAATCAGTAAGTCCATATGTCACTCCTTTGGAGAATTCTGGTTTACCGTCACTTTTTGTTCCAACGCCGTTATGCGTTGTTCCAGTGACGCGTTCCTACCTTCCATTCCCCAACCTCGATCTGGCCGGTAAAGCGTGGCCCAAATCCATAAGAACGGCCATAAGACGTGAAGTGTAAACAGGCTTACCCAGCCCGCGACATGTATTGCATCTGCGTGTGGATGATTACGTGATTTTGCAATGAGATAAGGGATATCGTGCAGCACAATTATCCCGTAAAAGATGACAAGAAAAACAAAAACTAAAACCCCAAGCGCAAAGTAGTTTAGAAACATACCAGCCTCGAATTTAAGATGTGCGTAAGAATCAATATAGACGGCAATATTTTTCCTGAACATTTAATTGGAAAAAATAATTTATTCAGTGCCCATAATAAATAGCAGGCTATGAATTTAATATGTACAAGATGATTTATATTGTACAACTTAAACTGCAAAAGTGAGGTTCGTGACGATAGGAATAAAATCGGTTGAATGAGCATGTTAATGAATAAAAAATCATTAATTACTTATAGGAATTGAAAACTAATCATAGGCAGGATGTGACTTAGGTGATTTATATTTTTACCTCAACGATTTTAACGCAGGTTTTGCGCTCAATGCCTGATTTTATGTATATAGGTGCGCATGAATGCGCACCCTACGAAAAACGCGCCAAACCTTTGTAGGGTCGCCATTCATGGCGACCATTTTACGCTTTACTGGCGTGCATCAGCCCCGGCAAGCCGCCCTTTTCAATCAGCAGAACGTTACTGCGGAATCACCTTCTCCGCTTTCAACCGATCAAACAGCTGGGTAAATGAATCCAGCGTTGAACGATAACCGGTGAAGCCCGCTTTGCGGCTCTTGCTCATGTCGGTAAACGCTTCCATCGGACGTCCCAAATCTGCGTCGGTATGCCACCATGATGCCAGTTTAGTGATATCGGCCTCACGCAACTGATAACGCGCCGCCACCTCGCGCCACGCTTCAGCGGCATCCTGCATGCGCCCTTCCAGCGGCATCATCTGCGCCGGATACGCTGCCGCTTCCACGCCAAAATAGGCCGCCAGACGTGGCCACAACCAGTTCCAGCGGAACACATCGCCGTTCACCGCGTTGAAGTCCTGATTGGCCGCTTCTGCCGCCGTGGCCGCCCACAGCAACTGTTCCGCCAGTAAACCGGCATCGGTGACATCGGACACACCATTCCACTGCTCGGGCGAACCTGGGAAAATAAACGGCAAACCTTGCTCGCGGCACAGCGTGGCATACACCGCCAGCGTCTGTCCCATATTCATCGCGTTACCCAGTGCAAATCCAACGATCGAGTGCGGACGATGTACGCTCCAGCGATAGCCATATTTCTCCGCACCGGCAAACACCTCGTCTTCCTGTGCGTAATAGAAGTTATCGACCGGCTGGCGGCCCTGCTCTTCGCGGAATGGCGTCACCGGCACTGCGCCTTTACCGTAGGCTTCGAACGGGCCGAGGTAATGCTTCAGGCCGGTCACCAGCGCCACATGCGATCCCTTCAGACGCTCGCCCAGTGCTTCAATGACGTTACGCACCATGCCGCCATTGACGCGGATGTTCTCTTTCTCATTTTCCTGACGCGACCAGACGCTAAAGAACAGCGCATCCGGCTGCTCTTCTGCCAGCGCAGCACGCACCGCATCACCATCCGTCAGATCGGCAGTCAGGCTGCGGCAACCTTCAGGAATCGCGCCACGTCCGCGCGATAAACCGCTGACCTGCCAACCTTCGCGCTGCAATTTTTCCGCCAGCGCACGTCCAATCACACCGCTGATGCCTACAATCAATGCCTGCTTTTGCATTTCAATTCTCCTCGGTTTCAGTAATGATAAGTTTAATAGAGAATTTAATTCCTATCATTGGCATTAATTCACGGCATTCACAACCTGAGTTCACGAATCCATGCACGATCAGCGCCTGAAAGATATTGTTCCGTTTGTTGCCAGCGTCGAGAGTGGCAGCTTTGCCGCCGCCGCTGAGCGGCTGCATCTCACCGGTTCGGCAGTGAGCAAAAGCGTGACGCGGCTGGAAACCCGCCTTGGTTCGCGGCTGCTGGAGCGCACCACCCGCAGCCTGAAACTTACCGATGCCGGTAACGCTTATTACCAAACCTGTTTACGCATTATGGAGGAGCTGGCAGAAGCCGAAGCGGTGCTGGCGGCGCAGCGCACCATTCCTTCCGGGCGCTTGCGCTTAGCGGTACCGAACACCTATGGACGCCTCGGCGTGATGCCGCTGCTGATTCCATTTTGCCACCAGCATCCGGATGTGGAGCTCAATCTGACTTTTTCCGATCGCTTTATCGACCTGTTTGATGAAGGGATTGATGTTGCGGTGCGCATTGGTGGATCGCCGGATCTGCCCGCCTCGCTGGGCTGTCGCCAGATGGGCCGCGAACGCATGGTGTTTTGCGCATCACCCGATTATCTGGCGCGCGTGGGTCGGCCCACCAGCGAAGCCGAATTGTTGCAGCATCAGGCGATCATGTATGAACGCGTCGATGGCAGCACCAAGCCGTGGCTGTTCACCACGGAAGATGGCTATCTGCACTGGCGTAACCTGCCACACCGCATGGCGCTGGGTGATGTGGATGCGCAGATGCAGGCGCTGTGTGCCGGATTAGGCGTGGCACAGATGCCATCGTGGCTGGTGCGGGAGCCGCTGGCGCGCGGCGAGCTGGAGATCATTCTGCCCGAGCAGCAGCCGGATGGTTTGGCCTTAACCCTGATTTGGCCGCGCCGCAAGCAGCTGTTACCCAAAGTGGATGCGCTACTGGCGGCGTTAGAAGGATTACAGATCCGGTAAATCGCGGCCATGTAAAAGGTGCGCATAAATGCGCACCCTACGAAAATGCGCCGTAGTGTCGCCATTTATGGCGACCTCACCAAACACCGCACCCAACGGTAATTCAACCAGCCGCGACAAACCGCAGCACCGCAGTGCGCATCAACGTGCCGTAGGGTCGCCATTCATGGCGACCTCGCCAAACCCCGCACCTAACGGTGATTCAACCGGCGCGACAACCTGTCGCCAAAAAACTGCAGCACCGTCACCAGCGCCACCAGCACCACAATCACCGTCAGCATCACCTGCATATCAAAACGCTGGTAACCATAACGATACGCCAAATCGCCCAAACCACCGGCGCCAATTGCACCGGCCATCGCCGAGGCGTTAATCATCGTCACCAGCGTAATGGTAAACCCGCTCACAATGCCAGGCCGCGCTTCGGGCAATAAGACATGCCAGATAATGTGCCAGCGATGAAAACCCATCGCCTGCGCCGCTTCGGTCAGCCCTTTATCCACTTCGCGCAGGCTCACTTCAGCGATACGCGCAAAGAACGGCGTCGCCGCCAGCGTCAGCGGCACCACCGCCGCCCACACGCCGTAGGTGGTGCCGACGATCCAGCGGGTAAAGGGAATCAGCGCCACCATCAGAATCAAAAACGGGATCGAGCGGAATAGGTTCACCACCCAGCCCAGCACGCGATTCAGCAGCGGGCTGGGAAACAGATCGCCGCGTCCGGTTACCACCAGAATCACCGCCATCGGCAAACCCAGCGCCAGCGCCAGCAGCGACGACACGCCCACCATCAGCAGCGTATCCAGCAGCCCAATCCATAAACGATCAATAGCCAGTGACATAGCCCGGAATCTCCAGTTGGTCCGCAATAGGGGTTAACCGGGTCCGCGCGGCATCAGCGTCGTGCTGCGCATCAAGCAGCAGCAACATTTGCCCGGTCGGTTTGCTGTCCACCCACTCCACCGCGCTATAAATTAACGTCAGTTCCCCGCCAACCCGGGCGCTTAGCGCCGCCAAATCCGGCTGTGCGCCCTGTCCGGTGTAGCGCAACCGCACCAGCAGACGCGAATCGCCACGCTCGCGCGTTGGCGTCAGCAGCGGTTGAATCGCTTCCGGCAGCGCGCTGAACTGTGGATTGAGCAGCTGTCGCGTGGTCTCTTGCTGCGGATCGCTATATACCTGCCACACCGGTCCGCGCTCAATGATTTCGCCCTGATCGATCACCGCCACCTGATGGCAGAGATCGTGCACCACGTCCATTTCATGGGTAATCAGCACGATGGTGATGTGACGTTGCTGATTAATCTTCTTCAGCAGCGCCAGAATCGAGCGCGTGGTTTCCGGATCGAGCGCCGAGGTGGCTTCATCACATAGCAGCAGTTCCGGATCGTGCACCAGCGCGCGCGCAATGCCGACGCGCTGCTTCTGCCCGCCGGACAATTGCGCCGGCCACGCGTGCTGGCGCTGCTCAAGGCCCACCAGCGCCAGCAGTTCATCCACTTTGCGCCGCCGCTCCGCCGCAGGTACGCCCGCCACTTTCATCGGCAGCTCGATGTTTTCGCGCACCGTTTTCGCCGACAGCAAATTGAAATGCTGGAAAATCATGCCGGTACCGCGTCGCCAATCCACCAGCTGACGATCGCTCAGCGTGCCGAGGTCAATCCCGTCAATCACCACCTGACCGCGAGTAGGATTTTCCAGCCGATTGAGGCAGCGGATCAGCGTCGATTTACCGGCACCGCTGCGCCCAATGATGCCGAAAATCTCGCCGCGCTTAACCTGCAGATCGACCTCTTTCAGCGCATCCTGAGTTTGCCCGGGATAGCGTTTACTCAAGCCACGAATCTGCACGTGGATTTTCCCTGCCGTCTCGGCCGTCGGTGACAGCAACGCATCGCGCTCGCCGGGTAGCGTCAGGCTCACCATGCTTACTGGCTCCAGCCCGGCTGATACAGCTTGCCGTAGAAATCATCGAGTTTGGCGCGCACCACCGGCGAATGCTGGTAGATATCAACGAACTTCGCCAGGCGCGGATCGTTCTGATGACCGTCGCGGATCACGAACTGAATCACGTATTCCGGATGTTCCAGGCCATCAAACAGCAGCGCATTGTTCGGATCGATGGTCTTCGACAGGCGCAGATAGTGCGGATAACCCTGCGCTAAATCGACTTCATCCAGCGAACGCGACAGCTGCACCGCTTCCACTTCGATAATCTTCAGATGCTTTGGATTACTGACAATGTCATCCACGGTAGATTTGAGGCCCGCGCCCGGTTTTAAGGTAATCAGCCTGGCTTTTTGCAGCAGCAACAAGCCGCGCGCGCCGTTGATCGGATCGTTGGCAATTGCCACCGTGCCGCCATCGGGAATCTGGTCAATCGCGGTATGTTTTTTCGAATAGAGGCCGATGTTGTTGATGATCGCTGGCGCGAACGGCACCAGATGGAATCCGCCCTGCTGATTGGCATTCTCAAGGAACGGTTTGTGCTGGAACAGGTTCACATCGATATCACCGTTTTCCACGCTGACGTTCGGCGCGGTCCAGTCGGTGAACTCCACCAGCTCAACGTTCAAACCCTGTTTTTTCGCCTCAGCCACCGCGGTTTCCAGCGGCGGCGCAAAGGCTGCTGTAGTACCGACTTTCAGCGGCCCGCTGTAGTTTTCGGCGGCGACGGCGCTAAACGCCAGCAGTGCGACGCTGGCAGCCAGCGCAAAATGACGTGCAATGTTCATATCAGATCCCTGAGGTTAAATTAAAGAAGGTTAACGCCGTCGCGCCAGCGCGCCGCCGGATGGCGATCGGGCAAACGGTCCTGCTGTTGAAAAATTTTCTGCCGCAATGAACCGGGCTGATACGCGGTCTTGAAGCGGCCGCGCTGCTGTAATTCCGGCACCACCAAATCGATAAAATCGCGGTAGCTCTGCGGATTAAGGATGCGCGTCAGGTTAAAGCCGTCGATATCGCCTTCATCGATCCACTTAATCAGCGCATCCGCGACCTGGCTCGGATTGCCGACGATCAGTGGATAGCGGCTGCCCATCGCGTGCTGCTCCAGCAAACGACGCCGCGTCCAGCCGCTGAAGGCTTTGCTCACCGATTCTATGGCGCGCGTGTCGCCGGTCTGAATCGGCTCATCGAGTTCGAATGCCGCAAGATCGAGGCCAATCGAGCTGGAGAAGTGCGCGATGCCGGCTTCCGGGCTGGCGTAGGCGAGGTAGCTTTGATGCTTCTCCTGCGCTTCACGTTCGGTAGGCGCGACAATCACGCTGACGCCCATAAAGATGCGCAGATCGTCAGGATGGCGTCCGGCCTCCACCGCCGCCTGGCGCAAGCGCGTCGATTGCTCGCGCATCGCTGCCGGTGACGCGGCATTCACAAAACTGCACTCGGCGTGACGTCCGGCGAACTGCACGCCGCGCGCCGAGGAACCGGCCTGAAACAGCAGCGGCGTGCGCTGCGGCGACGGGCTGCTCAGGTGATAACCCTGCACCTGATAGAACTCGCCCTGATGATTGATTTGGCGGATTTTATTGGCATCGGCGTAGCGACGATTGGCTTTATCCTGCACCAGCGCATCATCCTGCCAGCTGCCTTCCCACAGCTTGTAGGTGACATCGAGAAACTCATCGGCCTGATCGTAGCGGCGATCGTGCGCCAGCAGCTGTTGCTGGCCCATGGCACGCGCGGCGCTATCAAGATAACCGGTGACGATGTTCCAGCCGATGCGCCCTTTGGTCAGGTGATCGAGCGTAGAAAGGCGGCGCGCGAACGGATACGGCGCTTCATAACTCAGGTTGGCGGTGACGCCAAAACCCAGATGCTGCGTAACGCTGGCCATGCCGGAAATCAGCATCAGCGGATCGTTCACCGGTAGCTGAATCGACTCTTTGGCGGTCAGACCAATGCCTTGTTGATAGACGTCATATACACCGAGAATATCGGCGATAAACAGCCCATCAAACAGCCCGCGCTCCAGCAAACGCGCCAGATCCAGCCAGTAATCCAGTGAGTTGAAATCCACCGAACGATCCTGCGGATGCGTCCACATACCGTGATGAATGTGCCCAACGCAGTTCATATTGAAGGCGTTGAGCAGAATCTGTTTGTGGCTCATATCGTCCCCCGACGCGGCGGCAACACGCCATTCAGCAGGTAGTTGCCGATGGCCGGATATTTCCAGCGCACCGGATCGTGCAAGGTGTGGGTACGCGCATTGCGCCAGTGGCGGTCAAAGTTATGCTCGCGCAGGCTGGATCGCGATCCGCCAAGTTCAAACAGCAGATTGCTGGCCTCCAGTGACACGTCCGTGGTCCAGGCGCGCGCTTTTGCGACTTCCACCGACGCCAGCGCCACGTTTTCGGCGCTGGGATCGCGCTGCGCTACGTCAACAGCATCACCCGCAATTGCCAGCAGCGCATCGCCGGCGCTCAAACGTGCGGCCAGACGACCGGTGCGATCGAGCGTCAGCGGATCGTCGCTGGCACGATCCACGCCGCTGTCCGGCCACGGCCGCGCGCGCTGACGCAGGAAATCGAGCATGTCGTCAAACGCCGCCCGCGCGATGCCCTGATCGATAGCGGCATGCATAATCTGCGCAAATGGCCCAACGGTGCTCGGACGCTCAAACGCCGTCTGGAACGGCACCACATCTTCCGGCGCAATGGCTACGTCGCGGAACTGCACGCTGCCGCTGCCAGTGGTGCGCTGACCAAAGCCGCTCCAGTCATCAATCACGTTGACGCCGTGCTGATGGCGCGGCACAAACACCAGCTGCTCTTTGCCATCATCGGCAATCGCCAGCGTCGGAATACGGTCGGCATACAGCGCGCCAGTGCAGTAAAACTTGTTGCCGTTGAGGCGTAATCCATCCGCCTGCTGCGAAACCGCCGTAGAACGTTGATGCGCGGCAGGCGAACTGAATTCCGCCAGCGCGTTGCCGTGATGCACGCCCGCCAGCACTTCGGCGTAGAGCCGCTGTTTCTGCGCCTCGCTGCCGTTGATGCGCAACACTTCCAGCGCATAAAAATGGTTCTGCGGCACCTGACCAATCGAACCGTCGGCGGCGCTCAAAAGCACGAAAATTGCTGCCAGTTCGGCGGTAGAAATCTCAATGCCGCCAAAGTCACGCGGCACGGTGATGGCGCCGAGTCCGGATTGAAACAGCTGCTGCAACTCGGTGTGCGGCAGTTCACGTTCGCGGTCGCGCTGGGCAGAACCAGCACGAAAACGTTCCGCCAGCTCCTGCGCGACCTGCAACGCCTGCTGGGCATTATTAATGCGCGTCGCGCGCTGTTTAGGTGATACCTGCGTCATGGTTGCTCCTTAAATCCACGCATGACGCGCAGGCAGCGCATCATTGAGGTAATAGTTGCCGATGGCATGAGTTTTCCAGCGCACCGGATCGTGCAGCGTGTGGGTGCGCGCATTGCGCCAGTGACGATCGAGTCCGTGGCGCAGCAAGGTGCCACGACTGCCGCCCCATTCCAGCAGTTTCTCGCTGGCACGCAGCGCCACTTCAGTGGTGAGCACTTTGGCTTCCGCTACCGCAATCGATGCGCGTGCGCAGTTTTCAGCGGTCAGCGCCTGTTGATCGATGCTGTCGAGTACGCGGGCAGCACGCGTCAGCAGCGCGTTGGCGGCGCTCAGTTCAGTGCTGATGCGGCCCACATCGGCGAGGATGTAGGGATCGTCAGCATTACGGCTGACATTGGCATCCACCCAGGGTCGCGAGCTGCTGCGCACAAACTCCAGTGCCTCATCCAGCGCGCCTTGCGCAATACCCGCATCAATCGCCGCCTGAATCAGCTGAGAAACTGCGCCGCGCAGCGTCGGCTTTTCAGCGGGAGGCAACGACATCAATAACGCTGGATCAACCACAACCTGTTGCAGCTTCACCGTGCCGCTGGCGGTGGTGCGCTGACCGATACCGGACCAGTCATCAACAATCTCCACGCCCGGCGTCGGCAGTGGAATAAAGGCCATCTTCGGCTGCTGATCGTGCATCGCCGTGGTGACCAGAATGTCGGCGAACAGCGCGCCGGTAGAGTAGAACTTCTCGCCGGTGAGCTCTACGCCCTGTGACGTTGTCACCAGCTGCGCCTGCACATCACGCGTGTGTTTGGTGTTTTTCTCCGGTCCGCCGTTGCCCAGACGCTTGCCCTGCACCACCGCGCTCAGCAGCTGCTGCTGTTGCGCGGCAGAACCTTCGCCGAGGATGAACTGAATCAGACCAAAGTGGTTTTGCGGGATTTGCCCCAGCGACGGATCGCTGGCGGAGATCAAACGAAACACTTCGGCCATGGTTTGGTACGACAAACCTGCGCCACCAAATTCGCGCGGCACGCTGATGCTGCCAAGTCCTAATGCGGTGAACTGGTTGAGCAGCGCGATGGGGTAAATGCGCTGCTGGTCGCGCTCGACTGCGCCGCCTTTCGCCTGCTCGGCCAAATGGCGTGCGGCGGCGATGGCTTCTTCATCGCTGTTTAATACCGCCGCGCGGTTAATAATCTCGTCACTGTTTTGCGTCATAGCTGATTTCACTTTTACTGCACAGCGAATAGTAAGCCTGCACTGAAAAACTCAGCAGGCCGTGGAATTAATAACGGATTGAAAGCGATGATAATCAGCGGGGTTAAAGCAAGTAAATAGCGCGGTTATGCTATATCCGGCAATGCGTTGCCATTATTAAGCTATGGATTTATTTAAGCACAACAACAGGCTAGCGGCGGCGCTGCGGAGAATTAACGAGTATAAAAAATCGGCGAGTTATTCTTAAGATCAAATAACGCAATTGAATTTTAAATAATGCATATAACGTAGGGTCGCCATTAATGGCGACCTTGTGGAACTGTGCGGGATTTTATAAGGTCGCCATTAATGGCGACCCTACTATATTTGTGTATCAAACTGCGCGGCAGCGAAACTGCGGGTGGATTCGCTTTTCACACTATGCGGAATCTGCACGCTATCGATCAACTTCGCCAGCTGATAGGTTTTCACCGTCTCATTTTGCGTTAGCTGCTGCGCATAATTCGCGGTCAAATCCCCTTTCTTATTCTGCGTCACCGACGTCTGGCTGCGCTCTTCATCATCGATCAAATGATACTTATAGTTTTGCGACGACTTCTGTTCAGTCAACTTCGCAGCTGAGGCAGAATCCAGCGCGGTGTGGAAGCTGGCCTTGAGTTTAAACAGCGTTTGCTGGGTCAAATCCTGGGTATCACCATGGGTTTGCGCAGCGGTTTTTTGCGCCACGTTCAGGGAGAAGGTGTCTTGCTCTTCCGGCTTATACGGATTGCCGGAAACCGGCGTCTGCTGATAGCTCGCCGAGAAGTCCGCCAGTCCGCTGATCGCACCGTTCTTCGCCGCGTTGGCATCAATCGACTTCACGCGCTGCGTATTGATGCTTTCCGCCGCTTTGCCTTCGGTGGTATTGAGCGCGCGGAAGCTGTCTTTAAACAGCGTCAGCATGTCGCGATCGCCGTGACCACGCGAAGCTGCCTGATCAAATTTGCTGCTCCACTGATCCAGCGCCGCTGCCTGCTGTGCCGCGCTGCCCGCCTGCGTCAGTTTCGAAACATCGGTATCGAGTTTGATGCTGACATCGCCGTTGTGGAAGCCAAGCCAGCGCTCCTGATCGTCAGCATGCAAGTTCAGCGACTGCGTGACATTATTGCCATTACGCAGATCGGTCTTCAAATCGACGCTTTTCAACACTGAACTATCGAACTTCATCAGATCGCTGATATCGAGTTTAGTGGTGCTGCCATCCAGGCCATCCAGCGCCTTCTGCAAACCGGCGGATAGCTGACCCATCGCCGCCGCTTCATCGTTACTCAGTTGGCCACCGCTGGTCTTAAGCTCCACCACCATGCCGCCCTGTTGACGCGTCATCTGCAAACTCACCTGCACGCCAGATTGGGTAGTGATGGTCAGCGCCAGCGCACTTTGGCTGCTGCTCCGCGCACCATCTACCGCTTCCGTCGCTGGCACGCTTAAGGTTACGTCGCCGCGATGGCTGGCCAGATTACTCAATAAGGTGCTGCCGAGACCGTTCATGCCGACGCCGCTGGCATGCGCGGCACCGTTGAGCTGCGCTTGCAGGCTGCTGGTGACATCGACGGAACTCTTGACCTGCGCGGGCTCTATTTTATAGATTGCAGCGATGGCGTCACTCGCCTCGCTGAAGGTGACTTTGGTCGACGCTTCCGCCGTAAGGGCGTTTTGCGCGGATTTGTTGTTCACCGCCGGCGTCACCACCGCATTCGATGCGATTAAATTTCTCAGTACGCTGCTGCCAATCCCATTTAGCATGAAAATAATCCTCGTTGTGTACTATTCCTGAGAGTTATCGGCGTATTAACGAGCAGCTTTAGTCACCTTTACATTATTCGGTCGCCATAAATGGCAACCCTACTGTAGGGTCGCCATTAATGGCGACCTTCTCAAAACAACATCCCAACCTGGCATTCCAGACATACCATCTGTCCGCCTAAACACAGCCGCACTTCGCGCAGTGACTTAGGTTATTCATCAACACGTCTCTCACTCACGAGGTAAGGTCACGATGGATAACCTGCATTACAAAAGTTTGCTGGAAATTGGCCGCTTGATTCAGTCGGGCGAAATCTCTTCGGTAGAGGTCACGCAAACCCTGCTGACGCGCATCGATACGCTCGATCGCGACTTACACAGCTACTTCTACGTGATGCGCGACAGCGCGCTGCAACAGGCGGCCGAAGCCGATGCCGAAATAGCTCAGGGCAAAATGCGCGGTCCGCTGCACGGCGTGCCGATCGCGCTCAAAGATCTGATCTGGACCAAAGATGCGCCCACCAGCCACGGCATGATCATCCACAAAGATCGTTACCCATCAGAAGACTCCACTGTGGTGGAGCGCTTCCGCGCGGCGGGTGCGGTGATTCTTGGCAAACTGACGCAAACCGAAAGCGCCTTCGCCGATCACCATCCCGATATCACCCGGCCAAATAATCCGTGGGGCAGCGCGCTGTGGACCGGCGTCTCCTCCAGCGGATCCGGCGTCGCCACCGCCGCAGGTTTATGCTTCGGCTCAATTGGCACCGATACCGGCGGCTCGATTCGTTTTCCCTCCAACGCCAACGGCCTGACCGGCATTAAACCGACGTGGAGCCGCGTCACGCGTCACGGTGCCTGCGAACTGGCGGCATCACTGGATCATATCGGCCCGATGGCGCGCAACGCCGCCGATGCCGCCGCCATGTTGCAGGCGATTGCTGGTCGCGATGACAAAGATCCCACCTCCAGTAGCGAGCCGGTGCCGGATTATCTGGCGCTGATGACGCGCGGCATCAGCAAGATGCGCATCGGTGTTGATAAAAGCTGGGCGCTGGAGAAAGTCGACGAGGAGACACGCGCTGCGCTGCAATCAGCGATCGCCACCTTGAGTTCGCTCGGCGCGACGCTGGTAGATATCACCTTACCCGATACCGAAAAAGCCGCCGCCGAGTGGAGCGCACTCTGCGCCGTGGAAACCGCGCTGGCGCATCAAGACACTTATCCGGCGCAGAAAGATCACTACGGTCCGGGCCTCGCTGGTCTGCTGGATCTCGGTCACAGCGTCACCGCGCTGGAGTATCAACGTTTGCTACTCAGCCGTGCGGCGCTGCGCGGCGATATCTCCGCGCTCTTTACTCAGGTTGATCTGATTCTGGCACCGGCTACCGCGTATGCCGGATTAACCTGGGACACCATGACCCGTTTTGGTACCGATCAGGCACTGTTTAACGGCGTGCTGCGCTATACCAGTGCATTCGATGCCAGCGGACATCCCACCATCACCTTGCCGTGCGGCAAAACCGCAGGCGGCGCGCCGATTGGCTTCCAACTGGTGGCAGCACATTTCGCCGAAACCACCATGATTCAGGGCGCGTGGGCCTTCCAGCAGGTCACCGACTGGCATAATCAGCATCCTGCGTTGTAAATCTGCGTTGTTTGCCGCCCCGATAGCTTCGGGGCGGTCATTTCACCCGCTCATGGCCTGAAACTTGCTTCAACTTCCTGACTTCCGCCCTTTTTCGCCATGTTTAGGGGATGCTGATATGAAAGAGCTTTTCACCACCGACGATCTCGATAACCGTCATCGCTTCGATGCCTGGCGTGATGCGGTGTGCTCGCGTCTGATCAACGCACAAGCGCGACAGATGCATTCAGGCACTTTTTCCGGCAGCTTT
Source organism: Pantoea sp. DY-15 (assembly GCF_019795935.1). Classification (NCBI taxonomy): domain Bacteria; kingdom Pseudomonadati; phylum Pseudomonadota; class Gammaproteobacteria; order Enterobacterales; family Erwiniaceae; genus Pantoea; species Pantoea sp. DY-15. The sequence continues at coordinate 459,511 of NZ_JAIMIF010000002.1, forward strand.
GCCTATTCGATGCTCGGTCACATGGATATTGCCAATCACGTATCGCATACCGCGCTGATGTGGCAACGCACGCCGGAGTGCATCCGCCGCCATCCTAATCACGATTTCTATCTGGGCTACGTTTGCGCCGGCAGCGGCACGCTGCGGCAGAATGGCCATCAATCACGCGTCAGCGCGGGCGACGTGGTGATTTACGATGCCGCGACGCCGTTTGATTTTGCCATGGAGAAGGTGGCGATCAATATCGTGCATCTGCCACGTCACATCATGGAGAAGGAAGCGCCAGCTACTGCCAAACTGGCGGGCAAAACGCTTGATCTCACGCGCCCCGGCATGGCATCGCTCAAGTTGCTGCTGCAGGAAGCGTTCGTGTTTAATCCCGACCGCGAGAACCCGTTTCTGGCTGAGCAGTTTGCCAACACGCTGCTGAATATGATTTCGGTGAGCGTCAATTTGCAGCACAGCGAAGAGGCGCTGAAGCCGGATCTCTACTCACGCGTGGTGAGTTTTCTGCGTCACAACCTGCAGGAGCCAGAGCTGTCGGTGGCGCAGATCGCCAATGCGCATCATGTCTCGCCGCGCACTATCAGCCGGGTGTTTGCCGCGCACGGCACCACGCCGATGAACTTCCTCTGGCAGGAGCGTTTGCAGGCGTGTCATCGCATTCTCGCCGAAGGCAAAGCGCGCAATATCACCCAGGTGGCGTTGGATCACGGCTTTAGCGATATGTCGCACTTCAGCCTGGCGTTCCGCAAAACCTTTGGTTATACGCCCAGCAGCCTGTTACGGCAGCCGGACGCACCGCTACTTTTGTAGCGTGGTGATCACGCGCTCGGCGGTGTATTCCATGCTGCTGCGCGTGTTCATCGCTTCACTGCGCATCAAGCGGTACGCCCCCGATTCATCCAGCCCGAAGGTTTGCATCAGCACGCCTTTGGCCTGCGCCAACCTTTCCCCGCGCGCTTTACGCGCCTGCTGCACAGCACGCAACCGCTGCTGATGACGCACGGTTTGTAGCGTGCCAATCATCTGCACAATCAAGGCAAACGGATTGAGCTCACGCTCGGCGATAGCGTTCGGCTGGAGTTGCAGTAGCAGCGGAAACAGCCGCGCGTTGTGGCTATCCGCCAGCGCGATGAGGGGAATATCCTTTTCGCGCGCGCTGTTAAACAGAGTGGATAAAGGCTGCTGCTGATGGACATCGATCGCCACCAGCAGCAGCTGCGTATCCGTGGAGAGTGACGCGGCAGGCGGCCAGCTGTGCTGCGCGTGACAGCCCAACTGCGTCAGCGAGGCGCAAAACGCGCGCACGCTCTGTGAATCAGGATGGAAAATATGCAGCCGGACACCAGAAAGCGTTGCCAGTAATGATTGTTCAGTCATGGTTCACCCTATGCGCATCCCGAATGAGGAAAGCTCACAGTAAGCGAGCGGATGGGTTAACGCTTTGCTGATGCTGCCGGGTGCTGTGTCAGGGCGGACAAGGAAGCGGTTCGGTATTTGGCAAGGTCACCATGAATGGTGACCCTACAAAATGATGCTCAAACATGAAACCCCAAAAACTGCTCCGCCACGCTGGCGCTCGACTGGGTTCTCGGATCGATCTTCTGCACAATCTGCCCCTTTTCAATCACATGAATCTGGTCAGAGAGCGCGTAAAGAAACTCGATATCCTGCTCCACCAGAATGATCGAAATATCCATCTCATGGCGCAGCCGCCGCAACGTCTCGATAATCTCCTCGCAGATATTCGGTTGAATCCCTTCCGTTGGCTCATCCAGCAGCACCAGCTGCGGCTGGCCGCACAGGCATCGCGCCAGCGCCAATAGCTGCTGCTCGCCGCCCGATAGCGCACCGCCCGGCTGCGCCAGCAGGCGTTTCAGGCGCGGAAAATACGCCAGCATCTGCTCGATAATCTCTCCGGCGCGGGAAAAATGTTTCACGCAGCCCATGCGCAGATTTTCCTCAACCGTCAGCTGCGGGAAAATCTGTCGGCCTTGCGGCACAAAACCGATGCCCGCAACCGCCCGCTGGTGCGCCTGATAACGGGTAATATCGATGCCGTTCAATGCGATCTGGCCTTGCCAGGCCGGCAGTTCGCCCATAATGGTGCGCAGCAGCGTGGTTTTGCCCATGCCGTTGCGGCCCAGCACGCCGGTAAACGACTTCGCGCCGACAAACAGCTCGGATAAGTTCAGCACCGGAATCTTGTTGTAACCCGAGACCATCTCTTTGATTTCAAGCATGTTTAATCTCCAGATTGCCGAGATACGCCTCTTTCACCCGCGGATTTTGCGTCACCTCGCGGAAGCTGCCTTCCGCCAGCACCGCGCCCTGGTTAAACACCGTCACCTGCTGCGCAATCATGCTGATGAACTCCATGTCATGCTCCACCACCACCACCGTGCTCTGCTGATTAATCGCCTTGATCAGCTGCGCGGTTTTGCGCACTTCCTGATGCGTCATACCCGCCGCCGGTTCATCCAGCAGCACCAGCTGCGGTTTGGAGATCAGGATCATCCCCAGCTCCACCCACTGCCGCTGACCATGTGCCAGTTCCGAGAGCACCGCATGTTGCAGATCGACCAGACCGATATCCTCCAGCACCTGTTCTATCGCCGCCGGCAGCGCCGCTTTCGCCAGCTTATTTGCTGCCGCCTGCCACAGGTTTTCCCGCACGCTTAAGCCTTCGAACACGCTCGGCACCTGAGTTTTAATGCCAATCCCCAAACGCGCGATTTCCCATGACCGTTTGCCGGAGATCACCTGTTCGCGATAGCGGCACTCGCCGCGCGTCGGCGTGACCTGGCCGCTCAGCATCTTGAAGAAAGTGCTTTTGCCTGCGCCGTTAGGGCCGATCAGGCAGCGCAACTCACCTTCACGTAGGGTGAAATCCACCTCTTTCACCGCATGCACGCCGCCAAAACTGACGCCCATTTTGCGGGTTTCCAGTAACACGTTGGCCGTCATGGTTTCACCTCACTGACCTGCGCGCGGCTGGCGGGCGCGGCGGGACGCTTGCGCCGCCACAGACGCTGCAACGTTGGCAGAATGCCGCCCGGAATCAGCAACACAAACACCGCCAGAATCACGCCGAGCACTAAATTGACATCCACGGTTTGCTGCGCGCCCAGCCGCGTCACCATCCACTGTAACAGCACGCAGCTGATCACCGGACCCAGCAGCGTGCCGCGTCCACCGACAATCACCCAGATGATGATCTGCGCCGACTGGCTGATGCTGAACACGCCGGGACTGACAAAGGCGCCCCAGTTGACGTACAAACAGCCCGCCAGTCCGGCAATGGCCGCGCCGATGGCGAAGGTTGCCAATTTATGCGCCGGCACGTTGTAGCCGAGCAATCCGGCGCGCTGCTCGTTCTCACGAATCGCCACCACGGTTTTGCCAAAACGGCTCAGCAGCACGAACTTCAGCAAGGCGTAGCACAGCGCCAGACATCCGGCGGTGACCATAAAGATCGCCTCGGGCGATAAAATCGCCTCCGGCTGGAACGGCAGGTTAAGCGTCGGCACCGAAGGAATGCCGTTAAAGCCGCCCAGCAACGCCTCGCCGATGTGGTATTCGCTGCCGGAGGTGGAGTTGACCCAGTTAAACAGCACCAGACTCACCGCCAGCGTGATGGCGCCGAGATAGACATCGCTGACGCCGCCATAAAAAATCACATAGCCGAGCAACAGCGAGAACAACGTTGGCAGCAGCACCGCCATCACCACCGCCCAGGTCGAATCGCCCCAGTTGATAGCGCAAATCGCATAGGTGTAGGCCCCTAATCCGAAAAACGCCGCCTGACCAAAGCACAGGATGCCGCCGTAACCCCAGATGAACGCCAGGCTGAGCGACAACAAACCCATCACCAGAAACACCGTCAGCGACAGCAAGGTGTAGAGCTCAATCGCGCCTGACAGCCACAGCGCCACCAGCACCATCGCCAGTGAGATGACGATAATCTGGATCTTTTCCGAGAACAGTTTCATTACAGCGATCTCCTGAAGAAGCGTCCGGTGATGCCCTGCGGCAGCAAGCGCAGCAGCACAATGGCGCTCAGCAATAGCGCGACGGCACCAAACACCGGCGTGGAGAAGTACGTCACCAGTTGCGAAATGGTGCCGAATAACGTCGAGGCGGAGAGCGTTCCGGCGATGATGGCGCTACCACCGCCAATCACCGTGATAAAGGCTTTGGCGATAAAGCTGACGCCAATGGTCGGGATCACGCCGGTAATCGGCGCTAATAGCGCGCCGCCTAAACCCGACAGCGCTGCGCCCAGGCCAAACGTCAGGCTGTAGATTTTGCCCGGATTGCTGCCGAGCGCCGCCGCCATGCGCGCATTCTGCATGGTGGCGCGCGCGCACAAACCTAAAGTGGTGAAGCGCAGCAACAACCACAGCGCGCCGAGCAAGGCGATCGCAAACACAATCATGAACAGCGAATAACCGCTGGTGCTGTAGCTGCCGATGCTGACGCTGGGCAGCGGTGAACTGATGCCCAGCGTGGTGTTGCCGAACAGCATGGTGGCGGCACCAATCAGCGCCAGACTCAGCCCCCATGTCGCCAGCATGGTGTCGATCATCCGCCCATACAGATGACGGATAATTACGCGCTCGATTACCGCGCCAAACACCCCCACAGTGAGCGGCGCAATCACCAGCATCGAGATCCAGATCGGCACGCCCCACTGATTGGTGGCGAGAATGGCGCTGTAGCCGCCCAGCATCATGAATTCGCCGTGCGCCATGTTGACGATTTTCATCATGCCGAACACCACCGCCAGCCCGACGCTCATGATCACCAGCACGGCGATGGCATTGAGCACTTCAATGGCGTAGATAATGAACAGATCCATAGCGGCTCCTGTTACAGCTCAATTTGATACTGTTTGGTATCGCGCGGATTTTTCTTCAGATCGCACACCATCGCGGTATCCACCGGCGCTTGATCGGTGAAGGTTTGCAGAATTTTCATCTGATGGTTTTCCACTTCGGCGATATGCACATCCAGCGAACAGTGATGCGTCGCCGGATCAACGCTCAGCTTGCCGCTCGGCGAGGTCAGCGTGACGCCGGACTCCAGTGCCTCAATCACCTTCATGCGGTCGATATCGCCCGCTTTGCGCACCCCTTCCGCCCAGATCAGCATGCCCTGATATGCGCCCATCGCGAGGTCGCTGATGTACGGCGTATTTGCGCCGTAGCGCGCATGGAATCGCTCGACGAAAGCTTTGTTTTCTGGCGAGGGGATTTCCTGCATATAGTTGGCGGCCACCAGAATGCCGTTGCTCTCTTCCGGTGACAGAATGATATGTTCGTTGCCGCCGCCAAATACCGTGGAAGCAATCGGGATCTTGCCGCTCATACCGGCGGCATGCCACTGGCGATAGAAGGAGATGTGCGCGCCACCGACCAGCGCTGACCACACCATGTCGGGTTTGGCGCTCTGGATTTTGGAGATCGCCGCACCAAAATCGGTGACATCCAGCGGGAAGAATTCAACCGTCACCACTTCGCCGCCGTTATCGTGCACCGACTTTTTCACCCACGCCGAGACGATTTGGCCGTAGTTATAATCCGCCGCCAGCACGTAGACTTTTTTGCCCCACTTCTTCACCGCGTAAGGCACCAGTTTTTCCACGGTTTGCGCCGGCGTCGAACCGGAAGAGAAGTAATTGCGATCGCACACGCCGCCTTCATATTGCGCCGGATAAAAATAGAGCGAGCGAAAACGATCCAGCACCGGACGAATAACTTCACGCGAGGCCGAGGTAATGCCGCCGTGCACCACCGCCACTTTATCTTTCAGCGCCGCCTGCTGCGCATATTGTGCATAAAGCTGCATATTGGATTGCGCATCGTAATTAATCACCTGCAACGGGCGACCTAATAAACCACCGGCTGCGTTGATCTCCTCCGCTGCCAAATTAATAGCGTTCGACATCGGCTTACCGTAGATATCGAGCCCGCCAGATAAGTCGAGAATACTGGCGATTTTGATGGCGTCTTTGCTGTCGGCGGCGAAAGAAAATTTAGGCGCAACGCCCGCTGCCAGGCCTAATGCCGAAACTGCTGAACCCTGGATAAATGAACGACGACTAATAGCCATAGCAACCTCTTGAAAAGAGAAGGATCAAATAGAAGTGTTTCCGGGAGGCCGGAGAGAATAAAAGCGATCGGCAGACGGCGCTGTCTGCATTTACAAGAGGGTTGCCACATCGTTGGGGCGTTATTTTTTATAAAGCAAGAAGTAGGCCAAATAAATTAAACAGCGCACATTCACGTAGCGGCGCGATTAATCGCGCAATAAATTGCGCCGCTACGACAACGTGCGCACTGTTAAATGGCAATTGGCACCAATTAAGTGCGCGGTCGCCATAAATGGCGACCCTACAAAACCGACAATGTCGCCATTTATGGCGACCTCAATAAAACTCAATTAAAAAACTTAATATCCGTCGGCGTGGCAATCTTCGCCACTTCACCCGCTGCTTTCAACGTGCCGCTTTCTGCATCGAAATGGAACAGAGTGATGTTATTGGTGAACACGTTTGCCACATAAAGGTATTTGCCGCTGGCATCAAAGGCGAAAGCTCGCGGTTCAATGCCATCCGCTTTGTAGCGCACCGGCGATCCCAGTGAACCATCTTGCTCAATACGGAACACCACTAAGCTGTTATCCGAACCGCGATTGGCCGCAATCACAAACTTGCCGTTCGGGCTGAGGATAATGCCGCCGCCGCTGCGATACTCGGCGCTGCTGTTTTCCGAATTCAGTTTGACCTTAGCCTGCTGCTCCAGACGATCGTCCTGCACCGCAAACACCACCACTTCACCGGCCATTTCGGTGGTGACATAGGCGTGTTTACCATTCGGTGAAAACACCATGTGGCGCGGGCCAGAGCCGGCCGGGAAGGTGACATCGCGTGAAGTATCCGCTTGCAGCGGCTGAGCGTTGCCCGCGTGATAGGCATAAGCGTGCAGTTTGTCGCCGCCGAGATCTGCGGCGTAAAGGTATTTGCCATCATGAGTGAACGTGGTGGAGTGCGCATGCCCACTATCCTGACGATCTTTTACCGCACCGCTGCCGCTGGCAAACGGGAAATTCTGTGCCTGCTCGCCGAGCGAACCGTCGTGATGAATCGGGAATACCGCCACGCTGGCACCGCCTTTGGCCACCGAATAGTTGGCGACAAACAGGAATTTACCGTCCGGGCTAATGGTGGCATGCGTCGGCTGCTGGCCGTGGCTATCCACCGCGTTAATCACGCGCACCTTGCCACTGTGATCAATCGCCAGCGCAGTGACGGCACCAGCGTTTTCTTCATTGGTGGTGTAGGCAAAACGTCCATCGTGCGATTTCACAATCCACGATGGGCTTTTCATTTTGATGAAATCGAGCGGCGTCAGCGTGCCGTCGCTATTGACCTTCAAACGGTATAAACCTTCGCTGGGATGACCTGGATTTTGCACTAACGGCGCATCCGGGATGCTGGTCCATGTGCCCACTAAGGCCGTTTGGTTATGATGTTCCGCTGCAGTTGCCATTGCACTTCCCGCTAATGTGAAAACAGCTAGCGATAATGCCACGCTTAAACGTGACGCCATACCGCCAGACACCGTTTTATTGTGATTTTTCATTGTGGTACCCACCATAATCGGAATGTTCTTTATAAAAATCGTTCGCAGAGTTGGATTTTTTATTGTGATTGCGGCCAATGCTGCAGGCCGCATAACGACTATAGTGGGATTGCTTTGATTCGCGGCGAACAGGCGTGATCGTGTTCACATTATCGTGGATTTATCCGCCGGCAGAGCACGATTACCTCCAAACGTGGCAGCCGGAATAGCACAAATGCGTAATTCTTATTATTACTGCGTTTTCCTGCATGCTTTAATACAGCCCTATTAACATGCCAGGGATGCTGACGTTGCTATGCTGCAGTTTTCAAATGGTTTTCTGCTGAGTTTGTCGTTATGCCTTGATATCGGTCTCGCCAATATCGCCATGATCACGCTGGCGATGCAGCGCGGCTATTTTCACGGTTTCTGGTTGGGGATTGGCACCTGCATTGGTGACTTAATCTATGCGGTGCTGGCGCTGGCGGGCATGGCGATTGTGTTGCAGTTCACCGCCGTGCGCTGGGTATTGTGGATTGGCGGCGGTGTGATGCTGCTGTGGTTTGCCGGGAAAATGCTGTATGCGGCGTTGCAAAAGCAGGCTGCACTGCCGGAAACCGAACAACAGCCCTATCGATCGCTGCTGCGCGAGTTCAGTCGTGGCGTGATGCTGGCGATGTCATCGCCGACCGCGATTTTGTGGTTTGCCAGCGTCGGCGGTGCGTTGATTTCCCGCATGGGACACGGCAGCGCGGCGGCAACCTCATCGTTTCTTGGCGGCTTCTTTATCGCGGGCGTAGTGTGGACCTGCGTGCTGTGCCTGGTGGGGAGCATGGGCGGCAAGCTGCTGGGGCAGCGTTTGCTGAAGTATTCCTATCTTGCTTCGGCGTTGATTTTTGTTTATTTCGCCATCTATGTGATTTGGTCGGGTTACCGGGAATTTATTCTGGTTTGATAGAAGGTCGCCATTCAATGGCGACCGCAACCAACATCACAATCCGGCAATCCGCTTCAAATCCGCTTCCGCGCCTGGCGCAACCGCCAATACCTGTGCGCCTTTCAACAATCGTTCACCTTCGGTATTGAACGGGTGATACCAGCCGCCCGCTTCTTTCACCAGGCAATAACCGGCCAGGCAATCCCACGCATGCATATAGGGTTCGTAATAACCGACCACGCGCCCAGCCGCGACCCACGCCAGCATCAATGCGCCGGACCCAATGCGGATAAAATTCCCCCCTGCCGCCAGCAGCGATGCGAGGATTTTCCCTACTTCATCCGGGCTGACGTGGCTGTTGGCACCAAAACCGGTGACATGATTTTGCAGCGTGCGCGACGCATCCACCTGCAAGCGCTTGCCGTTGAGCGTGGCCCCCTGACCCATCGCCGCCACGTAACACTCCTGATAAGTGGGCGCGAAAATCACGCCAATCACCGGCACGCCGTCATGCAGCACCGCCACGGACACGCACCAGTTCGGCATGCCGTTAAGGAACGGGCTGGTGCCGTCGATCGGATCGACCACCCACGTATAACCCGATGAACCTTCCTGCAATCCGTACTCTTCGCCGAGGAAACCGTCGTCGGCAAACTGCGCGCGAATTTGCTGGTCGATCATCTGCTCCACTTCGCGGTCAGCGCGCGACACCACATCCTGCAAATCGTATTTGGTCTCCACCACCAAGGTTTCACGCTGATGGAAATACTCCAGCGCCTTCGCGCCGCCGGCGCGTGCCACCTTCTCCGCCAGAATCAGGCGCGATAACAGCGGGTCATTGTCTAATTCACTCATCATCCATCCTTACATTAACCGGCAATCAGGGCCAAACCCTGAGGTTTAAAATCAATCGCGACGTTCGAGGCCAGCGGCAACTGCTGCTCCATCTCGGCATCGACAATAAACAGTGAACCCAATTCGGTGGCGACTTCATATTCGATATGGTCGCCGAGCCACGTGCTGTGCGTCACTTCGCCGCGCAGTGCACCTGCGCCTTCTCCGCGCAGGGTGATGAATTGCGGTCGCACCGACAGCTGCGCTGCGCCGGTTTTCAGGCCGTTGCCGCGCACGCGATAGCGCTGACTGCCGAGTCGCACCAGCGCTTCGCTGCCATCAAGCTGCTCCACTTCGCATGGCAGGATATTGGCCTCGCCCATAAAGTCGGCGATAAACACCGAGTTCGGCGCGTGATAAAGACTTTCCGGCGCGCCCTGCTGGGCAATATCCCCCTCTTTCATGACAATAATCTTATCGGAGACCGCCAGCGCCTCTTCCTGATCGTGCGTGACGTACACCGCGGTGAAGCCGAGCCGCTGTTGCAGATCGCGGATATCGGTGCGCACCCGGCGACGCAAACGCTCATCGAGATTCGAGAGCGGTTCATCCAGCAGCAGCACCTGCGGCTCCAGCACCAGCGCGCGCGCCACCGCAATGCGCTGCTGCTGCCCGCCGGAGAGCTCAGACGGCAATCGCTGGCCCTGATGTTCGAGGCCCACCAGCTTCAACCCTTCGCGCGCGCGGTCCTGCGCTTCACGCTTATTCATACCTAACGACTGCAAGCCATACATGATGTTGTCGAGCGCGCTCATGTGCGGGAACAGCGCGTAAGACTGAAACACCATCGCCACATCGCGCTCATTGGCGGGCAAGTTGGTGACATCTTTGCCGCCAATCAAAATGCGTCCGGCGGTGGGATGCTCCAGCCCGGCCAGCAGGCGCAGCGTGGTGGTTTTGCCGCAGCCGGACGGACCCAGCAGCGTTACCAGCGTGCCGGGCTCCACCGTCAGCGAGAGATCGGGAATCGCATCAAAACCAGCAAAGCGTTTAGAGACGTGTTCAAACACCACAGATCCAGCGGTTACGCGTGTCATATGGCTCTCTCCTGCGTTAATGAGGTTGTAGCGGGCGTCACCGCAATATCGACCGGACGGGCCACGCGGCGCAGACGCCGTTCGCCCACCAGCCACTGGAACATACCGATGATCAGCAGCATCACCACGATCAAGACGGTTGAGTAAGCAATCGCCACACCATATTCGCCGTTTTCCACCAGCCCGACGATGTAAGAGGTTGCCATGTTGTATTGCGCGCTCACGAGGAAGATCACCGCACTGATTGAGGTAATGGCGCGCACAAAGGCGTAGACCAGCGCGGCGCTGATGGCCGGTTTCAGCAGCGGCAGCACCACTTTGCGCAGCGTGCGGAAGCTGTTGGCCCCGAGCGTTAATGACGCTTCATCCAGACTTTTATCCAGTTGGCTCATCGCCGCGATGCCGCCGCGCACGCCAACCGGCATGTTGCGGAACACAAAGCAGGCCACGAGGATCATCGCGGTACCGGTGATCTCCAGCGGCGGCAGGTTATACGCCATCACATAACTGACGCCGATCACCGTGCCGGGAATGGCAAAGCTCAGCATCAGCAGGAACTCGAAGGTCTGACGACCGGCAAACTTCTGACGCACAATCAGCCATGCGGTGAGCAGGCCGACAATCGCCGTCAGCGGTGCGGCAATCAGCGCGATCTCCAGCGTGGTCCAGAACGAATTCCACGCCACGCCGCTCCACAGCAGATGCCCATCGCTGAAGCTGACGCCGAAGGCGCGCACGTAATGCTCGATGGTCAGCGCATCATTCAATCCCCACGACTGCACAAAGCCGCCGACCACAATCATGCCGTAGATCACCAGCGTGAACAGGCCCCACGGAATCACCATGCCGTACACGCCAAAGCGCAGCACGCGCGGCAGCTGCACATGTTTGCCGCCGTCGCCTTTGCCGGTGACGGTGGCGAAGTTCTTGCCGCCGAGCCACCAGCGCTGCAGCACAAAGGCCGTCAGCGTGAAGCACAGCAGAATCATCGCCAGTACCGCCGCGCGGCTCGGATCGTTCTGTGCGCCAACTACCGAGAAGAAGATCTCCGTGGAGAGCACGCCGTGACTGCCGCCCAGCACCATCGGATTACCGAAATCGGCCATGCTTTCGATAAAGCTAATCAGGAAAGCGTTGGCTAAACCCGGCGCCATCAGCGGCAGCGAGACGCGCGTGAAGGTGCGCCAGCGATTGGCGCGCAGCGTTTGTGATGCCTCTTCCAGCGACGGACTGACGCCTTCCACCACGCCAATCAGCACCAGAAACGCAATCGGCGTAAACGACAGCACCTGCGCGATCCAGATGCCGGTTAAGCCATACAGCCAGCGGCCCGGTTCGATACCAAACAGCGCCGCCAGATGTTCGGTTACCACGCCGGAGCGACCAAACAGCAGGATCAGCGCCAGACCAATCACAAACGGCGGCGTGATGATCGGCAGAATGGTCAGCATGCGCAGCGCTTTCTTAAACGGCAGCGGCGTGCGCGTGGCGGCTAAGGCAAACGCCAAACCGAGCAGCGTTGATCCTGCGGCGGTCATCAGCGCCAGCCACAATGTGCGCCACGCGGTGCCGCAGGTGCCGCCCGACAAACAGGACAAGCTCCAGATCGACGGATCCTGAATGTTGCTGATCAAGCCATCCGGTTTGAAGCTGCCGTCCACGTCCTGTACCGACACCACAAACATGCTGAGGACCGGATAGAGCACGAATATGCTCACTAGCGCGGTGAGCAGCACCAGCGACGCCACCACAAAGGCGTCGCCTTTCATCACGCCGCGTTCGGCCAGCGCGAAGGAGAACAGCAGCAGGAAAGTGGTCAGCAACAGCAGCGCACCCGCGCCCATCGCCGGCTGGCCCGATGCGAGCGCGCCGAAGCGGTTTTCCAGCCACAGCCAGCTCCAGCCGCTGTAGCCAATGGCGTGACCTTCAATGATGAGGAACAGCACGCCAAGCGCGCTGAACAGCAGCAGCAAACGGCTGCGCGCCGCGCCTGGCAGGAGGCCGCAGCCGGCGCACAGCACGAATAGCGCGATGGCGATGATTAGCCACGGATGTTCGCCCACTTGCCACAGCGCAGGCGCGTTGGCGCTGTCGCTCCACAGGCTGGTTAACCAGCCGCTGCTGAAGAAACCGGCTTCCAGGCTGAACCACGGCAGTAGCAGTAACGCCACTGCGCCGATGAGCAGCGCGCCTGTCAGACGGCGATTATTTGCATTCATCACATACCTCGAATTCGGGTTTTTGTGCGGTGCTTAACCAGGTCGCCATGAATGGCGACCCTACGGAGTTGGGTACGGTGATTGACCCGGTCGCCATGAATGGCGACCCTACGGAGTTGGGTACGGTGATTGACCTGGTCGCCATGAATGGCGACCCTACGTGGATTCATCGGGTTTTGTAGGGTCGTCATTTATGACGACCGTCCCACAAACCGCACCGATTTCACTGCGCGCTGGCACCGATCTCTTTATCCCAACGTCCCAGTAATGCTTTACGTTTGGCCGAATCGCCGTAGGTCTTGAAGTCGTAATCGATCAGTTTGATGTTCTCAAAGCGCGGCGCGTACTCCGAAATCTCCGCGTTGCGGTTCGACGGCAGCTGGAAGGATTTGGCCTCTTTCATATGCGATTGCGCTTCAGCGCTCAGCGCCCAGTCGTACCAGACTTTGGCGTTAGCGAGGTTACGCGCCCCTTTCACAATCGACATGGAGCCAATCTCATAGCCGGTACCTTCGCACGGCGCGACGGTTTTAATCGGGAAACCGTCCACTTCCATCGCCACCGCATCATGCATAAACACGATGCCGACGGTGGTTTCGCCACGCGCCGCCGATTTCACCGGCGCCGAGCCCGATTTGGTGTATTGCGAAATATTGGCGTTTAGCTTTTTCAGGTAATCAAAGGCCTGATCTTCACCCATGATCTGCACCAGCGTCGCCAGCGTGTTGTAAGCCGTACCCGACGAGTTCGGGTTGGCGATCTGGATTTCCCCTTTGAAGCTTGGGTCCAGCAGATCGGCCCAGCATTTCGGCTCTTTCAGTTTTTTCGACGCCAGTAATTTGGTGTTGTAGCCCCAACCGAGCGCGCCAGCGTAAATGCCTACCGTGCGGTAACTGGAGTTTTCCGCCTGCTTCTGCGCCCAATCCTGCTGCTGATCGAGCAGCGGCGATTTGTACGGCTGCGTCAGCCCCTCTTCCGCCGCCTGCATATGCGGATCGCCGGTGCCCGCCCACCAGATATCAGTACGCGGATTACGTGCTTCGCTGCGCAGGCGTGCATAAGCTTCGCCCGCCGAGAGGCGCACCATGCTGACTTTGATATCCGGATGCGCCTTGCTGAAGATGTTGGTCATGTGCTCGCATACCACCACATCGGCGGAGCAGACCATGTTCAGATTGCCCGCCGCCGAGGCGGCAAAAGGTATGGCAGTGCAACAGAGGGATAGCGCGATGGCCATTGAGGTGACTCGCATAGTGTTCTCCTGGATTGTAGGGTTGGTGCTTCATTGGCACCTTTTCTTGCACGTGTGTGCAAAGTAGTAATGAACAAGAAATGTCCTGTCAAACACCACGCTGCGCAATTGTTAGGCGATGTCACAAAAATGCAACAAATGAGATCTAAAGCGGTTTGCACAGCTTTGCAATCTGAGGCAGACTCAGTTGCAGCCAGATTGTGAAGAGGTGTTGAACATGCAGCATGAGAAAGCGGTGGTGAGCGCGCAGGATGTCGCTGAACGCGCGGGCGTATCGCGCTCAGCGGTGTCGCGCGCGTTTACGCCGGGCGCCAGCGTGTCACCGGCAACGCGAGAACGGGTGATGAAGGCGGCGGAAGAGTTGGGTTATCACGTCAATCATCTGGCGCGCGGTCTGGTGCGCAATCGCAGCAGCATTGTCTGCCTGATCGTCTCGGAAATCGCCACGCCCTATCGCGCCAGTCTGGTGCGCTGGCTGACGCAGTTTTTGCAGGAAGCGGGCAAAGTGGCGATGCTGATTAACACCGATCGCTCGGATAACAGCGTTTCTGCGGCGCTGCAGCAGGCGATTAATTTCCGCGCCGATGCCTCAATCATTCTCTCCGGCATGCCGGATCGCACCATCACGCGCCAGTGTTACAAGCACGGCCAGCGCATCATTTTGATTAACCGCGATGAAGCGCTGCCGGGCTCGCTTAGCATCAATCTCGATGCCGAAAGCGCCGCGCAAACGGCGGTAATGGCGTTTCAGCGCGCCGGTTGTCAGCATCTGGCATTTGCCAATTCGCTGGCGGGCACGCCGAGCTTGAAAAAGCGCGAAGACACCTTTGTGCTGGCGGCCGAACGGGCGGGATTAACCGTGACCATCGAACGTTTTGGTACCACTTCGTACGAGAGTGGGCAGATTCTGGCGCACCGCTTGCTGACGCGTCATCAGCGGCCCGACGGCGTGTTTTGCGTCACCGATTTGGTGGCCTGCGGCTTTATGGATGAAGCGCGCCATCGCTTTGCCATGCGCGTGCCGGAAGATCTCTGTTTGATCGGTTACGACAACATCGCGCAGGCCGGTTGGTCATCCTACAATCTCACCACGTTTTCCCAGCCGGTTGAGCAGTTCGCGCAGGACGCGGTGAAGTGGTTGATAGAAACCGAGCAGGAGGAAACCGGCTTCACGCCGCAAGGTGAACAGCAGCACGACAGCCTGCTGTATCAGGCCGATGTGGTGTGGCGTGGATCGGTGCGCGGCGGCTGACAAACACTTTTTACCACGCCGCGCAGCCAACGATGCGCCGCGTCATTTTCCAGTCGCGGATGCCACAGCTGGGACACGGTCATTTCTGGCGTGGCGAACGGCAGTTCAAACATCGCTAAGCGGGTGCTGTTTTTGATCAACGGATGATGCAGAAACAGCGAACGCGGCACCAAAGCGATGAGATCCGATTCCTGCGCCAGCGCCACCGCGCTGGAGAATGCCGCTACCACCGCCGCCACTTTTCGGGTTAATCCAGCCTGCTGCAGCGCATCATGAATCGGCCCGCCAAGCTCACCGCGCCGTGACGCCACGATATGACTAAAGGCGGCGAACTGGGTGATATCCAGCTGCTGCGTGAGCGGATGTCCGGCGCGCACCACGCCAACGAAGCTATCGCGGAACAGCGCCTGCAGGCGAATCTCCGGGCCCATATTGCCCAGCACGCCAATCTCCAGATCGATGTTGCCTTCACGCAAATCGCGCGCGCTTTTTTCCGGCTTGGGCACAAAACTCAGCCACGCGTGCGGCGCCTGGTGCGCCACGGCAACGATCAGCGCGCTGCCAAACGCTTCGACGAATCCTTCATTGGTGCGCAGGGTGAAGCAGCGGTCTAACTGATGCAGATCCAGCGACTGCGCCGTTGGGCTTAACACCGCACGCGCCTCGCGTACCGTGTGATGCGTGCGCTCGCGGATCGCTTCGGCATAAGGTGTCAGCACCATGTTGCGTCCGGCGCGTACTAACAGCGCATCGCCGGTGGTGGCGCGTAAGCGTCCCAGCGTGCGGCTCATCGCCGATTCGCTCAAGCTCAAGCGACGCGCAGCGCCAATCACGCTGCCTTCAATCAGCAGTGCATCCAAAGCAATTAACAGATTCAAATCGGCATCATTCATACGCTTTATCCTCGCCTATTGCGCACTTTGAGACAAGGCGTTTGATGCAGGTTAATACTGCGAGTGCTGCGCGTTCCGCCTGCCCTTGCCCGGCACTACACTCTTCTTATCGCAAACACCGAGGAGAACAACATGAAGATATTACTGATTGGCGCATCGCGTGGCCTGGGTTTGGCACTGGCGGAAACCATGCTGCAGCGCGGTTATCAGGTGATCGCCACCGGACGTGAAAACTCGACAGGAAATTTACAACAACTGGCCGATCGCTTCCCCGCACAGTTGACGGTGGAAAGCGTGGATATCAATGAACCGGAACAGGTCCAGGCACTGCATACGCGGCTGGCGGATCGGCAGTTCGATATGCTGTTCGTCAACGCGGGGGTGAAAAATGATGACCGAGAAACTATCGCCGATGTCACAACCAGTGAGTTCACCCGCGTGATGGTGACTAACGCGCTAAGCCCGCTGCGGGTAATTGAAACCTTTAAAGATAGCGTTACGCCCAGCGGCACTATTGCGGTGATGTCATCTGGCCAGGGCAGTTTGACCAACAACACCAACGGCAATTACGAGGTGTATCGCGGCAGCAAAGCGGCGCTGAATATGTTTATGCGCAGCTTTGCTGCACGCAGTGGCGGCGATCGCACATTGTTGCTGATGGCACCCGGGTGGGTGCGCACCGATATGGGCGGCCCGGAAGCGCGCCTGACCATTGAGGAGAGCATCCCGAATCTGCTGAACACCATGGAAAGCTACGCTGGGCGACGCGGGATTCATTATCTGGATTATTTAGGGCGTGTGGTGCCGTGGTAAATGAGCAGGTCGCCATACTGGTTCATAAATGGCGACCCTACAAATTCACGCCGCTCTGTAGTGGGGTCGTCATTCATGGCGATCCCACGAAATTCCCACCGACCTGTCGTAGGGTCGCCATTCATGGCGACCTTATCAAAGCGGCTTACTGTTTATTAATCCGCGCAGCATCTCCCGCAGCCAGCGGTTGGCTTCATCTTCGCTGCGCGCGTTGTGCCACAGCAGCGACACTTCATAATCCGGCATGCTCACCGGCACGGGCGCGGCGCTAAGATCATACAGCTCGCACCAGGATGGCACTAAACCCTGCGGCACCGTAGCGAACAGCGGTAGACGCTTAAGCAGCATCGGCAACGCGGAAAAGTTCGGCGTCACATAGCGCACGCGCCGCGCCACACCTTGCTGTTGCAGCTGCCGATCCAGCGCGCTTTCGCTCACACCGCGATACGACACCAGCGCATGCTCGTAGCTCACGAACTGCTGCAACGTCAGCGGCGCGTCGAGTTCAATTTGCTGCCGATGCCAAACCGTGCGAAAACCGGCGCGCAGGATCTTTTCGCGCGTGAGGTCGCGGCTGGTTTCATTGCCAACCGTTATCACCACATCGGCCTGCTGCTGCTCCATCAGCGGAATCGCCTGCCACGGATCGGTGGCGATCACTTTCACATCACTATTCGGCGCCACACGCGCCAGTTCTGCCAGCAGATCCGGCATCAGCCAATGCTCCAGCCAGTCGCTCATGCCAATCCGAAAACTGTAGCTATCTTCTGCCGCGTTAAACGGCTGCTGCGTGAAGATCACGCGATGCAGATTCTGCATCAGCGGCGCGAACTGCTGCACCAGCTGTTCGGCGCGCGGCGTTGGCGTCATACCGTTTGAGGCGCGCACAAACAGCGGATCGTCAAACATCTCGCGCAGCCGTTTTAACGCCGCGCTTACCGCCGGTTGTCCGAGATAGAGCCGATTTGCCGCCTGCGTGACGCTGCGCACCTCGTACATCACCAGCAACACCACCAGCAAATTCAGGTCGATGCGCGAGAAATCATTTTCGTTGATGCTTTGCATGATTCTAATCGATTTAAATAATGATCGTGCCGCCATTATAGTGAGACATCTTCGCAGCAACCAAAAAATTTAGGAGCACCTCATGACGATTCGCGTCGGCGATTGCCTGATTACCAAAGTGAGCGAACAAACCGCCGCCTTCCCGCTGGGCGTGCTGTTTACGCCGCATCGCGCGGAAATGAGTGACGAATTAGCCAATCAACCTGATGAAATGTCGATTCACAGCTGGGTAATACGTACCGGCGAACACACCATCATTATCGATACCGCCACCGGCAACGGGCGTAACCGCGACAACAAACCGCTGTTTCACCAGCTGAATACGCCGTATGCCGCAAACCTCGCGCAGGCGGGGGTTGATCCGGCAAAAGTGACGCTGGTGCTGATGACGCATATTCATACCGATCACGTTGGCTGGAATACGCATCAGCGTGATGGCGAATGGCTGCCGATGTTCCCGAATGCGCGCTATATCTGCTCGGCGCGGGAACTGACGCACTGCCAGCAGAATCCGGCGGCGCAGGAGCTCTATCGCGACAGCATTCTGCCGCTGATAGCAAGCGGACAGCTTGAGACTATCACCGTGCAGGATTCACCTTTGTTTGCTGGCGTGCTGCGCTATCTCTCTACGCCCGGTCACAGCGTTGATCATGCCTCGATCGTGTTGGAAAGCGCCGGTGAATCGGCCATCTTTGCCGGCGACGTGATGCATAATGCTATCCAGTTTCAGTACCCGCACTGGAACTCACTGTTTTGCGAGAATAAAGCGCTGGCGGTCACTTCACGGCAACGGGTGGTGGACTGGTGCGCACAACATCAGGCAATCTGGTTCAGCACCCACTTTAATGGCAGCGCGTGCGGACGCGTCACGCGCGACGGGCAATGGATTCCGCTGGAGGTTTACCCTGATGCAATACGCTGATTATCTCACCGCTTCGATTGACGATTTACAGCAGGCGCTGACCCAGCACAGGGTGAGCGCGCGCCAGTTAGCCACCTTCGCGCTGCAGCGTATTGCCGAGGTGGATCAACCGCGCTACAACGCCATCACCTGGCTGTTTGCCGAACAAGCCTTAGCGGCAGCGGACATCAGCGATGCGCGTCGTCAGCGCGGCGAGGTTGCGGGACCGCTGGAAGGGATTCCGGTGCTGATTAAAGACAATATCGAAGTGCAGGGCTGGCCAACCAGCGCCGGTTCGGTGCTGCTGCGTGAGGTTATCGCCAGCGACGATGCGCCGCTGGTTACCCGACTGAAAAAGGCAGGTGCGATTCTGATCGGCAAAACCGCCATGCACGAGCTGGCGGCAGGCATCACCGGCGCGTCGTCGTTAAGCGGATTTACCCACAATGCGTGGGTTGAAGGCCGCTCGCCGGGCGGATCGAGCAGCGGTTCCGCCGTGGCGGTCGCAGCCGGTTACGTGCCGCTGGCGATCGGCAGCGATACCGCCGGATCGGTGCGCATTCCGGCAGCGTTTAACCATCTTTTTGGCCTGCGCATGACGCGCGGTGCAATCAGCACCGACGGCATTGTGCCGCTGTCGCCAACTCAGGATATTCCCGGCCCGCTGGCGCGGTCGGCGGCGGATTTACGTTTAGCGTCTGAAATTCTTAGCGGACAACAGTTTGCGGAGAGCGATGAGCCGCTGCGCATCGGCATCTGGCTGGAAGGGTTTGCAGCCGATGAAGGCGAGATTAATCAGGCGGTGCGCGCGGCGCTGGCGGATTTCGCGCCGCGTGAGGTGAGTTATCCGCAGCTGGAGACGTTGGCCGCCGACGCCAATATCATCGGCTACGAATTTGCCGCTGCGCTGGCGGCGTATCTGGCGGATAAATCGCAGGCGCAGGTCCGCACGCTGGCGGAAGTGGTGGCGTCCGGGCGCTATCATCCTCAGCTGGAAACGGTGTTTACCACGCGGGCCCAGCATCCGGGCGTTGAGAGTGAAGGTTACCGGCGGGTGCAGCAGCGTCAGCGCGATCTGTATTTGCAGCTGGCAGAGTTTTTCGCCGCGCAGCAGATCAATCTGCTGGCTTATCCGGTAGTGCGCCGTGCGCCGGTTAAGCACGGCGAGATGCAGGAAGGCAGCAACGCGCTGATTTCAGCGGTGACCGGCGCGCCGGCGATCAGCATTCCGGCAGGATTCAGCGCCGAAGGTTTGCCGATTGGGCTGGAGTTGCTGGCGCTGCGTGGGCGGGAAGATTTGTTGCTGAGTGTGGCGGATAAATTCAGGTGCGCATAAATGCGCACCCTTCTTACCCGTGCAACGCCAATCCCTTAATCGCCTTATCCACCGCTTTCTTCGGCCCGCGTAGCCCAATGCCGACCAGATTTAAATTATCGGCATCCTCCGCCCTAAACACTTCGCGGTTCGCCGCGTCGTGGCCGGTAGAGAACATCGCTTCCACGTAAGGAATAATGGTTAACTCGCGCTCCATTCCCTGACGGTGCGCACGCTGTAAACCGGCTAAATCTCCGGCAAACACCAGCATCGGCTGGCCCGCCATGTTGCCGTACTGTCGCGCTTTGGCATCAACATAGGGTTCACCCATCATCTCGGGGGCGGCGGACGCCACGCCGGTAGCGAGGAACGCCACCACATTCAGGCGCTGCCAGGTGGCTAAATCATCACGTACGATCAGGGCGATTTTGGTATCAAACATCTGCAACAACTCTCCAATGACAACGAAAACCTCATCATCTAAGAGCAGGCGGGGAAGCGTATAGAACGTTTGTGCACTGACGTTGATAAGCGGCGGGCGTCATGCGATAGGCGCGCTGAAACCAGCGGCCCAGATGGCTTTGATCGGCAAATCCAACCTGCGCCGCCACCTGCACCGGCTCAATGCCCTGCGCCAGCAACGTGCGCGCGCTGCGCAAACGCAAACGCACCAGATAGGCATGCGGCGATTGGCCGAACGCCTGTTTGAACTGGCGCGTCAGGCGGAATCGATCAATGCCGGAAAGGCGCGACAGCTCATCCAGACCAATATCCTGCGCCATAAAATCGTGCAGATAGTCGCGCAGCAGCTGCATCTGACGCATCGCTTCGCTGTGCTGCAGGCTGGGTTTGGTATCCAGATGGCGTGACAGCAGGGTGAGCAAATGATCGAGGCTTTGATCGCGCGCCAACCGCCCTTCGCCCTGATGTACGGCAAACCAGGCTTGCTGAATGGCGCTGGCTAACAGCGGATCGTCAGTCAACGTGTGGCGGAAAGCGCCTTCGATATTCGACACATCGCCCAAGCCGCGACGCTGCATCATTTCCGCCACCCAGCTTTGCGGCAGATAGAGCATCACGTAGGTGAATCCCTCTGCGTCCGGCGCATGTCCGTCGTGTACCGCGCCCGGTTCAATCAAAATCGCCCGGCCCGGCGTGCTGGTGTGCAGCGAACGATGGCAGTTGAAACGTTGTAAACCTTGCTGTGTCACGCCCACCAGCAGCTCGTCGTGATCGTGCGGATCGTAAGCGTGCCCGCGAAAATGCGCGTTGACGCTTTCAATTCCGGTCTCATCGTCACGACGAAAATCAACCCAATCATTATTGGCTGGCATAGGCAATCTCTGGCAAAGACATCAGGCATAGCCTAGCAGCCGAAACCACAGATAATCCAGCGGTAACAGCAACACCGCGCTAAGCAGAAAAATCAGTGCGCACAACTGTAAACCGGCCTTGGCCGGAACGTTGCCGAGTCCCATCGCCACCACCACCGGCGATGCCTGATACGGCAGCAGCGGCGTAGCGTAGGCAAATACCTGCAACATGATCACGGTGAGCAGCGGAAAGCCAGATGCGTTCGCCAGTTCTTGCGCCATCGGCGTTACCATCGCCGGTACGCCGTTGGCGGTGAGCACAAAATTCAGTAGCGACACCAGCGCATTGAGCACCGCGAAATTGCTGAAAGATGGGTGTTCGTGCAGCGGCAACACGTTAAGCAACGCATTGGCGATCATCCGTCCCAGGCCTGAATCCACTACCAGTGTGGCGACGCCAAGAATCCCGGCAATGTAAATGCAGGTGCGGAAATTTACCCCGCTGGCAAAGTCCTCGCTGGAGATAAAACCTACGCGCGGCAATAAACAGATACAGGCTGCCGCCAATCCCACCCACGCAGCCGGTAAGCCGTGTACGCTGTCGGTCATCCACAGCAGCAAGGTGATCGCCAGCAGGCCAATTAAGCGCCACTCGCTGCGGCTAAGCGCGGCTAAGCTGTCGCGCTGGTGGACCGCTTTGGGCTGCGCACGAAACAGATACAGCAGGCAACCTATCAACAACAAGCCCTTAGCGATGCCCACCACCGGCATATGTAGCAACCACCACGGCAACCATTGCAGATGTAATTGATACGCGCTCTCCGCCGCGCCGCTCAGCACCAGATTCGGCACATTGGCGGGCAAAATACTGGCGGAGAGCTGGAAGGTGCCAAATCCCACCGCCAGCGCCAGGCCAATACTGCCTCGACTGCCCGCTTTGATTCCCGCACGTTCGCCCATCGCCAGCACCACCGGCATCAGCAGCGCGATGCGTCCCATATTTGAGGGCATAACAAACGCCAGCAGATAAGTCAGCAGCACGGTTCCCGCAATCATACGCGGCCAGCTTTGGCTAAGCGGCACCACCAGCCAGTTCGCCCAGCGCTGCGCCAAACCAACTTTGCGGATCGCCGCGCCCAGCACAAACCCGCTGAGCACCAGCCAAAACGCCGACGAGGCAAAACCGCTGAATACGCTGCTGGCAGGAGCCAGCTGGAGCAACATCGCCGCCGTGAAAAACAGCAGCGCGGTGACGTATTCCGGCAAACGCGCGCTGGCCCACAGTAAAATGGTGATGCCGACTACCAGCGCGGTGAGCCAGAAGTTGAGATCTAAGGGCATGGGTGAACTCCCTTTCTATTCCAGGTCGCCATAAATGGCGACCCTACGAGTGGGTGCGTTAACCCGCCAGCTGCGAGAGCCAGTGGATTAGCGCAGCGCTGCCCGGCTGGCTGAGCGAGCGCTGCGGCCAGGCGAGGAAATAGGGTTTGCTAAGCGGCAAGCTAAGCGGATCGACCACAACCAAATCGCCGCGCGCCAGTTCGTTGGCAATCAAACGGCGCTGGCCGAGCAGCAAACCCGCGCCTGCCACGGCAGCATCAATCGCCAGCGAGGTGAGATTGAAGCTGAACGACGGCTGCGGCGGGGGATCGTCAATGCCTTTGGCTTGAAACCAACTAAGCCAGTCAGGTAAGAAGCGCCCTTCGTTACCCCAGTCGAGGTGGATAAGCGGCGCACGCTGCAACACATCCATACCGGCAAAACGTAGTAGCAGTGCCGGGCTCGCCACCGGCAGCACCTCGTCGAGAAACAGCAACTGCTTATCCAACTGAGGATAGCGATCTTCGCCGAAGCAGATGACAAAATCGGCCGGCGTGGCGTTGAAATCCACCTGCGTATGGGTGCCGTGTAGCGATAAATCGATTTCTGGACACTGCTCACGCCACTGCGCAATATTCGGCAGCAGCCATTTTGACGCCAGCGCCGGCAGCGAATAGAGCGTTAATCGCGGCACCGACGCCGCATGGCGCAGGTTTTGCTGGCCGAGGTGTAGAATGTCGAACGCCTCAGTGACATAACGCAGATACTCTTTGCCCATCTCCGTCAGCATCACGCCGCTTTGCGTGCGCACAAACAGCGTGCTGCCCAACTGCTCTTCCAGCTGGCGAATTTGCTGGCTCACGGCGGCTGGCGTTAACGCCAGCTGCGCAGCCGCTTTCGCCAGGCTGCCCAGTTCCGCCGCCACTTTGAAGGATTGAATGACGCTGATTTTGGGCAAACGCGGTGATGGCGCGGGCATTAAGGTTTCCTTAGCAAGGTGTTAAATTTTTATCGTTACGTATTAACATATCAGCGAGTTACAGTCTTTACACACCTGTAACACATGAGAAGTAAAACTATGTCTGCCTTGATTCGTTTCGATCTGCATCCGCTGGCCGATGCCGACTGGCGTCGCACCTGCCGTGAGCAACTTAATCAGCACGGCGCTTTAGTTTTGCGTCAGTTCCTGCAGCCCGCTGCGCTGCAGGCCATCATTGCCGAAGGCGATGCGCAGCGCCATCTGGCGTATCACACCGCCAGCAAACACAACGTTTATCTGATGAAAAAAGATGAGGCCTTCAGCGCCGATCATCCGCGTAATCGCGATGTCATTAGCACCAAAGGCTGCATCACCGATGATGTGATTGCCGCCGATTCGCCGCTGCGCCAGCTCTACAACGATGAACTGTTCAAAAGCTTCCTGTGCGATGTGCTGGGTGAAGAGGCGCTCTATCCGTATGCCGATCCGCTTTCGTCGATCAATCTGCACTACGCGCCCGACGGCCAGGAACTGGGCTGGCATTTTGATAACTCGTCGTTCGCCATCACGCTGCTGGTGCAGAAACCGCGCGCCGGCGCCGTGTTCCAGTATGTGAAAGATCTGCGCGATGCCGATGCCGGTGAGATGAATTTCGACGGTGTGGCGGCGGTGCTGGATCAGCGCCA
This sequence comes from Pantoea sp. DY-15, assembly GCF_019795935.1. Lineage (NCBI taxonomy): Bacteria > Pseudomonadati > Pseudomonadota > Gammaproteobacteria > Enterobacterales > Erwiniaceae > Pantoea > Pantoea sp. DY-15. Next base: position 484,015 of record NZ_JAIMIF010000002.1, read on the forward strand.
ACCGGTAGAAGCGCTGGCGATTGATGCCGGAGATTTGGTGCTGTTCCGTGGGCGCAATTCGCTGCATCGCGTTACGCCAACCCAAGGCGATATCACCCGCATGCTGGCGGTGCTGGCGTATAACACCGAGCCAGGCATTGCCCTGTCGGAAACCGCCCGCATGACGTTTTACGGACGCTTATAAATCGATTAACGCCCGCCAGCCACGCACAAAAATCTGCTGGGTGCGAAAAGCCACCAGCGCGCGCCAGTCAGCGTCGGCGGGCCAGAATCCTTCCACCAGCTCCTGCTTAATCGCCCGCCCGCTTTCACTGGCTGGATCGCCTTGCAGATGCAGCCAGTGATCGTCGCGCACGCGGCGATGCATCTCCTCGCCAGGATAGGTGCCGCACTCCACCACCAGCGGCAAAATCTGCGTCTTCGGTAGCGACGTCAGCAGAAATTGCGACACATAGCCGGTAGCCGTCGCGGTCACGCCGGTTTCGCTGTCGCGCCCTGCGCCGGTGAACAGCAGCGTTAACCATTCTCCATAAATCTCCTTGCCCCAGTCATGTGCGGCAAAACGCTGCTCGGCAATCGACAGCAGCATCGGATGTCCCCACGCGCCCGCGCCGGTGTGCAGATCGAAGCTGATGATGGTTTTGGCCTGCGACAAGTGATCGGCGATGATGGTTTGCAGCGTGCGGTACGACCAGCCTGGCTGTTGGCCGCCGAAGAAGATACCGTCCGCCGCGCCATATTGCCCCGCTTCCACCACGCGTTTTATCGCCGGCCAACCGGCGCTGTTGAGCGCGTCAGCTAACAGCTTATCGGCGCGGGCACGTTCCCCGTGGTAAATGCCATGCCACGCAGCGTAATCGGGATTGGCGGGTGTGGGCTGTGAAAAATCGATAAAGTTGCGATTGAGGTCGATGTTGTCTTCATTGACGCGGCGTAAATGCGCCGCGCCCCACGGATTGAGCAGATGCAGCATCACGATAGCAGTATCCGCCGGCAGCGCCGTGAGGTTGAAGGTTTCCAGCCAGGCGATCTGGCAATCGGAACCGTAATAGCCTTCTACGCCGTGCGTGCCGGAGATCACCAGCATCAGCCGTGATGCGTTGACATCGCCGATTACCGCTACGTCAGTGAAAAGTTCCTCGCCCTGCGGACCGGGTAACGGATGCGCGTAGGACGTTAATGCGCCGTTTTGCCGTTTGACGGCGGCGAGAAAGCGGGCGCGTTGAGTTGGGTAGTGCGGTAAGTTCGTCATGATTTTTGAGTGAGTGTGGGTGCGGTTGGTGGGCAAGGTCGTCATCAATGGCGGCCTTGCGTGCATATGAATTTTACGGATAGACCTTAAATTTGAAGTACTTCTTCGCCAGTTGATCGTAAGTGCCGTTGCTGTGCAGTTCGGCCAGCGCGGTGTTGATCAACTTCAGATTGGCCGCATCGTCTTTACGCAATCCAATGCCCACCCCATTGCCCAACACCTCTTTATCCACCAGCGTGGCGCTGATGACATAGTCTTTGCCGGCTGGCGTGTTAAGAAAACCTTGTTCTGCCGAGACTGCATTCGCCAGGCTGGCGTCGAGCCGTCCCGCCACCAAGTCAGGGTAGATCTCCATCTGATTGGGGTAAGAAACCACACTCACGCCTTTGGTTGCCCATTGCGCTTTGGCGAAAGTTTCCTGAATGGTGCCCTGCGCGACGCCGATTCTTTTGCCGCGCAGCGCAGCAATGTCGCCGGACAGCGGGCTTTTTGCCGGTGTGAGCAGCGCGCTCGGTGTGACATAAAGCATGTCGCTGAAGGCCACTTGCTCGCGGCGTTTCTCCGTCATCGACATCGCCGAAAGAATCGCATCAAATTTTCTCGCCTGCAGCGCCGGAATGCTGCCATCAAAACCGATCTGCACCCATTGGCACTTCACTTTGGCCTGGGCGCAAATCGCGTTGCCGAGATCGATATCAAAGCCCTGCAGCGAACCGTCGCTGGCTTTGGATTCAAACGGCGGGAACGTGGGATCGACGCCGAAACGCAAGGTTTGCTGAGCAAAAGAAGCGTGGCTGAAAGCGCTCAGTGAAAGCAGTAAGGCAAAGGACAAACTCTTCTTCATTGTTATCTCCGGCAGGTAGCTAAATTCACAACGTCATACAGAGTTAATAACATGGTGGACATGATCTCACTACAGAAATTACGGATTTAATGTAGAGTAAATACTTATAATTGTTAGTAGGTTAGCTTTTATTTATGCCCCATTAAGTTTTACTTAATGCTCTCCAGTTGCATGTCATTCTTTTGTCATAACTCGCTCACGCTGATGTCAGAGCCGATTGCTTATCCTGATGGCCTACCTTGCCATCTGGAGCATTACGATGAAATTGAACAAACTTACCCTTGCAGCGGGCATGCTGCTGGCTATCGCCGGCGGCGCAGCGCAGGTTCAGGCGCAGCCGGTTAAGAATATTGTGCTGGTGCACGGCGCGTTCGTCGGCGGTGCGGGCTGGCGTCCGGTGTATGACCGTTTGACGCATGACGGCTACAACGTGACGCTGGTACAAGAACCGCTGACCGGCTTCCCGGAAGATGTGACGGCGACGCGCCGCATTATCGATCAGCAAAATGGGCCGGTGATTCTGGTTGGTCACAGCTACGGCGGCGCGATCATCAGTGAAGCCGGTAACGACACTAAAGTCGCTGGGCTGGTTTACATCGCGGCGCATGCGCTGGATAACGGTGAAACCGAAGCCAGCAACGGCAAAAAATTCCCTAATAGCGCGCATCCGTTTGCTAAATCCAGCGACGGTTATCTGACCATCGCGCCGGAAAATTACCACAGCGATTTCGCTGCCGATTTACCCGCGGCGCAGGCTGATTTTGAAGCGCACGCGCAGATGCCCACCAACTTCGCGGTGTTCACCGCCAACATTCCTGACCCGGCGTGGAAGACCAAGCCTAGCTGGTACATGGTGGCGAAAGCTGACAAAATCATCAGTCCCGATCTGGAGCGCATGTACGCCAAACGCGCGCACAGCCACACGGTGGAGATTGCCGGCGCCAGCCATTCGGTGTATCAATCGCATCCTGACGACGTCGCGAAGTTGATCGAGCAAGCCGCGTTACACGCCCAGCCCTGAAACCCCTCCCGCGGAGAAGCGCATGAAAATCTTGGTGATTGAAGATGAAGCCAAAGCGCGCGATTACATGCGCAAAGGATTGACCGAAGCGGGATTTATCGTTGATGTGGCGGAAAACGGACAGGATGGCTTGTTCTACGCGCAGGAGCATCATTACGATTTGATTCTGCTCGACGTAATGATGCCCGGCATCGACGGCTGGCACGTGATGGCGGCGCTGGATAAGCAGATCCACACGCCGGTGATTTTCCTCACCGCTAAAGGCACGCTGGAGGATCGCATCAAAGGGCTGGAATTGGGCGCTGATGATTATCTGGTTAAGCCCTTTTCGTTCGCTGAACTGCTGGCCCGCGTGCGCACCCAACTGCGGCGCGGCGGTCAGCAGAAGTTACCGGATATTCTCCAGCTGGCCGATCTACAACTGGATATCCTGAAACGTCGCGTTGAGCGCGGCGGTCAGCGCATTGATCTCACCAACAAAGAGTTCAACCTGCTGCACTTGTTCCTGCTGCATCCCGGCGAAGTGCTGACGCGCACCGTGATTGCCTCGCGCGTGTGGGACATGAATTTTGACAGCGACACCAACGTGGTGGATGTGGCGGTGAAACGCCTGCGGCAGAAAATTGATGGCCCGTTTGCCCAGCCGCTGATTCACACCGTGCACGGCGTGGGATATCGCTGCGAAGCTGAATCATGAAAACCCGCTCTCTCGCCGCGCGCCTGTCGCTGCTGCTGAGCGCCACGGTGATCGTCATCTTCTCACTCAGCGGCATCGCGCTTTATCACTCGCTGGCAACGCAGATTGGCGTGCGCGACGACGCGGCGCTGCTGACGCGCATCGATCAGATTCGCACGCTGTTGCGCGATGAAGATGCGCTTAAGCTGATCCAGCAAAAACCGCGTCTGTTTGCCAATATGCTCGGCAATACCGAATCGTTATTGGTGCTGCGTTTTCCCGGCCAGCCGCCGCTGATTGTGGTCAATCCCGGCCAACGTCCGGTTCCCGCGATTACGCCGGTTGCCGCCGATCAGCCGCTGGCGCTGTCGTCGGTGCATCATCTCGCCGCCGCCGACGGCACGCCGTTTATCTCGGCGGCCGCGCTGGCACCAACGCGCGATGGCAACGGCCAGATTGAGATCATCACCGGCCGCCTGATGAGCGACCGCACGCAAACGCTTAACAGTTATCGCAATCAAATTATTCTCGCCACCGCGCTGGCGGCGTTGCTGGTGGCGGCGATCAGCATCTGGCTAGTGCGGCGCGCTTTAACCCCGCTGCGTCGTTTGGCGGCGCAGGCGGATGCGATTGACGCACGTCATTTGTCGCAGCGCATGCCACAACAGGCAGCGGCGGAATTGCAGCCGCTGGTGGCGGCGTTTAATCAGATGTTGAGTCGCCTTGAGCTGGGTTATCAGCAGTTGAGCCAGGTTTCTGCCGATATGGCGCACGATCTACGTACGCCGATTAGCACGCTGATCGGCCAAACCGAAGTGGCGCTGAGCCAGACGCGCAGCGTCGGCGATTATCAGGCGCTGCTCGGTTCCAATTACGAGGAGCTGGAACGGCTGGCGAAGATGATCGACAACATGCTGTTTCTTGCCAAAGCGGAAGATGCCAGCCAGGCAATGGATTGGCAGAACATCGATCTGGCGCTGCTCGGCGAGAAGTTGCAGGACTACTTTGACGGCATGGCGGAAGAGCAGTCGATGCGGCTGGAGATGGCGCTGCACGGCGAACTGCGCGCCGATTCGCAACTGCTGCAACGAGCGCTGGCGAATCTGATGGCGAACGCCTTGCGCTACGGCGATCGAGATTCCACCGTGCGCATTTTCAATCGGGGCAGCGCTTTGATGGTGGAGAATCAGGGTCCGGCGCTGAGTGCTGAACAGCAGGCGCGCATCTTTGATCGCTTCTGGCGCGCCGATGCGTCACGTCATCAGGGCAGCAGCGGTTTGGGATTGTCGATTGTTCGCAGCATTATGCGGCTGCATCAGGGAAGTTGTGAGGTGCACAGCGAAGATGGCGTTAATCGTTTTACGTTGCGATTTCCGTCGGTTAGATGCGGCCATTGAAACTGTGCGCATAAATGCGCACCCTACGAAATCACGTTCTCGGGTCGGCCCCCTATATTGCAAACCTGCGGTAGGGTCGCCATTCATGGCGACCGCAAACTTTAGATAAATGTAAAAATCTCGTCACGCGGCAACCGTGATTTCGGCAGCGCGGCGTTGAAATCCGCGTCGCTGCGATAACCCAGCGACACCAGCACCACGCTGGTGAAGCCCTTCTCACGCAGGCCCAGCGCCTGATCCAGCGCGCGCGGGTCAAAACCTTCCATTGGCGTGGCGTCAATGCCTAACATCGCCGCGCCTAGCAGCAATCCACCCAGCGCCAGGTAAACCTGTTTTTCCATCCACTGCGGCACATCGCGCTGCTCGTAACGATGCATATCCACGTAGCTGCGGCGGCTCTTATCCTGCCCCGCTTTGCCTTCTGGTTTGGCGAAACGGCCATCTTCCTCTTCCTGCGCCAGCACGTTCTGTAAGTGTGCTTCATCGAGATCGGTACGCATACACAGCGCGATAACGTGCGACGCGTTCAGCACTTTCGGGTTGTTGTAGACGAACGCGCCTTCGGTGGATTTTGCCATCTGCTCGCGACCGGCAGCGGTTGACGCCACCACAAAATGCCACGGCTGGGAGTTCACCGAGGACGGGCTGTTGCGCAGCACGTTCAGCAGGGTTTCGATTTCATCCTGCGGCAGGCTTTTACCGCCCTCAAACGCTTTGACGGTGTGACGACGAGCGACTGCATCATTGAGTGTCATGGTCTATTCCTTATATTGTTCAAATAGAGAATGTTTTACGGTCGCCATAAATGGCGACCCTACGGATGTTCGGTGCTGTTTTGTAGGGTCGCCATTCATGGCGACCACAAACTCAAAATCCGCTCAACACGATCTTACCGCGGGCGCGACCGCTCTCGATCAGCGCATGCGCCTTGCGCAAATTGGCAGCATTGATGACGCCGTGATGTTCGCCGGCGGTGGTTTGCAGCGTTTGCTCATCAATCAGCTGGCTTACGCGCTGCAGGATCTCATGCTGGCGCTGCATATCGGCGGTATGGAACAGCGAACGGGTGAACATCAATTCCCAATGCAGTGAAATCGCTTTGCGCTTCAGCGGCACCGCATCCAGCGTCTCGGGATCGTCGATCAACGCCAGCTTGCCCTGCGGCGCGAGCGCATCAATCAGCTGATCGTAATAGCTGTCGGTGTGCGTCAGCGACGCGACATAACGCACCTCTTTATGCCCAATTGCCGCCAGCTGTTCGCCCAACGGTTGAGAATGATCAATCACATGATGCGCGCCCAGCGAACGCACCCATTCCGCCGTTTCCGGGCGCGATGCGGTGCCAATCACCGTCAGCTTGGTTAGCTTACTGGCGAGCTGCGTCAGCATGGAACCGACGCCGCCGCCTGCGCCAATAATCAGCAGCGCGGCGTTGTCATCGGCTCGTACTTCAAGGCGATCAAACAGCAGTTCCCACGCGGTCAGCGAAGTCAGCGGCAGCGCGGCGGCATCGGCGTCGTTCAGCGAACGCGGTTTGTGCCCGGCGATACGTTCATCCACCAGCCCATATTCGGCATAGCTGCCGGCGCGCGTGATATCACCGGCGTAAAACACCTCGTCGCCCGGCTGGAACAGCGTGACGTCTGCGCCCACCGCTTCCACCACGCCGACCGCATCCCAACCCAGAATGCGCGGCTTATCGGTTGGCGCACCGGCGCGCACTTTGGTATCCACCGGATTCACCGCGATGGCGTGAATTTTTACCAGCAGGTCGCGCGCGCCCGGCGTTGGCTTCTCAACCTCCAACTCATAAAGCGCATTTTCATCGGAAATCGGTAAACCGTTTTGGCTATAAACAATGGCTTTCATCAGGCAGATCCTTATTCATCAGCAGATTTCATGAAGTGAATTCAGCATAGCGGGCCGCAGCGCAATGAAAAATGCCAGTTGCAGGTGAACACTTTCACTCTTAGAGTGAAAATCCCTGCCGACTACCACGATGAATAAGAAGATGATCCGACTGGAAGATGTCACCCTGTTTGTGCGTTCCGCCGCACTCGGCAGCTTTTCACGCGCGGCGCGCGAGGTGAATTTGCTGCCCGGACAGGTCAGCGCGGCGATTCAGCGACTGGAGCGGGAACTGGATCGCCGCTTGTTCGCCCGTTCCACCCGCAGCCTGCGCTTGACCGCCGAAGGGGAGAAGTATCTGCCCTATGCGCAGGAGATGCTGGCGCTGATGCACGCCGGTGCCGACAGCTTGCAGAGCGATGAAGATGCGCTGAGCGGCGAACTAAAAATCGCGCTGCCGTCGGATATTGGCCGCAACATTCTGCTGCCGCTGATCACCGACTTTTGCCGCGCGCATCCGGCGCTGGCGGTGCGGCTCTCGTTTTCCGACCAGATCAGCGATGTGTTCCGCGATCCGGTGGATATCGCCATCCGCTACGGCAAGCTGGAAGACAGTAGCTACGTGGCGCTGCCGCTGGCGGAGGACAATCGCCGCGTGATGGTGGCATCGCCGGATTACCTTGATCGTCACGGTCGCCCGCAACAGCTGGAGGAGATCGCCCAGCAGCATCATGGACTGCTGTTTATTATGGGCGGCCACGTTTACGACAAATGGACCTTTCCGCAGGATGGCATGCGCCGCCAGATCACGGTGAAAAGCCGCATGCTGTGTGATGATGCCGAAGTGGCGCGCCGCTGGGCCATCGCCGGCATGGGCATCGCCTATAAATCGTGGATTGATGTGTGTGACGATGTGCTGGCCGGCAGGCTGGAGCGCGTACTGCCGGAGATGCCGGGCGAAAGCACGCCGCTGCACCTTATCTGCCCGCATCGCAAACAGTTTTCCCCAGCGATCCGCGCACTGCACGAGGTGCTCCGCACGCCGCTGCGTGCGTTAACCGCGAAGCTGTAATGCGGAATTGCGCAAAGCTTATGCAAACATGCCTTTTGGTTTAGCGGGACCCGGGCTTTATGATTTTTAACATCATAAACTTCAATGGATTTCCCATGCACACGCTCTCTTCCCGAATGATCGGTTCACTGATTCTCTCTGCGGCACTCTCTTTTTCGGTTCACGCGGAGGAGACGCTGCGGATTGGCTATCAGAAATCCTCCACCTTATTAACGTTGATCAAACAGCGCGGCGAACTGGATAAGTCGCTGGCCGATCGCGGCATTAAAGTGAGCTGGCACGAATTCACCAGCGGCCTGCCGCTGCTGGAGGCGCTGAATTTAAACAACGTTGATTTGTCTGCTGATGTGGCGGATACCGTGCCGGTATTTGCCCAGGCCGCTGGCGCTGATTTGACTTACTACGCGCGTGAAACGCCCTCGCCTGATGCTCAGGCCATTCTGGTGCCCGCCAACTCGACCATCAAGACCCTGCAGGATTTGAAAGGAAAGAAGATCGCGGTAACCAAAGCCGCTGGCAGCCACTATTTGTTGATTGCGGCACTGCAAAAAGCCGGGCTGAAATTCAGTGATATTACCCCCGCCTGGCTAACGCCCGCAGATGGACGCGCTGCATTGGAACATGGCAGCGTGGATGCATGGGTAACCTGGGAACCCTTTGTGACCAGCTCTAAAGTCGAGCAGCATTCGCGCGTGTTGGTCAGCGGCAACGGCCTGGCGAGTTATCAGCGTTATTACCTGGTTTCAACGCCGTATGCGCAAAAACATGGTGAGGTACTGAATGTTGTTTATCGTGCGCTATCGCAGGAGTCGGCATGGTTAAAAGCCCATCCCACTGAAGCCGCCAGGATTTTGTCACCGCTATGGGGTAATTTGCCGTTAGCCACCATCGAGCAGGCGAACAAGCAGCGCAGCTACGCTATCGAACCGGTGAAGAAAACCGACCTCGTCGAACAGCAGAAAATCGCCGACGCGTTCTATAACGCCAAACTGCTACCGAAACCAATCAATGCCGCGGATGTAGGAACCTGGCAGCCGTCGAATTAATGGTTGTCGGGGTTGGGATGGTCGCCATGAATGGCGACCTCATCACATCAACTTACCCTGGAAAATCGGCACCGATTCGAACAGATAGCCATCAAAGTCTGGCGCATCGGCATCAGATAACTCCAGCAGCGTGTTCTTGACGTTTTCCAGGTGCTGCCACATCGCCTGCCAGGATCCCATCACATCACGGCGGCGCAGCGCGGCCAGAATCGTTTGATGATCGCCCAGCCACTTTAGGCGATAGGCGCGGGTTTCATACTGCGGTCGCAGCTGCTGCCAGAGCGGGCTGGCTTCGTGATGACGCCAGACGCTGGTCACCGTATCGAGCAACATCTGATTTTGCGTCGCGCCTGCCAGCAACAAATGAAATAACTTGTCGTTATCCTGGCTGCTGTCGTTGAGCGCGATGGCGCGCTGCTCCTGCTCCAGCGTGCGGCGTAGGTTTTCGATATCGGCTTTGGTAGCCATTTTGGCGGCGAAGGCCGCGATGTTGCTCTCCAGCAGCTGACGCGCCTGCAACATCTCGAACGGGCCGACATCGCTGCGGAAAAAGGCCTCTTCCGCATCCTCACTTTCCGAAGGAATACGCATCACGTAAACGCCGGAACTTTGACGAATATCCACCGTGCCTTCCAGCTCCAGCATCAGCAACGCTTCACGCACAATGGTGCGGCTCACGCCCCAGGTTTCGGCCAACTGGCGCTCTGGCGGCAGTCGTGAGCCAACCGGGTAATTGCCATCAAGGATTTGTTGACGCAGATGCTGACCAATTTCCTGATACTGCTTTTTCTCTTGTGGCGCTTCGGCTTTTTCCACGCTCTCACCCTTTTGCATCATGGTGCATTCGGCCCGGCCGCGTCCTGTGCGAGCCGGAACCTGACTGCTATCTGGGCGCTAGTGTACCAAAGCCAGCGCCTGATCGAGTACCTTTGCACCATTCAACGTGCCGTAAGCCACGCTATCGATCACCGCAATCGGCAGCTGATAGCTGTCTGTCAGCTTTTTATTCTCCTCCAGCTTAAAGCGCACCTGCGGTCCCAGCAGCACCACCACCACGTCCTGGCCGTAGTTTTGTAACTCTTCACGCAGGTTTTGTTCCGGAATGGCGTAGATCTGGTACTCAAGACCGCGTGCTACCGCCTCTTTCTCAATGCGGGTGACTAACATCGAAGTCGACATGCCTGCCGCGCAGGCCAGAATAATGCGTTTCATTGGTGGTCCTTATTTGGCTTCATCGTCAATGTTGAGGGTCAATTGCTGGGTATCGCGCAACTGACGGAACCAGTGCGCGGATTTCTTCATCCGCCGCTGCCGCTGGTTTTCGAGGTCGATCTCGATCAGTCCGTAGCGGTTTTTGAAGGCGTTCATTGGTGAAACGTTGTCGGTGAACGCCCACAGCATATAACCCTGACAGTTGCTGCCCGCTTCACGCGCACGCACCGCCTGGTAAAGATGTTCAGCAATAAAGTTGATGCGGTAGTCGTCCTGAATTTCGCCCTGCGCATCCTTAAACTGCGCTTCGTTCTCAATGCCCATGCCGCTCTCGGCCACAAACCACGGCAGATTGCCGTACTCCTCTTTCATACGCTGCGCCATGTCGAAAACAATGCGCGGCTGAATCTCCCAACCGCGCGAACTGTTCATGCGGCGGCCCGGCAGCTCGAAATGTTCGTAGTAAAAAGCCGGATGGAATGGCGTCTCCGGGTGCCAGGCGCGTGACGGCGCTTTGACGCGATGCGGATAGTAAAGATTGAGCCCCACTTCATCGACGGTGTTGGCGGCGATGATCGCCAGCTCTTCCTCGGTCACGTCCCACTGCACCTCATGTTTATCCAGCAGCTGCAACAATTCCGCCGGATAGACGCCTTTGATCGCCGGATCGAGAAACACCCGGTTGTAGAACAGATCGTAGATTTTTGCGGCTTTAACATCGTGCGCCGCCGAAGAGCGCGGATAGGTCACTTCCGGATTAAGAATGGTGCCTACCGTACCGGCATAACCCTGCTGGCGGAAAAGTTTGACCACCTTCGCCGTGGCGAGATTTTTATGGTGATTCCACTGCATCCACTTGTGCGTGTTCTGCTCATACGGCCAGCGGAGCGCATCAAGATAGACGCGCGTCTGCACCACAATCGGCTCATTGAAAACAAACCAGCGCGTCACTTTTCCGGCGTAGCGGGCAAACACCTTCTCGGCATAGCGAGTAAAAAGCTCAACCACATGTTTTGATTGCCAGCCGCCGTACTCTTCCAGCAACTGCAGCGGCAGTTCGTAATGTTCGAGACACAACATCAGTTCAATGCCCTGTCGCTGCATCTCATCAATCAACTGGTCGTAATAGGCCGCATACTCCTCATCAACCACCGCGTTTTCATAATCGGTGAGAAAACGCGACCAGTTGATCGAGGTGCGATAGTGCGTCAGCCCCGCCGCTTTCATCAGCGCCACGTCTTCGCGGAAGCGGTTGATAAAATCCGTTGCTACCGCCGGTCCATAGCCTTTATGCCAGACATGACGATCCTGCTGATACCAGGCATCCAGATACGAATCCTGGCCGGCTTTTTTGCCGCTCCAGCCTTCGGTTTGCCAGGCCGATGCCGCCGCGCCGAGAATAAAACCCTGCGGCAGCGCAATGGTGTGCTTACTCATAGATCCTCCTTAATTTTGTGCCAGTTCGGCCTGCAGATTTTTCGCTTCCGCCGCTTCAGCGCGACGCGCAGCCACTTTGACAAAAGGCAGATAAATCAACACCGAAACTACAATGCAGATGATTTGCGTCACCACCGCGCCCATCGAACCGGCGGTAGAAAGCCACGCATTGATGATCGGCGGCGTAGTCCACGGAACCATCACCACCGCCTTACCGGCAAAGCCCATCACCGTGGCGAAATAGCCAATCGAACCGGTTACCAGCGGCGTGATGATGAAGGGAATGGCGAGAATGGGGTTGAGCATGATCGGCATACCAAAAATCACCGGCTCATTGATGTTGAATAAGCCAGGTCCAAACGACAGTTTGGCGATTTCACGCATCTCTTTGCGTTTGGTGGCAATCATCACGGCGGTTAAAAGCCCGATAGTCAGGCCGGAACCGCCGATGCTCATGTACACGTCCCAGAATGGCATGGTGATGATGTTTGGCGCTTCCTTACCCTGCTCGAAGGCGTTCATGTTGACCAGAATCGCCCCCAGCAGCAGCGGCTCACGAATCGGTTTCACCATCTGGTTGCCATGAATACCAATCACCCAGAACAGCTGGGCAACGAACATCAGCAGCAGAATGCCCCACAAGCTCTGCACCACCGATTCCAGCGGCTGCTGCACCACTTTGTATACCGCGTCGTACAGGTACATGCCGGTGATCTGATGGAAGATAAAGCCAAAGGTGGCAACCAGCGTGACGGTGATGATCGAAGGAATCAGCGCGGAAAATGACGCGGCAACGTTCGGCGGCACGGTATCCGGCATTTTGATTTTCAGCCGTTCAACCTGCTCCAGCCGGCAGTAAATCTCCACCGACAGAATGGCGATAAACATGCCAAGGAACAGACTTTTGGTATCGGAGAACTGTTTTGCCAGCACATCGGTCACCACATGCATCTGGCCATCCACCAGCATTTGCAGCGTGGTGGGCGTCACCGAGATGAAGCAGATGATCGCCAGCAGGCCGGGAAACAACGTTTTGATACCGTTAATGCGACCCAGTTCGATACCAATCAGAAACACCGCGCCGATATTCAGAAAGCTCAGCGTGGCGTAGTTAATGCTGCTGGTGATCGGTTTCAGATCGGCGAGAAACGACAGTGCCGAGAAACTGGCAAGGCCATTTTTTGGGTCCAGCACCATGTTGGAAATCAGCACCGAAAACGCGCCGACGATGATCACCGGCATCAGCGTAATAAACGAGGCTTTGATCGCCATGATGTAGCGGTAGCTGTTGAAGCGCGTGGCAAAGCTACCCAGTGAATCGATAAGACGTTCCTGTAGAGACATTGGTCAACCCTCAGCGGTTTTAGGTGTTATGCATCAGCTTGATGGTTCGTGGCATACCAAAATGGCGATATTCGCCGTTAATTTCTGTGATCATGCTCGCGGAACTCCTTTTTGGTATTCCGGTAGCATCATTATTACAAATTTGGCATACCAATAAGTGAGGCGGATATGGATTTTGAACAAACGATGATGGAGTTGCTGATTAATGCCGGTGAAGCGCGATCGCAAGCCATGATGGCGATCCAGCGGGCGCGTAAAGCTGACTGGCACGGTGCCGATGAGGCTTTAGCCGCATCCGACGAGGCGGCTAAAGCGGCGCATAAAATCCAGACCGCGTTAATTGGCGCCGATGAAGGCAGCGGCAAAGTGCCGGTCACGCTGATTTTGGTGCATGCGCAGGATCATCTGATGACGGCGATGCTGTGCCGCGATTTGGCGGGCGAGTTGGTGCTGTTGCGGAAGGAGTTGCATGGGAAGTAAGGGTGCAGCAAGGATGAATCGTTAAACCATTCTGGAAGAATGCATCTTCAGGCGATATAAAGTGAGTTCCCTTCCGCCATCGCAGAGGAACCTATGGCGCTGTCACATGAACTGATTCTGATCTACACCACCTATTTCGTCGCGACCGCCAGTCCCGGCCCGAGCAATATGGCGATTATGGGCACGGCGATGAAGCAGGGACGCGGCGCGGCGCTGGCATTAGCGAGCGGCGTGATTGGCGGTTCGATGATGTGGGCGCTGCTGGCGGCGTGCGGGGTTCTCACCGTGCTGGCCACCTTTGCGCAGTTACTGATTGTGCTGAAAATTGGCGGCGGGCTGTATCTGCTGTGGCTGGCGTTTAAGGCGGGGAAATCGGCGCTGCGTCGGCCCGATGCCAGCGAATTCGCACCGGTCAGTGAAAAAGCGCGCTTCGGCAGAATGTTTCGTCAGGGCATTTTGATGCACGTCGGCAATCCTAAAGCGATTTTGACGTGGGTGGCGATCATGTCGGTGGCGTTAAAACCGGGTGCGGCGGCGTCAACCTTGCCGATGATTATTGCAGGCTGCGCGGCGATTTGCGTGCTGGTGTTTGGCGGTTACGCGGTGCTGTTTTCCACTGCGCTGATGGCGGCCTTTTATCGCCGCATCCGTCGTGGGCTGGATGCGCTACTGGCTTGCTGCTTTACGGTTGCGGGATTGAAGCTGGTGTTTAGCCGGAGTTGATGTGGGAAGGTCGCCATAAATGGCGACCCTACAAAACCGTGCCGGTGCGCATATATACGCACCCATACATCACGAATTATTCGGCGGCGTGGCGTCGGTTTCACTGAACGCGGGCTTCTGGCGTGTTACAGAATAGACCACGTTTTTCGGGCTGTTCGGATCGGTGGTGACATCCACGGATGCGATGGTCACTTTGCCAAAGCCAAACAGCGTCTGCACGTAACCACCAATCTGGTGTTTACCTGGCGCGACGCGAATTTCTCGTTTTTCACCCTTCTTCAGCAGACCCGCATCCTGACCATCTACCGTCACATAGACCGAAGAACCGTCATCGGTACGCGTCACCAGATGCGAAACGTTGATCACCGTTGGGCCGGTCTCAAACGGAGAAGGCGAATCATTATTGTCGATTGGCGCGCCGGTTGCAGGCTGAGCGGCGGACGCGTCCGCAGTCGCAGTGCTGTCATGAGATGTACCAGTAACGGCGGCAAGGCGGGCGCAGCCGGTAAGCATGATTGTTGCCATCAAAGTGGCTAAAGTGAAGCGCGATAACATCGTGACGAAAAACCCCTGCTAAATGAGAAGCGTTCATTTTAACGTGCCTTGCAGAGTGATGACAGTCACACAAATACAGTATTTTCCGAAAACCGCTCAAGAAATGTCTGACTGGAAAGCGCGTCGCACGGAATGCAAACGAAACGGCGGCCACGCAGGCCGCCGGAGGGAATTACCAGCTGTAGCTGACGGAAGCCACGATGGTGCGACCGCTGCCGTAGAAGCAGGCGCTTTCATTACTGCATGACGCCACGTAGTGCTTATCCGCGATGTTGTTGACGTTGAGCTGCAGCGTGGTGCCGCGCAGCGAGTTCGCCGCTTCGCCCAGCTCATACTTGGCCATCGCATCATACAGCGTGTAATGCGGTACTTTGTCGACGCCAATTTCGTCCGCTGGCGCGGTGCCGGTGTAACGCACGCCGCTGCCCAGCGTAAAGCCGCTCAGCACACCATCAAGGAAGGTATAACTGCCCCACGCCGACGCCGCATGACGCGGAATGCTCGACGGTGAATGGCCGATGCGCTGCGTGATACTGCTCTCTTTGGTCACCGCATCGGTGTAGGTATAGGCCGCTAACAGTTTGATCTCTGGCGTAATCTGCGCATGCGCTTCCGTTTCAATGCCTTTCGAACGCACTTTACCAATCTGCTCGTTATAACCGGTCACGCTGTTATAAGCGGTGATGTTTTTCTGCGTGATATCAAACGCTGACACGGTAAACACCGCATCCCAACCCACCGGCTGATACTTCACGCCGACTTCGGTCTGTTCGCCGGTGGTCGGTTTGAAGGGATCGGTGCCCGGCGCGCCGCTGTTGAGGTTTGGCTCGAACGACGTGCTGTAGCTGACGTACGGTGAAATGCCGTTATCAAACGCATACAGCAGACCCGCGCGGCCGGTGAACTTGTCGTCATTCTGCTGGGTTTGGCTGTTGTCGGTGCGATCCTGCGTGCGTACTTCGCTCCAGTCGTGACGTCCGGAGAGCAGCAGGTTCCACCGATTCCACTCCAGCTGATCCTGCAGATAAACACCCACCTGATCGAGCTTCTTGCGCGTGCTGGTAGTGAGTGTCAAATCACTCTCGTTGATGCTGATGCGCGTTGGATTCGCCCAGTCGAGGATGTACTGATCGCCGCTGTCGCGCCACAGTTTGTTATCCACGTCGCTCCACTTGTAATCCAGCCCGCCGAGCACGGTGTGCGCGATGTTGCCGATTTCAAAGGTGGCTTTCAGCTGGTTATCAAGGCCCAACTCTTTCGACTTGATCTTGTCATGCTGCGGACGACGGTTGATCGAGTGATCGTTATCAGCATCAAAGGTATACACCAGATATTTGTACGATTCGTCCATGTTGCTGTAGCGCAGATTCTGCGTGAAGCTGACGTTATCGCTTAAATTGTGCTCGAAGATATAGCCAATCGAGGTCTGTTCGCGCTTGGCTTCGTTAAAGCTTGGATCGCTGACGTTGAAATCGTAAGGGATAAAGCCCGCGCTGCTCTCTTTCAGCGTACCGCTGGCCGGAAGGAAGTTACGGTATCCCGCTTTCGGCTCGTTTTGATACATCGTCAGCAGCGTAAAGCTGGTGTCCGCATTTGGCAGCCAGGTTATCGCTGGCGCAATCGCCATGCGCTGCTGTTTATTGTCCTTAACGAACTCATGTTTAGTGCTGGCAATACCGTTCAGGCGGTAAAACAGCGTGTTGTCATCATTCAGCTTGCCGCCAAAATCAAACGCCGCTTCACCCAAATGCTGATTGCCGGTGCTGAGCTGAACTTTGTGAATGCTCTGCGCGGTCGGGCGCTTGCTGGTCATGGCCACGATACCGCCCGGATTCACCTGGCCGTACAGCACTGAAGCTGGACCGTGGATCATCTCTACGCGCTCCAGCAACCAGGGATCGATCTGCCCCGCTGCGCCCGCCTGGCCGGATAAACCGTAGCTCAGGCCATCAAGGAATTTTGGCGCATAGCGGAAACCGCGCGCGATGATCTCATCATTACGGTTGGAGTTACCGCGATAGTTGGTCAACACGCCGCTGCTGTAGCTCAGCGCATCCGCAACGGAAGCCGCAGCCTGATCGTCCATCTGCTCGCGGGTAATCACCGAAATGGATTGCGGGGTTTTGCGCAGCGGCGTAGCGGTTTTGGTGCCTGCCGCGCTCTCTTTCGCCACGTAGCCCTGCAGCGGCGAAGTCACGCTTTCACGCGTGTCGGCGTTTACGGTTAGGGTCTCTTCGGCAGCAATGCTGAAGGCGGCTGGTGTCACCATCAAAATTGAGGCCAGAGAAAGGTACAGAGGATTGAATCTGAACTGCCGTGCCACAGCAGGTATTGCTGAATTTTTAGCTTTAACAGACATAGTTGCCATCTCTATTTCAAACTGCCTTGTAAATGAAATAATCCGTTCAGTCGCCCTCACCCAACGACAAGGGCTGTAACGGATTGAAATATTAGTCTCTTGCGTTATTGACGGTCCTAATCTCCCCCGCGTGACGTCCTTCACAAAATAATCCACTGAAATTACGGAGGTTTATCAGGCACGAAAAATCATATTGCAAATGTAAATCGTTATCAATAGCATTTGCATTAGCTTTGATTAAGTAAAGACAGTGAACAAAATGTGGAGATGGGTTGCAGGATGTTTCTAACAAGCGCAGAAAATACGACGCAGACGTGGTTGCCCGCCGGAACAGTTGCGCAATGGTTGCAGCAGGCCGAAATAGGAAGCGAAAGCTGGTGGCAGCGGCTATATGCGGTAGGTACGCCGCTGGTGGAGCGTGACGAAAGCGGTCAAACGACCATGCACTTCTTCTGGCGCGATCCCGAAGGACTTTCCGCACGTTCTTCCACTGAACGGGTTTATATCGATATTAACGGCGTCACCGATCACCACAGCGAAGCGCCAGAAAGTCTGGCGCGCGTCGGCGACAGCAACGTCTGGCATTGGTCGACCGCCATTGAATCTGACTGGCGCGGCAGTTACAGCCTGATCCCCGCCACCGCGCAGCAGTTACCGCCGCTGTTTTGTGGCGATGATGCCGAATGCCGCGCGCTGCAGCGTAAGTGGTGGATCTCGCTGATGCCGCTGGCGATCCCCGACAAATTCAATCGCACGCCGCCGTTTCTCAGCAGTCGCCGTTTTGCGCTGAGCAACGCGCACATGCCGGATGCGCCGGATCAATCGGCCTGGCGCGCGCTGGATGCCGGCATGGCGGAAACCTGGCCGGATACGCTGCAAACCCTGCAGTGGCACAGCGCGTTGCTCAACGTCACACGCAACGTCTGGCTTTATAGCACCGGAACAACCGCTCAGC
Organism: Pantoea sp. DY-15; assembly: GCF_019795935.1. Taxonomy (NCBI): domain Bacteria; kingdom Pseudomonadati; phylum Pseudomonadota; class Gammaproteobacteria; order Enterobacterales; family Erwiniaceae; genus Pantoea; species Pantoea sp. DY-15. The sequence goes on from NZ_JAIMIF010000002.1 coordinate 502,236, forward strand.
CCGAACAGCGTCCGCTGGCGATTCTGCTCGATGGACAAAACTGGGTCTACGGCCAACCGATTTTCAGCGCGCTGGATCAAGTCACCGCCGATGGCGAACTGCCGCCCGCCTGCTGGCTGTTTATCGATGTCATCGACAGCCAGCATCGCGAAGCCGAATTGCCGTGCAATGAAACCTTCTGGCAAGCGGTGCAGCAGGAACTGTTACCGCTGGCGCGCCAGCACGCAGCGTTCAGCTGCGACGCCGACCGCACGCTGGTGGCCGGGCAAAGCTACGGCGGACTCGCCGCGCTCTATGCCGGTTTGCACTGGCCACAGCGTTTTGGCCGCATTCTCACGCAATCCGGCTCCTTCTGGTGGCCGCATCTGCAATACATCCGCGACTACGCCAACCGCGAGCAGCACGCACCCGGCTTGCTACTCGAGCGGCTGCAACAGGGCGATTTACCGCCGGGCAAGCTGAAGATTTTCCAGGAAGTGGGCGATCGCGAGGCGGACATGGTGTACGTCAACCAACAGATCGCCCCGGCGCTACAGGCCGCAGGCCATGAATTACATTTTCGCCGCTTCGCCGGAGGGCACGATGCGTTGTGCTGGCGTGGCGGTTTGATCGACGGCTGCCGCTGGCTGCTGGCCGATTTTCTCTCCCCTACATCAACCTCTGAAGGTAACCACCATGTCTGAACAACAGAATCCGTTTGATAACGATGCGCTCGATTTTCTGGTGCTGCTTAACGCGCGCCAGCAATACAGCCTGTGGCCCGCTTTTGCCCCGGTTCCGGCAGGTTGGCACAACGTGGCGGGACCGCTGACGCGCAGCGCCGCCATTGAGTTTATCGAAGCAAACTGGCACGACATGCGGCCAGCGACGCAACAGACGTCGTCTACCGAAGCTTAATTTTATTTTTTCATTTTCTTTCAATAATTTATTCCCAAAATCATTCGAGCTGCAGCAAGGCGGCAAGTGCGCGAATCCCCAGGAGCTTACTGAAGTAAGTGACTGGGGTGAACGCATGCAGCCAACGCGGCTGCAGCTTGAAGGATGACGGGAATTAGACAGGAATTGTCCTTTGGCATCGCTAAACAATCATTCTCTAGCCTATCCACTCGTTGCGGCGCAGCCCGGCATCTGGATCGCTGACAGCATTGCGCAGCAGCGCAATCAATTTACCGTGGCACACTACAGCGTGCTGCACGGCGACATCAGTCAGGCGGCGCTGGACAGCGCCATTCAGCAGGCGATGGCGGAAGCCGATACCGTGCAGGCGCGCTTTGGCCTTGACGATAATGGTAATCCGGCGCAGTGGTTCGGAGCGCAAGCGCCGGTCGCGCCGGAGTGGCACGATTTCAGCCAGCGCGCCGATGCCAGCAGCCAGGCGCACAAACTGATGCAGGCCGATCTCGCCGCCGAACTGCCCGCCGACGGCGACAAACCGCTCTATCGTCACGCGCTGATGCGCATCGGCGACGGCAGCTGGCTGTGGTATCAGCGCTATCATCATTTGCTGGTAGATGGCTTCAGCTTTGAAGCGCTGACTCAACGCGTCGCAGCGATCTACGCCGCCCTTTGCGCCGGCGAAGCGCCCGCGCCCTCGCCGTTTACCCCGTTCACCACGGTGATTGAAGAGATTCAGCAGTGGCAGGATTCGCCGGCTTTTGCCCGCTCCGCTAGCCACTGGCAAAGTTACGCGACGGATTTGCCGGAAACCCTGACGCTTGCCAGTGAAAACGTCAGCGATCCCGGCGATCGCCCGATCAGCTGTCAGGTAACGCTGCCGCAACTGGCCACGCTGCGACAGCAGCAACCACTCGCCAACAGCAGCGAAGGCGATATTGTCAGCGCGCTGTTGGTGGCCTATCTGGCGCGCTTCAGTAATAGCCAACGTTTGTCGATTGGCTTCCCGTTTATGCGCCGCATGGGTTCGGCAGCAATTTCTACCCTCGGCCCGGTGGTCAACGTGTTGCCGCTGATTTTCAGCGTCAGCGATGAGATGACCTTGCCGATGCTGGTACAGCAGGTGCAAGGCGAAATCCGCAAAGCGCGCCGTCATCAGCGTTATGAAGCGGAACAGCTGCGCCGCGACCTTGGTCTGGTCGGCAGCAGCCAGGCGCTGTATGGTCCGGTGATTAACGTCAAGGTTTACCACGACGATCTGCAGTTCGATGGCCATGCAGCCCCAACGCACACGCTGGCGATGGGCCCGGTCGACGATCTCGAGTTTGAAGTTGGCTTCCGCGATGGCGCATTGCAGCTGACGCTGGTGGCAAACCCGCGCCGCTACGATGCGCACACGCTACAACGTCACGCCGAGCGCATCAGCCATCTGCTCACGCAGTTCGCGGCGGATGCCGATACGCAAATCGGCGCGCTGTCTCTACTGGCGCCACAGGAACAGATCGATCTGCAACGCTGGTCGACCGGACCAACCATCGTGCCGCCCGCCGATACCCACACCATCGTCGATATCCTGCTGCAAGCCGCTGAGCACTACGGCGAGCAGACCGCAGTGGTGTGCGGCGATCGCAGCCTGAGCTATCGCCAGTTAGCCGATCGCGCGATGCAACTGGCGCATCTGTTGATCGCGCGCGGCCTGCAGGCTGACGACGTGGTGGCGATTGGCATTCCGCGTTCGGTGGATTCACTGGTCGCGATGTTCGGCGTGCTGGCAAGCGGCGCGGCCTATATGCCGCTCGATCTCGACTATCCGCGCGAACGCCTGGCGCTGATGTGCGATGACGCGCAGCCCACGCTGCTGCTGACGCACTCCAGCACGCTGGCGCAAATGCCGGAGTTAACGCATCTGCTGATCGATCAGATTGCGTTGAGCACCCTTTCCACCGCACGACCAGATACCCAGCTGTGTGGCGACGATCTGGCCTACATGATCTACACCTCAGGATCGACCGGCCGCCCGAAAGGCGTGATGAGCACCCATCAAGGTTTGCTCAATCTGTTCCTTTCGCACCGCGAGCATCTGTTTGGCCCGGCGATTGCGCGCTTTAGCGCCAGCAGCCCGCGCCGCATGCGCGCCGGTCACACCGCTTCCTTCTCGTTCGATTCTTCATGGGAACCGCTGTTTTGCATGCTGATGGGCTGCGAGCTGAATATCTTCGACGAAGAGCTGCGCCGCGATGCGTGGGGCCTGATTCAGCAGATGAACGCGGTGCCGGTTGATTTGCTGGATATCACCCCGTCGTTCTTCTCGCAGATGATCGACAGCGGCCTGCTGGAAGCCGACAACCATCGTCCCTCTTTCGTGATGATTGGCGGTGAAGCGGCCACGCCAACGCTGTGGAAGCTGATGCAGCAACAGCAGCAGATGGAGATCCACAACTATTACGGCCCATCGGAATACACCATCGATACGCTGGGCGCCAGCGTCATGGCGTCACCGCAGCCGGTGATTGGTCGTCCGGTGGGCAACAGCGAAGTCTATTTGCTGGATAACCAGTTGCGTCAGGTGCCGATTGGTTCTGCTGGCGAGCTGTATATCGCCGGAACCGGCATCGCGCGCGGTTATCTGCGTCGTCCCGATCTCACCAGCGGACGCTTTGTCGCTAACCCCTTCCGCGATGGCGATGTGATGTACCGCAGCGGCGACCTGATGCGCTGGCGTCAGGATGGACAGCTGGCGTTTATTGGCCGTACCGATCACCAGATTAAAGTGCGCGGTTTCCGCGTCGAACTCGGTGAAGTGGAAAATGCGCTGGTGGCGCTGCCGGAAGTCAGCACCGCCGTGGTGATCGCCGAAGTAATGGGCGCCACGCATCGCCTGATTGGTTACTGCTCGGTGCAGGATGATGCGCTGCGCGCCGATGCCGATCTCAACGCCCGTTTGCTGGCGCAGCTCGCCACGCAGCTGCCGGATTACATGGTGCCTGCGGTGCTGATGGTGCTGGACGAATTGCCGCTCAACGTTAACGGCAAGATTGATCGTCAGGCGTTGCCAAAGCCGCAACAGGCGCAGCAAAGTCAAAGTCGCGCCGCCAGCACGCCGCAGGAGCAGCTGATTTGCCACGCGATTGCCAGCCTGCTGGGGCTGGAGAGCGTTGGCGCGGAAGATGATTTCTTCGCGCTCGGCGGCGACAGCATCTCAGCGATGGGGCTCAGCACCGCCGCCCGACGCGCTGGCTATCTGTTGCGTCCACGCGAAATCTTTGCCGAACGTACCGCCGCCCGCATGGCGCGGGGTTTGCAGCCGCTGGCACAACACCACACCGGCGCGCGCGTCGCGCAACAGGGCGCGATTGGCGGCTTGCCAATTCTGCACTGGTTCAACGCCCAGGCGGGCATCAATGCGCGCTTTGCTCACGGCGTACTGCTGTCGGTGCCGCCGCAGTTGCAGCTCGCACAGGTAAAACAGCTGATCGATCAGCTGGCGCAGGCGCATCCGGCACTCAACGCCTTTACGCGTGGCGATCAGCTGATTGTCGGCGAAGCGCTGACGACGCGCCCTGCCCGCGTGCGTGCGCTGGAGGTGCAGGACCGCGACCAAGCAGCGGAACGGGCGTTCCGCCAGGATGCTGAGGCGCTCGACCCGGCTAACGGCGCGCTGCTGCACGCCACGCTGCTGCAGCAAGATGGCGCCAGCTGTGGGCTGGTGTTAACGCTGCATCACCTGATTGTCGATGGCGTCTCGTGGCGCGTATTGCTGGAAGAACTGCAACAGGCCGGTGACGCGCTGCTCAATAACACGCCGCTGGTGATCCCCGCCGAGGAAACCTCACTGCACGACTGGTCTGCCGCGCTGCTGGCGAACCTTGCGGCGCGCGCCAGCGAGTTACCGTTCTGGCAACAGATGCTGGCGGAACCGCTGCCGCTTGTCGGTCAACGGGCGATTCAGTCCGGCGATCGCCAACAGCATCAACGCACGCTGCTGGATGCATCAACCACGCACGCGCTGCTCAACACGTTGCCGCAGCACTATCGCGCCACCAGCGAAGAGCTGCTGCTGACCTTGTTGACCCTCGCTCTGCGCCAGCTCAACGGCAGCGCACAGCAGCGCGTCACGCTGGAATCGCATGGCCGTGCTGAACTGCATGCGCAGCAGGATCTGGCGCGCACCGTCGGCTGGCTGACGTCCGAATTCCCGCTGCTGCTGCCGTTGCCAGAAAATCCTCATGCGCCGCTCAATGAGTGCGTACGCGCGGTAAAAGCGGTACTGCGTGCGGTGCCGGATCGCGGTATTGGCTACGGGCAGCTGCGCTGGCTCGATGCACATCGCGGCGTGACGCTGGAAAAACTGGCGGCACAACACGCGCCGCAGGTGCTGTTTAACTACCTCGGGCGCTTTACACCGCGCAGCGGTGACTGGACGCCACAGCGCACCGCGCAACAGTTCCGTGACACTTTCGCGGTATTACAGGATGACGCGCTGCCGCTGCAGCACGCGCTGGAACTCAACGTCTTCGTTGAGGAGCAGCCACATGCGGCGCAGCTGGCGCTGAACTGGAGCTGGGCGGACGGCGTGCTCAACGCCGAAGCGATTGCCGATTTACATCGGGCAATGGCGGCTGCCGCGCAGGCGCTGATCGCGCTGGCCCAACAGCAACCGCAGCACGCCGCCCACACGCTGGTGGCCGCCGAGGTGGCGCTGGAAGGCGTTGATGACGCGCTGCTGCAACAGCTGCATGCGCGTCACGGTGCGTTTAGCCATGCGCTGCCGCTATTGCCGCTGCAGAAAGGTTTGCTGTTCCACGCGCAAACCACCGCGCAGCAAGGCAGCTATAACTCGTTAACCCGCCTGACGCTGAGCGGCGACATCAGCGCCGCAGCGGTACAAACCGCGCTCGACGCGGTGTTACAGCGTCATCCGCAGCTGGCGGCGCGCTTCGACGCCGAACTCAGCCTGCAACCGCTGCAGCTGATACCGGAAGGCGAATTGCACTGGCCGCTGACGCTGCTTCAGTTGGGCGAGGAAGAGGACATTCAGGCGTTGGAACATCAGGCGCTGGCGCAGGATCTGTTTAGCCAGCCAATCATGCTGCACGCCACGCTGATCGCCCATCGCGATGGCGCGCGCTGGACGCTACTGCTCAACGCGCATCACTTGGTGGTGGATGGTTGGTCAACGCCGGTGATCCTCAACGATCTGCTCAGCGCGCTGCGCCAGCAAATCTTGCCCGCGCACAGCAGCAGCTACGCCGACATCGTGCGTCAGCTCAGCCAGCGCGACAGCCATGAAGCGCGTCAGCAGTGGCAAGCTTGCCTGAAAGACGTGCGTCCGACGCTGCTTTATCCGCAGGCCGCCGATAGCGCGGTTAACGAAAAGCGCATTACGCTAGATGCCACACTGGAGCGGGAACTCTATGCGCTGTGCCGGGCGCGCGGCTTAACCCTGAACACCGTGATGCAGGGATTGTGGGGCTTGCTGCTGTCGGTCGCCAGCGGCCAGCAAGACGTGGTGTTTGGTGCGCCGGTTTCTGGCCGTTTTGGTCAGATTGACGGTATCGATCAGCACGTTGGCCTGTTCAGCAACACGCTGCCGGTGCGGGTGCGTTTCGATCATCAACGTCCGTTACTGGCGCAGCTCGCCGATCATCAGGCGCAGCAAATCCAGCTGATTGAGCAGGATTGCCTCGGCCTCGCCGAGATTCAGCAGTTGGTCGGCGCCGGTACGCTGTTCGATACCTTGCTGGTGGTGGAGAACTATCCGGACAACCAAACGCTGCTGGATGCCAAAGCCACCGTGCGCTGCGAAGCGATCCATAATCGCGGTTACACGCACTATCCGCTGACGCTGCTGGTGCTGCCGGGCGAACAGCTGACGCTGCTGATGGAGTATCGCAACTGCGTTAGCGAGCCGGAACGTCTTGCCGAGCGGCTGTTACTGCTACTGCAACAGCTGGTCAGCACGCCGGATCTGCCGCTGACGCAGTGGAAATTGCAAACGCTGGCCGAGCAATCGCTACTCGCCTGGGTGAATAACACCGGCGTGCAGCTGGAGAATGAAACCCTGCAGCAGGCGATTGCCCAGCAGGCGGCGCGCACGCCGGACGCGCTGGCGCTAATGGATGTGGATCACCGTCTGAGCTACGGCGACATGCAGCGTCAGGCCGCGCTGCTGGCGGATCGCCTGATTGAAGCGGGCGTGATGCCAGGCGATATCGTCGCCGTGGCGCTGCCGCGCTCGGTGCGTCTCAGCATTGCGCTCACTGCCATCCTGCAGGCGGGCGCGGCGTACTTGCCGCTGGATATCGGTTATCCCGATGAACGTCTGGCTTATATGGTAGAAGATGCGCGGCCGTGGGTGCTGATCACCGAATCCGCGCTGGAAACCCGCTTTGCCACGTTTGGCACGCTGATGATGTTTGATGGTTTAGCCAGTGAAAACCTTCAACCGCGCCACCCTTTACCGCAGGCGGACGCCAGTCGCCCGGCTTACGTGCTTTACACCTCGGGCTCGACCGGTAAACCAAAAGGCGTGGTGGTGAATCAGCGCGCCATCGTCAATCGCCTGCGCTGGATGCAGGCCAGCTACCCGCTGCGCGCCGACGATGTAGTGTTGCAGAAGACGCCGTGCAGCTTTGATGTATCGGTGTGGGAGTTTTTCTGGCCGCTGATGACCGGTGCGCAGCTGATGATGGCGCCGCCGGAAGCGCACCGCGATCCGCAGGCGCTGTGGCAGCTGATCGACGATTATCGCGTGACCACCCTGCACTTCGTGCCCTCGATGTTAGCGGCCTTTGTCGGCCATCTCGCCGCGCAAACCGAGCAAGCTTGCCCAACGCTGCGCCGCGTATTCTGCAGCGGTGAAGCGCTGGCGTGCGACCTGGCGCGCAGCTATCAGGAGATGATCGCCGCGCCGCTGCACAATCTGTATGGCCCAACCGAAGCCGCCGTCGATGTCACCTGGCAACCGGCCAGCGGCAGCGCGCTGGAAGGCCTTAACGGGCCGGGCGTGCCGATTGGTCGTCCGGTGTGGAACACGCAGCTGCATATTCTCGATAGCCTGCTGCGACCGGTACCGGTTGGCGTGCCGGGCGATCTCTATCTCAGCGGCGTGCAGTTGGCCGATGGCTATTTGCATCGCGCCGATCTTACGTCACAGCGTTTTGTCGCCGCGCCGTTTGCCGAAGGCGAGCGCATGTATCGCACCGGCGATATCGCCAGCTGGCGCGCCGACGGCGCGGTGGAGTATCTCGGCCGCAGCGACGACCAGCTGAAGATGCGCGGACAGCGTATCGAGCCGGGCGAAATCGAACAGGCGTTAGTGGCGCTGCCGGGCGTGGCGCAGGCGGTGGTGGCGGCGCGCGCGCTGACGCAGCACGCCACGCCGGGCGTCGATAACCGTCAGCTGCTCGGCTGGCTGGTGGCCGAAACGGGCGTGGCGCTGGATATCGACGCGGTGAAGCAGCAGCTGGGCGAACGTCTGCCGGCGCATATGCAGCCGGTCAGCTATCTGCTGCTCGACCATCTGCCGCTCAGCGCCAACGGCAAGCTGGATCGTAAAGCGCTGCCGATGCCGCAGCTCAGCGCGCGCAGCGGCCGCCTGCCGCACAGCGCCAATGAACGTCTGCTGGCGGATCTGTTCCAGCAGCTGCTTGGTTGCGACAGCGTGTTTGCCGATGACGACTTCTTCGCTCTCGGTGGTCATTCGCTGCTGGCGATGCGTCTGGCGGCGGAACTGCGCCGTCGTGATGTGCCGCCGCTCAGCGTCGGGCAGATCATCGCCGCGCGCAGCGTGGAGAAGCTGGCGGCGCTGCTTGACGGCGGTGCCAACATTGAAAGCGGTGGCAACGGCGAACTGCTGCCGCTGCGCGCCGGTCACGGCCCGACGCTGTTCTGCATCCATCCGGCATCCGGCTTCGCCTGGCAGTATAGCGCCCTGCTGCACTATCTCGACGGCGACTTCCCGATTGTCGGCCTGCAATCGCCGCGACCAAACGGCGTGATTGCTGCCTGTCACAGCGTGGAGGCGATGTGCGAACGTCATCTGCAGGCAATTCGCCAGCAGCAGCCGAGCGGTCCGTATTTCCTGCTCGGCTATTCACTCGGCGGCACGCTGGCGCAAGGCATCGCGGCACGTTTGCAGGCACAGGGTGAAACGGTAGCATTTCTTGGCCTGCTGGATACCTATCCGGCAGAAGGTCAGGACTGGCGCACGCCGGATGCCGATGAAGCGGAACAGGAAGTGGCGCGTGAGCAGGCCGAGTTTATGGCTGCGACCGAAGATGAGCGCGATCCGCTATTGCGTGAAGAGAAGGCGGCGATGTTTAGCACCATCGTCGCCAACTACAAAGACACCGTTGCACGCCTGGCTGAAGCGCGAACGCCGCGCTATGCCGGCCACGCCACGCTGTTTATGGCCGGGAAAACGCTGCCGCCGGAGATGGATGTGCGCGCCAGTTGGGCACCGTTCGTTGATGAATTGACGATTTTCCCGCTGGATTGCGAACACGCCGATATTCTTTCAGCAGATTCGTTGCAGGTGCTGGGACCGTTGATTAATCGTTTGTTGGCGGGTTGAGGAGTTTAGTGCGGGCATCGAAACGGTGCGCATGAATGCGCACCCTACGAAAACCCACACCGTAGGGTCGCCATTAATGGCGACCGGAAATATACACGCTGTAGGGTCGCCATTAATGGCGACCTCGTTCACATACACTGGAGAATCATGTCTAAGCCCTCGATATTCTTAGATTTCAGTTTGCTCAAAAACAACGCATCGTTCCGCGCGATATTCTGCGCGCGCATGCTCTCGGTATTCGCCCTTGGCATGCTGGCGGTTGGCGTGCCAGTGCAGATTCAGGCAATGACCGGCTCCACGCTGCAGGTCGGCGTGGCGGTAATGCTCGACGGCATCGGCATGTTTATCGGCCTGCTGCTCGGCGGCGTGCTGGCCGATCGCTACGATCGCCGCAAATTAATCCTGTTCGCGCGCGGCACCTGCGGCATCGGCTTTGTGCTGCTCAGCCTCAACGCCTTCAGCCCAGCACCTTCGTTGCTGGCGCTTTACTTCCTCGCCTTCTGGGATGGCTTCTTTGGCGCGCTTGGCATGACCGCGCTAATGGCAGTGATCCCGCTGATCGTCGGACGTGAACATCTGGCGGAAGCCGGTGCGCTCAGCATGCTAACGGTGCGCCTCGGCGCGATTTTGTCGCCCGCGCTCGGCGGCATGATCATCGTTGCGGCGGGTGTCGGTTGGGCGTTTGCGGTCGCCGCGATTGGTACGTTAGCAACGCTGATTCCGCTGGTGCGTTTACCGTCGATGAAGCCCGAACAACAGGAGCCGGAGCATCCGCTGCGCGCGCTGGCGAGCGGCATGCAGTTTGTCTGCCAGCATAAAGTGGTGGGCGCGGTGGTGCTGGTTGGCTTGCTGCTCAGCATGGTTGGCGCGGTGCGTATTCTGTTCCCGGCGCTGGCGCTGACCTTCCATGCCGATGCGTCCGCATTAGGATTGATGTACTCAGCGGTGCCGCTGGGCGCGATGATCGGTGCCTTCACCAGCGGCTGGGTGCGGCAGTTAACGCGCCCGGGATGGGTGCTGATGGGTTGTGCGCTGCTGGCATTTGCCTGCATCGCCTCGCTCGGTCTTTACAGCCATCTACTGCCCGCGCTGCTGGCGCTGGTGTGTTACGGCTACAGCAATGCCATCGCCTCGCTATTGCAGTTTATGCTGACGCAGCACCACACGCCGGATGCGCTGCTGGGACGCGTCAACAGCCTCGGCACCGCGCAGGATGTGACCGGCGATTCGGTTGGGGCATTGGGTTTAGGTGCGCTGGCACGCGTGCTGGCACCGCTGAGCAGCGTGCTATGGTTTGGTGGACTGGCGGCGGGATTGCTGGTGCTGCTGTCGCTGGCGGCGCGCGGCCTGCGCACGGCGCGCCTCGGTGCACAACCGGACGCGCCGCAGCCCGCCACCGCAGAGGCTTAACGGGTAAACTGCCGCTCGATGCTACTGAGCATATTGCTGGCGCTGTAGTAATCGAGGCGGAAAGTATCGTTACCCACGGCAAAGATGTCGTGCTGCTTTACCGCCGGCAGATGGGCGAGGAACGGATTCTTCGCCACCTGCGGCACGGTTTTCTCATCGGCGGCGAACAGCAACAGCGTGTTACCGGTGATGCCATCGGCCATGTTTTCACCGTTCAGCTGAATAATGTCATTGCGCTTACCCATGCTGGTGCTGCCCTGAAAACTGGCGGGCGGCGCGGCCAGGGTAAAGCCCAAATCCTGCAACAGCGCGCCCTGCGCCGATGCTGGCGTCCACAAGTTCATTCCGCGTCCATCTTCGTAATAGACCAGCGCAGAGGTTGGCTGCGGCGGCAGCGTAATCTTGTGACGCACCGTTTCTACTCGTTTGTCGAACGCTGCGATCACCTCTTTGGCATCGGCTTCATGGCCGGTAATCTCGCCCAACTGCAAGGTCAATGCCTGCCAGCTTTTATCGCCGTAGTCGATCACTAACACCGGTGCGATGGTTTGCAGCTGATCGTAGAGACGCAGCGCCGAATCGCCGCCGGTGGCGGCTATCACAATCAAATCCGGCGCTTCGGCGGCAATGGCTTCAGCGTTTGGCTGTGAGATGTAGAGCGGTTTAACCTGCCGCGCTTTTGCCACCGCGCTCCATTGCGTGAAAAAGCCCTGCGCATCCGACACGCTGCTGCTGCGACTGGTGGCGCCGGAGCCGACCAGCGGCGCGTTAATCGCCAGCAAGGTGCCACTTAGCGTGACGCTGGTCGAGACAATGCGCTGCGGCGGCTGTTGCAGAGTGAACGGGCCTTTCGGTGTGGTGATAGTGCGCGGCCAGGTTACGTTGGCGTGAACATGGGTGCAGATGAAAAACAGGCTAAGCAGCAGAGAAAGAGCGGGGAAACGCATCAGGTTGTCCATCACTTGATAGTTGAGAATAAATATCATTATCAAAAATAAGTGTGGGTGCAAGGGAAATTGTGCGTGGTTTCCCTCACCCTAACCCTCTCCCGCAAGCGGGAGAGGGAATGATTAGGTGGTGAGAATGGTTAGGTGGGCGCGGTCGGCTCCCTCTCCCGCGCGCGGGAGAGGGCTGGGGTGAGGGGCAAATCGCACCAACCTACAACGAATAACGCCCCATCGGCGCCACAGCCTTAATCACACCATTACCCTTCATATACTCACCAAACGCCTGATAACGCGCCTGATCAAACGCCGCACTGTGCTGGGCGAAATATGGCAACGTCGCCTGCCACGCTTCGTGATTGAGCGGCGTATTCAGCTCGGGATATTGTTTAATAAACGCAAGCCAGGCTTCCTGCGGATGCGCGCGCAGCCACGCCACACCGGCATCCAGGCCACGTAAAAACGCCGGAATGCGTTTGTCCTGCGCGGCAGTTTTCTGGTTTGCCAGAATGATCAACTCATCATAAGCAGGCACGCCATAATCTTCCGGCTTGAACACCGTTGGCTGCGCGCCTTTGTCTTTCAGATCCAGCAGCTCATAGTTGCGGAAAATAGTCATCGCGCCATCAATCTTGTGTGTCAGCAGCGCTGAAGTAACATCCATATTCAGGTTGATAAGTTTGACTGAGTCAGCATCAACGCCCTGCGCTTTCAGCATATTGCGAATCGCCACATCTTCGGTTCCCGGCACCGCGTAGCCGATGGTTTTGCCAGCGAAATCTTTAAGCGAGTGGATATCGTCTGACACCGTAGTCAGCGTGTTCAGCGGCTGATTGATTAAAGTACCGACGCGAATCACCGGCACCTCTTTATCCACCAGCGTGTAGAGCTGCGGCTGGTAGCTGACGGCGAGATCGACTTTGCCCGCCGCCAGCAGCAGCGGCACGGACGCCGAATCGGCGGGCGCGATCATCTCGACATCCAGCCCCTCTTTCTTAAACGCGCCGCTGTGCTGGGCAGCAAAAATCGCCGCGTGATTGGGGTTGATAAACCAGTCAAGCAGCAGGCGAACTTTCTCCGCCGCCTGCACGTTAGCGGTCGCCAGCAGCAGCAACGCGGTCAATGCCATTCGTAGGGTTTTCACGGTATTTCCTTATGTAGATTGCCAGAGGATTTTCTTGCGCATCAGCGCCACGCTGCCCGAAAGCAGCAGCGCCAGAATCAGTAACAGCAGCAGCGCCGCGAAGCTGGTGGCGGTTTCGAGTCGCGCGTTGGATTGCATCATCAGATAGCCGAGCCCTTCGCTGGCGCCGACCCATTCACCAATCACCACGCCAATCGGGGCCAACACCACCGCCATCTGCAGGCCGGAGAAAAACTGCGGTAACGCGGCAGGCCAGCGCACGCGCCAGAAGATGCGGAAACGCGACGACGTGGAGGTTTGCGCGAGCTCCAGCCAACCGACCGGCGTACGGCACAGCCCATCAAACAGTGACAAGCACAGCGGGAAGAACAGGATCAAAGCCGCCACCACCACTTTTGAGGCGATGCCAAAGCCGAGCCACAGCACCAGCAGCGGCGCGAGGGCAAACACGGGAATTGCCTGGCTGGCGGTGACCAGCGGAAACAGCACGCGACTCAGCAGCGAACTGGCGGCCATCAGCACCGCCAGCGTCACGCCCGCGCCGACGCCCAGCAGCAGCGCCAGCACAATTTCCGCCAGCGTATAGAGCGCGTGATGCCACAGCAGTTGACGATGCAGCCACAGCGCCTCCAGCACCGCCTGCGGCGCGGGCAGCAGGAAACTCGGCACGCCGCTGTGACGCGCCAGTAACCAGCCGCACAGCAGCACCACGATCAGGTAGATCGCGCTAAACACTGTTTTCATGGGTATTCAGTCGGGAGAAGAGTTGCGCCTGCGCCTGCAGGACGTCGGGATGATCAAACGGACGCGGCGCGTCACCGCCGGGAACCGGCCAGCTTTCGATAGCCAGCGGCTGGCCTTGCAGCAGCAGAATGTCATCGGCCATGCGGCACGCTTCAAGCGGATCGTGCGTCACCAGCAGCACAGTTTTGCCCCGCAGTAATCGGGCGGTCAGCGTTTGCAAACTGAGTTTGGTCATCACATCCAGCGTGGCGAAGGGTTCATCCATCAGCACCACGTCGCGCTGCGCATAAAGCGTGCGTGCCAGCGCCACGCGTTGCCGCATGCCGCCGGAGAGTTGATGCGGGGGTGCATGCGTAACGTCGCTGAGTTTTACCTGCTCGAGCAGCGCCAGCGCACGCGGGCGATCCGGCTTGTCGCCGCTGAGCCGCGCCGACAGCATCACGTTGTCGAGCACCGTCAGCCACGGATACAGCAGATCCTGCTGGCCCATCCACGCCACGTTGCCGCTCAAGCCCCGCACCGCGCCCTGCTGCGGTTGGAGTAAACCGGCCACCAACCGCAGCAGCGTACTTTTGCCGATGCCGCTGCGTCCCAGCATTACCGTGGTTTTGCCACCGCGCAGGTGCAGATTCAGCCGCTGACACAGCGGTTTATCGCCCCAGCTAAAGCTCACATCGTTGAAGAGAATGTCCTGATTCATGGGCGATTGGCCGCCAGAATCGCCAGCTGGTGAAATCCGCGCTGCGCCAGCGCGTTAGCGGCCTGCGCGGCACGGATGCCGCTGGCGCACACCAGCACGATGCGCTGCTGGGCGGGCGGCTGCCACGCGGCGATCGCCTGCGGCAAGATGCGCTCAACGCCATCCGCCACGCTGACCGGCGCTTCTTCATAGCTGCGCAGTTCGACAATGCAGTCATCGGCGGCCAACTGCTGCGGATCGATAAACGGCACCGCATATTCCGGCTCTTCAGCATCATCAAAGCGGAACTTGCGGAAGTGCCAGTTCACAAAATCGCAATTCACCAGACAACCGAGCGGTGAAGGTTGTAATTCCAGCAGTACGCTGAGCGCCATCTGCGCCTGCATCGCGCCGAGCGCTGCCACCGCCGGGCCCATCACGCCTGCGGTGTTGCAGTTCGCTGCCGAGGACGGCAAGCGCGGGAACAACGCGCGATAGCTCGGCGCGCCGCCACAGAATCCGCCGACGTAACCTTGCCGTCCCAGCACTGAGGCGCTGATCAGCGGCATGCCCGCCTGCATGCAAGCATCGGAAAGTTGGTAGGTGACGGCAAAGTTATCGGCGGCGTCGATCACCAGATCGCATCCCGCCAGCGCCTGCTGCAGATTGCTGGCGCTCAGCAACTGCTGCAGCGCCTCGATTTGCACCTGCGGATTGCGCTGCTGCAAGGCGTGCTGCGCGCGCAGCACTTTGGGCTGGTTAATATCCTGCTCAGTAAACAACGTTTGCCGATGCAGATTATGCAGCGCCACCACATCGTCGTCATACAGCCGAATATGGCCGACGCCCGCGCCCACCAGCTGCGGCAGGAGCGTGGCGCCTAGTCCGCCCGCGCCCGCCACCAGCACGCGCGCGTTAAGTAGCTTTTGCTGCCCGGCTTCGCCGATTTCCACCAGCATCATCTGGCGTTGATAACGTTGCATTTTTGCCGTCCTTAACTCAGATTTGCCAGGCCGAAGATCGGCGTGGACGCGGCTGCCATATCGCGCTTCTCCATCAGTCCGGCAGCGCGCGCGGCCTGTCCGGCTTCAATCGCCAGCCGGAAGGCGTTGGCCATGCCGACTGGATCGCCGGCTTTGGCGACGGCGGTGTTGAGCAAAATGCCATCGAAGCCCATTTCCATCGCCTGCGCCGCCTGCGACGGCGCGCCAATGCCCGCATCAATGATCAGCGGGATGTCGCTGAACCACGCGCGCATGGCGCGCAGGCCGTCGATGTTACGCAAACCCTGGCCGGAACCAATCGGCGCGCCCCACGGCATCAACAGTTCGCAGCCCGCCGCCAGCAGCTTTTCGCCGACGATCAGATCTTCGGTGGTGTACGGAAATACCTGAAAACCCTCTGCGCTGAGGATGCGCGCGGCTTCCACCAGTGCGAAAGGATCGGGTTGCAGCGTGTCGGCATGGCCGATTACTTCCAGTTTGATCCACGCGGTGTTGAACAGTTCGCGCGCCATGTGCGCGGTGGTGACGGCCTCTTTTACCGTGTGACAACCGGCGGTATTCGGTAACACGCGGATATTGAGGCTGGTCAGCAGTTCGCGGAAAGCCGCGCCCGCCGCGCCTTCGCGCCGCAAACTGACGGTGATGATGTCGGTGCCGGCGGCGGCAATCGCCTGCTGCAAAATGGCGGGCGACGGATAACCGGCGGTGCCGAGCAGGAAGCGTGATTGCGGTTTAAAATCGTAAAACATCGCTTAACCTCCCTGCATCGGTGACAGCACTTCGAGCTGGCAACCTTCATCCAGCCGCTGCGTGTCGTACTGACTTTTTGGCACAAACGCACCGTTGTAGGCGGTGGCGACGCAGGCCACATCAATTTGCTGCTCGATCAGCAATTCGCTCAGGCTTGTTGCCTGGGTGCTGATGGCGCGGCCGTTAAGCTGAATATTCATTATTGAGTTCCCCAGAAATGCGTTGCATCAGCTGCTCTGCCAACATGGGTGCCAGCAGAAAACCGTGGCGATACATGCCGTTGAGATAAAAGGTGTGATTGTGATAGTGGATTTCCGGCAGATTCGCCGGATAGGCCGGACGCAGCCCGCTACCGCTCTCAATCACGCGCGCTTCGGCTAAGGCGGGATGGATGGCGTAGGCGGCGCTGAGTAACTCCATCATGGCGCGCGCGCTGATGGCGCTGGCATCGTCGCTCTCAATCATGGTGGCGCCGAGCATAAAGTGGCCGCCGCGACGCGGCACCAGATAGCAGGGAAAACGCGGATGCAGCAGACGAATCGGGCGGGAAAACTGCACTTCATCGCTGTGCAAAATCAGCATCTCGCCGCGCACCGCACGCAGGCGCGGCAGTTGCGGCGCGGCGTGGATGCCGCGACAATCGATAATTTGGCCGCTCGGCGCGTGATTGCTGAATGACACGCCGCGCGCGATCAGCGCGTCACGCATCTCCTGCAACGCCAGACGCGGATCGAGATGCGCTTCCCCGGCGAAAAACAGACCGCGCGCAAAGCGCCCTTCCAGCGCCGGTTCAATGTTGGCGGGATCGACCCATTGATGCTGCTCGGTCATGCGGGCGAAACGGTTGAGTTCCAGGCTATCGCGCGGCGGCGCAACCACCAACGTGCCCTGATGCTCGACGCTGCTGACGCGCTGTTGCCACCACGCGGCGGCGTGTTGCCCAACAGTGATAACATCGCGCGGCGCGCTTTCGGCTTCACACCAGGGCGCTAGCATGCCGCCAGCAAACCACGATGCCGGGCGGCGCGCGTCATCGCCCATCACCTCAACGTCTTCACCGCGTTCCGCCAGCAAAGTGGCTACGCATAGGCCCGCCACGCCGCAGCCAAGCACGCTCCAGCGGCTCACAGCGCCGGTTCCAGGATGTTCAAACAGGGGGAATTCACATCGGCCTCTCAGTGTTAGCTGAGACCCGCAGATACAGGAGAAGGGAAATGGCGCGTCCATCGAGATTGTTTGGGCGCCAGACAGCCCAAAAAACAAGACTGTCAGTCTTCCTACGCCAGTATCAACTGGGTCAGGTTCAAAGGGTCGCTAAACCGCGCAGTGCGCTATTAGCCTCTCAGTCTCTTTGGCGAGACTCCCCCGACGCGTCTATTTGTATTGCAGGCGATGGTCGCCGTCAAGCGCGGAATAACCGGATGCTTTACGTGGCTTTTAGCATCACGGCATTTATCGCTACTTAGGCTTTGTGGATCACAAACGTAACATATGGTATACAAACACATTATTTTATGCGCAAGAAAACATTACAGGTGATGTCGGAATAACCATGAACAATATTAAAATTGCATTTATTAAAGCCGGCTGGCACAAAGAAATTGTCCATAATGCCCTGGTGGGTTTTGAAAAAGAATTAGCCGATCAATCCGTAGAAGCACAATTAAAAGTGCTGGAAGTGCCTGGCGCATTTGAAATGCCGCTGCTGGCTAAGCGTCTGGCTGAAACCGGCAAGTACGATGCGATTGTCTGCGCTGCGCTGGTGGTTGACGGCGGTATCTATCGCCATGATTTCGTTGCCGCTGCGGTAGTTGATGGTCTGATGAATGTGCAGCTGACCACCAACGTACCGGTGTTCTCAGTTTCATTAACGCCACATAATTTCCAGCCGGTTGATGTTATCGAAAACTTCTATACCGAGCATTTCATTAAGAAAGGCAAAGAAGCGGCGCGCGCGGTGCTGGCTATTCACAATCTTTCGATTGATTGATGCATTAAAAAGGGAGCACCTCAGCAGGCGCTCCCTTTTTATTAATTCTGCCTTTCAATAGTTAATATTCAGAATAGTGCCATCCTCGCCTCATTCAATGTTTTACACTCATCAAATGATTACTCTTCATATGTCGGCGCGTTTCAGACGGATTGATATCGCACTCCTTAGGCAGCATTAGCGTAAAGATTCCGGCAATCACCAGCGAACCCGCCAGCCAGCAGATCGCCACGTTTTGGCTGTACAGCAGCGTCATGATCCCGACTAAGTACGGTCCGCAGAATCCGCCCAGATTACCCAAGCCATTGATTACGCCACGCGCGCTGCCCGCCACTTCCGGCGCAGCGATGCGTCCGGGAATCGACCAAAACGGGCTGGTTGCCGCTTTGAGGAAGAAGCCGCACACCACCAGCGCGATATAGGCCGCAACCACGTTGTCGTGCAATACCACCGACGCCAGCAACGCGGCGGCAAAGCAGAACAGCGACACCATCACCCACAAACGGCGCTTGCCGGTGCGATCGCTTAACCATGAAATGGCGTAGATGCCGAGCACCGTCGCCACAAAAGGAATCGCCGCCAGCAGGCCAACGCCCGCCATATTGGTGCCGGTGAGATTTTTCAGGATACTCGGCAGCCACAGCGTGTAACCGTAATCGCCAGTTTGATAGAAAAAGTTGAGCGCCACCAATTTCATCAGCCCCGAGTTGCGAAACACCGCTTTCAACGGCGCTTTGCTGACCGGCTCCTTTTGCAGATGCTGGGCTTTTTCGCGCGCCAGTTCGCGCAGCAGATACTCCTTTTCAAGCGCCGGTAACCAGCGCGCCTCTTCAGGACGATCGGCGATCACCAGCCACCACACCAGCAGCACCACCGCAGACAGCAGGCCTTCGATAATGAATAGCCAGCGCCAGTCCAGCACATTAATGATGTAACCCGATATTGGCGCGGTAAACATGCCGCCTAACGGCGCGAACATCATGACAAAGGCGTTAGCGCGACCCAGCTCTTTCTCCGGGAACCAGTTGCTGACCATGGTTAACACCACCGGCAACATGCCGCCTTCGGAAATCCCCAGCACGAAACGCAGCGCCAACAGCTGATAGTGATTGGTGACAAAACCGGTGGCGATGGAGACCACCATCCACGCGGCCAGCGACCAGGCAATAAAGCGTTTGCCGCTGCCATTCACCGCAATACGTCCGCCCGGCACCTGTAAAAACAGATAGCCGATAAAGAAGATGCCGCTCACCATGCCGGCCATTTGGCTGGTGATCGCTAAATCCTGATCCATGCCGCCAGGCAGCGCAAAGCTGATATTGACGCGATCCATGAATGAGACAATGCAGGTGATAAGAATTGGGGCGATGACGCGATACCAGCGCGTTCCGGGGATTTTTTCTTGCATGCTGCCCTCTCCATGTTAAGCCGTGATGCTTAGGTTCATTGGCTAACCATTAAAGAGAGTATGGAAATAATTATTGCGATCGTAATCACTGCAATTAATGTTAAGAAAAAGTGTTACATACGCTGTGATCGCGCATAAAAAAAAGCAGCGCGATGGCTCGCACTGCTCTTTGCGGTATTTTTAATCATTAACGCTGTGGATGATTCACTTCCAGCGGACGCAGATCAAACACTAGCACTTCCGCATCATCACCGTTAGCGAACTGCAGCGCGCGTTCGTTGCGAACGCGTGCGCCGTCGCCTTCTTTGAACTTCACGCCGTTCACTTCGATGCTGCCGCGTGCCACGTGAATGTAGGCGTAACGATCGGCATCCAGCGCGAGGGTTTGCTGCTCGACGCCGTCGAACAGTCCGGCATAAATGCGGATGTCCTGACGTACGCTGAGTGAACCGTTGTCCCCTTCCGGCGAGATAATCAGGCGCAGCTGACCACGTTTGTCACTTTCCTCCACCGAAATCTGCTGATAACCCGGAGGCGAATTACGTTCGCCAGGCACAATCCAGATCTGCAGGAAGTGCACGTTATCCGTTTTTGAGTGGTTAAACTCGCTGTGCGTGACGCCGCTGCCGGCGCTCATCAGCTGCACATCACCGGGCACAATCACCGAACCGGTGCCCATGGAATCTTTATGCTCCAGCGCGCCTTCCAGCACGTAGGAGATGATCTCCATGTTGTTGTGCGGATGCGCACCAAAGCCGCGACCCGGTGCAACGCGGTCATCATTGATCACCAGCAAGTCTGAGAAGCCGGTTTGTTTTGGATCCCAGTAACTGGCGAAAGAGAACGTATGATGCGAATTCAACCAACCATGGTCACCCACTCCGCGTTGTTCTGATAGGCGTTGTTCAATCATGGTCTGCTCCTCAAATTTGCTGTTGGGGGGCGATTGCCCTTCCCGTTGCAAACAAGTATACGTAAACTGATTTGCCTAACAATGCGTCATAATGACAATGACTGTCACCGATAAGTGGACAATATGCAGATTGAAGATCTCCGTATTTATGTAGCCGTGATCAAGGCCGGTAACTTCACCGCCGCCGCCGAACAGCTGATGCTGTCGAAGCAGTATGTCAGTCGCCGCATCGCCACGCTGGAGGAGTCGCTCGGCGCGCGGCTTTTGAATCGCAACACGCGTAAGCTGTCGGTGACCGATAACGGTCAGCTGTTTGCGCAGCACGCGCAGCGCATTCTCGATGATGTGCAGGAAGCCGAGCTGGCGGTATCGGGGCGTCGACAGGTGCTGCAAGGCAGTTTTCGCCTGAGCGTGCCGATGTCGTTTGGCATCAGCCATCTGTCGCCGTTTATTGCTGAGTTTCTGAGCCAGCATCCGGGTTTGCAGTTTCAGGTTGAGCTGGCGGATCGGCATGTCGATATGGTTGGCGAAGGATTTGATATGGCGATCCGCATCGGTACGCTGCCGGATTCGAGTTTGATCGCCAAGCGGCTGGGCGAGTTTCGTCGCGTGATCTGCGGCAGCCCGTCATACCTGCAGGGCGCAGGCGCGCCGCTTACGCCGGAGGAGCTGAGCGAGCATTTGTGCCTGCGCTATGGACGCGAAAGCCAGACCGGCTGGGAATTGTTTAACGGCGACCAGCGCAAAGTGATTAGCGTGCATGGGCCGATGGTGAGTAATAACGGGGAAATGCTGCGTGACGCGGCGGTGGCCGGGTTGGGTTTGATTCTGCTGCCGGAGTTTATTGTGGCGCCAGCGCTGGCAAGCGGTGAGTTGGTGACGGTGTTAGAAGAGTGGCAGCCGACCTCGCTGCATCTTAATGCGCTCTATCCGCAGCATCGTCAGCGCAGTGAGATCAATCGGGTGTTTATGACATTTTTGCAGCAGAAGTTGGCGTAAAAATTAATTACCCCTTGCGGCGCGATCTATTGCGCATATTTAGGGCGGCAATGTGCCCAGCCCGGCAATACGTAATATATCGCGCCGCTACGGTAGGTAGGGTGTTAATGACTTTCGTGCGCGAAGGTAATCGATTTACGGCGCGCATCGCGCATCGCCACCGCATGGATCAGCAGACCCAACACCGCCAGAATCGCGCCCACCCAACCGGTGGATTGCCATCCCAGACCAGCAGAAATGGTCACACCGCCCAGCCATGCGCCAAGCGCGTTGGCGAGGTTAAACGCCGAATGGTTCATCGCCGCCGCCATGGTTTGCGCGTCACCGGCGACATCCATCAAACGGATCTGCAGCACCGCCGCCAGCGCCACCATGGTGCCCACCAGCATCACGTTGATGGCACCTGCCAGCGCATAATGCGCGGCAAACACGAAGGCGCTGAGCACCAAAAATGACCAGATCAGCAAAATGCGGATGGTCTTTTCAATGCCGCGATCGGCCAGACGACCGCCAGCGATGTTACCGATGATCATGCCTAAACCAAACAACGCCAGCACCGCCGGGATCCAGCTCACCGGCATCTGCGCCAGTTCGGTCATGGTCGGCTTCACGTAGCTAAACACCGAAAACAAACCGCCGCTGCCCACCGCGCCAATCGCCAGCGTCAGCAGTACCTGTTTGCGCGTCAGCGCCGACAATTCGCGCAGCGGGCTGGCATTTTTGTCGCCCGCCACGTTTGGCACCCACAGCCAAATCAGCAGCAAGGTTATCACCGCCAGACCGCCGACAATGGCGAAGGCATCGCGCCAGCCAAACCATTGGCCGATAGCCGTGACGGCGGGCACGCCGAGTAAGTTGGCGATGGTCAGGCCAAACAGCACCATTGAGACCGCTTGCGCGCGTTTACGCCGTTCAACCAAACCGGCTGCGACCAACGCCGCCACGCCGAAGAAGGTGCCGTGCGGGAATCCGGCGAGGAAACGCGCCAGCAGCATGGAATAATAACCCGGCGCAATGGCGCTTAGCAGGTTGCCGGCGGCAAACAGGCCCATCAGCGTCATCAGGAAATTACGGCGTGAGGCGCGCGCGCCCAGCACCGCCAGCAGCGGCGCACCAATCACCACACCCAGCGCGTAGATACTGATGAGATGTCCCGCCGAGGGGATCGATACGTTGAGACCTTTGGCTGCATCGGGCAGCAGTCCCATGATGACGAATTCGCCGGTACCAATGGCAAAGCCGCCGGTGCCGAGCGCGAACAAAGCTTTCTGCACGCTTTGACGCGGCAGCGATGCCTCATCCGGCAGCTGAGTAAGTTGGGGTTGTACTGATGACATGAGTTTTCCGAACCGCAAGTGAAGAACTCAGTCAGGATCGTGGGCGCTTAACGCGACAGCCATCGTCGAGACCGAGAAGAGTGAGCGGCATATGATAGCGCAAATACGTGTGAAGGGTTGGCGTTACGGTGCGGCAGCGCTTTGGCAGAGGTCGCCATGAATGGCGACCCTACATCGTAGGGTGCGCATTTATGCGCACCGGGTTAAATGATGCGCGCCAACAGCGCTGCGCCCATCATGCCGCCGTGATGCGCGAACTCGCCTGGCACCACCAGACGATGCGTGGTGCGGCGTAATACGTAACCCTGCACCACCTCATCTAACGCCGCGATCAGTGGAGCCACCGATGCCAATCCGCCGCCAACCGCCACGCGCGATGCGCCGGTGATATTGATGCTGTACGCCAGCGGCTGACCGACAATTTGCAGCCATGCCTGAATGGTTTGCTGCGCCTGTGCATCCTGCTGCTGCCAGCGTTCGATGATCTCAACGCTGCTCGCCGTGCGGTCATGCAACGTCTGATGCAGATTTTCCAGCCCGCGCGCACCGCCGTAGCTGTCGAGACAGCCTTTTTGCCCGCACGAACACGCTTTGCGCGGCAGCCGCCGCGTAACGCCATCGATCTCCACTTCGGTTAATGTGATCGGCCCATGTCCCCATTCGCCGGTCAATCCGTTCTGCCCGGTAATAATGCGGCCATCCGCCACCAATCCGCCGCCAACGCCCGAACCCAGAATCGCGCCAAATACCACTTTGTGCCCTTTTCCCGCGCCCGCCAGCGCTTCCGCCAGCGTGAAGCAGTCGGCATCGTTATGCACAATCACCTTACGTTGCAGCAGCGCCCCTAATTCGTTCGCCAGACGGCGCTGATGAAACGCGGGAATATTGCTGGCAAACATCTCGCCAGAATCGGGTGCCACAATGCCGGCGGTAGAGATCGCCACCGCACTGCTGGCGGTATAATGCAGGTGATGTTGGGCAATCATGCGACTCACCAGCGCGGTGAAGTCGTCCCAACTGGTTGCCGGAATTTTTTGCTGATCGAGAAGGGTTAATTGATCCTGCGCACTCATCACGCCTAACTTAATAAAAGAACCGCCCAGATCGAGGCAAATCACCGCAGATTGTCTACTCATAAACGTTTATCCATCACATCACGCAAACCGTCGCCCAGCACATTGAAGCCCAGCACGGTAATCAAAATCGCCAATCCTGGGAAGAGTGACACATAAATATTCAGGCCGAGGAAGTTGCGCCCATCGCTCATCATGGTGCCCCACTCCGGCATCGGTGGCTGCACGCCTAAACCGAGGAAGGACAAACTGGCGGCAGACAGCACCACCGCGCCCGCCGTCAGCGTCGATTGCACAATCAGCGGACCAATTGAGTTACGCAGAATGTAGTGCGTAATGATGCGCGGATAGCGCACGCCGAGCATATGTGCCGCTTCGATGTACTCCATGTTTTTCAGGCCCAGCGTCAGGTTACGGCTCAGACGCGCATAAACCGGTATTGAGAACAGCGAAATGGCGATCAGCATATTGGTGAGCCCTTCCCCGAGCACGCTAACGATCAAAATCGCCAGCACAATGCCAGGAAAAGCGAAGATGATATCCATCACCCACATGATCAGCGCATCAATTTTGCGTCCGGCTAAGCCAGAAATGATGCCAAGCGGAATGCCGATCACCATTGAGATCGCTACGCTGAGGCTCACTTCAAACAGCGTGATGCGCGCGCCGTAAATCACGCGCGAGAAAATGTCGCGGCCATAATCGTCGGTGCCAAACCAGTGCGCGGCCGAGGGTGCTTGCAAGGTGTTGAGCAGATCCTGCTCCACCGGATCCCAATGGGTAATCAGCGGAGCCAGCGCGGCGGCGAGCACCACCAGCAGCACCAATGCACCGCCGATGGCAATGGACGGGTTTGCAATTAGAGTGCTGATCAGGTGTCGGCTGCGCGAACGCGGCGGCAGCACGGAAGTATCAATGCTGTTCATCAGTCGAACCTTATTTTTGGATTGAGCAAGCCAATCAGGATTTCGCCCACCAGATTCATCAGCACCACGCCAGTCACGGCCACCAGCGTCACACCCTGAATCACCGGATAATCGCGGTAGCGCACCGAATCCACCAGCAAGCGGCCAATGCCCGGCCAATTGAACACCGATTCAGTGACCACCGCGCCGCCAATCAAGCTGCCGAAGTTGAGCGCCACAATGGTGACAATCGGGATCAGTGCATTTCGCAACGCATGCTTCCAGTTAATGCTGGCGGAGGATAATCCCTTGGCTTTGGCGGTACGGATGTAATCCTGACTCAGCACATCCAGCATGCTGGAACGCGTCATGCGGGCGATCATCGCCATCGGCAGGATTGCCAGCGTAACCGTGGGCATGATGTAGTTTTTCCACGAATCGGCGCCCAGCAGCGGTAACCAGCCCAACTCGACCGCGAAGTAATTCATCGCCAGTAGCGCCAGCCAGAAGTTGGCAATCGACGCACCGGCAATGGTCAGCACCATCACGATTTGATCCGGAATACGCTGGCGATAAATGGCGCCTGTCATGCCCGCCGGAACACCTATCGCAATCGCCAGCAGATACGCCAGCGCCGCCAGCGATAAGGTGTACGGCAAACGCTCGCTGATCTCCGTCATCACCGGACGCTGCGACTGCAACGACAAGCCAAGGTTGCCGTGCAGCGCTTCCGCCGCGAACCTGACATATTGCAGCGGCAGCGGCTGATCGAGCCCCAGCCGCACGCGCATACTGTCCACCGCTTCCTGCGGCGCTTCCGGTCCCGCCATCAGCCGCGCCGGATCGCCCGGCAGCGCGCGGATGGCGATAAACACGATAATCGACACGCCGAAAATGATTAACGGCAGCGAAAGCACCTTTTTTGCGACATACGCTTTCATATCACATCAGCCATGAGGTTATTGCTTCACTGCGTCGCGCACGACGATTTGTCCGCCCGGCTGCATAACCACGCCGCTGATATTTTTACGTGCGGCATAGAGATCGTCCTGATAGAACAGCAACACCTGCGGCGCTAATCCGCTGATCTGTTTTTGCGCCTGGAAGTAGAGATCTTTGCGTTTGGCATCGTCGAGTGTGGATGCGGCGGTATCGATCAGATCATCGGTTTGCTTGTCGCTGAAGAAGCCCAGATTGGCCCCGCCCGGCGCGAAACTGCTGGTGTGATACAGCGGACGCAGCTGCAGATCGGAGCCATATAAACCGGAAGACCAGGACGCCAGCACCGCATCGGTGCCCTGCGCGGCTTTCTCTTTGCCATCAGCAAATGCCGCTTTGGTCCACACGCCGCTCTCCATCTGGCGCACGTTAAGTTTCACGCCGATTTTGCTCCACATGCCCTGCAGGACTTGTGCGGTACGCGCATCCGGCGCCTGCACCGCAATCGACATCGGGAAACCGTCGGCGTAGCCCGCCGCTTTCAGCAAATCTTTGGCTTTTTGCAGATCATACGGATAGTCATGCAAGCTTTTGTCGTAGTTGGGATCGACCGGTGCCAACGCGGAGTTTGCCGGTTGCGCATAACCAAACATGATGGCTTTCACCAGCGCCTGCTGGTCGGTGGCGAAATTCAGCGCCTGACGCACGCGCACATCGCTCAGTGCTTTGCTTTGGGTATTGAGATCGACCCAGAACACCGCCGCACCCGGCGACTGTTTAAGACTTACGTTGGCGTTGTTTTTCAACATGCCGGCAAACTGCGGTGGCACCGGGTTAATAATATCGACCTGACCCGATTGCAGCGCCATATTCATCACCGAAGGCTCGCTGCTCCACGTCCATTTAATTTCATCCGGCCCGGAAGATTTCCCCCAATAGTCGGGATTCTTTTGTTCAAGTACATATTCACCGGATTTGTACTGCACCAGTTTATAAGGCCCGGTGCCGTCGGCTTTATTGTTGATGCTTCCGGCTTTATCTGCTTTCGGGCTCACCATTAATCCCGGACCGGAGGCTAAAACAGTTAAAAAGGCCGGGTTAATTTTTTTCAGCTGAAACGTGACAGTGAGATCGTCTTTTTTCTTCACATCCTGAATAAAGGTGCGAATTTTCCCACTACCCGCTAAACCGCGCTGCGTATTTAAATGACGCTGGAAGTTTTCAACTACCGCATCGGCATTAAAGGGCGTGCCGTCGTGGAATTTCACATTGGGTCGCAGGGTAAAGGTCCAGTTAAGTCCGCTGTCATCGGATGTCCAGGATAATGCCAGTGCCGGAATGATTTTGCCGTCATCACCGAGACGCGTCAGGCCTTCGTACATTGGGTCCAGCACCGTGCCGGTAAAGGTCGCGGTTTGGTTGCCGGGATCCATGCTGCGCGGCGGTTCGTTCTGCATGATCACCAGTTGGCTGGCAAAAACGGAGGCGCTCGCCATCGACGCCAGTAAACAACCGGCCAGCGTCAGTACCTTGAAATGCTTATGTTTGCTTTCCATGAAGACCCTCAATGAATCATTGAAACGATCGGTGAAATATCCACGCTATATAAGCCACACTCACTAAACAAAAGCCAATAGGTTGGTTCATATAATTTACTTATAATCAGATCTGCATTCAGAAATTTAACTAAATATCGTTGTATTTGTTTTCTGTCCTTATTATTGTCAGCGCATAATGCTAATGCCGTGAGAACCTCAATGCTCAATGCCCACCAGCAACAAATTCTGCGCTTGCTTATTGCGTCGCATGGCATGAGCCGCACCGTGCTTGCGGAAAAAATGAAACTAAGCAAAGCCGCAATTAGCATGCTGGTGAAAGAGATGCTGCAGGCCGGATTGCTGGAAGAGAGTATTCCGGAATCCAACGGCCAGGGTCGTCCATCGGTGTTATTAAAAATGCGTGCCGATAGCGCCTATTTTCTCGGTGCTTCGCTGCTGGGCGAACGCGTGATATTAGTGCTGATTGATATGCACGGCCGCACGCTGGCCGTCACCCAGATGCCGTTGAATCTCGATCCGCCGCAGCTGGCAAAAAACATTGCGGCGGCGATCCCGGATCTAATTGCGCAGAAATCAATTACGCAGGATCAGCTGATTGGCCTGGGCGTGACGCTGTCCGGGTTTGTCGATGAACATCAGGCGATTTGCGTGCAGTCGGCGCTGCTGGGCTGGAAGAACGTGCCGCTGGCGGAACTGCTAAAACAGCAAACCGGGCTGGAAGTATCCTTAGAGAATGATGCCAAAGCGCTGGCGGTGAGCGAGAAGATTTTCGGCGTGGCAAAAAAGGCGCGCAACTTCACCCTGATTTCGCACGGTGACGGCATTGGGTCGGCGCATTTCTTTCAGGGCCAACTGCATCGGGGCGCACACGGCGCTGCCGGTGAAATCGCCCACTGCACCATCGAGCCCGGCGGACGTCCCTGCCGCTGCGGCAAACGCGGCTGCCTCGATACGCTGGCCTCGTTAACCGCCATCCGCGAAAGCGTGCGTGATAAAGCGCTGGAGTGTGAATCGATTACCGAACTGGAAGCGCTGGCGGTGAAAGGTAACAGCGCGGCGATTGCCATTTTGCATCAGGCCGGCCATGCGCTAGGTTTATCCATCGCCAATATCATCCAGATGAACGATCCCGAGTTGATTGTGATTGCGCATCAGCCCAATGAGTTCGATGGATTGCTAAAAACCGTGGTGATGCAGGCCATCGACAGCCATGTGCTGCCGTCGATTATCGGCAAAACACCGATCGCCAGCATGGTGATCAACGAAGAGAGCTGGGCCAGAGCCGCAGCCAGTGTGGCGGCGTATCGTTTTATCATTCATTTACCCGACTAGCGGAGGCTGCTATGCGCATTGCTTTTGGTGGCATTCATACTGAGTGCAGTACTTATAATCCGGTGCTGAATTATGCCGACGACTTCCGCATCGTGCGCGGGGATGAACTGACCACCAATCCTTATTTCGCCTTTTTGCAGGATTATGATGCCGAGTTTCTGCCGACCTTACACGCGCGCGCCATTGCCGGTGGTCCGGTGGCGCGCGTCACCTACGACGATTTTAAGCAGGATTTCCTGACGCGCCTCGCGGCACATTTGCCGGTGGATGGCGTTTATCTCGCGATGCACGGTGCGGTTTATGTTGAAGGTATGGAAGATGCCGAAGGCGACTGGATCAGCGCCACGCGCGAGCTGGTCGGCGCGGAGTGCCCGATCACCGTCAGCTACGATCTGCACGGCAACGTTACGCAACGCATCATCGATGCCATTGATATGTTCTCGACCTATCGCACTGCGCCGCACATTGATGTGGAAGAGACCATGCGCCGCTCGGTATCGATGCTGGTGAAAAGCCTGCAAACCGGCGTCAAACCCGGCGTGGTGTGGGCGCCGATTCCGGTGGTGTTACCCGGTGAACGCACCAGCACCGAAGATGAACCCGCCAAAAGTTTGTATGCCCGTTTGCCCGCGATAAACCAGCTGGAGCACGTCTGGGATGCGTCGCTGATGGTCGGTTACGTCTGGGCCGATGAACCGCGCGCCACCGCCGCCGCGATCATGACCGGCACCGATGCCGATGTGCTGGCGGAACAGGCGGCT
Source organism: Pantoea sp. DY-15 (assembly GCF_019795935.1). NCBI lineage: Bacteria > Pseudomonadati > Pseudomonadota > Gammaproteobacteria > Enterobacterales > Erwiniaceae > Pantoea > Pantoea sp. DY-15. The sequence continues at coordinate 531,596 of NZ_JAIMIF010000002.1, forward strand.
AAACTGGCGCTGGCTTACTGGCAGGCGCGCGATGAATTCAGTTTTGGCTGCGTCACCGGCAGCATTGAAGAGTGCGTCAGCATGGCCATCGCCAGCGAAACCGCGCCGGTGATTCTGGCTGATTCTGGGGATAATCCCACCGGCGGCGGCGTCGGCGATCGCGCGGATGTGTTGGCGGAACTGATTCGCCAGGGTGCGCAGCAGGTGATCGTCGCTGGTATCACCGATAAACCGGCCACTGACGCGGCCTTTGCTGCTGGCGTTGGCGCAAGCTTAACGCTGAATGTCGGCGCATCACTCGATCCGGCCGGCGGCAAAGTGCAGGCCGAATTTGTGGTGAAACATCTCAGCGATGATGCGCGTTCGCTGGCGAAACAGGCGCTGCTGCTAACCGGCGGCATTACGCTGGTGGTCGCCGACCGTCGCCGTCCTTATCACAATCTGGCGGATTTCGCCCTGCTCGGCCTCGATCCTGCAGCGGCCAAAATCGTGGTAGTGAAGTCCGGTTATCTGTCGCCGGAGCTGGCCCCGCTGGCCAATCCCAACCTGATGGCGCTGTCGGAAGGCGTAGTCGATCAATATGTGGAACGCTTAACTCGCAAGCGTAAATTACAGCCCGCCTATCCGTTCGATACCGATTTCACTTATCTGCCGGTTAGCCACTTATCGGCACGCTTTATGGCAGCGAAATGAACGCGCCCGCTTCAGCAGTCGAACCGGTGCTGCGCATCGAAAATCTGACCGTCGCCTTTCGCGTTGAGGATCACTGGCGCGAGGTGGTGAAGAACCTGTCGCTCACCGTTAATGCCGGTGAAACGCTGGCGATTGTCGGTGAATCCGGTTCGGGGAAAAGCGTCACCTCGATGGCGATCATGCGCTTACTCAACATGCGCCACGCGCGCGTCAGCGGCAAAGTGCTGCTGAACGGCGTAGATCTGCTGACGCTGAGTGAATCCGCCATGCGTGACATTCGCGGCAATGCGGTGGCGATGATTTTTCAGGAGCCGATGACCAGCCTGAATCCGTCGTTCACCATCGGCAATCAAATTGCTGAGGCGCAGATCAATCACCGCAAAATCAGTAAACGCGTCGCGCGTGAAGAGACCATTCGGCTGCTGGAGAAAGTGCGTATTCCCAACGCGGCGAAACGCTTCAATGATTATCCGCACCACTTTTCCGGTGGCATGCGCCAGCGCGTGATGATTGCGATGGCGCTGGCGCTGCGGCCAAAACTGCTGATTGCCGATGAACCGACCACCGCGCTGGACGTCACCATTCAGGGGCAGATTCTTGACCTGATTAATACGTTGCAGGAAGAGGAAGGCACGGCGGTGCTGTTTATCACCCACGATATGGGCGTGGTGGCAGAGGTGTCGGATCGCACGCTGGTGATGTATCAAGGCGATGTGATGGAAACCGGCACCACCGCCGCGATTTTCTCCGCGCCCGCCGCCGATTACACTCGCACGCTGATTGCGACCGTGCCGCAGCTTGGCGCGATGCGCGGCATTGCTGGGCCGCGTAAGTTTTCCTTTGACCAGCGCGACGCATCTGAGACCAACGCTGTATCGACATCGCAGCAGCCGCTGCTGTCAGTGAAAAATCTCAGCACCCGCTTCAGCATCCACGAAGGCGTATTCAGCCGCAAAACCGGCGCGGTACATGCGGTGGAGAACATCTCGTTTGATCTAATGCCGGGCGAAACCTTGTCGCTGGTTGGTGAATCGGGCTGTGGAAAATCCACCACCGGACGTTCACTGACGCGCCTCGTCACACCCGACGCGGGTGAAGTGGCCTTTGATGGTTACGACGTACTGAATCTTTCTGTTCATGAGCTGCGTACTTTGCGCCGCGCCATGCAGATGATTTTTCAGGATCCGTTTGCCAGCCTCAATCCGCGCATGTCGGTGCTGGAAGCGCTGACCGAACCTTTTCTGCAACACCGTTTAGGCAGCAAAACCGAGGCGCGCACGAAAGCCGCCTCACTGATGGAGCGCGTCGGATTACCCGCCAGCATGATTAAGCGCTATCCGCACGAATTTTCCGGTGGCCAGCGCCAGCGTATCTGTATCGCCCGCGCATTGATGCTCGATCCGAAAATGATCATCGCCGATGAATCGGTGTCGGCGCTGGACGTCACGGTGAAAGCGCAAATCATCAATTTGCTGCTCGACCTGCAACAGAGCCTTGGCTTGTCGTATCTGTTTATTTCGCACGATATGGCGGTGGTTGAGCGCATTAGCCATCGCGTGGCGGTGATGCTGCTGGGTGAAATCGTTGAGATCGGCCCGCGCGCGGCGATTTTTGAAAATCCGCAGCATGACTACACCCGTAAATTGCTGTCATCGGTGCCGGTGCCCGATCCGGCGCGCCGTCATGTAAAGCGCCAGATTGACATCAGCGAGCTGAAAAGCCCGGTGCGTGCATTGGGATTTGTGCCTGAAGCACGGCGTTATCGTGAGGTGAGTGACGGGCATTGGGTGATGGAGTAAGCGCTTTTGTAGGGTGCGCATTCATGCGCACCAGGAAGAAGGTCGCCATGAATGGCAATCCTACGACAATCTGTGATTACCTATCGATCCGTGCAGAATGTTTCCCGCATTATTCTTTCATACACAACAGGCAAAATACCGCTCGGCTGTTGGGATGATGTGTGTGGAAATATTGCCAGGCATGCTCAGGAGAATAAAACGATCCCATGAACACACGATTATCATAGGCGGGAGCCATGCGGCAGCTTTCGCGATGAAGATTGCAGCAACCTTCTGTATCTGCCTGACTAAAAACATAAAAATCCGTGATGTTTAATTTCATCCGCTACTCCTCATGGGCAGAAATAAATACCAATTAATAAAACTCTTTAAAATCGCCCGTTGCGGATACTATTTGTACACTTTTTAGTAATCAGCCCAAAATGAGCCATAAAATAATTATAGTCTGCGTGGAGTCGGCTGTCTTTAATTAAAAATAAACTTATTTAAGCCGAACGTAATAAAAGAGTAATTTAATAACTATTATTTAACCCTTTTTGTCGCTGCGCTTAATAGGGCCAGTATTTACTGTTAACGGCGGTCATCACTTATAAATTCGCGCTAAGATTTATCTTAAAAAAATGAAATTCATTTCTGGTCAATTAAACTTAAGTAAACTTAAATTAAGCCACCGGAGATAATATCATGCTCAGTTATACTATCCGTATCGAATTGAAAGAACCCACCGCTGGCGCGCAAATTGAATTGCTCTATGCGATGCTTGAGAATGGTTTCGCGCGTAGCTTGGTGTGCGAGAAAGGCTACACTTATGTGTTACCCACCAATGAATACGTTTATGTAGGCAGCGAGAATATAAGGAGTTTAACCGACCGGGTGGTGACTTTAGTGAGCGAGTTCAGTGAGGATCCTTCGGTGATGATTACTCAATCCGCCGCAAGGTGCTGGTCAGGTTTACGCGGCGTAAACCTCGCTTAATAGCGAAGATAAACGCCCTCTGCCCACTACGAAGGCGTTTATCCTTTGATTTAAATAAACTTAAAATATAATTAATTAGCCCGGATAAATACCGCGATCTTTGCGTGCCAGCAGAATACGTTCGCAGGCAACAATATAAGCAGCAGTGCGCAATGAGCAGCGCTTTTCAGCGGCCTTATCCCAAACGTGCACCATCGCTTCGGTCATGATGCGATCCATACGCTGGTTAATCTCATCTTCGCTCCAGAAGAAGCTCGCCATGTCCTGTACCCATTCGAAGTAACTCACCGTTACCCCACCGGCGTTACAGATTACGTCTGGCACCACCTGCACGCCGCGACTCGCCAGCATATCATCCGCATCCGGATACGTTGGGCCGTTGGCCCCTTCCAGCACCAGTTTGGCACTGATAATTTCTGCGCGCTCGCGGGTAATTTGCCCTTCAAGCGCAGCCGGGATCAGTATATCCATGGCGGTGGTCCAGAACTGCTCTCTGTCGATCTCACGCGCACCTGGGAAACCGGCAATCTGTTTATGCTCGATCTGCCACGCAGTCAGCGCAGCTAAATCGATGCCGCCTTCGTTGAGTAAGGTTGCGGTGTGATCCTGAATCACCACCACGCGCGCACCGGCTTCGGCGAACAGACGCGCCGCTTCGCTACCGACATTACCAAAGCCCTGCAAAGCCACGCGTGCGCCTTCAATGGTGATGTTAGAACGTTGTGCCACTTCACGACCGGTAATAAATACGCCACGGCCTGTCGCTTTCTCACGGCCTAACGAGCCGCCAAGATGGATCGGTTTACCGGTGACCACGCCGGTAATAGTGGTGCCGTGATTCATCGAGTAGGTATCCATCATCCACGCCATCACTTTGCCATTGGTGCCGACATCAGGCGCGGGAATATCTTTCTGTGGACCAATAATCAAACCGATTTCACTGGTGTAGCGGCGGGTTAAGCGCTCCAGTTCACCTTCAGACAACGAGTGCGGATCGACGCGAATACCGCCTTTCGCGCCGCCATAAGGCAGGTTGACCGCCGCACATTTGATGGTCATCCAGGCTGACAGCGCCATCACTTCATTCAGGTCGACTGCAGGATGGTAACGCACGCCCCCTTTGCCCGGCCCGCGCGAAAGATTGTGCTGTACGCGATAGCCTTCGAAGTGGCGAATCGAACCGTCATCCATCTGCACCGGGATGTCGACAATCAGTGCTCTTTTGGGATGACGCAGGGTTTCTATCCAGCGAGACAATTCACCAAGATGAGGCGCAACGCGGTCAATTTGGCTCAGGTAGGTAGTCCAGGGAGATGTACTGCTTTCAGAAGCGTAAGATAACTTTTCCATGAGAAGCCTGTAGGTTCAGAGTTATTTATATTGAAAAGAGGTGGAAAGGTGATGCATTGCACTAGACGGAAAGTAATTTAACACCTTTTCAGAAAAGCGGGTCACGCCAAATAAGGAGGATTTAACTTTTTCGACGCAAAAATGCCTGAATTAATGAATAACTAAGCATAAAAAAAGGCCATATATGGTGCATATTTATGCATTTATTATTCACATTTCTGCATAAAATTTGATTTTATTCCTATTTTTCAGTTCTTTGATAGTCATCAAAAAGTGAATAAACTGTTATTTTTGCGCATTGACTTTGTTAACTCACGCCACCACGATGAGTAAAACCCAGCCGGATACCTCCATCATGAATTAGCGTTTTATTAATTTTGTTTTCTTTCATCTATTTAAACGTGCCTCTTTAAGGTTTAACCCCTTATTTACCATTGATGCTTGCGGGCAGGCATCGTCACGCGTCTTTTTGCCAGACTGAAGGAATCATTGTGTCTAACAAACCTACTCAAGGGCAGATTCAGCCTGCTCGGGCTCACGACGCCCCGCAAAAACTGCAGCGAGGGCTGAGCGAACGCCATATTCAGATGATCGCGCTGGGCGGATCGATCGGCACCGGGCTGTTTATGGGCGCGGGACGCAATATTGCGGTGGCCGGGACCTCGATATTAATCATCTACATATTGGTGGGTTTCTTTAGTTATATGGTGATGCGGGCGATGGGGGAAGTGCTGCTTAGCCGGCTTGACTATCGCTCTTTTGCCGATTTCGTCAGTGATTATCTCGGCCCCAAAGCCAGCTTCTTTCTCGGTTGGTCGTATTGGCTGAGTTGGGTGGTGACTTGCATCGCTGATGTGGTGGTGTGCGGCGCGTATATGCAGTACTGGTTCCCGGAAATGTCGGCGTGGATACCCGCGTTGTTCACCCTCGGCATTCTGTGTCTGTTTAACATGTTGTCGGTGAAGGCTTTTGGTGAGGCCGAATTCTGGTTTGCGCTGATCAAGGTGATCACCATCATCGCGCTGATCATCACCGGCGGATGGATGGTGTTTACCGGCTGGACCTCGCCGGATGGCGTTAAAGCCTCGGTGCACAACCTCACCGATCCTGCCGTATTTATGCCGCATGGCATCACCGGCTTTCTCGCCGGTTTCCAGATCGCGATTTTCTCTTACACCGGCATTGAGCTGCTCGGCACCATGACGGCAGAAACGCGCGATCCCGAGAAAATTTTACCGCGCGCGATCAACTCCTTACCGCTACGAATCGTGATTTTCTACATGCTCTCAATGATGGTGATCATCGCGGTGACGTCATGGCAAGGCGTATCGCCGGATACCAGCCCATTCGTGACGCTGTTTGCCAAAGCCGGATTGCCCGCAGCGGCGGCGATCATTAATTTCGTCGCGCTCACCTCGGCGATGTCTTCCGCCAATAGCGGCGTCTACTCCAGCACCCGCATGTTATATGGCTTGTCAGTCGAGAAGCATGCGCATTGGCAGTTTCGGATTCTGTCGCGTACCACGCGTATTCCACTGCGTAGCCTACTGTTCTCCTGCTTCTGCATGCTGAGCGGCACCCTGCTGCTGTTCCTGGTGCCGAATGTGACAACGCTGTTCACCATCGTCTCGACGCTGGCCGCCATTCTGGTGATCTATTGCTGGGGCATGATTCTGGTCTCTTATCTGGTGTACCGCCGGCATCGTCCGGATCTGCATCAAAAATCCAAATTTAAAATGCCTGGCGGCAGAGTGATGGCCTGGGGGACGCTGATGTTCTTCCTGTTCTCGGTGGTGATCATGATATTTGATTCCGACACGCTCGCCGCGTTAGCCGCTTCACCGGCGTGGTTTATTGCGCTGTGGCTGTGTTGGAAGATGAAAGAGAAGCGGAAAACGGCAGTGAAGGTGGCGGCCTGATTGGGCCGCTACTTCATCAGTACCTGAAACTGCGGATTGAACTCATCGAAAATAGGCAGCGCGGCGGCACCTAACGCGGCGGTATCGCTGCCGGTCATACCAACTTTGACGCGAGTTCCGGTGAGGTAGCGACCGCGCACCGATTGATAGAGCGGCGGCAGGCGGCGAATAATTTTATCCAGCAGCACCGCAGGCATCATGCCGCCGATAATCACGCTTTCGGCATCGAAGATGCACTCCAGCAGGTTAATCGCCTGACGCAGCGGCGTTAACACCGTATCGATCCATTTATCGAACAGCGCCGGATCGACTTCCAGCAAATCTTCCGGCAACGCAGTCATCGGATCGAGCCCGCAAAATTCATAGGCTGCCTGCAGTGAAACATAGCGTTCTAAACAACCATGATTGCCGCAGTAACATTCGCGTCCGCCCGGCTCCACCACCACATGCCCGACCTCCCCGGCGTTATGCGCATGGCCGCTATAGACGTGGCCATCCATGATGATGCCAGCGCCCAAACCGGTGCCGATGTAGAGATAGACAAACGAATTGAGCTGACGCGCCACGCCATGAAAGCGTTCACCAATTGCCGCCACCGTGGCATCGTTTTCCAGCGTTACCGGCACGCCGCTCATCGCGGCCAGTTTGGCTTCGATATCCACCTGTTCCCAGCCGTGCAGCGTGGTTGGCCCCATCGACGAGATGCCCTCAACGCCAAACGGACCGGGCATCACCACGCCAATGCCCAACACTTTCTGCCAGCGCTCGTCCAGCTGCGTTTTAATCTCGCTGAGCACGTCGGCGATGCGCGCTAAGGTGGCATCAGGCTGGGGTTTTTGTACCAGAATAAGGCGGCGGAAATGGATTTCGCCGGTGAGATCCACCAGCACAATCAGCAGCGTTTGGTGATCAAGATGGATGCCGATCGAAAAGGCGCTGGCGGGATTGAGCGTCACCGGAGTCGCCGGTTGCCCGCGTCCTTGTTTGCGCGGCGCACGGCTGGTGAGCAGTTCGGCCTGCTCCAGCTCCGCCACGATATTCGACACGGTTTGCGGTGTCAGCGCGGTGAGACGAGCCAGCTCGGCGCGGGTCAGTTCACCATGCAGGCGAATGGCTTCAATGATCACGCGGCGATTGTGCGCCCGTGCATGTTCCAGATTGGTTCCCGACGTTTTCACCTTGCTCCCTTCCCTTTAATTCCACGCGCTGCGGATAGCCGCATCAATATCTATGATCGGCCACACATTTTACAACCCTTTCGGCCAGGTGATAGGTTTAGGCGGGGATTTCGATAAATCAACCTTTAGTGACCATCCCAACGGTTATTTGATAAAAAGCCAACTCGCTGCTGCTACCACGCCCACTAACAACGATGCGAATACTGCGCCTGTTACGAATGAATGAGTTGTAGTTTGCTCTTCGTTGCGGATGTCTATAAATCTGGCAAGTGCGCGCTTAACATCCGGGGCATTTAATTCTTCAAACTGCTTTTCATAGCCCTTGTTCGTCAGAGCGAAAGCTCCTGCTTTATCTGTTTTCTCCAGCGCGGTGATGTGGTTACCCTTTTTAAAAAAACAGTACTCCGGCATAAGATCCTCCGAGGAGAGAGTTGTCGTCTGAAATAATAGATGAACGGGTATGGCTTCGTATAGGTATCTGGTTATTGCCACTAGCGGACGTTGCTAATACTAATCTACGGGGAGCAGGCCAACCGCTATTCATTTTTTTCGCCCGAAATATAATTATGACTTGAAGATGCACGAAGGCATTAGTCAACGCGCGGAGAGCCACAGAGGAAGCATGCCTGAGCCTGTTTTCTCACGGAGTCGAACAAAAAGAATTCAAACAATGCGGGGCCCAGATTATAGAAGGGCCCCCAATGTAAATGAGATTTATTAAAGCTGGAACGCTTCAACCATGCCTCGTAAAGCATGTGCCTGAGCAGAAAGCTCTTGCGACGCAGAGGAGGACTCTTCAACCAATGCAGCATTGTTCTGAGTTACGCCGTCCATTTGACTGACGGCAATGCTGACCTGTGAAATTCCCTGCATTTGTTCGGAAGAAGCCAGAGATATCTCGTCCATCGCATCCGCAAGCTCACCTACCATGCTGACGATTTTCATGATGCTCTGCCCGGTTCCTGTCGCCACGTTCACACCACTTTCCACCTGCCCTACGGCCTGCTCAATGAGTTGTTTGATATCCCGTGCAGCAGTCGCACTTCGTTGTGCTAACGTTCTGACTTCACCGGCAACCACGGCAAATCCCCTTCCTTCTTCACCGGCGCGAGCAGCTTCAACGGCGGCATTGAGTGCAAGAATATTGGTCTGGAAGGCAATGCTTTCAATGACGGAAGTAATATCCCTCACTTTTGTCGCGCTGAGAGAAATCTCGTTCATCGTATCCGACATTTTCTGCACATCCGCCTCACCAGCTCGCGCCAGCTCTGCTGTCCCACGTGCAACTTGTGCCGTCTGCTGTGCACCTGCAGTATTACTTTTCACCGTTGCCGTGAGTTGCTCCATACTCGCGGCCGTTTCCTGAAGCGCAGCAGCCTGCTGTTCAGTACGGGATGAGAGTTCAGTGTTGCCTTTTGATATCTCATCCGCAGCTAACGCAACGGATCCTGCCGAGTCTTTAATTTGTGATACCAGTCCACGTAGACTCTCCTGCATACGATCTAACGATGCCAGAAGGCTGTTCTTATCGTTACGGCGCAAGGTTATTGAGGTTGTCAGATTCCCCGCGGCGATGGCTGCCGCAAGTGCCTGTGCCTGGGCGGGCTCGCCACCTAGCTGACGCATCAGTACACGTACGATTAAATAACCGGTCAATACAGATATAATCACCGAGAGCGCCGCCATTATTAATAAAATAAACGCTGTACGTGTCGTGGATGCACTATTCTCAGCCATCGTCTCCTTGCTGAGTGTCATTTCGATATTTGTTAGCGCATCCAGCGATCCCATTAATGCCTGCTGCGCCGGTCGCGCCGTTTTCATGAGGTAAACCGTTGCTTCCTGCTGACGGTTATCGAGTCCCATCTGCCCTGCGATCATTAACGTCTCCATCGCGGCGCTCTCAGAGGCAACGACTTTTTCAAGAGCCTCCTTCCCGTGAGAGGAAACATTGATCCTCATGCTATCCACCAGCTCACGGCGCTTCTCAATATAATTTTTCTGCTGCGAGATTAATCTTTGCCATTCAGGCTGCATTTCTACGGGATCGCTCAGTAAAGCCAGGTTGCGAACGGCAATGGCCATATCTCGAGCAATTCCCCGCATATCCTGAACCAGCGTAAAGCGCTTCATCTTGTTATTGACCGTATCTTCCATCCCATCCCGCGCCTGCCATAATGCGTTCAGAGCAATCCCCGTGCACAATACGAAAAGAATAATGAGCAGACTGAAACCCGCAGCCAGACGTGTAGATATTTTCATTTATAATTCTCTAAAAGTTCAAGATGCTTTGCCGAAGAAGAGGAATTATAGACAGTGAAATTAACCCTGCCTGAACGGCAAATTAAGAATGGCTTCACCAAAATTTATCACGCACGTAAATTATAAGAACTACTTTAGTTACTCCGCATAACTTAAGTTAAATCAAGCTTTTTTAAGGCTTTGGTTTTAATTAGTTTCGCCAATAACTAAATTTAAATTAATCTTTGTTTTAGGAAAAATATTCCCTCTTTTTTTAGTTACATTATTTTAGAAACGGCGATTGTTTTAAAAACATTCGTAATTTAAGAATAATTTCCCTTAAGTTGCGCTCTTTCACCTCTCTGATTGGCTTCAAAAGGACATCATTGCTGTCTGTAATGCCAGTAGAAGTCAAAATCATACTGAAAGTCGGGCCTATTATGCCCACACCGCGGCAACGGCGATCGGCATGCCCTCTTTTGGCAAAATTGATTGTACATATGAAGATCATGCTAAGCGGCAAACAAGTTGAGCCCCGAAGATAGTTAGCAAAAGCGGGCTTACTTAATCTTACAACGGCAGAATATCAGGTTGGAAAAATTGATATGACCCATCACGTCGTGCTTTAGCCTGATACATCGCTGTATCGGCATTTTCAAATAACGTTTTTACCGTTTTTGTCCCAAATCGTGCCAGGCTGATGCCAATCGATGCGCCGATCTTTACTTCTACGCCATTGATAGCAAAAGGGTCTTTCAGGCCGTCTATGAGGCGCAGTGCAATAGCGGCTGCAGCATCATGACTACTGCACGTTGCTGCCACGACAAACTCGTCTCCTCCCTGGCGTGCTAACGAGTCGCCCTGGCGCATGCAACTTTGTAGCCGTTCGCTTACCTGCTGCAGCAACATATCCCCTATTGCGTGCCCCATCGAATCGTTAACTGCTTTGAATCCATTCAGATCGATAAACAGGACAGTCGTATACGCAGGATCTTCTACGTGCGTAAGCATGGATTGTACTTTGTCGTTGATCCAGGCTCGGTTTGGCAGTCCGGTTAAGGTGTCGCGGGTCGCGAGCAGCTCAAGCATCAACATCTTTTCTTTATCACGGGTGATGTCACGCGAAACCAGCACTGCTCCGATATTTTTACCTGTAGAGGGATCGCTTACGCCGCAGGCCTTAGTGCCAAGTGTAATGTAGTGACCGTTACGATGCCTTTTACGCACCTCGACGACGTCTGGTAACTCAGCACCGTTGAAGATATTTGCCAGAACTGCCGCAGCAGGCTGCTGATCGTCGATATGCAGGAAGTCCACCACCAGCTGGCCCACCATTTCATCGGCTGACCAGCCTATCATTTCGCTATACGAAGGAGAGATCGAAACGTACCGACCATCCGCATCACAGTGGGCGATCAGATCAGTACTGTTTTCAATCAACAAACGATATTCTGTCGCCGTGCGCAGCGCGTCCTGAAGGGCTTTGCGCTGTCCGGTAACATCTAAAACGAAGCCGCTAAACTGTGTATGAGAATCACCTGGTTGGCATGCCGGCAGACCTGAAACAATCACATGGCGCATCGTTCCATCCAGACACTTGATCGGCACCTCTATATTAAATGGCGTCTTAAACTCTAATGCCGCTGTCAGCTGCATCGCGATTTTTGCATCTTCCTCTACCAGCGCAAGGCTAAGCCACTCACCAAGCGTTATGCCTTTAAGTAGTGGCAATAAGCCTTCAGGGCTTTCCTGGCTGGCAATGCAAATGCCCCGTGCATCCGTCGACCAAACGGCAGAAAGTGTGGGTTTGATCGCGATATTCATGCTGGTGATTCCGTTGTTTGCCGATGATGCTGAACACATTTATTTCTGCTGCTAAAACCCATCAGGTGCTAAAAAAGTGCCTGATAATGATAACGTCATGCTTTTCATCGCAGCACTGCCAGAGCCTGTTATCAGGCATCTTAGGGCCGCAAAAGCTGATCTCTATTTATCGGCTGATGAGTTCAGGATCTTTAGTGACCGGCATTAAACATCGCCGATCTCGACACGGCGTTTCGCTTCGAGCTTTTTATCGAGCAGGTATTATCCAGCGACATGTGATGCTCATGCCATACGCGTGGGCGCGACTAAAAATGCATAGGCAATATTCACCGCTCCGTCTTCAGTCGGGCAAATATAGGTGAGTATTGAGTCATCACACTTTGCTTTCTTCTCATCGCTCTCAGAGCTGTAAACACATGACCTGCTTCGTGGTTAAAGTGGATCGTGCAGTGCGCATGTCAGCTTTGTGCCAGAAGCAGACATGACTAATATCGCGTTGTATTCATCAATTAATAGCAGGCTTATGCATAAGCCTGGTCAGCATCTCGCAGAAAGCCTCGCTCGCGGGATTGAAGCAGTGTCTATTCAGGCGAAGCAGGCAATCAACCAACGGCAGAGGCATCAATTTCTCAAGTTCATACACGTTACAAATCGTTTTCTCTACGCTGTATTGATTGAGTATCCCTACTCCCAGCCCTGTGGTAATCGCCGCGAGCATACCGGCTACTGAAGGACACTCCAGTATCACTGCAAATGGAATTTTTGCCTGGCGAAGCTTCTCCTCAGCCAGGTTACGGTAAAAGCAATCCGGTCCCCAGGTAATAAGTTTCAGGCTCTTATCTGATTCATGCCGCCAGGCAGGCGTTGCGTACCAGTATAATTTTTCACTCCACAATACCCTATCTTCCGGCGAGGCCGTGCCCGTGAAATCCTGATGTAAGATAATTTCCAGGCTTCCTTCAGAAAAATGCTGACGCAGGAGATGACTTTGCTCCACCACCAGTTGTACATCCACCTCGGGGTGATGGTGAGTAAAGGTTGAAATGACCCCGCATACTTCTGTCATTGAGATATGTTCAGTGACCCCAATTCGCAGCTTGCCACGTAGTTCCGAAGGCGAAAAATACGCCACGGCATGATCGTGTTCAGTGAGGATTTTTTCCGCATGGCGTAGCAGGACGCTGCCCTTTTCTGTCGGAACGGCTTTTCCGGCGGTGCGCGTAAGTAGCTGGCATTGAAGTTGATCTTCTAGCCTTTTGAGCTTCCAGCTTACTGCAGACTGGCTCAGGTTAAGAAGTAATGCAGCCTTACTCATATTGCCCGTTTGCACCACGGTTCGGAATACTCTGAGCGCATCAACAGAGAGTCGTTTATTCATTTTTGTATGACAAAAGTGGGTTTACAGATGGAAACAATGTCACTGGTGTCATAGGCAGTCAACGGATAGCCTGAACGAAACAATCACAATGGAGAAAGCTAATGTCCGCTAACAACCCATTACTGAATGACGACGTTTTGATAAAAGGTTGTCGCATTGCGACCGGGGTCCATGGTTCAGGTACACCTCTGGTGCTGGTTCATGGCACGCCCGCACACTCAGTGATCTGGCAGTCACTGGTGCCGGTATTTGTCGATGCGGGTTTTCACGTTCACCTGTATGACCTGCCTGGGTTTGGCGCATCAGAGCGCCCGTTGACGGCTGATACTTCGGTTTCCGCACAAGTCGGTTTTCTGCTGAAACTGCTGGAACACTGGCAGCTCGAAAAAACGCATCTTTTTGGTCACGATATTGGCGGGGCAATTTCACTCAGACTGGCATTCGGCAACCCATCCCTGCTGAAGACGCTTACGATTGCCGATATTCCGAGTTACAACTCATGGCCTTCGCCCACATGGAAAGCTATGCGGGATAACTATATGGATTATGCGCTGAACCCTGCCACTGAGCATTATCGCGCGATGTCTCGACAGTTAAAGATGGCTGTTTTTAATAAGCATCTTATGACAGAGCAACGGCTGGAAAGTTATCTCGCGCCACTTTGTGGCGTGGTGGGCCAGCCCTCGTTTTATCAGCATCAGGTTGCGCATTATAGTGCCTGTTACACCAGTGACTTTGCAGAAAAATTGCCGCAACTCCGGCTGCCTGTGCAGATTTTATGGGGCGCCGAAGATGAGTGGCAACCCGTTGAGTATGGAAGGCGTTTACAACGCGACATTGTCTCATCCACCCTGCATATCTATGAACACGCCGGACACTTCTTAATGGAAGATGCCCCCTTAGCTGTCGCCGCACAGTTAATTGATTTTGTTAATCAACATAATATGAGGTAGCGCCATGATCCTAATCGGAATGCTGGATTCACCTTACGTCAGACGGGTTGCTATTTACTTAAAAGTATTAGGTATTCAATTTGAACATCGGCCGATCTCTGTATTCAGCGATTTTGATGCCTTAACGAAAATTAACCCTGCCGTTAAAGTTCCGACGCTTATTACAGATGATAATCAGGTAGTTATCGACTCAACATTAATCATTAATTACCTTGAGAAATATTTCGGTCATTCACCTGCACCCACATCAGCGTCCAGAGCGGAAGATCTGAGAGATTTGCATCTTACCGGATTCGCCCTGACTGCCTGTGAAAAAGCGGTGCAGATTGTGTACGAACAGCGTCTCAGACCGGTAGAAAAACAGCATCAACCCTGGCTGAATCGGATAACTCAACAACTTCATGGTGCCTGGCAGACGCTGGAGAACGGGCTGCGGGAAAGTCATCCTGACATGCTGTCCGTGGCCGGTATCAGCATCGCAGTAGCCTGTAGTTTTACAGAATTGATGCTTCCGGATACCTTCAGCCGTACGTTGTATCCGGAAGTAACCAGATTTACATTGCTGGCCGAACAGCGACCGGAATTTTTGGCAACACCTTCGAGTTAGTGAGAGTGAGTTGCTTATTAATTTTTGAGACGGCAACGTCCACGTCAGTCCGGGCGAGATCTATGTTGTAACAAATGCATTACACTTAGAACGTCCGATGAAAATGCGGTAAAAATGATGACAGAACCTTGTGGTTTACTGAATACCGGAGAGGAAGGTGAGGAGCGCACCGAAGAAAACGATATCGGACCAGCCTACCAGGCTGTCTGATATACCTCGGCTACATGGACATAACCTTAAGCTTATTTTTAACCTGAACGGCCGATTTTGGCTCATAGCAGCCCTTTCGCCCATGTACTTTGGTGGTTTCAATCCAAAAGCATACTCCAACCATTTATTCTCTCACTTTTAGCATGATCGATCTGTACAGTTCGATGGCCCTCCAGATGTCATCCTGTGTATCTCCATCCCAATCAGCAACTGTGGCCAACTCGGATTTGAGCTGCATAATGAGGATATGCGCATCTGCAACTTCATCCTTTCGGCATTTTGATGCGATACGTGATATCGACTTTGAAGATAGGCTTGAGTAAGGCGAAAAAGCGGTACGCTCAGCGGCAATTAGTTTTTGTAATTTCCTCATATAATCTATGAATTCTGAATAGTGGGAGGGTAATGCATGGTAATTTTTACTGATCACAGAAACCAATAAAATAGCCGAATTTAATATGTTCGGTCTTCGCTCATAAAGGCATTATTAATGCATACCTTTGCAGGTTCGTACCGCATCGAACTTGATTAAACCCGCACTTTTTTTCATTAGCTAGCGAAGCAAACTATCCACCTGAATACCTGATTTTGCGTGGTAATCACCACGCCAGCAATTTTTGCAAACGTAGTGCGCCACCATTCCGCACTGTCAGTGATGGATGTAAGGAATGCAAAAATTGATTGCTTACTCTGGCCTGTTAAAGTTCAGGAATAGCGATATGCAGACCTCCTGATGAAAATTGTGTGTTTTGTAGGGGTCAAGCTTCATGGTTTAACCCGCGGTAATCACTGGGTTCAATCCCATATCTCTTAATCTTGTTATACAGTGCACCGCGTGAAAGATTAAGCGCGATGGCGACTTGTCGCATGTTGCCCAGTTTTTCCATCAGGCAAAGTTCGATCAACGTCTTTTCGCCATCCTTAAGATTGAAACTTTTCACTTTCTCACGTGGTAGACCTAAATCAGCATAAGCGGGTAGACGAAGCTCCTCTGGAAGGTCCTTATCCCGGATATCGTCCGTTTCCGTCAGATTTATGGTTCGCTCAACGATATTTTCCAGCTCACGCACATTTCCTGGCCAGTCGTAGCTTTCCATCAACTGCAACGCCGAGCTGGAAAAGAATGCGCGTTCTCGATTGAGTGCGCGACAGATTTTTTCACAGAACCAGTTAGCCAACTCTTTAACATCTTCTTTTCTCGAACGTAATGGCGGAATCGGCAAGCTGATCACATTCAGGCGAAAGAAGAGATCTCGACGGAAAGAGCCATTTTCAATATCTTTTTTCAAATCGCGGTGGGTTGCAGCTACGATACGTACATTCACTTTCAGCGGTCGTTTACCGCCGATACGCATCACTTCACCCTCCTGCAACACTCTTAACAGACTTGCCTGAGCTTCAAGAGGCATATCACCGATTTCGTCGAGGAATAGTGTTCCTCCATCCGCCAGTTCAAATTTGCCCGCTGCACCACCGCGTCTCGAACCGGTGAAGGCGCCATCTTCGTAGCCAAATAATTCGCTTTGCACCAAATCACGAGGAATCGCGCCACAGTTTACCGCAAGAAACGGACCGGTATTGCGGGTGCTGCCATTATGGATAGACTGAGCAAATAACTCCTTGCCCGTTCCGCTCTCTCCTGTCAGAAGCACGGTGCTGTCACTGCGTCCGGCATTTCGAGCTTTATTACGGGTATCCTGCATTACTCTTGACTGGCCGAGGATCATATCAAAGTTGTAGCTGGCGCTGCTACCAATAACACGACGCGTCATATCTCGCACACGTCGGTTATCACGCATTGAAATGACGCGACCACCTTCGGGAGTAACGACAACTGAAATCACACATAAAATACGTGAATCAGGGCTTGGGCAAAGAGCAATATTTCGATCCTTACAGGCTGGCAACTCCCTCAACGAGCAACCTTCAGGAAGTAATACTTGATCAGCATCCCGGAAGCGGACATCCCCCTGTATGCCGAGCACCTCACGGGCATAACGGTTTATCTGCCGAATAATGCCTTGTTCACTGACGACCAGAACACCTTCATTCAGCGCTTCCATCACTGATTCCTGCTCATTCACCAGATGCCGCAAAATAAGCTGCTGTGAAATCGCCTCGGCAGCGGCCTGGACGGTTCCAAGCGTGTGATAGTGGAAACAACCGGGGTTTGCAGTCAAAGTCAGAACGCCAAGCATAACGCCGTTCTCGTCCCTGATAGGGGCAGCCGCACAATGTTTGCCACGAATGCGCAGCGCTTCTTTATAGTTCTCTGCGCTGAGCATATAAACCAACTTATTCTCTTTCAGGCACCGGCCAGTGCAGTTGGTGCCTGATATGGCCTCACTGAGAATACTGCCTACTGGCGTTAAATCCTGGCCACAAAAATGCAGTGTTATGCCATTGGCATCGGTCAGATTAATGTGGCCATCAGGATTGTAGGCAAGCAGATTACGCATGATGTCGCGCGCGATGGAGATTAACAGCGCGTTCCGCGCCAGTATTCTTCGTAACTCGCTCTCATCGCAGAACTGATATTCAAAACGATAGGCATTAATGCCTTCCGTATGGCTACGTAACCATGATGCGTGAATAGCCGAACGAAGGCCTTTAGGGGTATCGCCCTTTTCGAAGGCTTTCCAGGCCATTCCCAGTTTTTCATTGTACTCGGCAAATCCCTGCTCATGGTTAAGCTTCGCGATAAGCTCCCATTCCTCGTCCCAAGTCATCTCGTGAAAATGGTCCATAGATTTCATTCTTTGTAGCTTTGAATGTGTTCATTCTATAGACATGTGATGAAGACATGTCTTTTTAATTAACACTTTGTGACCGATGTCTTTTTTTATTTCCTTATAAAACAGTGGAGTGTGACTTGGCACACCCGTTGCTAAGTAGTTATGTCTTACCTACAAAGACAAATAACTTAAAAAAACCAACGTGGAGAAGTAATGAAATGTCTACACGAAAGCACAATGTGCCTTACCTCATATTCATCTGTGCCATCGCTTCAGTCAGTGGAATCATTCTCGGCTATGACGCCTCCGTCATTTCTGGCGTTATTGATCCCTTAACCGAACATTTGTCGCTCACACCAGCGGAAAGTGGCTGGGCTGTTTCTAACGTGATTTTGGGATGCGTCATTGGTGCCTGGGGGGTCGGTCGCTTGACTGACCGCATCGGGCGCAAATCGACACTGATCATTACCGCAATTTTGTTCGCGATCTCGGCTATTGGCGCGGCATTGGCCAATGACCTGACGTGGTTTGTTGTTTACCGTTTGATAGGTGGCTTGGCTGTAGGCATGGCTTCAGCGGTCACGCCTCTCTATATCGCTGAAGTATCGCCGAAAGATTTGCGTGGCCGCATGCTGGGTATGCAGCAAATGCTGATGGTAAGCGGTCAGTTAGTTGTTTATGTGGTCAACTATCTGATTGCTAAGGGAGCAGCTCACGAATGGATCGTTTCTATGGGCTGGCGCTGGATGCTGGCATCGGCATTGGTTCCCTGCGTGCTGTTCCTGATAATGGCTTGCTTTATGCCGGAATCACCACGTTGGTATGCGATGCACAACAAGAAAGAACAAGCACTCAAGGTGCTTACCTCTCTTTCAAACGCAGCACATGCTGAACGCCTTTATAGCGCGATTCGTGGTTCTATCGCTGCAGATTCTGCCTCAAACGATGGTCAACCGCAGCGCGGCATCCTGAAAGACAAAAAAGCCTCTTACATTCTTTGGATCGGTTGTGCGATTGCCGTCCTTCAGCAAGTTTCGGGCATCAACATCCTGATGTACTTCGCACCATCGTTATTACAGAACGTCACCGGTAATACCCAGGATTCGCTATTCCAGAGCATATTCCTTGGATTGGCGCTGCTTGCCGGTGTAAGCATTGCGCTGGTTGCATTTGACCGGGTAGGCCGTATTCCCCTGCTGCGCTGGGGAGCATTGGGGTGTGCTGCCTTCCTGTTCTTCACTTCCTGGGCATTCATGAATGAAGCAAAAGGCTACTTACCGGTTGTGGGATTAGTCGGTTTTATTTTTGTTTTTGGCCTGTCATGGAGTCTTGGTGCATGGCTGCTGATCTCCGAAATTTTCCCGAACCGTATGCGAGCTGTCGCCATGGGCTACGCGTTCTGTTCCCTATGGGTTTCAAACTTCATCGTGACGCAGAGCTTCCCAATGATGAACCGAAGCCCAGTGCTGATGGAACACTTCAATGGCGCTTTCCCGCTGCTGTTATGTGGAGGATTCAGTGTCATCGCGTTTTGGTTTGTTGGCCGCTTCCTGCCGGAAACTAAAGGCGTCTCGCTGGAGCATATCGAACCATTGATGCTTTCAAAATCCCGTCGTTTTGGTCATGAGCAACCGCTCATCACACCAGAATCTGTATCACAAAGTAAGCCGTAAATACCCTACATACTGAGGAGAGTTACATGTCTGTTAAAAATATTGTGCGCGTTGGTCTGATTGGCGCAGGTCGTATGGGCAGTTTCCACGGTGAAACGGTTGCCCAACGTATTCCAGGTGCAACATTAGTCGCAGTTGCAGATCCTGTTCCGGGTGCCGCTGACAAGCTGGCCGCTAAGCTGGGCGCGCAAAAATCTTATACCGACCCACAGGCAATGCTGAATGATCCAGAAATCGACGCAGTGGTCATTGCATCACCAGCTCGTACTCACGCTGAGCTGGTTGTAGCCGCAGCTAAAGCAGGTAAAGGTGTATTCTGTGAAAAGCCAATGGCTGTCACGCTGGAAGAGGCTGATAAAGCCATCAACGCGGCTAAAGAAGCCGGTGTAGCTCTGCAAGTTGGCTTTAACCGTCGTTTCGTGAGCGGTTTCGCTGCAGCCTATGAAGAGATCAAAGCAGGTAAGATTGGCGTACCTCAACTGCTTCGTTCAATCACGCGTGACCCAGGTCTGGGTGATCCAACGCCAATCCCACACTGGACAATTTTCCTGGAAACATTAATCCACGACTTTGACATCCTTCTGCATCTGAACCCAGGCGCGAAACCGACTCAGATTTATGCCGTTGCCGATGCGTTAGTGCGTCCTGATTTTAAAGATCGCGGTTTACTGGACACCGCCGTAGTGAACATTCGTTTTGATAATGGCGCGATCGCCACTGCTGAAGCTAATTTCCAGGCCGTTTATGGATATGACGTTCGTGGTGAAGTGTTCGGCAGCAAAGGCATGTTGCAGGCTGGCAACATCAATGTGAACAACTGTGTGCGTTACACCACCGAGGGCATCTCTATTGATACTGCTCGTCGTGATACCGATCTGCTGCGTGACGCTTATGTGGCTGAGTTGACCGACTTCGTTCGTTGTGTTGCTACTGGTGAAATCCCGAAAGCAACTGGCGAAGATGCGCGCAACGCACTGGAAATCGCACTGGCATGCATTGCTTCTGTTCAACAGTCTCAGCCAATCAATCTTTAAGGATTTTAGATGTCTAACTACTCATTGTCCGTCTGCGCAGAAATGGTGTTTCTCGACCTGCCATTTCTTGAGCGCGTAGAACGTATTCACGCTATGGGCTTCGGTGTTGAAATCTGGGACTGGACCAAGAAAGACATTGATGCGCTGGTTAAAATCGGTGCTCGTATCACTTCAATGACCGGATATATCTCTGGCAATCTTACCGACAGTGGTGAGATTGCCAAGCTGCTTTCCAGCGCTAATGAGTCAATCGAAGTTGCACGTCGCCTTGGCTGTCCTTCTCTCAACTTGCACGGTACTGGTCTGAACAATGTTGGCCTGCCAGTGAAACCTGTTGAAATTGTTACTGGTGAAATGTGGCTGAAAGCGAAGAGCACTCTGGATGCACTCGCTACGTTGGGAGAGAAGGCAGGCAAGGTTTTCACACTCGAGAACCTTAATACTGCTGTTGATCATCCGGGTACGCCTTTTGCAAAAGCGGAAGACACTCTGGCGTTAGTTGCCGCCGTAAACAGCCCATACCTGAAAATGAACCTGGATATTTATCACGCTCAGATTGGCGAAGGTAATTTGGTAGAACTAATCAAGAGAAGTGAGAAGCATATCGGTGAAATTCAGGTTGCTGACGTTCCGGGCCGTAAAGAACCGGGAACAGGTGAAATCAACTATAAAGCCATTGCTCGTGCCCTAAAGGGTATCAATTATCACGGCGTAGTAGCACTGGAAGGTTGGGCATCAGGTGATTCGGTGGTGGCGTTAGAATCCTTCCGCGAAGCGTTCACTTTGTAATACTGAAATTTCCTCAGAGTCTCTGAGAACCTACTTAGCATCGTTTCTCAGGTCATCGGAAGCGATGCTTTTTATTTTGAAGGATAGAATTATGAGCGTATCAAAGCGTATTCGTGTTGGCGTTAGCCCACTGTCCTGGACAAATGACGTGTTGGAAGATCTTGGCGGTGATATCCCGCTGGAAACCTGTCTTGAAGAAGCCGCGGCAGCGGGTTATGAAGGGATTGAGTTAGGCCGTAAATTCCCCAGAACAGTTAATAAACTTCAGCCAATACTTTCCAACGCAAAACTCAAGTTAGCCTCTGGCTGGTTTAACGGATTCCTTATCGAACGTAGTTTCGAAGAAGAGCTTGAAGCTGTTCACGATCATGCATTGCTTCTGAAGTCACTTGGTGCAAAAGTTTTGGTTTATGGAGAATGTGGGGCAATGCCCGGAAGTGCACCTCTGGATGAGCCATTATCCCTGTCTCCAGCCTTAGCGAATATTAGCCTTGAGCAGTACGCACAGAAAGTTAATAACCTGGCTTTCTCACTGTTGAAAATTTATGGCCTGCGCCTCGCTTACCATCATCACCTGATGATGGTGGTTGAAACTAACGATGAGCTGAAAGCATTCCTTGAAGCAACTGATGATTTAGTGGGTATCGTGCTTGATTGTGGCCACGCAACCGCGGCAGGCGTGGATATCGGCTGGGTACTTGAAAACTACGGCAATCGTGTTGCACACATTCATATGAAGGATGTGAGAGGCGATGTTTTAGACAATGTGATCAACAATAACCTCAGTTTTAATGATGCAGTCAGAAACGGTTTATTCGCAGTTCCTGGAGACGGCATTGTTAATTACGCTCCAGTAATTAATTACCTTAAAGATTCAACCTATGATGGTTGGATAATTATTGAAGCAGAACAAGACCCCGAAAAAGCACCGCCTTTAGAAACTGTCAAGAAAGCGCGCTCTTGGGTTAAAGATGAGATTGGAATTTGAGTCTCCAATAAAAAGTAACCATTGAGTTACTATGTAGGATCGCCTGGCGCTCATTGAGCGCCTTTTTTTGAATTCAATCTTTAAAGCTAATTGACAATCCAATACGTCTCCACTCTTCTTTTTTTAATATCCAGAGCTATCTGAAGCCTCGCAACCTTATCAGCTATGACAATCATTGCAAAATACTTATCTGCGTTATTAGTCGCGTTGTCCGCCTGCCATTCCCAGAACTTGATATCTAATAATATTACTTCTATTCTGCAATCAAGTTCTGCATCGTAGCGTTCATTTGGTTACATAGTAAAATGGATTTAAGGACCAGGTAGAAATTATACACTAATCTTAATCGATAGGAATTAAAACCAACAATCAGAGTGATACTTTTAGCAGGGTAATCAATAACAATTGAAATTAATTCAAAGTGTGGGAAGTGAGATAACTGATTATCTCTTGACTGAATTTATTGATTTGTAGTCTGATAGAGGTGGGTTAATTAAGAATAATGATTTTTACATAAAATCTCATCTAACATCTTGTTGTTTTAAAGTTCAACAGAAAAAGTTGATGTATTTAATAAGATAAATTCAAGCAAGGCCAGGATTTACAGCCAAAACAACCTTATTTATGTTGGTTAATATATTGCCAGGTTAGCAACGCCCGCATTTCGCTCATAGCGGACCGATGCAAGTTATATTCAGGGATATGTTTTATTACGCTAGAACAAGGCATCATTAACAGGAAAAATGGAGGATTATATTTATGGCTAAGATCCAATACAACCTTACCTGTGGAAGCGATGTCATCCGTGATGGTATGTACCTCGAACTTTCTGAGGCTGGAACATCCCCGCTCCGGCAAATTGCTGAAGTCTTCTATTCCGACGTAACTCATGAATTCTCTTTTTCTTGCTACGAAGGATGCATCCCTTTGGAAGAGATTGAAAAGCTCATTCACGAAGCTAAAAAATTGCTTCCGCCAGCGAAGCAGGAACCATGATGGGCCTGAACGTCTGCTGAGTGCCAGAAGCGGACGTTGGTGATTTATTTATATGCACTGCTGAAAAAAGTCCCCTAAGCCCAACACATTCAATCCTCACTGGCTTCATGATTAACAAGACGCGCACGGCAGACATCCAGAATTTCATCAGCCAGAGCGGAATTATCTGGGCAGGCACGAGACAACACCAGTGCACCCACAAGATGGGCGATGGTATCTATCAGGTCAGCGCGCGTGCCATTTTCAGTTCCTAAAACGGCGAGTTGGCGTTCAATTCCAGCGGCAAATGTCGCCTTGATTGATTCAGACTGACGGGATGTATCGGTGCCCAGTGCTGACATCACGCACCCTTTTCCCATATCATCGCGATGTTGTCGGGAGAGGTAGTATTCAATAAATTTTTCCCGGTCCACACCTGCCGTGCTTTCTGCAGTACGCGTAAATCCGCAGCTCATCGCTTCCGCCATCAGGTCTGCCTTTGAACCAAAGTGCTTGTAAAACCCGCCATGGGTTAAGCCTGCCGCTGACATCAGTTCCGCCACGCCCACGCCATCGTAACCGCGTTCGCGAAAGAGTTCTGAGGCCGTTTCAACAATGCGTGTCCGATTTTCCCGAACCTGCTCTTTCGACACTTTCATGCTTTCCTGCCCCTCTTAAAAATTGAGTTTAAGTATACATTGATGATGACCGTAATCAAACGAGTTGACATTATAGATTATGATCATCATCATTATATTGACACCTTAACCCACCATTAACGGGCGAATAAGCATGACGAATCAGACATTATTTCAACCCTATGAACTTGGCTCACTAACTTTGGCCAACCACATCGTGATGGCGCCGCTGACACGTAACCGGGCCGGAGCGGGGCTGGTACCGGGCGAACTGGCGGCGACCTACTACGCCCAGCGTGCCACAGCAGGATTGCTGATCACTGAAGCCACGCAGATCTCCGCACAGGCGCAGGGCTATCAGGATACGCCGGGGATCTACACGCAGGCTCAGATCGATGGCTGGCGTAAAGTGACTGACGCGGTGCATGCCAAAGGTGGGCGCATATTTGTACAGTTATGGCACGTAGGACGAATTTCGCATGTCGATTTACAGCCGGGTGGCGCTGCACCGGTCGCGCCGTCAGCCATTCGCGCCGAGACAAAAACCTTTGTGAACAATGGCTTTGCTGATGTTTCTGAGCCACGTGCGCTGGAGTTGCAGGAAATACCGGGGATTATTGACGATTTCAGAACGGCATCGGCCAATGCCATTGCCGCCGGCTTTGACGGCGTAGAGATTCACGGCGCGAATGGTTATCTACTGGAACAGTTCCTCAAAGATGGCGCAAATCAGCGAACTGATAAATACGGCGGCTCTGTCGAGAATCGTGCGCGCCTGCTGCTGGAAGTCACGGCGGCCGTAAAAGATGAGATTGGTGCTGACCGCACCGGCGTACGTATTTCACCGGTTTCTCCTGCAAATGCGATTTCGTGCAGTGATCCGCAGCAGCAATATGATTACGTCGCTGACCAACTCAGCGCATTAGGCATCGTGTACCTCCATGTAGTTGAAGGTGCGACGGGCGGCCCGCGTGATGTATCCCCGTTCAATTACGACTCCCTGCGCCGGCGTTTTAAAAACACTTACATTGGCAATAATGGCTATGACCTGGAACTGGCGTCCGCTCAGCTTGCGCAGGGTAAAGCCGATCTGTTCGCGTTTGGTCGCCCATTCATCTCCAACCCCGATCTGGTCGAGAGGCTGAAGACGGGCGCACCTCTGGCCTCAATCAATCCTGAAACACTTTATGGCGGTGGCGCAGCGGGATATACCGATTACCCGTCGCTGACTGAGACCAGTAAGTAAAGCACCGGTGTGACGGTTCTTCATACATCGCACATGGCGAATTCAGTTTACACTTTAATAAAGAAGATCAAATTATGACTAAAGCTTCAGTTCTCATTACAGGCGCATCCACGGGTATTGGTGCGGTTTACGCTGAACGGTTCGCCCGCCGGGGCCACGACCTGGTTTTGGTTGCGCGCGACAAAACGAAGTTAGAAATACTGGCCGATCGTCTGCGACAGGAAAATGGCATTTCTGTCGATGTTTTGCCTGCTGACCTTACGCAAACGAGCGATTTAGCTGTGGTCGAAGCTCGCCTGCGTGAAGACGCGCAGATTGGCATTCTTATCAATAACGCGGGTATTGCACAGTCCGGCAGTTTTACAGAGCAGACACCTGATTCAATAGAAAGCCTTATCGCGCTTAATGTTACTGCGCTGACGAGACTTGCTAGTGCCGTGGCACCACGCTTTGTGCAAGCAGGCGAGGGATCGATCGTCAACATCAGTTCCATCGTCGGCCTCGCCCCAGAATTTGCCATGACGGTTTACGGCGCCACCAAAGCCTTCGTGCTTTTCCTGTCTCAGGGAATGAATGTCGAGCTGTCATCTAAAGGCATTTATATCCAGGCGGTGCTCCCTGCCGGCACTTACACGGAAATCTGGGACCGTGCGGGTATCGACATCACTAACTCGGCAAAATTCATGGAAGTGGGCGAGTTAGTGGATGCCGCACTGGTAGGTTTTGACCGCCGTGAACGGGTCACCATTCCGCCTTTACATAATGCTGCCCGCTGGGACACCCTCGATGCTTCGCGTCAGGCTCTGCTTTCAGACATCAAACAAGATGAATCCGCAGAACGATATAAAGCACTGTAATCAATGAGATGTCCTGTGCAGAACGGTCTTCCGGCTGTTCTGCACAGCGGTAAATCCGACATAAATCCATTACAGCCTGTCGTCTCATCAGCGATGAGAAACCTGAAACATCTCATGAAGGCCTTATTCAGCATGGCAAAAAAACGTGTTGCACTGGTTACCGGCGCGTCCTCGGGTATCGGCGAAGCGTCTGGTCACAAACTTTTAGCCGCAGGATTTACGGTATATGGTACGAGCCGGCGTGGCGCTCAGGCGGGAAAGCATCCATTTCCTATACTGGCGCTGGATGTGACGGACGACGCTTCTGTCGAGGCCGCCATTGAGGAGTTGTTGCGTCTCGAGGGGCGAATCGATGTTCTGATTAATAATGCGGGCTTTGGGGTTGCTCCAGCGGCGGCGGAAGAGAGTTCTGTCGAACAGGCCAAACACATTTTCGACACCAACTTTTTGGGCATCGTCAGGTTGAGCCGCGCAGTGATCCCTCATATGCGCCGTCAGGGCAGCGGGCGCATCATCAATATCGGTTCGATACTCGGCATCGTTCCGTTGCCGTATGTGGCACTTTATGCTGCCAGTAAGCATGCGGTCGAAGGGTATACCGGAGCACTGGATCATGAACTGCGCACACAGGGCATCAGAGTGTCTGTCATCGAACCTGCCTACATGAAAACACAGTTTGAAGCCAATAATATCGAGGCGGATGCAAAGCTTGAGGAGTATGACCAGATCCGGGCTAAGCTGACGAAAGTGGTGAGCAAAGCAATGGCTGAGGCGGAAAGTCCGGAGGTGGTGGCTGACGTGGTGGTTAAAGCTGCTCAGACTTTACGCCCGAAGGTGCGCTACACGGCGGGAAGGCTGGCAGGTCAATTGAATTTTATTCTCAGATTCGCCCCTGCGTCATTCCTGGATAATGTGGTGCGCAAAAGTCTTCAGCTTGATGCGAAAAAATAAATGAAGAATAAGACGATGAAAGCACTTACGTTTAAACGCTATGGTAAATCCCCTGAGCTGGGATTCGATAACATCGATTGCCCTTCCCCCAATGATAATGAAATCCTGGTAAAAGTTTTCGCTGTGGGTCTGAACCCGATTGATAACATGATCCCAACCGGAATATTCAAACCGGTTTTGCATTTTAAACTCCCCGCCACTTTGGGAAGCGACTTAGCCGGGGTTGTCATCGCCGTGGGGAGTCGAGTGATGCGGTTCAAGCCAGGTGACGAAATTTTCGCCAGCACTTTCGACACGGGAATAGGTTCTCTTGCGGAGTTTGCAGTGGTGCCAGAGAGCGCTGCAGCCATAAAACCCACGAACCTGGATTTCGTGCAGGCGGCTTCGCTCCCGATGGTGAGCCTCACATGCTGGCAGGCGCTGACAGAGCGAGCCGGGTTGCAGCCTGGTCAGAAGGTCTTCATCCCGGCAGGTTCCGGGGGGATTGGCAGTTTTGCCATCCAACTGGCG
This sequence comes from Pantoea sp. DY-15, assembly GCF_019795935.1. Taxonomy (NCBI): domain Bacteria; kingdom Pseudomonadati; phylum Pseudomonadota; class Gammaproteobacteria; order Enterobacterales; family Erwiniaceae; genus Pantoea; species Pantoea sp. DY-15. The sequence goes on from NZ_JAIMIF010000002.1 coordinate 559,119, forward strand.
AAGCACCTTGGCGCACAGGTGGCCACGACAACCAGCACAGACAACGCCGGATGGGTGAGTTATCTTGGCGCAGACGAAGTGATTGATTATAAAAAACAGGAATTTGAAAACGAGCTGAGCGACTACGATGTGGTTCTCGGCACTATCAGAGGCGATTCAATTGAAAAATCCACCCAAATTCTCAAGCCGGGTGGAAAGATTGTTTCTCTCATCGGTCCATTAGATGCTGCGTTCGCCCGGTCGCGGAGACTAAACGTCCTGCTGCGTTTAGTTTTCGGGTTGATGAGCCGCAAGATCATGCGTCTTACAAAAAATCGAGGCCTCATTTATTCATTTCTTTTTGTCCGTCCTGATGGCGATCAGCTCGCCCAAATCGGCAAACTCATTGAGGCGGAACAAATCAGGCCGGTGATCGACAAGGTATTCCCTTTTATAGAAGCAAAGGAAGCTCTTGCCTATTTGGGTCAGGGGCACGCGAAGGGCAAAGTAGTCGTTAAGATGCAGGAGTCATAACTAATGAAATTTGAATCTGTTTAAAGAATTTCGAAAGAAAAACGCCACTAATTTGACGATATATCAAGGGCATGTTGTCAGCTAAATTGATGGCCGTGAATGTCCGCTATTCGCTCATAGCGAGCCTGACGCGCGCGTCCGTTTCCTGCCATTAGCGGATGCGACGGCTCTGAATGAGAAATTAATAGTTGAAGGTATAAGATCTCTGGCTGACGGTGATTTTAAAAATGAGCGTAAAGATCATCGGTTTAGTATCTCGTACACGAATATCATTACCGCCCATGAAACGCTCTTTGTTGAATTATTCATTAATGCGTATTAATAAATATGATTTATACATTGCCGAATTTATTGAAAAGGCCAAAACCGAGCTCAAATTCAGCAAAGAGATCATCGCCCTTACCTTCCAAGGAGAACTGGTTGAAAAATCAGGGAAGCGCTTATCAAAGTAGTGAAGGAGCATCATATCAGCGCTAGTTAGCATAATGCTGCTCGTATTAAAAAAGCGATTTAAAGCCACCTTTGATATTTATCTGCGAAGCGCCAATTGATGCTATCGAATTAGCTACGTTAAAACCTAAACATCTGGTGCATCGTGGCGGAAAGAAAAAAGACGGAAATGCGGTCGTGGTGACAGATCATGATTTGGATGAGTTAATTGATAATGCCATGGCTATAGGTGAGAACATTCACCTCAGTCTGGAAAATGCGATTAATGGTGAATCGGTTGAAACAAATACTGATTTCTAAACCGGCTTTAGCTGACTTATTGCTTTTGAATGAAATCACACTAACTGAACTCTGCATCAGAAGATCATGCCACGCATGACAGGTACAGCTTTGATATGTGGCCTGCCCGACCTCTGTCGCCAGAACACTCACGGCAGAACATCGGGCAATTGCGCGCTATCCCTGCCCGTTACGTAGCATAAAATCAGACGCAGAGCCGTCCTCAGGGTTCACAAAAATGATATCATCAGGTTCCCGACGGGGACTGTCGATGGACAGGAAAACGACGGGCTCTTCAATGAGCGTTGGCAGCGCATGAACCACGTTACGCTCAAAAAACAACAGGTGACCCGGAGCAAACTCGGCCTCGGTGCTTTCATCTTCCATCCAGAACGTCCCTCTGCCGGATACAACATATAAATACTCATCACACTGTTGATGGAAATGCGGGGGAACACCTTTGTAGGCTCGGAAGACCCTGCAACTGGCTTGAGGCCTGTCCGTCAGATATTCATCCGCCAACATGCTTTCCGAGGTATCAGGGAGTTTTTTGGCTATTTCAGCAGGAATGAACCGCTCGGATTTCTTTTGACTTTTAATCCCCATGTTTAATCCCTTTTCAATTTAGCGAAATTGTAGATGCAGGTTTTAATGAGACAAATAAGTAAGATTTTTTTAATCCACCAGACTGATTATCACCTCATTATTCAAATGCACCTGCCCCATAAAACTATAGGCGTACATTTTCATTTTTAATATGATGAGTTTTTTCTCATGCACTCATGAATTAAAGGCTCATTGGATAATTAGTGCTTAAAATAAATAACTGGTGTGACAAAATACTTACATCGTGATAACAATTTGCGCGCTTTATTTAGTTTAATTATTCATACAGGCAAGGTCATAATCGTGAATCAACCTTCAAACCTCAAGAACCGTCCAGGATGGGTCGGTAAACTGCTTGCAGCAATACTGTTGCTGCTGGGAATCTACATGCTTGCCGGCGGTGTCTGGCTTATTTCGCTGGGAGGTAACTGGTATTACGCCATTGCAGGCGTCCTCAGCATTTTGTCTGGGGTGGCCCTTTTCAGGGGGAAAGCTATTGCGGTTCTCTGGTTCAGCCTGCTGTTCTTCGGCACGCTGTTCTGGACGATATCTGAATCCGGTACGGATTACTGGCGCTGGGTGCCTCGTTTCGCACTGATACTTGTGCTGGCGATCGCGTTCTCCTTCCACCTGTCAACGCTGCTTCCACGCCTGCAGCGTAAGCACAGCGGGGCTGTGACGGGAGTACTGGTTCTCACCTTTATTGGCGCGGGCGGTCTGGCATTTCTTCCTCATAACACGACCGAAGCCAATGGTTTTCCGGCACCTGACGGTAAAAACTTTTCCGCTGACACCGGCACCGGCACTACGTCACAGGAGGTCAAAAATGACTGGCCTGCCTATGGTGGAAATCTGTCTGCAGCGCGTTATTCCTCTACCTCACAGATTACGCCTGCTAACGTCAGTAAACTGAAGGTTGCCTGGCAGACGCATGCGGGAGATTTGCCACCAGGCGCTCGCTGGGGTACGGAGAACACACCAATCAAGGTGGGTGACTTCCTGTATGTCTGTACCGCTGCCAACAACATCGTCGCCTTAGACCCTGCGACGGGAAAACAAAAATGGCGCTTTGACCCTAAAATTAACCGGGATGCGCTGCCTTACACTCCTGCATGCCGCTCTCTGGCCTATTTTGACGGTACTCGGAAACCCTCTCAACAACCTTCGCAGCCAGCTTCGGCTCCTGCTATCGCTGCTGTTTATCAACACTGTGATCGCAGGATCATTCTGGGCACGCTGGATGCCCGTGTATTCGAGGTGGATGCGCAGGACGGAACCCGTTGCACTGATTTCGGCAATAACGGCGAGGTATCGATCCTTAAGGATATGGGTGAAACCTACACCGGCTACGTTTCGATTACCTCCGGAGCGGTAGTGATCAGGGATACGATTGTTGTTGGCCATCAGGTCATCGACGGCCAGCGTGTCTTTGGCCCGCCAGGCGTTACTAAAGCCTACGACGTTCGAACCGGCAAGCTAAAGTGGGCATGGGATGCTGCTAATCCTGAGGACGCCACGCCTAAGCACGGCAATAACGCTTACAAGCGCGGAAGTCCTAACGTTTGGACCTCGTTTACCGGTGATGAAAAACTGGGGCTGGTGTATCTTCCTGTCGCTAACCCTTCCGGTGACTACTGGAGCGCGCCGCGTACCCCTGCTGAGCTGAAGTACGGCGATTCGCTGGTAGCACTTGATATCAACACCGGGCTCCCGCGATGGAACTTCCAGACGACCCATCATGACATCTGGGATTTCGATCTGGGCTCACCTCCTACCCTCGTTGACTATCCTCAGGCCGATGGCAGTAAAATTCCCGCCATCATTCTGCCGACCAAAAACGCTGAGCTTTACGTTCTTAATCGTGAAAACGGCAAGCCGCTGTTTGATGTGATTGAAAAGCCAGCGCCACAGGGAGGAACCGACCCGGATAAGCGTTCGCCGACCCAGCCATATTCCACTTTCAATAGCATGCGCAAACCGGATCTGACACCTGCCAGCACCTGGGGGCTGACGCCATTGGACCAGCTGTACTGTCGGATTAAATTCCAGCAGGCTGACTACAAAGGCTCCTACACGCCGGGATCAATCGGCAAACCGTTTATTTCATACCCGGGCTACAACGGCGGAAGTGACTGGGGTGGAGTTTCAGTTGACCCTGTGAATGGTCTTGTCATTGCCAACTATAACAACACCGTTAACTATACCGAGTTTGTGGCAAGGAGCGTTGCGGATAAGCTTCACGTCCATCCTTCGGATAAAATTGGCTATAACCTTGACACCCATGCCAGTCCGCTGACACCACAGAGCGGCGCGCCGTTTGCGCTGAACATCAATCCGGGCTGGCAGAATGGCTTTACCGGCATGCTCTGCAACGAGCCCGCGTACGGTGGCATTCGTGCAATTGATTTGCGTACCGGGCACACCGTCTGGGATCGCCCGCTAGGGACGGCCAGGAAAAACGGTCCATTTGGCATTCCAACCGGCATGCCGATCAACATCGGAACGCCTAACAATGGGGGTTCTGCCGTAACTAAAGGCGGGCTGGTCTTCATTGCAGCAGCGACGGATGACCTTATCCGTGCCATTGATATTAGAACCGGGAAAACGGTCTGGTCAGCGCCGCTGCCGGCAGGTGGCCAGGCAAACCCAATGGTTTATGAACAGAACGGTAAAGAGTATGTGGTGATCGAAGCAACCGGACATCATTTCATGAGAACAGGTAAAGGCGATTACGTCATCGCCTACGCGTTACCGGACACAATCTGATAGCCATCACGGCACCTGCGGGTGCCGTTTTGGCGGCTGCTACACTCAGCGATAATTAAATTTAAGGAGAGTGTATGAAGGATGAACACGCTAAAAAAACCGCAGCAGGTTTACCTGCAGCACGAACTCGTACTTCAGAGCGACAAAGCATGGAGTGGGCAGCCTTATTAGCACTATCCTTCGGGCAGGCCACAGATTTCCGTCATGCGTATGACCCTCCCACCCCACACGGAATTACCTTGGCATATCCACCCATGCCGATGCAGCCTAAGTGCTGTCAGGCAAGTTAACCATTCAGTAAAAAGAGACGGGAAAAGCTATACACTTTATGCGAGTGAAACGCTTAACGAGACCACAGGCAGCACGCAACGGGGATTTACCCTCGATGATGCGGTAGAAATGGTTAAATTTTATGCAGGCGTGGAGGTGCAGGCTCTATCAGTGCAATTACAAGTACAGATGTCTGAGTTTTAGTTTTTTTGCCGCCACTTTTTTGATTAAGGGTGTAAAACCCGACTCAATGCCCTATGCCCTTACACAGCACACGCGCACAGCCCATTGCCAGCTCTTCCAAAGTCATTTCATCCCGGGGAACTCTGGCAGCCTGATCGATCATCCCGACGAAGCATCGCGCGACCGTCAGCGCATCGACGTCCTTGCTGAATACCCCCAGCTCCTGCTCCTGTGCAATATTGTCCGCGATCCATATGGCGAGAGAGGCTTTAGTTTCCGTGCAGCCCGGCGGCTGGAACAGACCAATTTCAGTCAGATCCGGATCTTCTGCGAGAAAACTCAGGAAACTGATAAAGCTGAACTGGAGACTTTTGACCAAGGCTTCTCCGCCGATGGGCTTTTGGATCAGCAAATCTTTCGTGATGATCCTGAGTCTGCGGCGAAACTCATGAACGAGCTCCTCATATGCGGCTTCTTTGCTGTCAAAATAGATGTAAAACGTGGGTTGGCTCAGCCCGCTGGCTTTGACGATATTGCTCACTTTAGTGCTGTGAAATCCCAGTCTGGCGAATTCGCGGCAGGCATGCTCCAGCAGGCGCTGGCGGGTTACTTCGCCTCTGGTGGGCTGCGGACTGTTTTGATGCTGGGTAACGCGATGTGACAAAGCAGGGCTCCGATAAATAAACTGGATCAGCAACGCATCTAGTGTAATCACTCTCTAACAGCTAAGTAAAATAAAGGATTATGTGTGGACACCAATATTACTCGCAAGTAACATTACTTTTTAGTAATGTTACTTGCGAGTAATCTAAAATCTACAGGGAGGCTGCTTGATGAAGTTATATATTTACGAGCATTGTCCATTCTGCGTCCGGGCACGCATGATTTTAGGGATAAAGAAAATTCCTCTGGAACTGCGCCTCATGTCTGAAGCTGATGCTGAAACGTCCACAAGAATGGTAAGTAAAAAAATTGCCCCTATCCTCGAGAAGGACGACGGTACCTTCATGGCTGAGAGTAGGGATATCGTTCACTACGTTGATGGGCAGTATGGCGGGAGGTTCCTGAAAAGCACAGGGAATGCCAGGCTCGGTGAACTCGAGACTCTCCTGAAGTACCGGTAAGAGATCAATGAATCGGACTTCAGGCTTTATCCATTATTGCGCTCGCTCACGATTGTCAATGACATCCGATTCGGTGCAAAGACACCCATCTATCTTGATTTCATGTCTGCCCTGAGCGGCTTGAATAACTTGTTTGATCAGGCTCATTAAGCCAATTGTTACTATTCAGGAGGCACTATGACTGTACCAGTCGTCGCATTATTTACCGTTAAGGAAGGCTTTGAAGATAAGGTTCATGAAATGTTTTGCAGCGTCATTGCGAGAACTCTGAGTGAAGAAGGCTGCATTACTTATCAGCTTAACCAGGACGCAGAGAATCCCCGTCGTTTTGTCTGGACCGAAGAATGGTCTTCTCTTGACCTACTGCAAAAGCATCTGAATGCTGACCATATCGTTAAACTCTTCAGCGAACTCCCGCCGTATATTGAGCATTCAGAAGTCGTGGCACTGAAAAAAATAGCGGGCGGAAACGCCTGAAACCATCTGACCGGCAGGTAATGGTCTGATTTCATTACCTGCGGGGAGAACAGATAACTTTTGCTCAGAATGCTGTTCTGTCCCCGCCCGGCACGCCTCTTATGTTGTCATCCCCTGATGCAGGCGTTAGGATATTCGGTAACCCACCCGCCCTCTGTAATCATCTTATGTGATAAACATGACCGGAATCCCCGAAGAAAGTCAGTCCCTGATCAAACGGATACTCGCGACTGCTGCGATTGATAAAAATGGCATATACAGACTGCCTTCTGAACGGGTCCTGGCGGAAAAAATGGGGGTTCAGCGATCCATTATCCGAAATGCCCTTTCCTCTCTGGAATTTTTTGGTTTTATTGAGCGTAATCAGGGAAGCGGAACGTTTCTCAGAATGCCTCGCCTGTCATTTGCCAACCTCTATTTTGATATTGCCTCACAGTTAGGCTACATCTCGCTCGATACCATCGAAGACGCCCGGGAAATGTTCGAGAAAATGCTGGCCGAGGAAGCGGCCACGCATGCATCTGATAAAGAAATTGCCGAGCTCGAACGCCTGAGCGATCTGATGGTGACAGTTGAAGGTTTTGAAGAAAAGGTCGAGGCAGACTATCAGTTTCACCTGGTGCTGGCTGGTATGACCCATAATCCTGTCATCATGCTTTTTTATCAGAGCATCGCTTCTTTCATCGCCGATTTGCTGAGAAAACGACGCAGCATCATGAAAGGTCTGAACGAATCGGAAACCCGCATTAACAGCAATCACAAAGATATTGTTAAGGCCATTGCGGCCCGCGATCCTGATGCGGCCAGAGCGGCCATGGAGGCACATTTCGCCCACTGGGAGCGGGAAAATATGCTGATGAATCTGCTTATGCAGTGATCATGTAACCGGCTGCATGCCGCCGGTTACATTGGCTGTTTGTCACTCCAGTTCGGCACCTGCAGGTAGGGGCTCACGAATGGTAAAGACCACCACCAGACACAGTGCCGCGGCGATACCCAGCGTGATGAACACCGCATTCCAGCTGTAGTTATCCAGCAATACTCCGACGATCAGGGGCATACACACCGCTCCCAGTTGCCCGCCCATGTTAATAATGGCGTAAGCGACCGGATAAGTCTCTCTGGACGCCCGGGCCATGGCATATACCGAGTAAGCTGAGTACCCCAGTGCTATCAGAAAGCCCAAACAGAACAGCAGCAGGCCCAGCAGATAGGGATTCTGGGGTGCTACGGTCATCAGCCCTGTCATCACAATCGTGCAGACAGCACTGAACATCATCAGGGGCTTCCGGCGCTTGGCCAGCAGATTATCCGAAATCCAGCCGCCGCAAAGATTCCCTATCACGTTTCCGGCAAACGGCGTGGCAGCCAGCGCCGCGGAAGCCACGATGGACAGCTTGTGTTCCTGCAGAAGATATTTGGGCAGCCAGGACATGATCACGCCGTCAACAATCCCCACCATGCACATATAACCGATGGCTGCTCCGTAAATATCCCATGACCGGAAAATGGACCGGGATGAGTCGATTGGGGTGAGCTTTGTCGTTCTGATCATGCGGTCAATAAAGCCATAGCGGAACGCCCGGCTTTTGAAACGTCGCTTGCTCCCCTCTTCATCACGGCTGACTTCCGCGATGTAATCCGCCTCCTGTTGATTCACAAAGCGACTTTCTGCCGGGGTATTCCTGACCAGGACATACCACACCAAAGCCAGAATGACTCCCGGTATTGAAAAGAACAGAAAGATATGGCGCCAGTCATAATGAATCAGAATCCAGGCACAGATGGGAGGAACCAGCAACGGCCCGAATTTTGAACCGGCCAGAAAAATGCCCGTGGCCGTCCCCTTCTCTTTCGTTGGAAACCAGTTGTTGATGGTGGCTGTTGAGCTGATCACGACGGGAGCTTCGCTGACGCCCACCAGCGCGCGCAGAATTTTAAGGTGCCAGACAGAATCAACTTTGCCCATCATAAACGTGAAGACGGATGTCAACAGCATACCGGCGGCATAGGAAAACCGGATCCCTTTACGTTTAACAAAAAAGCCCGCCGGGATCTGACATAGTCCGTAACCGGCAAAAAACAGGCTGATGATGAGACCTATCTCTGAATTGGTCAGGTCATATTCTTTCTGGATAAAAGGAATAGCGAAGCCGATGTTTGCCCGGTCTGCCTGTGCAACCATAAAGAGTATAAAAATGAGTGCTATCACAAACCATCTGTACTGACTCTTCCTTTTTAATTTATCAATCATGATAAGCCCTTTATCTTTCGGATATTTTCAATGGCAAGGCTTTAAAACAGAGTTGCACACACCCCTGCACACGCAGAGGCGTGTGGATGAGATGCTTTATTGTTTAATCCAGGATGCAATGTTGGAGGCAAGTGAACGTGCGGATATCTCATAGCGGTCATGAAGTGTTGGCAGCGCGCCAGCATCCAGGAATCTATCCGGCAGCCCGACCTGCCTGAATGGCCGGAATATTCCGTTTCGCATCAGCGCGGAGGCTACGGCTTCGCCCAGTCCGCCAATCACCGTGTGGTTTTCTGCAGTTATCACCAGACAGTTACGTTTTTCCGCCTCACGGCAAATAGTTGCTTCATCCAGGGGTTTAATGGTTGGGGAGTGCAGTATCGCGACGCTGATACCCTCTTTTTCCAGCAGGTCACGGGCCTGAATGGCGCGCATGGTCATCAGGCCAGTCGAAATAATCAGCGCCTGGTGGCCGTCTGCCAGCAGCTTCGCTTTTCCGACCTCGAACCTGTAGTCAGGGAACCGATCCAGAATGACCGGCACTTTTCCTCGCAGCAAGCGCATATAGACAGGACCTTCATGTTCATATATGGCCGGAATAGCCTGCTGAATATCAATGGCATCGCATGGATCGATGATGGTCATGTTCGGCATGCCGCGAAAAATAGCAATGTCCTCTGTTGCCTGATGGCTGGGGCCATATCCCGTTGTGAGCCCCGGCAATGCACAGATGATTTTGACGTTAAGCTTTTCCTCTGCGATAGCCATACAGATGAAATCATAGGCTCGTCGTGCGGCGAACACGGCATAGGTGGTGACAAAAGGCGTAGCCCCCTCGCGGGCCAGCCCTGCAGCGGCGCTCATCAGCAGCTGCTCAGCCATACCCATCTGATAAAACCGTTCCGGGAACTCGCGCGAGAAAATGTGCAAATCGGTATAGGCCGCCAGGTCTGCCGACATGCCGACGATATCATTGTGTTTTTTTGCGAGCTCGACCAGGGCATGGCCAAAGGGAGCCGGAATGGTTGCCTGCCCCTCTTCAGCAATTGAAGCAATCATGGCAGATGTGGTCAGTTTTTTAGTGGTCATAGTGGCCTCATTGAGTCGGAAGTGATTTTCAGATATGGCGTTTCAGGACATCAAGTGCCTGCTGCCACTCGGCATCAGCTACGCGAATGAAGTGATTTTTGTCTCTCTCTTCCAGGAAAGGCACTCCCTTGCCCATCAGCGTATCGAGAATGATCACGCGTGGCTGGTCGCCCGCGTGATGCCGGGCCGCATCGAATGCACTGACAAGTGCCTGCAAATCGTGCCCCTTCACGCGCTGAGCAAACCAGCCAAACGCCTCAAACTTTTTATCGACCGGCTCGGTGGCCAGAACTTCCTGACTGTCTCCGTCCGCCTGTTGGCGGTTAACATCTACCAGCGCGATCAGGTTGTTGAGCTTCCAGTGGCTGGCGGAAAGCGCGGCCTCCCACGTCGACCCTTCATTCAGCTCACCGTCCGACAGCAGGTTATACACCGCCGCATTGTTCCCTTTTCTCTTAAGGCCCAGCGCCATGCCAACAGCAATACCCAAACCATGCCCTAGCGAGCCGCCGGTGATTTCCATCCCCGGGGTATAGGCCGCCATGCCGGACATCGGCAGAATGCTATTGTCGCTACCGTAATTCTCTATCTCGTGCTCAGGAATGATTTTTGCCTCGATGAGAGCGGCGTACAGGCCAATTGCGTAATGACCGATTGAAAGCAGAAAGCGGTCACGACCTTCCCATTCAGGATCTTCCGCCCGGAAGGACATGGCATGGAAATAGGCCACCGTGAGCGCATCGGCAATGCCCAGTGCCTGCCCTATGTAGCCCTGTCCCTGCACGGCGCCCATACGCAGGGCATGCCGCCGAATCGAATAAGCATGTTCAGAAAGGCCGTGAAGGTTGTGATTCAGTTTTGTCATCAGAAGTTCCCTTGAGTGGTAGATCTTAATGGTTTACCAATAAACTACAGACCTCGTCCTTAAGTCCATTTACGCTTGCTTTGTAAATAAAGAATTGTGAGAGTGATCTCGACAAATGGTTAACCATTTAATGATGAACAACTGTGACCACCTTTTGTAAGCTGATAAAATAGGAGCAGTTTGGTGTTACAAGGTTTGGAAAATGAGAAATTATGCGGAGATCCCTTCACTGAAGTGTCTTCAGGTTTTTGAACATATTGCCCGGGCGGGCAACGTGGTTCGTGCGGCTGAAGCGTTGGGTATTTCCGCTTCAGCCGCAAGCCATCAGCTAGCCACGCTGGAAAAGAGCCTGGAGTGCCAGCTGTTCGAACGTCACGCTGCCGGCGTGAAACTGACCGCCAGGGGAGAAGCTTACCTGGAGATCATTGGCGTGCATCTACAGGGGCTGATTCAGGCAACCGCGGAGATGAAGGCCGCAGGCCGCGTGAACAAAATCCATATTCACAGCTCCCCCACCTTCGGCTACCTGTGGCTTTTACCGCGCATTCAGTCATTTCAGAAGCAGTATCCCGGCACTGAAGTCACGCTGGCCTGCTCGTATGAGGACGTGGATTTCGGACGCGGCGAAGTGGATATCGCTATCCGACATGGCTTTCCGTCATGGGAAGGTTTCGATATCAGGTCCGTGAGAAATGAACGCATTCTGCCCATGGCATCACCGGAGTACCTTGCGTACGCACCCGTCAGTTCGCCAGAGGATTTGATCTCACGCAGGCTTATCTATTCGGAAAATACATTACTACGCTGGCCTGAGTGGTTCCGGGCACATAACATCGCCCAGCCCGCCCAGCCCTGGCTTTTCAGGTTTGATCGCTCATATATGAGCCTGGAAGCCGCAGCGATGGGGCACGGTGTGGTGCTTGAAAGCGAGCTTCTGGCAGAGAAATTCCTGCGTCAGGGTACGTTAGTCAGGATCCTTCCTGAGCAGTTCAGCCATGCCATCAGCGCACATCATCTCGTCATGCCGCTGGGCTACCGGAGCAGGCCAAAGCTGCAGAATTTTCTGGGATGGTTTGAAGAAAATTTAGCCTCTGCCGGGACTGTAAATTCACCTGCCCTTACCGGCCCGTCCAACAGTCAGACAACGTTCGTATCTCCATCATAATCCGGGTGCATAAGATGCTCTTTAGCCCTATAGCTTTAGGCTGAAGACTTCCTTTTCACTTGATGAAAGAGAGGAAATATCCTTAGGGCTGATAGCAAAAGTCAGCATTATGAACTGACGCTTCTCACTCATAGCGGGTATACGCTCCCTGCATCGAGGCTCTGGCTTCATGATAAAGACATAACAGGCGCTTCAACACATCTGGCTTTTGCTGCCAGTGAACGGGCCATAGTCGACGAATTCTGGCGTGCCGCTCTACAGGTAGGCGGGAGAGACAATGGCGAACCGGGAATTCGCCATCATTACCACTCTCACTATTACGCCGCTTATATCTTAGACCCTGACGGTAATAACATCGAAGTCGTCTGTCAGAAAGGATGAGTAAGATGGCCGGACGACACTTTGCGAAATTGAACCCCATCTGAATTACGGCCTGCTAGTTTCGCCTGTCTGCTACCCGCGAAGTGAAATATCGTGTGGTGAGTTATTGCTTTGTTACGGCAGCAAAATTTACTGCCGCATCAAACGTGTTGATTCAGCGGGCTTTCTGCACCATCAGCGTCGTACCTTAGACTTGCAACGTCTTTCAAAGGAGAGCGGCCAAAGAAACGGGCGTACTCGCGATTAAACTGAGGCACGCTGCGATAACCCACCTCCATGGCAACAGACGTAACGCTCTGCTGGCGCGCCAGTAATTTGGTTCTGGCATGGAGAAGACGGACGCGCTTCTGATACTGGACCGGACTCATGTTTGTCACGGACTTAAAATGACGATGAAAAGCCGATACGCTCATGGCTTCCTGTGCGGCCAGTGATTCAACCACAAATTCATCAGCAAAATTATGTCTAATCCAGCGAATCGCATTACCTATACGCGCCAGCATGGTTCCCGGTGAAGCAATATCCCTCAGCATCCAGCCATGTGGGCCTTTCAGAACATGATAAAGGATTTCACGTTCATATACCGGTGCGAGAGCCGGGATATCTTCAGGGCTCTTCATCAGGCGAAGCATTCTTACCCAGGCATCCAGCAGCTCGGGCGTGACGGCAGCAACGGAAAAAGCACCCGACTGCGGATCAGCCTTCACGGGAGGTAAATCAGCCAACATCGTCGCTATCCTCTCAGGTTTCAGGGTCAGACTGATCGCGAGATAAGGAGCACCGGTGGCCTCGGGAAGGACTTCGCCTACGGCTGGCAAATCTACTGACATGACAAAGTAAGAAGCAGGATTGTAGTGGAATATCCGGTCACCTACCGTCATGGATTTACTTCCCCGCAGTATGAGATTAATCATCGGCTCATAGACCGCAGCCAGCGCATGCGCGGGAACGTCCCCCTGCACCATTGCCACACGCGGTATACCGGTTTCGGTTCGCCAGTTTCGGGCATGAGCGGCCATAAGGCGCAGTTCGTCAAGCAGGGGTTCCAGTGTCAAGGTCAGCCTCCTCCGTATGATGATTAAAGCGAGCATAAAGCAGAAAAAGGCAAGAATCGAGCAGGAACGCAGAGGCAGAGCTGTCCCGGAGGTTTTATCCTTTTTCCTCTCGCAGACAGAAAGGATGAAACCTTGAAAATTGTACTGATTACCGGCGGCAGTGGCGGAATTGGCGCCAGTGTGGCGCAGCAGTGCGCGGCTAAAGGGATGGGGGTGATTGTGACTTATAACAGCCATCCTGAATCTGCCCTGAGGGTTGTGAAGGAGATTGAAGCGTCAGGCAGACATGCCGTTGCGCTGCATCTGGATGTGGCTCGCACCGAAACCTTCGGCACTTTCCGCGATGCCTTACTTGAGATAGTCAGTATCACCTGGGAACGTGAGCACATTGACGTGCTGGTAAACAACGCCGGGTTTGGGCTCTTCAACCCGATTGAAACGGTGACGGAGAGTGAGTTCGACACTCTTTTTGCCGTGCACCTGAAGGGCCCTTTTTTCCTGACCCAAAAGCTGCTGCCTCTGATTTGCGATGGAGGACACATCATCAACGTTACCAGCGCCACCACGCGCGTGGCCACGACAGGTGTTGCGCCCTACGCTGCCTTTAAAGGCGGCCTTGAAGTACTGACCCGCTATATGGCCAAAGAGTTCGGGCCGCGGCGCATCAGGGCAAACGCAGTCTCTCCGGGTGCAATCCGTACGTCGCTGGGCGGAGGACTGAACGAAGAATTTGAGAAACTGCTCGCCTCACAGACCGCGCTGGAACGCGTGGGGGAGCCGGATGATGTCGGCCGGGTAATCGCAGGCCTGGTCTCTGATGACAGCGTCTGGATCAACGCACAATCCATCGAGGTCGCCGGCGGCTACCAAATCTGAATCCTTCCGGAGGTTTTATGCTCGATCATCTGTTTTTAACGGTCAGCGATACAGACCGTTCTGTCCGTTTTTATACGGAAGCGCTTGCCCCTCTCGGCATCACCGTTCGTCATGATTATGACGGAAAAGAGGGGCCGCCAGGCCATCCGAATTTGAAAGGGTTCGGTGTTCAAGGCCGGATCTTTTTCTGGCTACGCGAAGGAACTGTTGCGCCAGCTGCTGTACATGTCGGGTTTGTCGCGCGAAATCAAACAATGGTGAATGAAGCCTATGCTTCAGCCATGCGTGCCGGAGCGTCTGACAATGGCGCACCTGGCGCCCGGCTTCACTACGATCCCCGCTACTACGCCGCCAGCGTTTTCGATCCCGATGGCTACAGCCTTGAATTTGTCTTTAAAGAATGGCAGCACCCTCAATCATGAAAACACTACTGATTTATGGCGCCACCGGATACACGGGACGCATAACCGCCGCCCAGGCTAAAAGTGCCAGCCTGAATATTATCATTGCCGGCAGAACAGGCAGCGGCTGGGAGTATTTGCCGGTGAACTTGACGTCAGTATGCGGGTTTTCGGCCTGGAGGACGCTGGTGAAATCGCGCACGCGCAGTTGCGGAAGTTACAGGGGCTGACGGGAAGATCAACCTACTTATGGCGCTGAGTATAAAGCCGCCAAGTTTTTATGCTGCATATGGCAGTAAGGTTAGAATGTATGAACGGAGCCTGAAGCGTTATTTTTCCCTCTTCACTCATTGCAGACCTCATTTCTAAACATGTCCCCTTTGTGCCAGAAATGGGCGCTGGTAGTCCTGCATTACATTAATAGTCTCAGAACAGGTCAGGTATATCCTGAACAATATTGAAACCATAAGTATCTAATCATAAAATGAAAGCAAATCAGCAGGATTGAGTTGGAAGCCTTTTTTTTATTCATGTGAAACAATAAATTAGCATACCTGGTTAATCACCTCCGCCACACAAATCATCACCTCCATAAATAATTATGTGGTACTATTTATACCTGACCAAAACAGGATAGCGTGATGAATTTCAAGATACACGACAAACTTATACATGAAGTTGAATCTCCTAAAGGACTTCTTTATAGGATGGTGATCACTTATACTTGCTTTATGGCAACCTTGATTATTGTTCTCTCTTTTGCTATTGGTGACACTTCAAAAATCAACTTTTATTTCTTCATTAATTCTTGCACTGTAGCAGTGATGGCATGGTTTATCAGGAAATCTTTTAATATCCAATCTACTGAGGTGAACTTGCTTGTTTTTAGAGTGAGTTTGTTTCTGCTTTTGAACTCATCCCTGGCTTCAATGGCAGGCGGACTTGGTTTGATTGAAAGAGATACAGCATCATTAATTGCTTCAATTATTTATATTCCAGCCATATTAATGATTATTTTTTTATTTGAAAAGTTCATATTCTATGTGAACCATAATTATAAATCAGCGGTTAATCTTTCACTTACAGACGAATTAACAGGGTTGCCTAACAGAAGACATTTGAATGTTATATTGAGAGGATTGGAGAACCGGTCAGGAACTATCTGCATTGCTGATATTGACCACTTCAAAAAAATTAATGACACATATGGTCATGAGGCTGGAGACAGGGTGCTGAGAGATACCGGGCTGAGACTAAGTAACCTTGTAAGCGAGAATGTTTTTATTGCAAGATCGGGTGGTGAAGAATTTGCCATCGTTATCTATGACAATATCAACGCAGAAGATATCATCAGAAAAATTAAAACTTCGGTTTCAGATGCATGCAACGGAAGTTTCGGTATCACGCTAAGTATTGGTGTGGCAACCAAGCTTAAACATGACTCATCTTCTTCTGCTATCAATGCAGCTGATGATGCCCTGTACAGAGCTAAGAGAGCAGGTAGAGATTGCATTATCTACGACCAGTCTTTTAAAAATAATTAATTTTCCATAAAAGGGAGGAAGAAAGTTTATGAGAATTTCCGCCCTCTTTTGTTTGATTAACTGAAAGCTAACGGTTTTCATGGAAAAGTCGGATGTCCGCTTCTCGCTCATAGCGGACCTGACATACCAGTCCGCTTAATGCCAGAAACCGACACAACTATTATTTTAGTGCCCACGCCTAAAACTATCTTTTGGCTACAATCCGCATTTCCACAAGGGCATTCTCAGGAATGAACTCTGACACGCCTATAGCTGACCAAGCTGGATATGGCGCCTTTACATACTCATCTTTTACTCTGGAAAAAACGTCGATATGTTTTTTGAGGTCAATGTGAAAAGTGGTCATCTCAAGGATGTGTTCATAGTTTAAACCAGCGGCATTTAAATAAACGCCAAGCTTATAAAAGGCATCATGAAATTGTTCTTCAGGATGCTTGCTTATAGGTTTATCCCTTCGTGCTGCGGTAACCCCGGAAAGATATACTGTGCCATCAGCTTCGATAACGGGGGAAAAGTGCCAATCATCGAAATAGTGTTGAAATTCTTCAGGGACGATAGATTTTTTCATAATTTCATCACCAGTTGATGAGTTAATAAATTTCAGCATTTACAACATTAAATGCCCTCAGCGCTCAGGATGTTCAACCTATCCATCCATTGCTCATTGCTCATTGCTCATTGCTCATTGCTCATTGCTCATTGCTCATGGAAGATATTGCCATGCGCGCATGTCCTTATTGTGCCAATAACGGACGACTCTGATGTCACGATTTATTCATGAATACCGAATAAACTCCTGATACGATAAAAAATGATCTGCCTGAAGTACGTGCAAAACGAAGAATTATCGTTGTACATACTTCCTGCAAAAACTGAACAGCCTGTCAGGAAAATAGAAATAAAAACAAGTCCTCAGCTTGATGCCTAATTATATGGCGCTTACCGTCAGCTGAGAACTGTCGCGTTACCTTTGAGATAAGCCATCCGGATTCATAGAGCGATCAAAGGAACGCCGAATTAGCCTGATACTTAACCCTGCCCCTATAGCCAGGCAGATAGCCATCCTCAGAAGCGCGACGATAAAAGCATGTGTAATTATTGCGACGCTGTTACCGTTCCCCACCATGCTGTAAAAAATGCCGCCGATAACCGCGACACTTAACGCGGTGCTAATTTGTAATGTCGAGCTGGTTATGCCTGCAATCATACCTGAAAACTGTGGCGCGACCCGGCCTGTCACCATCCGCACCAGAGTTGGCATCGCCAGCACCTGCCCCAGCCCAGTCAGGAAAAGCAGCATGGCGAGCGGCAGCATCGCGGGAGAGTTACCGGGCATCGTCGTAGCGATCAATCCTGCCATACCTGCCAAACCTGCGGTTTCACATCCCATTCCGATGGCGCTAAGGTAATTTCCGGCATACTGCCTCAGGTACGGTGTCAGTAACGGACCAATGAGAAAGCCGACACCAAAGGGTAGAAAAAGCGTGCCTGCAACCAAGGCATTTAAATGTAAGGCACTCTGCAGATAGACAGAAAACAGAAGAAAGAACGCGCCGATTGATGCGTGTGCCTTATGCGCTTTATGGCACGCCACAGAATGCACAGGCACTGCTCACCGCCCCCTCTTCGGTGGGGCTGATCCTGATGAATACTGGACAGTCACACTTTCCTTCTGAAGTGACCCCGTTCCCGTAGACATTTGCTGTCCTCACGATGAGGGCTCTGCTCCTCGCTCATAGCAGACCTCAAGACATTGCAAACTGGCGCCTCTTTTGCCACGGTTGTGGCAATCATAAGGCAGGCAAGCCTGCCTTATTTTCAATTTAATGGGATTCAACAGCCTGCGGAGTGACAACGTCGCGTGACCGCAGCGTGATACGTACCGGCGCAGATTTATACGATGGCGTACCGCTCTCCTTGTCGATGTAATCCAGCGGGATCAGGACGTTAGCCTCCGGATAATAGGCTCCAATCGATCCTTGTGAGATGGCATAGCGAATCACCGTCATGGATTCCAGACGCATACGGTATCCCGGCACTGCTGACTCCAGATCCACAACATCCCCGTGCTCAAGCCCCAATCGTTCCAGATCAAAGTCACACATAAACAGGACGTCACGGCGGCCAAATACTCCGCGGTAGCGATCATCCATGGCGTAAATCGTCGTGTTGTATTGATCGTGACTGCGAAGCGTAATCAGACGTAGCACGTCGTCGCCCGGCACCGTCAAGTCTTCATGCGTGCCTTGATAAAGCGAAAACATCGCTTTACCGCTCGGGGTCGGCCAGATGCGATCCCGCGGCGGCAGTGGCATCTGAAAACCGCCGGGTTGGCGAATGCGGGCATTGTAATCATCGAATCCGGGTATGGTTTTTTCAATCAGGTCGCGGATGAGATCGTAATCGGCTATCAACTCATTCCAGTTAACCCGCGTTCTCGGCAGAGCCGCGCTGGCCATCCCGGCAACAATGGCCGGTTCAGAACGCAGCAGCGGCGACGCTGGCTTCAACTTTCCGGAAGAGGCGTGCACCATCGACATGGAATCTTCAACAGTGATCGACTGGCGATTGCCAGACTGCTCATCCAGTTCGGTACGGCCGAGGCACGGCAGCAGTAGTGTCTCTTTCCCGGTCAGAAGATGAGTACGGTTCAATTTGGTCGCGATGTGAACACTGAGTTCAAGTTCACGCATCGCCGGAAAGGTCACGTCTGAATCGGGCAGCGCCACGGCAAAATTTCCTCCGAGGCAAATAAGCGCCTTCGCCTGCTTGTCGACTATCGCTTTCATCGCCTGCACCGCATCATGACCATGATGCGACGGTGGTGTAAAACCAAACACGTTTTCCAGCTTATTGAGAAAATCGGACGACGGTTTCTCAGTGATCCCCACGGTACGGTTACCCTGCACGTTGGAGTGGCCTCGTAACGGACAAACGCCTGCGCCGGGTTTACCGATATTGCCTCGCATTAGCAGCAGATTGACCAACAGGCGCACATTATCCGTACCGCGGTTGTGCTGTGTAATGCCCATACCATACGTCAGGATAGTGGCATTCGATTTGACGTAAGCTTCAGCGACGCGCCTGAGATCTGCCTGCTTCAGGCCAGAGTCTTGCTCGATTAATGCCCAGGATGTGGCTTCGATGTCCTCCGCGAAGCGCTCAAACCCTTCTGTGTGCTCGCGGATAAAAGCATGATCCAGTGCCGTACCGGTTTCAGCCTCAATCGCCAGCACCGCTTTGGCGATACCCTTAAGCGCAGCCGAATCGCCACCGGCACGGACTAAATAATACGTTGACGCGATATCGGTTGAGCTGTTGGTTGCCATCTCCATGACATTCTGCGGATCGGCAAAACGCTCAAGCGCGCGTTCGCGCAGCGGATTAAACACGATAATCGGTACGTTACGGCGCGCCAGCTCGTGCAGCGTTCCCATCATGCGCGGATGATTGGTCCCTGGGTTATGACCCATTGAGAGAATAAGCTCTGCGCTATCGAAATCGTCCAGTGACACGGTTCCCTTACCGATCCCAATCGACTGAGGCAAACCTACGCTGGTTGCCTCGTGGCACATATTTGAACAATCAGGAAAATTGTTAGTGCCATACTCCCGGGCAAAAAGCTGGAACAAATAGGCCGCCTCGTTTGATGCTCGACCAGAGGTATAAAACTCAACTTCATCAGGCGGCAGTGCAGCTAACTTATTAGCAATACGCGTAAAAGCCTCTTCCCAGCTCACTTCGATAAAGGTGTCGCTTGCTGCATCATAGCGCAGCGGCGTGGTTAACCTGCCGTATCCCTCCAGCTCATAATCGGAACGCTGCAGCAGCGACGTAATAGTATTTTCGGCAAGAAATGCCGGCGTAACGCGCTTGGTGGTCGCTTCCCATGTGACCGCCTTAGCGCCATTTTCACAGAACTGGAAGGTTGAGCCATGATCCTTATCCGGCCAGGCACATCCGGGGCAATCAAACCCATCGGGCTGATTAGTGCGCATCAGCGTAGGCGGCGCTTTTAAGGTATCCATTTGGTTTTTAACGGCTATTGCGGTTGCCTTAAGTGCTCCCCAGCCGCCTGCCGGGCCATCATAGGGGTGTACGCCTGGTACTGTGCGATGATTTTTTTTGCTCATACAAATTCGGCTCACGTGAATGTAATTTATGATGCTGCAGCCCCTGTGAGGGTTGCTTAACGTAACAGCGATATGTGCAGGTGTTACCTGAGCCTGAATATCCCTTCATCCACTGGTGTTATGGATAGTTTGAAGGTAGCAAAAAAAAACAGATCCCCCACTCTGGTTATCAATTGGTTACTTTTTTAATTCATTCCTCTATGTGGCTAGCCAAGAGCAACGACCGGAATTTTGATCTGTTTACTCAGTGGAAATGTATTACCGCTTAAGGAAGGCGTACCTGAATGATTATTCGGGAACGTAAAGAGTGTCCCGTCGGGAAAGCCGTCATTTGTACTTTCTTCAACGAAATAATTATCTAATGACGATACATATATTTCATCGTGCAAACGTTTTACTTTTTCCAGCTAACTGTCACAATAAAAAAGCTACATAAATAGCGCACTATTATAAAGCGCGCGATATATATAAATGATAAAAATTCTTATTTATAGTGACAACACCGGGGAAAACCTTATGCACACACGCTTTTGTTGGGCAGATTTACGACGCGCCGCAGGTTATCGCGGGCGTTTATAAGCAGCACTTCGCTACCACAAGGTCCGTTCGCCACCCTCACGGGGTGGTTAACGGTTGACCGGCACTAACGTTTTGGGCGAGAAGTGGGGGTTGTCTCAAGCCACGCGCGCACGTTCTCCAGATCCGGTCCGACTTCACGTAGGGCCTGACTCAGTCGGTCTTGTGTGGTGCTTAACTTCAGAGTCCAGAAAGTGATTTGCCACTGCTCGCGTATCTCTACCTGACTGAGGTCTGCGGGAATACGCCGCTGAATATATTGACGGTTTTTCATTATTTTTATCCTTTTCTGTTTTATGCAGGAACGCCCGGCATGAGGCTTGCCAGCGCAATACATTCCCTATATTGAACAATCACCCTGGATAAAATAGAGGAATATTCCTGCTGTTGAGGTGGGGATAAAAAAGAGGAGTAATCCTGGCGAGGCCAGCGATTTATTCTGACATGTGTTAACAATATCTATTTCATTAAACTAAAAAATAATTATTTTCATTTCTTCTTAATAAGCCTCTGATAAATGAGAAAATTAAAACACTGCATCCAGGTCAAGTTAACGTGATGTTTAGAGGCGGGTGAGTGATACACCCAAATTCACTCCATCCCGTATTTAAGGAGTTTTCTTTGAGAAATCAACTTTTAGAGCGGCCCGTGGCCGTACAGCATAATATTCGTGATCTCAGGCTTGCCGCTGGCCTTTCACAACAGAGTGCCGCTGAGCGTTTCGATCTTAGCCTGCGTGTTTGGCAGACGAAAGAGTCTGCGAAAAATCCAGGGCAGCTCAGCCAGGGCGAATATGAATTGTTATTGTTGCTGGCTGGGCAACATCCATATTTTGCACTGGTGTCGCAACAAAAAAAGTAAGCTGCCTTGTCCGTATCATTCGATAAAGATCAAGCACTGCATCAATGTCACAGAGTTAGCCGTATCACTGGCTAATCAAACTGAGTAGATGCATCACCGTCCTGGAGGGATTGTTGCGCCGCCAGGCAAAGGCGATATCGGTAAACAGGGTGTTATTCTCTATTTCGCAAAATGTAACATGCGGGTTGTTCACACAGCACATGGACTCTGGTACCAACGCGATGCCGCAACCTGCTCCAACCATGCCGAGAGACGAGGTGATTTGGGGAGCCTGAATAAATCGTGTTGTGGTGAACCCCGCGCGCAGACAGGTGCTGACGATGAGCTCATACAGGCTGGGAGCGACTTCACGCGGAAACATAATCAATGTTTCGTCCACCAGCTGCGCTAATGCAATGGTGCCAGAGGAGCTACATGCATGGCCCGCAGGTAACGCAATCATCATTCTTTCGGTAGCGATGACTTTCAAATTGAACGCTTTGCTGCTTTCACACGGCAAACGAATAAACGCCGCATCAAGCAACCCATCCCGCAGATCCTGCATCAGCAAAGCCATATTCTCTTCCCTGGCAATGAGTTCCATTGCCGGATAACGCGCTCTAAAACGCTGAAGAAGGTCAAACACGGGTGCCCCGAAAGCGACAGAACTGGCAAACCCGAGCGACATCTGTCCGCTTATACCCCGCGCCATACCACGGGCTTTCTCAAGCGCATGGTCGGCCAGCTGCACAATCTCAGTGGCGTCATTTAGGAATGCCCTTCCCGCCTCGGTGAGTTCAACGCCGCGCGTCAGGCGTTTCAGCAATGGTGTCCCAATCTCATGTTCCAGCCGCTGTATTTGCTGGCTCAGCGGTGGCTGAGAAATGCCGAGCATTTCTGCAGCGCGGGTGAAATGAAGCGTCTCGGCGACAGCAACAAAATAACGCAGATGGCGAAGTTCCATATCAAAAACGTCTCAAAGTTAACAGGTTTCGCTATTGGATTCGTTAAGCCAAAAAGCCCACCATGATATTAACACGGCTTAACTATTGGTTTGCGAGGTGGCAAATGTGTAATTTTGTATCTGCCTGTTCATGCGAGGAACAGCTGAAAGAAACCGTCTTTAAACTCCATGATGATTCACCAGAAAAGGTTATCTATCAGACTTCACTGATGAGCGCGCTGCTAAGCGGTGTTTATGACGGATCCACCACGGTGTCCGATCTGTTAAAGAAAGGCGATTTTGGCCTGGGTACGTTCAACCAGCTGGATGGAGAACTCATTGCCTTCGACAGCAAGGTCTATCAGTTACGCTCCGATGGCAGCGCCAATCCTGCCCAGCCCGAGCAACAAACGCCGTTTGCTGTGATGACTTTTTTCAAACCTGAAAATCGCCACCGCTTTACTGAAACCGCCACGCGAGAAGAGGTTCATCAGGTTATCGACAGCAAAATCACTTCAGATAACCAATTCTGTGCCATGCGTATCAGTGGTCGCTTTCATGCCGTACGGACTCGAACCGTTCCCTGCCAATGTCGCCCTTATCGCTCGATGCCGGAAGTGCTGGGCGATCAGCCAACCTTCGCATTTAAAGAGACGCAGGGTGAACTGATTGGCTTCCGTACGCCGCAGTACATGCAGGGAATCAACGTGGCGGGTTATCACGAGCACTTTATTACGGATGACCGGCAAGGCGGTGGGCACATCCTTGATTATGTGCTGAAGGAGGGAACGCTGACCTTTGGCTCCATCAACAAGCTTGTCATTGATCTACCCCGGGATACCGAATTTCTTCAGGCAGAGCTCACGCCGCACAATCTTGATGAAGCCATTCGCGCCGTCGAAAGCTAACAATAGGGGGGCAATATGAAAACGTTAAAAACCCACACTCACTGGAACAGCGGCGCCGATCTCGTGGTCGCGCAGCTTGAAGCACAAGGCGTAAACCACGTGTTTGGCATCCCCGGAGCCAAAATCGACAAAGTGTTTGATTCGCTAGTGGATTCTCCCATTCAACTCATCCCTGTCAGGCATGAGGCAAATGCTGCCTTTATGGCCGCAGCGGTAGGCCGACTTACGGGACATGCCGGTGTTGCACTTGTGACCTCCGGACCAGGCTGCTCGAATCTGGTTACCGGCATGGCAACCGCCACCAGCGAAGGCGACCCGGTGGTGGCTATTGGCGGAGCGGTGAAACGATCGGATAGCGCCAAACAGGTTCACCAGAGCCTGGATACCGTGTCGATGTTTCGTCCGGTGACGAAATATGCTGTTGAGGTCACCGCCCCCTCCGCACTGACCGAATGTATTTCTAACGCATTTCGTCATGCAGAAAACGGACGCGGTGGAGGTGCCTTTATCAGCCTACCGCAGGATATTGTTGATCAGCCGGTTTCCGGCAGCCCTTTGCAAAACAGTGGACACGTTAAGTTGGGCGCGGCCCCCGATGCCTTAATTGAGGCTGTCAGCCAGGAAATCAGCCGGGCGAAAAATCCGGTCATCCTGCTGGGCCTGATGGCCAGCCAACCAGAAAATAGCGCCGCAATCCATGAACTGCTGTCAAAAAGCCAGATCCCCGTGACCAGTACTTACCAGGCTGCAGGCGCAGTCAGACAGGAGCACTTCTCAAGGTTTGCCGGACGGGTTGGATTATTTAACAACCAGGCAGGAGACCGGTTATTACAGCAGGCGGACCTGATCATCACTATCGGTTATAGCCCGGTTGAGTATGAGCCGGCAATGTGGAACAGCGGCAAAGCCATCCTGGTACATATTGATGTGCTACCGGCTGATACGGATAACCGCTACCAGCCCGACGCTGAACTGGTAGGCGACATTGCGCAGACCGTATGCAAGATTGCCGCCCGTATCCTCTCACCATTAACGCTAAGCCACTCTGCGGCCACTGTACTGGAAGACCGCCAGCAGCAACGGCAATTACTGGCGATGCAAGGTGCCAGCTTAAATCAATTTGCGCTGCATCCTCTGCGCATCGTCCATGCGATGCAAGACATCATTAACTCTGACATCAGCCTTACCGTTGATATGGGAAGCTTTCATATCTGGATAGCGCGCTATCTGTATAGCTTCCGTGCGCGCCAAATCATGATCTCTAATGGTCAACAGACCATGGGTGTCGCCCTACCCTGGGCTATTGGTGCCTGGCTGGTTGATCCTTCACGCAAGGTGGTGTCGGTCTCCGGGGACGGCGGATTTTTGCAATCGAGCATGGAACTGGAAACTGCCGTCAGGCTGAAGGCCAATATCCTGCACATCATTTGGGTTGATAACGCCTATAACATGGTCGCCATGCAGGAAGAGAAAAAGTATCAGCGCATTTCAGGCGTCAGTTTCGGTCCGGTGGATTTTAAAGCCTATGCCGAAGCTTTTGGCGCAGCCGGCTTCTCCGTTAACAGTGCGGCAGAACTTGAGCCAACATTGCGCAAAGCAATGGATGTCAGCGGCCCTGCTGTGGTCGCAATTCCGGTCGACTACAGCGATAACCCGCTACTGATGAGTCAGTTACACCTGAGTCAAATTCTCTAATTGAAAGGACATGATTATGAAAAACAGAGTTGCGTTTGTAACCGGCGCCGGACAGGGCATTGGCGCAGCCATTGCCTTACGCCTGGCAAAAGACGGCTTTTCCGTAGCCATCGCGGATTTCAATCTTGAAACGGCGCAGCATGTCGCTGATGAGATTGTCACATCAGGAGGAAAGGCCATCGCGCTGCAGGTTGATGTCACCCAACGCGATAAGGTTTTTCACGCCGTTGAAGAAGCGCGCCATGCGCTGGGTGATTTCAACGTCATTGTGAACAACGCCGGTATTGCGCCATCAACACCGATTACCGATATCACCGAGGAGATTATTGATAAGGTTTATAACGTCAACGTTAAGGGTGTGATTTGGGGGATGCAGGCGGCGATTAGCGCTTTTTCCGCGGAGAAGCACGGTGGCAAAATCATTAATGCCTGCTCTCAGGCAGGACACGTCGGCAATCCGGAGCTGGCAGTTTATAGCTCCAGCAAATTTGCCGTTCGCGGGCTGACGCAGACAGCGGCTAAAGATCTTGCGTCGAAAGGCATTACGGTCAATGCCTTCTGTCCGGGTATTGTTAAAACCCCCATGTGGGAATCGATCGACAGGCAAATTTCACAAGCGGCGGGTAAACCGGCTGGCTTTGGGACGCAGGAATTTGCAAAACGCATTACTTTGGGCCGGTTATCTGAACCGGAAGATGTAGCCGCATGCGTCGCATTTCTGGCGGGACCGGATTCCGACTACATGACCGGCCAATCGCTACTGATCGACGGCGGAATGGTATTCAACTGATTCGCGGATCGTGCTTACCCATACTGCGGTGTGGGTAAGCTATTGATCATGCGCAGTTGCTCATCGATCCCCGCCCATCAGCACCTTCCTGCGATTCGCCCTCGTGGCCTGTAAAAAAGCGGGACAGCGAGTTTATATACAGCATCACAGGCTGTCATTGGCCGTTATCAGTATCACAGTGGCGTGACGTTTTCAGAACTGATGCTGCCGGATACCATGATCCGTGCAGAGTCCGGAAGTAGCCACCTTCACAAAGTTGGCCGAACAGCGATCCGCATTTATCGGTTTTCGCCCCATAATGGACATGCGTTCTCCACAGGCAGCTTTGTGCCGGAAGCGGGCATTACTAACAACACGAAAATTTCATCAATTAATAGTAGCCAATACACTATTGCTATTTTTGCATCAGCTTAATCAGCATCTCGCAGAAGGCCTCGCTTGCTGGATTTAAGCGATGTTTATTCAGGCGAAGCAGGCAATCAACCGACGGCAGAGGCATCAATTTCTCAAGTTCAGACACATTACAAATCGCTTTCTCTACGCTGTATTGATTGAGTATTCCTACTCCCAGCCCTGTGGTTATCGCCGCAAGCATACCTGCTACTGAAGGACACTCCAGTATCACTGCAAATGGAATTTTTGCCTGGCGAAGTTTCTCCTCAGCCAGGTTACGGTAAAAGCAATCCGGTCCCCAGGTAATAAGTTTCAGGCTCTTATCTGATTCATGCCGCCAGGCAGGCGTTGCGTACCAGTATAATTTTTCACTCCACAATACCCTATCTTCCGGCGAGGCCGTGCCCGTGAAATCCTGATGTAAGATAATTTCCAGGCTTCCTTCAGAAAAATGCTGACGCAGGAGATGACTTTGCTCCACCACCAGTTGTACATCCACCTCGGGGTGATGGTGAGTAAAGGTTGAAATGACCCCGCATACTTCTGTCATTGAGATATGTTCAGTGACCCCAATTCGCAGCTTGCCACGTAGTTCCGAAGGCGAAAAATACGCCACGGCATGATCGTGTTCAGTGAGTATTTTTTCCGCATGGCGTAGCAGAACGCTGCCCTTTTCTGTCGGAACGGCTTTTCCGGCGGTGCGCGTAAGTAGCTGGCATTGAAGTTGATCTTCTAGCCTTTTGAGCTTCCAGCTTACTGCAGACTGGCTCAGGTTAAGAAGTAATGCAGCCTTACTCATATTGCCCGTTTGCACCACGGTTCTGAATACTCTGAGCGCATCAACAGAGAGTCGTTTATTCATTTTTGTATGACAAAAGTGGGTTTACAGATGGAAACAATGTCACTGGTGTCATAGGCAGTCAACGGATAGCCTGGAAGAAACAATCACAATGGAGAAAGCTAATGTCCGCTAACAACCCATTACTGAATGAAGACGTTTTGATAAAAGGTTGTCGCATTGCGACCGGGGTCCATGGTTCAGGTACACCTCTGGTGCTGGTTCATGGCACGCCCGCACACTCGGTAATCTGGCAGTCACTGGTGCCGGCAATTGTCGATGCAGGTTTTCACGTTCACCTGTATGACCTGCCTGGGTTCGGCGCATCAGAGCGCCCGTTGACGGCTGATACCTCGGTTTCCGCACAAGTCGGTTATCTGCTGAAACTGCTGGAACACTGGCAGCTCAAAAAAATACATCTTTTTGGTCACGATATCGGCGGGGCAATTTCACTCAGACTGGCATTCGACAACCCATCCCTGCTGAAGACGCTTACGATTGCCGATATTCCGAGTTACAACTCTTGGCCTTCGCCCACATGGAAAGCTATGCGGGATAACTATGTGGATTATGCGCTGATCCCTGCCACTGAGCATTATCGCGCGATGTCTCGACAGTTAAAGATGGCTGTTTTTAATAAGCATCTTATGACAGAGCAGCGGCTGGAAAGTTATCTCGCACCTCTTTGTGGCGTGGTGGGCCAGCCCTCGTTTTATCAGCATCAGGTTGCGCATTATAGTGCCTGTTACACCAGTGACTTTGCAGAAAAATTGCCGCAACTCCGGCTGCCTGTGCAGATTTTATGGGGCGCCGAAGATGAGTGGCAACCCGTTGAGTATGGAAGGCGTTTACAACGCGACATTGTCTCATCCACCCTGCATATCTATGAACACGCCGGACACTTCTTGATGGAAGATGCCCCCTTAGCTGTCGCCGCACAGTTAATTGATTTTGTTAATCAACATAATATGAGGTAGCGCCATGATCCTAATCGGAATGCTGGATTCACCTTACGTCAGACGGGTTGCTATTTACTTAAAAGTATTAGGTATTCAATTTGAACATCGGCCGATCTCTGTATTCAGCGATTTTGATGCCTTAACGAAAATTAACCCTGCCGTTAAAGTTCCGACGCTTATTACAGATGATAATCAGGTAGTTATCGACTCAACATTAATCATTAATTACCTTGAGAAATATTTCGGTCATTCACCTGCACCAACATCAGCGTCCAGAGCGGAAGATCTGAGAGATTTGCATCTTACCGGATTCGCCCTGGCTGCCTGTGAAAAAGCGGTGCAGATTGTGTACGAACAGCGTCTCAGACCGGTAGAAAAACAGCATCAACCCTGGCTGAATCGGGTAACTCAACAACTTCATGGTGCCTTGCAGACGCTGGAGAACGGGCTGCGGGAAAGTCATCCTGACATGCTGTCCGTGGCCGGTATCAGCATCGCAGTAGCCTGGCGTTTTACAGAATTGATGCTTCCGGATACCTTCAGCCGTACGTTGTATCCGGAAGTAACCGGATTTACATTGCTGGCCGAACAGCGACCGGAATTTTTGGCAACACCTTCGAGTTAGTGAGGGTGAGTTGCTTATTAATTTTTGAGACGGCTACGTCCACGTCAGTCCGGGCGAAATCTGTGTCGGCTCTTCGCTCGTGGCTGCCATCGGATCCTTACCTGAGGCAGCTTCGTGCCAAAAGCGGACATTCATAATTGTTATCGCTTTCTGGGTTAGAGTTGATACGTATAACGTTCTTTGGCAATAAATGCGTTACAGATGTTTAAACAATAAGGGGGACATGTTGGGAAAATTCAGTTGGCAGATGGCCTGTTAATCGTGGATCAGCCAGTATTTCAATTTCTGTGGCATAAGCCCTGAACCCTACACGCTGATAGAATCGCAGAGCAGCAGGATGATCGAAAGTGCAGGTATGCACCCAGAAACGTTCGACTGGACGGGCCCAGACCCTATCCATCACTGAGCTCATCAATGCTTTACCGAGTCCCTTGCCGGTCAGTGAGGAATCAATTCCGAAAAAAGACAATTCGCACTGACCGGGCGTATTGAAGTCCAGCTCAAACATGCCGACATCTTCATTATTGCTCTGTACTGAAAAAACCTCTGTGCCGTGGCTGGTAAGTATCTCTTCCAGCTCCTTCTCACTGATCATTAGCCGCGAACACCAGAGCCAGTCTCCGCCAATTTTACGGTACAATTTTTTATATTCTTCAGGAGCGGGGTTAATGATCCTGCGTAAAGTAATACCTTCAGGAAGCTCTATGTCGATTCGCTCGGGCCTTTTTGACATTTCAAGATGCGTGACGATACAGGCGATATGTCCGACAGGAACGGCTGTTTGCACCGAGTAGAAGGTTTTGTCATGCATGAATTATATCCTTTCGATGGTTTCAGCGGCGTCTGAATCTCTTCAGCAACAAGCCGCTTTGCCGGTTATTGCGCTTTTCAGATATTGCCAGCGCACGTATAAAGGAGATTCGGGCGAAAGACGATTAACTTATATCTTCTGCGAGCTTTTTAATGAAGCGACTCACAAGAGGCAGCCCCTGCTTCAGAACTTCTCTGTTGTTGGCAAATCCGATGCGTACATATCCCTCCATATCCATCGCCTCGCCGGGGGTAAACATTACGCCGTAACGTTCCAGCAGACGGATGCAAAATTCGCGCGAGCTGATCGGCAGCTCATATTTCAGCAGTGCAGTGGTCCCGGCGCGGGGTCTGACATAGCTGATGAGCGGCTCTGAATTGACCCAGGCGTCAAGCATCTGAAGGTTATCACGTAATATTTTATGATTGCGGGCCAGAATTTTGTCCCGGTTCTCCAGCGCCAGTGAGGCGAAGTAGTCATCCAGCACGCCCACGCTGATCGTTGTATAGTCACGGTGGATTTCAACCTCTTTGAGCAGAGAATGAGGACCGGCTATCCATCCAAGGCGCAGACCGGCCAGCGAGTAAGACTTGGACATGCTGGCGGTGCTGATACCTTTTTCATAAAGGTCAGCGATTGCGGGACCATAACCATCGCCTTCCTGATTGGTACCGCGATAGACTTCATCGCACAGCAGCCAGGCATCTGCTGCTCGTGCAACCTCTACGATTTCCTTCAATAGTGTTTCATCCATCAGCGATCCGCTCGGGTTGTTCGGATTATTAATGGCAATAAGCTTTGTTTTGTCATCAATGAGCGATTTCAGCTCCTCCGGGTCGGGAAGAAAGTTATTTTCTTCACGCAAAGCCAGAATTCTGACGTTCGCCCCGTAACTTGCAGGGATAGAATAATGTTGCTGATAGGTTGGCAAAACGGAAATTATCGTGTCACCCGGCTCAACAAGGGTCTCATAAATCAGGGCGTTAGCCCCGATTGCGCCGTGCGTGATAAGAATGTTTTCAGCCGACTGTTTGCTGTATTGCTCAGAGATGAGCTGACGCAGTCTTTGTGAACCGGTGATATGCCCGTAAGTCATTTTAATATTCAGCATGTCATCCAGAACCTTCCGGGGTTTACCGGTCATGTCCAGCAGTTGCTGCATGGTCAGGGATTCAACACAGGTTTCGGCAAGATTATATTTACAGTTGTTTTCCCAATCATTCATCCACTGCTCTACACCAAACGGTCTGATTTTCATCTTATTTATCCTGTTCTTTGAGGTAAGACAGCACGCTGTCTGCAATTGCCACATCTTCCAGCCCCAGCCCCAGGGAGCGGAAAAATGCATGTCGTTTGTAACTGGGGCTGATGGCGCTTCCAGTGACCAATTCCGGTAAGTCCCCCCGGATATCCCCGGTGCTCCAGCCAGTTTCGCGGGCCGCGATGACCATCTCGCCTGCGTGCGAGGGAGTGGTCTGCCTGTAATCACAGTAAACGTCCATTTCCTGTAGTGCCCGGGGAGAAACCTCGTGCGCACCTGGCGCGTTCGTGCTGATGGACGTAATCAGGCAGGGCCGGATCAGTCGTTTCACATCGATGACCGGTGTTGCTGAGGAGGTGCATAACATCAGTACATCTGTATCTTTTGCGGCGTCTTCTGCGCTGTGGCAGATTTTCAACATCCCTTCAGTCAGCCCGCATTCACGCTGGATAGATTCAGCTGACTGTGAGCCGCTCCGGCTCCAGATCCTGATTTCTTTCCAGTTGCGCAGCGTCAGGGCATGGCGGATATGAGCGCGCGCAACAGGTCCTGTGCCGATGACCGTTAATATCTGTGCGCTTTCCCGAGCCAGTAGCTCTACAGCCAGCGCAGTGGTGGCAGCCGTGCGTTCTATGGTCAGCAGAGAGGCATCGCACAGCATCAGCGGCATACCATCACTTGCAGACATAAGCAGCGTCCAGGCGGTAATGACCGGCTTATGCTCAGTTACAAGATAAGGCGATATTTTCGCGCCGAGCATCTGGCGAGACATATCCGCGCCAAAATAGTTTATGAAGTCCCCTCTGCAGTTTGGCAGCAGGACGACTTTCTGTGCAGGCTGAACAGCCTGTCCACGCGCAAGACTGGTAAAGACCCGGCGCATGGCCTCTTTGACATCGACATGCAGAAGGATTTCTGCGGTTTGTTCTGCGGTAATAACGGGGATGCCCTTGGAATGCATATGTTTTCCTGACGGACCGCCAAACTGGCTGGCCTGTGGTAAGGTGTGTACTTAAAAGTACATTATGCACAAATTGTTTACAAGATGGTTTTATGTGGCCTGGCATTGCCGTTCAGGTATGAGATGGCGGAACAATGACGGATTCCGGAGATTTCTATAGCGGTACCGGAATATCGTTTTGCTTAGCCAGCGATGCAGTATTTATCAGGTACATCATGATATGGTTCGCCCCCGGAAAAACGGCATTATTTCAATCTGCACCAATCGCACGGAATGAGGATATGAAAATGGTAAATATGCACGGCCCGGACAATGTCCAGCTGAGTTTGCTGAAGTCAGTTGCAGACGGTATTGCCGCGCTTTTCTTTCCGAGCGTGGAAGTCGTTATCCACGATGTAGAAGCGGGCACTGTGGCCTACATTGCGAACAATCTTTCAAAGCGCAAGCCAGGCGATGATGCGGGTCTTGATGATTTTCAACAGGACAAACTGGCACCGGTAAGCGGCCCATATGAAAAGCTCAACTGGGACGGAAAAAAAATGCGCTCCGTCACGATCGCGACAGGAGACGATAAGACACCGGGTTACCTTCTTTGCATTAACCTCTGCACAGCGGTGTTTGAAGACGCCAGGAACGCGCTTGACATGTTTCTTTCCGTTACGCGGCTTCAGCCTCAGCCAGAACAACTTTTCCGTGATGACTGGCAGGAGAATATCAATACTTTTCTGCATGAATGGATTCGACGCGAGGGTACATCGCTGAGCGCTCTGACGCGAGAACAGAAGAAAAATCTGGTACAGAGCATGCACAGTGAGGGTGCTTTTCGTGCAAAGAATGCAGCCGATTACATAGCGGGCGTACTTTCACTGGGACGTACAACCGTTTATAAATATCTTAGAGAGTTAAAAAAACAGTGATCTGCCAGAAATTTAGTTGAATATTCAAATCTCATTACAGCGGGTATGGCTTACCGCTTCTCACTAAAGGTCCGCTTCTCGCTCATAGCGGACTAAACGTTAGTTTGTTTAGCTGGATATTGCACGTCGTTCATCCAGCCAGGTCATTACCCACCCCAAGCGCTGCTAATGCTCGTTATCACGCGCGGCTGTGCCATCAGCAAAAAACCTCATCCTAACAAGCTCCTGATAACGGCATTTCGTCGTAATGAAATGCGCCTTCATGCAGCAAGTCATCACGCATCTGCACCTAAACAATGCATTCTGCAAACGGCTTATCTCCACCTTTCACAACTGCCCTCCTTCAAAACCCAAATGAATATCTATGACCACCCACACATTTTACAATCTGTTTACCTGACAGCGGCCAAAATCTGTGCAAAGTAGTGTCCAGCGGCAAACGAGATTTATGCCCTGGCACGTCAATTGCTTTAGCTAACCGATGTCAGCCGCAGCAACCTGACAACCTGTGCGCGTTATTAAATCCATCAAATTGATTTAATAAAACACCCTCTTTTTGCATCAAGGCGGAAAACACCATGAAAATCCGATTCAACCCAGTCATAAAAGGATGTTTTGCAGCGGTTCTGTTAGCCAGCGTAGGCAGCGCGGCAGCGGCGACCACGTTGAATGCGCTGTTTATGACGCAGGCGGCGTATAGCGAAAATGATATCCGCGCCATGACGCAGGCGTTTCAGAAAACGCACCCAGACGTGCAGGTTAATCTTGAGTTTGTGCCGTACGAAGCGCTGCATGACAAAATTGTTGCGGCGCGTGGCGCGGGCGGTAACGGCTACGATGTGGTGCTGTTCGATGCCATCTGGCCGGCAGAATTCACTAAGTTCGATCTGTTGCAGGACGTCAGCAGCCGCATCAGCGCTGATGAAAAAGGGCAGATTTTCCCCGGCGCAATGAACACCGTTGAGTTCAAAGGCAAAACCCTCGGCATGCCGTGGATCCTCGATACCAAATATCTCTATTACAACAAAGCGATGCTGGAAAAAGCCGGTATCACCACGCCGCCGCAAACCTGGCAGCAGGTGATGGATGACGCGCGCATCATCAAGCAGAAAAACATCGTGAAATATCCGCTGGTGTGGAGCTGGTCGCAGGCGGAAGCGCTGGTGTGCGATTACACCACGCTGGTATCAGGTTTCGGTGGCAAGTTCTATAACAACGACAAACTCGATTTCTCCTCACCGGCCTCGCTGCAAGCGGTGAAGCTGATGAAAAGCTCGCTGGATGAAGGCTTGAGCAATCCGGCTTCACGCGAATATCTGGAAGAGGATGTGCGTAAAGCCTTCTCCAATGGCGATGCGGCTTTCGCGCTTAACTGGACCTACATGTACAACATGGCCAACGATCCGAAGCAAAGTAAGGTCGCCGGTCAGGTGGGCATCGTTCCCGCGCCAGGCGATGCGCCGGGCAAATTCGGTGCGGTAAACGGTTCGATGGGCCTTGGCATCACTAAAGGCAGCACGCATGCGGATCAGGCATGGCAATACATCAGCTACATGACTTCACAGCCGGTGCAGAATAAATACGCCACGCTGAGTCTGCCGATCTGGAAAAGCTCGTATCAGGATCCGGCGGTGCTGAAAAACCAGGAAAGCCTGATCGCGGCGGCGGATAAGTCGCTTAACGTGATGCTGTCGCGTCCGGAAACTGCTGACTATTCGCGTCTCTCCAACACGCTGCAGCAGCAGTTGCAGCAGGTGCTGGTGGGCAGCGCAACGCCAGATGCCGCGCTGCAAGCGGTAGATAAGAGTGCGGCGCGTCTGCGCTAAGGGGCAACAATGCTGAGTTTGCGTCAACGCGAACAACGGCAGGCATGGGTGCTGCTGGCACCCATGTTGTTGGTGATGCTGTTGCTCACCGCATGGCCGCTGTTACGCACTATCTGGCTGAGTTTCACCGATGCCGCCCTGATCGGCAGCGGTGAAGCGCCGGGCTGGATTGGCTTTGAAAATTACCTGTTCGCCATCACCGATGCGGATTTCCGCAGCTCGCTGTGGCGCACGCTCTATTTCACCGTGGTGTCGGTGGCGATTGAAGGCGTGATCGGCGTGCTGGTGGCGCTGTTGCTGAACCAGAAATTCGCCGGTCGTAACGTGCTGCGGGTGCTGGTGATTCTGCCGTGGGCGCTGCCGACCATCGTTAACGCCATGATGTGGCGTCTGAATTTCAACCCGGATTATGGCAGCATCAACGCCCTGCTGACGCAGTTAGGGATCATTGATGGCTATCGCAGCTGGCTGGGTTCGCCGAATTCGGCGCTCAACGCGGTGATGTTCGCCGATATCTGGAAAAACTATCCGCTGGTGACCTTGCTGGTGCTGGCGGCACTGCAATCGATTCCCGACGATCTGTTTGAAGCCGCACGGCTGGATGGCGCATCGGCGT
This sequence comes from Pantoea sp. DY-15, assembly GCF_019795935.1. Taxonomy (NCBI): domain Bacteria; kingdom Pseudomonadati; phylum Pseudomonadota; class Gammaproteobacteria; order Enterobacterales; family Erwiniaceae; genus Pantoea; species Pantoea sp. DY-15. Next base: position 594,509 of record NZ_JAIMIF010000002.1, read on the forward strand.
GGCGGCGTTTTCGTGCCATCACCTTCCCGGCGATTGTTGGCCCGCTCAGCGTGGCGCTGGTTCTGCGCACCATCGACGCCTTCAAAATCTTCGACATCATTTACGTGATGACGCGCGGCGGTCCGGTCGATAGCACCAAAACCCTGAGTTTCTACGTGTATCAGGAGTCGTTTAGCTACTTGCGGGCCGGCAGCGGCGCGGCCTACGCGATGTTGATGACCTTGCTGTGCGCGGTGCTGATCACGCTTTACATGTTGTTACTGTGGCGCCAGCGCCGCAAAGGAAGCGCTCATGAAGATTAAATTGCGCCATGTCGGTAAATACGCCGCCGCGCTGCTGGTAGCGTTTTCGGTGTTAGCGCCGATGGGCTGGCTGTTTTTGATGAGCGTCAGCGCCGCCAGCGATCTCACCCGCGTGCCGCTGGAGTGGCTGCCGCGCCAGTGGGATTTCACCCGCTACGGCAAGCTACTGTCGCTGGAGCCGGGCCAGCCGGGGGTGTTGTTTCTGCATGCGCTCGGCAACAGCCTTTTAGTCGCCACCGGCGCGACAATTATCTGCTTATTACTGGCGATTCCGGCGGCATTCAGCTTCTCGCGCTATCGCGGGCGCGACGGTTGGCTGTTCGCCTCACTTGCCATCTATATGGTGCCGCCGGTGGCGTTCGTGTTGCCGCTCTACTTCCTGTTGCAGCAGTTCGATCTGCTCAACACGCGGCCCGGATTGATCATCGTTTACTGCTCGCTGATTCTGCCGTTCCTTACCTGGATGCTGAAAAACCAGTTCGATACGCTGCCGCAGGATATTGAGCAGGCGGCGCGGCTCGACGGCCTGCGCGTCTGGCAAGTGCTGTTACGCATTACGCTGCCGCTGGCGAAGCCGGTGTTGGGGGCCGCCGCACTGTTTGGCTGGCTGCTGGCGTGGGACGAATTTTTCTATGCGCTGCTGTTTACCAGCAATATCGCCGCACAAACCTTACCGGTCACCATTGCCGGATTTACCGCCGGACGCGCCACCGATGATGGCTTGATCGCTGCCGTCGGCATTCTGGCGTCGGTGCCACCGCTGTTTATTGCCATCTGGCTGCAGAAGACGCTGGTTAGCGGCCTTGCCAGTGGCGGGAGCAAAGGATGATGGAGCAGAAACTCACCGCCACGCTGTATGTGGTGGGCAACATTAATGTCGATTTGATCATGGGCACGCTGGATAACTGGCCGCAGCGCGGTACTGAAGTGATGCTGAATCACAGCGAACTGCGTCCTGGCGGTTCGGCGGGCAACTGCGCGCTGGCGCTGGAAGCGATGCAGGTGCGCCATCGCGCGGTCGCCAATCAGGGCAATGATGGCCTGAGCGCCTGGCTGGCAAGTCATTTTCCGCACAGCGCTGCGCACTGGACGCGCTACAGCTGCGAAACCTCGCTTACCGTTGGCGTGACGCATTCGGATCACGAACGCTCTTTCCTGAGTAATCTCGGCCATATTGTGCAACTCACCGCGCAGGATGTGCTGGATCAACTGCCGGCTACCGCATCTGACGGCGATATCGTGCTGCTGTGCGGCACCTTTTTGTGTCTGCATCTGTATAACGATTATCCTGCGCTGCTCGCCGAGTTACAGCAGCGCGGCTTTGTCACCGCCGTCGATACCGGCTGGCCGCCGCAGGGCTGGACAAACGAAGTGCGTCAGCAGGTCACGCACTGGCTACCGCTGTGCGACTGGCTGCTGCTCAATGAGGTGGAAACGCTGGGATTGGCGGCGAAAGACGACTTGCCTGCCAGCGCGCACATGCTGGCGCAGCAGCTGAGCGGACGCGGCGGCTGCGTAGTGAAATGCGGCCCGCAAGGCGCACGTTGCTGGCAGGCCGAACATGCAGCGAGTCAGCCAGCGCGTGCGGTCACGGTGGTGGATACCATCGGCGCAGGCGACAGTTTTAACGCCGGATTTCTCACCGCCCTGCTGCATCAGCAAGATCTTAATACGGCTCTGCAATGGGGTATTTCGGTGGCGTCACTGGCTATCAGCACCTTGCCGCGTCGTTATCCCGACTGGCATCAACTGCAACTTTCCCAGGAGTTTTAAATTATGGCCAGTGTTGAACTCGTAAAAGTGGCCAAACGCTACGCAAAACAGTCGGTGCTGCATCCGCTCGATCTCACCATTCCTGACGGCAGTTTTACCGTGCTGGTGGGCCCATCCGGCTGCGGGAAGTCGACGTTGCTGCGTTTGCTGGCCGGGCTGGAGAGCCTGTCGGATGGCGCGATCCTGATGGATAAAGTACAGATCAACGATCGCGATCCGGCCGACCGCGATATCGCCATGGTGTTTCAGAGCTACGCGCTTTATCCGCACTTAACCGTGGCGGAGAATCTGGCGTTTCACATGCAGGTGAAGAAGGTGAAGCGCGAGGAGCAGCAAACTAAAATTGCGCGCATCGCCGGAATTCTTGGCATCGATAAGCTGTTGCAGCGCTATCCGCGTGCGCTATCGGGCGGACAGCGTCAGCGCGTGGCGATGGGCCGCGCGATGGTGCGAAATCCCAAAGTGTTCCTGTTCGATGAGCCGCTGTCAAACCTCGATGCGCAGCTGCGTATGGAGCTGCGCGCCGAGATCAAATCACTGCATCAGCGTTTCAAAACCACCATGGTTTATGTGACGCACGATCAGGTTGAGGCGATGACGCTGGCCGATCAAATTGTGGTGATGAAGGATGGCCGCATCGTGCAGCAAGGCGCGCCGCTGGCGATTTACGACCGTCCGGCGGATACCTTTGTCGCACGCTTTATCGGCTCACCGCCGATGAACCTGTTACCGGCACAGTTGATCACCCGCGATGGCGTGCCCGGCGTGCAGTGTCAGGATCTGTGGCAGCCGCTGCCCGCGCGCTGGCAAGCGGCAGCGCGCGAGCGTGCAGGCGCAGCCGTGACGCTCGGCGTGCGCCCGCACGATCTGCTGGAAGCCAGCAGCAACGCCGCAGCGTTGGTGAAAGTGGTGGAGATCACCGGCGAATCAACTTTGCTGCATCTCGAATGGCACGGTCAGCCGTTGCATATGCAGATCGCCGGTCGCCACGCAGCGGTGAGCGGCGACAGCATTACGCTGGGCTTTAACGCCGAGAAAATTCATCTGTTTGATGCAGAGACGGGAATGCGTTTAAGCGAATCGTAATCGTCTGTTTGCACGGCCGTCGTAGGGTCGCCATTTATGGCGACCGCTCTAACAAATAAAAAAGCCACCCAAACCTGGGTGGCGAAATAAAATTCATCGCATGCATAACAACGATATTCGCGAACACTCATTCCTTAAGCATTTCACAACGGCTATTTTACTCTGCTGGCTATTTTATTCTGTCTTCACCGTTTAAAGATAATGTAAAACTCCTCTCAACCTTTAACGGATTAAGTACATCTACCAGGTTTTACCGATATTAAACTGGAACTGCTCTGACTTATCGCCCTCATATTTCTTAATCGGCAACGCATAAGAAAATACCAGCGGCCCCAGCGGTGACTGCCATTGCAAAGCCACGCCGCTTGATACGCGAATCTGGCTGGGATCGCCATAATCGGCAATCCCCGCCGCTTTGGTGGCAGCGGTGTTCTGCCAGCCGGTATCCCACACGGTGCCGGCATCGACAAACAATGAAGTGCGTAGCGAATCGGCATAGCGCTCGCTGATAAACGGCGTTGGAACAATTAGCTCCGCGCTCACCACCGCCATCGCATTGCCGCCCACCGCATCATCCGATTTCTCCACCGGGCAAGCACCGTAACTGCTTTCGCTGCCGCTGCAGCGGTAATAGGCGGCTTTTGGGCCGATGGTGTTGGAAGAAAATCCGCGTACCGAACTGGAACCGCCGGCATAGAAGTTGTCGTAGAACGGCACTTCTTTGCCGCCTAAACCGTCGGCGTAACCGGCTTTACTGCGGCCCATTAGCACCCAGCGATGGTCGCTGCTCAGCGGCAAGTAGCCGTTGGCGGTCAGCGTGCTTTTGTAATAACTGTTGGTGGAACCTGGAATGGTCACTTTGGTGTTGAAACCGGCGCTCACGCCCGAGGTGGGGAAGAAGCCACGATCCAGCGAGTTGTAGCTCCAGCCAATATTCCAGAAGAAATCGTTGGCGGTAAATTTGTCCGCCACGGTGGCATCGTCATCGTCGTCATCGCTGGTGATGACTTTTGGATGAATGCCTTGCGAACCGAGATAGCGCCACATTGCTACCTGCGGTGCCATATTGCTGACACGGTTATAGACGTAATCCAGTCCGCTGTTCACGCTGCTGTTTTCGCCGATCGGGAAGCTTAACGTGCTGCTCGCGCCGAAGCTCTTCAGCGTGTATTCGGAAAGATCGTTATCCTCCGCGCTGTAATCGTTGTAGAACAGTTTGCCGCCCAGACTCACCCCATCCACGGTGAAATAGGGATCGGTGGCGGCGATTTCGACATAAGTTTGATAGCTGTTTTTCGTGCCGCTAAAACTCACGGTATTGCCGGTGCCCATCCAGTTATCCTGGCTGACACCAAGCTGATAACTGATGCCGCTGTCGGTGCCGTAACCCAGCCCAACGTTAAAGGTGCCGGTATTGCGCTCCTTCACTTTGTACACCACATCCACCTGATCCGGGCTGCCCGGCACGCGCTGCGTATCAACATCCACGCTTTCAAAATAACCGGTACGATTAAGGCGCGCCTTGCCCTGCTCCACCTGATTGCTCGCCAGCCATGCGCCTTCCATCTGACGCATTTCACGACGCAGCACCGCATCTTTCGAGGTGTCATTGCCCGAGAAACGCACCTGTCGCACTGAGAAGCGCCGCCCGGCATCGACATTCACGTGTAGCTGCACGGTTTTATCGCTGTCGTCTATTTCCGATTGCGTATTCACCTGCGGGAACGCATAGCCGTAACGACCGAGCAGGCTTTTAATCGCCTCTTCGTTTTGGCTGATTTTTGCCCCGCTGTATAAGCTGCCCGCCGGCATGTGCGCCAGTTTTTCAATTTCGGCGGAATAGCCGGCCATATTTCCGCTCAGCGTTACGCCGCTAACATGATAAACATCGCCTTCATGAATATTTATCGTGACGTAAATATGCTTTTTATCCGGCGTTAAACTGACTTGTGTGGAATCGAGGTTAAAGCGTGCGTAACCGCGATCGAGATAATAACTGCGTAGCGTCTCTAAATCGCCCGAGAGTTTCTGTTTCTGGTATTTCTGATCGGCGATCAAATTCCACCACGGCACATCGTCGCGCAGCTGGAAATGCGATATCAGTTCGTCAGCGGAAAAAGCGTGGTTGCCGACAATGTTGATCTGCTGAATTTTAGCCGACACGCCTTCGGTGAAAATGAACTTCAGATCGACACGGTTGCGCGGCAACGGCGTGACGACCGCTTTGACGCTGGCAGTATATTTCCCGGCGCTGTAATAGAAATCTTCCAGCCCTTTTTCCATATCCGATAGCGTGGTGCGGTCCAGCGCTTCACCCACGCGCACGCCCGAGGCATCAAGGTTCTGCTTGAGCTGATCCTCTTTAATCGCTTTGTTGCCAGAGAACGAGATGCTGGCAATCGCCGGGCGCTCTTTGACTTTAATCAGCAGCGCATCCCCGTCACGCAGCACCTGCACATCGTCAAAATTGCCGGTGGCGAACAGCGCGCGGATGGTGTTGCGAATATCATCATCATTGACGCGATCGCCAACACGCAGCGGCATATGCAGCAGCGCCGCGCCGGGTGCGACGCGCTGAAGCCCAGCAAAGTGAATATCCTTTAGGGTGAAATCATCTGCACCAAAGGCAGTGGTGGTTACCATAAAAAGTAACCCGGTTAACATCTTCTTCATCTGTTGTGAGCCTGCCGTTTTTCCTGTGCCTGATTCAAGCGCCTTGCTTCCGCACCACATAAAAACGGGCTGAACACGCGGTTCAGCCCGTTAACTGCGGCGATATGTTCCGGAAAAAAGACCGCTGAGCCAAAGGTAAATTCAGCGCGACTTGTGGATTTTCGGTTGTTTTACAATAAGGTGGAAAGCTCCTGCTGAAATCTGCTCACAAGAATTACCCTTCTGCCGTTACCGGCTGAAACGTACGGCGATTGAGGCTGGTGAAGATCACCAGCAATGCCATCAACACCAGCTCAACGCCGAGCGTGCCGGTGATTGCCGCCAGATGATTGCCGTGCGTATAGATCTGCGTGAATACACCGCCCAGCAGCATCGGGCCTAAACCTAACGCCGATTGCTGAACCGTCGACAGCACCGCGCTGCCCGCGCCCGCCTGATGATGCGGCACGCCGCTCATGCCAATGCGGTAGAAGGTGCTGACGATAAACGACTGACCAAAGCCAATCAGCACCGTCGCGGGAATCAGGGTGAAAATACCGACCTGCGGCCAGGCGAGTTGCAGCGTGGCGATCAGGGCCAGCAACCCAACCATCTGAATGCCGCAGCCCATCAACAAGGCGCCGCGCTTACCTAAACGCTCAACGATGCGCGTGGATTGCATCGCCCCGATAAAATAGGCCACGCCCAATGCGATAAACGCATTCCCGGACTGAAACGCCGTCAGCCCTAAACCGGCCTGCAGCGTCAGCGCCACTGAGAACATAAAGCCGCTCCAGCAGGAGAAAAACAGCACCGCTAGCGTCAGGCCAAAACGCACGCTGGGCAGACGCAGCAGTGAAGGCGGCAGCAGCGGCGCGCCATTTGCCGCTTCCAGTCGCAGCGAACTCTGGCGCAGACGATGCAGAAACAGCGGGAATAGCACCAGCAGCAAGATGCACGGCCACGACCAATGCAGTAGCGGGCCGAGCGCCAGTGCCAGCATCAGACAACCAATCGCGCCCGCCAGCAGCAACGTCCCGCTAACATCCACCGGCACGCGCTGCGTGTTATGCGTTTCCGGCACAAAGCGGCGCGCGGTGATCAGCACAAACAGGCAAATTGGCAGGTTAATCAGGAACACGCTGCGCCAGCCGTAGCCGCCGATATCCGCTTTGATGAGAAATCCGCCCAACACCTGACCGATGATAAAGGCCAGCCCGCCAATGCCGCCGTACAAACCGATGGCGCGCGCATGCGCTCTGCCCTTCAGCGTGATGTGCAGCGTGGCAAGGATTTGCGGCACGATAAAGGCCGCGCCTACACCTTGCAGCGCGCGGGCAAACATCAACAGGCCGACGCTGTTGGCGATGCCGCATAATAAAGATGCAATACCGAAGATCCATACTCCGGCAAGGAACACGCGGCGGCGGCCGTAGTTATCCCCGAGGCGACCGCCCATCGCCAGGCAGATGGCAAAGGCGATGCCGTAGACCGCGACGATCAGCGCCAGCTCAATCGCCGTGGCCTGCAACGAGTGGGCCATCGCGTCTAACGCTACGTTAACGATAGAAAAATCAATCATGGGCAGCAGTTGCCCGGCAAGCAGGACCATCAATCCTGTGCGCTGAAGTTGCGATGTCTGCATCGGTTTTACCTTGTTTTTGCTATCAGTACGGCATAGCATCACCTAACCGTTAAACGGGTACCAGTTCTTGATTATCATGGTATAAATACTACCCGTCTTGTCGAAGGATCTGCTTATGAGCCTGGCATCTGCGCCTGTTACCACCGAACAAAACAACCGCAAATTACTCGGTACATTTCTGCGCACGCGCCGGGAAAATCTCGATCCTAACCGACTCGGTTTGCCACGCATGCGCCATCGCCGCACGCCGGGTTTACGCCGCGAAGAAGTCGCGCAGTTAGCGGATGTTGGCGTGACCTGGTATACGTGGCTGGAACAGGGACGCGATATCAAAGCCTCGCCGAAAACCCTGACGGCGATTGCTAGCGCGTTGCAGTGCAACGATGTGGAAACGCAGCACCTGTTTTCGCTCGCCGGACATGCGTTACCTTCGGTGCGCGTGGTGGCCGCCTGCTGCAAAATTGCCGCGCACAATCAGCAGATGCTCGACGCGATCCAGTTACCGGCGATTATTGAGACGCCGCGCTTTGATATTATCGGTTACAACGCCGCGTGGTGTGCCTTGATGGGCGTGGATTTAGCCAAAATCGCGCCAGAAGATCGCAACTGCATCTGGCTGGCCTTCAATCACCCAACCTGGCGCAAAGCGCTGAATGACTGGGATGAAGTGATGCCGCAGATGGTGGCGATGTTTCGCGGGCAGATGGGCGAGCACCTTGGCGATCCGCACTGGGAAAGCTTTCTTGCTCGCTTGCTGAACAGTTCAGATGAGTTTGCTCACACCTGGCAGCGCTATGAATTGGGCCAGGTGGAGAATCGCGTGAAACGCTTTTACCGCGACGAAGTGGGTGAAATGACGCTGCGGCAAAATAACTGGTGGTCGGCGTCACGCAACGGCGATCGCCTGCTGGTGTATGTGCCGGACGATGAAACCAGCGCCGCGGCACTGCAGCAGTTGATCAATCCCTGATGCGTTAGGCCTTGCTGGTCAGCGCCGGAACCGGTGTCTGCGGGTGGGTGCCCTTCTGGCTGGTTAACAGAATCTGACCCAACAAGCTGTCTTTGTTTACCACGCCATATTTCAGGTTGGTGTCGAGATATTTGCGATCAAATCCCGTCAGTTTGGTTAGCGGCGGCAACACTGCCGGCAGACGATCCACCATCAGCATGCGGCTCAGCTTTACCGGACGCCACTCTACCAAACTTTGATACAGCAACGCGCTGGCTTCGCATTTACGCAGATAGAAGTTGTACTGATTGTTCTCACGCAGCGCCTGCTGCTGGGCGATATACACCACCAGATAATCCGGTGGCGTGATGCCCTGAACAATGGTTTCGTAATTGGGCAGCGCGAGTAGACGACGGAAAAATTCGTCGGCACCCACTTCAACAATCGGACGGAAAAAGTGCAGCCAGCGTGCAATAAAGGCGTTATTTTTCGGCGCGGCCAGGAACCAGGATTCAATCACCGGATAGGCTTTATCCAGCGTCGAACTGTCGCGGTAAAAGGCGATCAGGTCATACTCATCGTGAATATTCACCGCCAGCAATTCGTCCATTGTGCGGTTGAGAATGATGGTGGCATCCATCCAGATTCCGCCATAGCGATGCAGCAGTTCCAGCCGAATCACGTCACTTTTATGTGAAGGTCGCATATCCTGATGCACGAAGTGCAGATCGGGCAGATAGTGCTGAATATTCAGGTTATTGATGACGGTTACTTGATAGGCGGGATTTTCACGCACGATTTTATCGACAAAAATCTGCACTTCTTTCGGCAGCGTTTCACTTTCCCAGTACATCCAAATCTGACGCGGAATGGCAGCGGGCGCGGTCTGGCGTGCAACCAAATTAATATCCTGCTCTGCGGCAGGATTGTAATCAGGCAGCGTTCTGCGTTTGGTCAGCTTTTTTTCCGCCAGTAAACCTAATGAAACCAGATGGGTTTTGAATTTATTCTTTTTCATCGTTTCTCCAGCAGCACAGCCGCCAGTTAACTACTTATTGCTGTTAAAAAGGCACACATCAGCCCTGCACCTAATGCTGCAGAAAGCCGACAAAAGCCCGGAAAATTGGCTCAAAATTATCAAACAGTACTCAGCGCGACAATTTAATAAACCGCTAAAAACTCACTTTAAGAGAATACGTAGAGCGCCGGGTTTGCGGGATCTGACTTTGTGAAACGTTACGCAAAGCTGAACATCTTAGGTGAACGGTTAAAAATAATACTGGATATATAAACAGTGTTGCGTATACTTATTCAACAGCTACAAGGCTGAGTAAGTCTGCAAGAGGTGATAATGATGATGATCTCAACGGAAAGTCTGTCTGCTTTGAATGCATCAATGATGATGAGCAGCCGCGAAATTTCCCATGTCACGGGTATTACGCACGGCGAAGTGAAGCGCCTGGTGAAAAGCCTGGAAACCGCACAGCGTCTTTCCCAGCCTTTGACGGTGAATCTCTATGAGCATCAGGGTGAAGTGCGTCAGGAGTTTCATCTTAACAAGCGCGATTCATTACTTGCCGTTGCCCGGCTTTCGCCTGGCTTCACTGCGGAAATACTCGATCTTTGGCAGCAGCGCGAACAATTTACCCATCTGCCTGATTTCACCAATCCGGCGGAAGCGGCCCGCGCCTGGGCGGAGCAATTTGAGCAGCGCCGGGCGGCTGAGCAGCAACTGGCGTTGTCGGCACCTAAGGCTGAATTTTTTGATCGCTTTGTCGAGATCGAAGATTCACTCGGCTTTCGTCAGCTGTGCAAGATGTTGAAGGTGAAGGAAACTGAGTTTCGTGAGTTTTTGTTAGAACGCAACATCATGTATCGCGAAAAAGGCATGCTGGCACCGCAGCAGCACCATATACAGGCGGGATATTTCACCCTGCGCTCTGGACGTGGCGAGAATCAGCATGCTTTCTCCCAAGCGCGTTTCACCGCCAAAGGCGTGAAATGGGTGGCCAGTTTATGGGCGGGACATCTGTCGGCTCAGCCGAAAGGTGTGGCTGCGTAGGATGTGCGCAGGCATCGTCGCGGGGCAATGTTTTTGCCTCATGTTAGTTAAGCGTGAATTGGTCGCCATGAATGGCAACCCTACAGCGGTTTGGCATTGGATTTCGTAGGGTGCGCATTCATGCGCACCGGCATACATATGCATTTCATCGCTTAAACGAGCGGTAATACGCTATAGATGTTTACTCAGTGAATTACAGTGTCATCAGCATCTCATGCCACGCCATGCCGCCGTGGTCTGACTCGGACGGTTTGACGTAGTGATAGCCCCATTGTTTATACAGCTCAACGTGCTGGGTTTTGCACATCAGATGAATGGTGCGCTTATCCATGTTCTTCATCAGGTTGATAAACTGGCGCATCAGCAGCGACGCATAACCTTTGCCCTGATAAGCGGGATCAAGCACCACCGACATAATCACGGCGTTGGGTGCCGCAGGATCATGCCCGATTAACTCTTTGAACGCTTCATCCGACATCACCACATCCCACGCGCATCCGGCGTTGATAAAACCAATCACCTTGCCGTCGGTTTCCAGACATAAAAACCCCTGCGGATACTGCGCAATGCGGGTGGCAATTTTTTCACGCGTGGCGGCTTCATCCCCTTCGTAAGCCTCAATTTCGATCGCATAACAACGATCCACATCTGCCAGCCTGGCTTCTCTAAACACTAACGTCGACACAACTCAACCTCTTCGATTCCCCTCTGAACGGCGGTCATTCTAACAGGCCAAATGTTCCATTGCGCACAAATACGCCCCTCAAACCGTAGGGTCGCCATTCATGGCGACCGTTAGAATATTTACTCCAGCCCTTTCCCCAACTCTAAATAAAATCTATTAAATTTTTATAACTCTCAGCGCCTTTTTTACGACATTTTTACGGGTTGGTCGGCTAGATTAATTTCATCGACAGCCCTGAAGGATTCGGAGAGGTAGCGCGAGATGAAAAGTATCGAACTCACTAACATTGGTTCAATTAATAGCGTATCGGCGGTTGCTGACCTGGCAGAACAACAACGCATTAAAATGTTGTCACCCCGCAAATGGTTTAAAGGTGTGTTCTCGATCAACACAGATAAAAGGTTACTGAATACTCACTTCTTATTTTCGACATTGAGCCATCACGATAGCGATAAGCGACATATTGCCTTAGCGTTGCGCGGCAGCCTGTGTTTTGGTGTTTACCGTAATGAACGCCAGATTGGTTTCGCGCGTATCGTCACCGATTTAGCCGGTACCGCAATTATCCGGGATATTTATATTTCCCCGGAATACCGTTTTATCGGATTGGGATCATGGTTGCTGAGCTGCTGCCTGACACATCCGGCGATGCTGAAGAGCCAAACTGTCATTGGCTGGGGCAGCGACGCCTCACTATTCCTGATGAAGAATGGCTTCAAACCGATTGAAAATATGCCGGAAATGCACGTTGTGCAGGTTCATCCGCATAACGTTAGCGGTCAACACGCACCAATCCATTAACGCCTGTGAGCGTAAATCATGAGCGGCATGCTGCAATATCTACTGCGCCAACCTCTTTTAAATTCTCTGCCAACTATTCATGGGCAGATTAAGCAACGGGTCAAAACTATGTCAGGCTTGATTTTGGTATCACACAATCAAAATAATCACTCAACGCTTTCTAACATTTATGAAAGCATATTGACGCGTCGCGGTGGCATGTGGGTGAAGTGGAGTGGCGAGTTTGAATCTTTTACCACTGAACCTCATCGTGAGCTAAATTTTACTAGCGGCAAAGCATTCGACACACTGACATTCCGCTTAACCAAAGCAGAATATGAAGAAGGTTATCATCAATATATTCATCAGGGATTGTGGCCGGTATTTCATCAGCGCCCCGATATGGCGCGTTTTTCCACCAGCAGCCAAATCGGTTATATGAAACTGAATGAAACCTATACGCGCGCCATCAGTGAATATGCCATGCCTGATGATGATATTTGGCTGCAGGATTATCACCTGACTCCCAGCATTAAAATGCTGCGCGATGCCGGCCTGATAAATCGTATCGGCTTCTTTTTCCATCAGCCTTTCCCGGCGGGACAATCCTTCGAATCGGTGCCGAACTGGCGCTATCTGGCCGATTCATTACTGTGCGCCGATTTGATTGGTTTCCAGACCACTCATGACATGAACAATTTCACCGCCTGGGTTGAATCCCGCTTCCGTTGCGAACGTCAAACGCCTTACACGCTGCGTATTCATGGTCGCCAGATTCGCGTAGGCGTTTTCCCGGTGGGAATTGATACCGTGGAAACCAGCGCGCTTGCCGAAAGCAACAGCTGCCAGTATATGGAGCAGCAATGTCGCGAAACCTTACCGGAGAATCTGATCCTCAGCGGCGGCCATTTTGACGACAGCACCGGCACGCCCTACCGCATCAGCGCGATAGAAGTTTTACTGCGTCAACACGAGGAGTATCACCACAAGTTTTCCATGGTGCAGCTGGCTTCTGCGGCGTCAGGTTACAGCCATCGCATCAAGGAATTGTCGCGCGATTTAGAAACCCGCTGCGGCGAAATGAACGGCGTGCATGGCGAGCTGAACTGGTATCCGGTGAGTTATTTGAGCAACCATTATTCGCATGAAGAACTGTGCGGATTTTACCGTGCGGCGCGCGTGGCGCTGGTCACACCGCTGATAGCCGGGATGAGTTTGATGGCGAAAACCTATGTGGCGGTGCAGGATCATGCCAATCCCGGCGTGCTGATTCTGTCGCAGTTTGCCGGCGCCGCCGAACAGATGCAGGGCGCGCTATTGGTGAATCCCTACGATCCCGACGCCATCGCCGATGCCATTCATACCGCGCTTATCATGCCGCTTTCGGTGCGTCGCGAACGTCACGCCAGCCTGATAAAAAATCTGCATCTGCATGATTGCCACAAATGGGCCGAAAGCTTCATCAACGCGCTGCAGCCGCGAGAGCAGGAATGTGATTTAACGCTAAAGTCGGGTGCGCTGATTTCCAATGGTTTTAGTGGGCGACTGCGTTATTAATCCAATATGCAAGAGGCCGCCTGCGGGCGGCCAACATGCATGAACTTTAACGCGCAAATTTTCGCGAACCGATGACGCAGAGAATGACGCCAAGCGTGACAGCTATCATCAGCGGGCTGACGCTCTCGTGCAGCAACGAAGCCGACAGACCCAGTCCAAAAAATGGCTGGAGCAACTGTAGTTGCCCGACAGCGGCAATTCCACCAATAGCGAGCCCTTTGTACCAGAAGATAAAACCAATCAGCATACTGAAAAGCGAGACATAGCCCAGCGCAAGCCAGGCTGAAGTGCTGATGTGGCTCAGGGATTCAGGCAAGGTCAAATATGACGCGATCAACACAAAAGGCAGTGAAATAATCAGCGCCCAACTAATCACTTGCCAGCCTCCCAGCTCACGCGACAGTTTTGCCCCTTCGGCATAGCCCAGGCCGCAGATGATCACTGACGCGAGCATCAGCAGATCGCCTTTGAGTAATACGGCAGCAAGATGAGAAAACGCAAAGCCCACAACCAGCAAACTGCCGCAGAGGGAAAAGAGCCAGAAAGCGCGTCGCGGTCGTTCACCACCACGAATGACGCCAAAGACGGCGGTTGCTAGCGGAAGCAACCCGAGGAAAACGATCGAATGTGACGAAGTTACGTGCTGCAAAGCCATGGCGGTCAGCAACGGAAAACCGATCACCACGCCCAAAGAGACGCTCAAGAGTGAGAAGAGTTGGCTGGGATCAGGTCGCTTTACCTTAAACAAACAGATCAACATGAGCGCCAACACACCCGCTATCGATGCGCGGATAAAAGTCAGGAAAAACGGGTCGATGTCCTGAACGGCAATGCGCGTTGCTGGTAGCGATCCGCTGAAAATAATCACACCCACCAGGCCGTTGAGCCAACCTGACATTGCCTCAGGACGCGTCTTTTGTATCACCACGTTAAACCTCTTTCAGTAGCTGAGTGAAGGCAATTTACTCCTTCATGAATTGACGCTACGGAGGATAAACGCCATGATCCAGAACAATCAAAATATTGTCATGGATACATTCGGTGAGAGCACGTTATAAGGATGTGGTTGACGAATACGCAGCGGCTATACGCAGCGGAGAATTGTCGGCAGGCACGCGCCTGCCAACCCATCGCGCGCTGGCGGCGGAAAGACGGATCTCACTAGCAACCGCTACACGCGTCTACGCTGAACTTGAAACAATCGGGCTGGTCAGCGGTGAAACCGGACGCGGGACTTTCGTCCGGGAAATTTCTTTGCCTCTGGGTCTCGGTGTCGATCAGCATGTGGTTGCAACCGATGTGGTGGACCTCAATTTCAATTATCCCGCATTGCCCGATCAGGCCGATCGCCTGCGCGATGCCCTGCGCAATCTCTCCAATGCGGGGGATATTGAATCGCTGCTGCGTTATCAGCCGCATGCCGGGAAAGAGAGCGACCGGCATACCATTGCATCATGGCTTAGCTCAACCGGGATCACGCCTTCGGCTGATGGCGTTCTGATTGTCAATGGCGCACAGCACGGCCTTACCATTGCGGTGATGGGATTGCTAAAACCCGGCGATGTTGTGGCGGTAGACGCGTTGATTTATCCCGGCTTTAAGGCGCTGGCGGCGCTTTATCATCTTGAACTTGCCGCCATACCTGCTGGGCCAGACGGTCCTGATTTCAATGCATTAAAACAGATTTGTCAGCGCAGACGCGTCCGTGCGATTTATACCATGCCTACGTTGCACAACCCGCTTGGCTGGGTTCTGGGTGCTGCTCAGCGCAGAGAGCTCGCCCTGATTGCCCGAACATTTGATCTTCTGGTAATTGAGGATGCCGCCTATGCTTATCTGGTGCCTCGTCCGCCGCCGCCAATGGCTTTTTATGCCCCTGAAAGGACACTTTATGTAACCGGCTTTGCGAAAAATATCGCTACCGGGTTGCGCGTCGGCGCCGTCGTCTGCCCCGCTGGCATGCGTGCAGCGCTTGAGCGCGCTATTCGTGCCACTACGTGGAATACCCCTTCTCTGATGGTCTCGTTAGTGTGTGGCTGGATTAAGGATGGGACGATCAAACGTCTGGAAACACTGAAAAGACGGGATGCTCGTGAACGCCAGTCGATCGCCCGCCAGATTCTTGCGCCCGAGGATTTTATCAGCCATCCCAACTCTTATTTTCTCTGGCTACCGTTGCCATGCGAAGTCAGGGCTGAACGGGTGGTACAGCGTTTAATCCACCAGCAGATCTCGGTATCTTCGGCTGAACCGTTCAGTACCTCAATCAATGTGCCGCATGCCATTCGTCTTGCGTTGGGATCGGTCAGCAAGGATAAACTGCGGCTTGCCGTGGCGGCGGTGAAAGAGACTATCGATTATGAAAGAGACCTATAAAAACACAGTCTCATCGCGTTATTGCGCCGCCGGGAAATTACGCTTAATGGGCGCAAACGCTTCCACGCTTTTGCCCAGCAGACGCTGCGGACGGAAATCGCTCAGCAGCTCACTTGCCACATCACCGATCAGCTCTTCAGCCACCAGCTTGCCAATCAATGGCGAAAGGGTGATACCGCTGTGTGTCACCGCCACATAGACGCGATGATGCGCTGTGACATAGCCCAGCGCCGGTAAACCATCGGCAGGTCGTGCGCGTTGCCCCACCACAATCTGTTCAATCTGCAACTCGCCCGCATCCGCAAACAGCGCGTAATAACGCTCGCGGAACTGCGCGGCGATGTCGCTGGTGATTGAGGGTGGCGCAGCAGAATCGGCCAGGTGATCCAGCTCTAAGGCTTGCAGCAGCAAACGTCCGCCGCCGTCCGGGCGTACGTTGAGTTGCGGAGAGATAAGGTTGGCATTGAGCGACAGCGGCTGCGGCGCGGTGCGCACCAGAAAACTACAAGCCACCGCGTTCGGTTTGCTGGTATCCAGCAACGCCAGATTGAGTCCCAGTGAATTCAGCAGCTGATTGGCCCAGCGTCCGGTGGCTAACACGATACGATCGCCCTGCCACTGCTCACCGTTTTCCAGCTGCAGCGTAACCCGATCGGCACTTTCGCTGATGCTATTGATGCGCTGATGCTGGTACAGCACCGCGCCGCGCGCTTTGGCTTCTGACCATAAGCGCGCCAGATAGAGCGCCGGATGCAGCACCGATTCGGTTGGGAAATGCCACACGCTGCCGCTGATGGCCTGCGCCCGCAGCTCCGGAATATCACGCAGCACATCTGCGGGCGACGCTTGACGCGCCGCGTAACCCGCCGATTGCAGCGACGTGGCGCGCTGCAGCAAACGTTGCTGCGCATCGCCTTCGGCGGCCCATTCCCATGTACCGCCGGTTTCCAGCCAGCGCAACCCGTTCGGCTGCGCGTGCTGCAGTTTGAGATGCTCTTCCATCGAGAGCGCATTAAGCAGGTGATAACTTTGCGGCTGTTTGCCATTGGAGTTCACCCAGGCAAACGTGGTGCTGCTGGTGCCCGCACCAATGTGTTGTTGTTCGAAAACGGTGACGTCAACGCCCTGCAACGCCAAGGCGCGCGCCACCGCTAATCCGATAACGCCGCCGCCAATAATTGCAATTTTCTGTGCTGTCATGATGGGCTCCTGAATTAAGTGCCGATATCATAACAGCCTGGCCGAGCGAAAATTGCTATGGCTAAATAGGGATTATTGCGCAGGATATAAGAATTTCATCTTAATCCGGATGTTTAAATTATACCGATGTCAGAATCTTCCCATCGGCAAAATAGGCCAGTAAATTCTCCAGCACATTATTGGTCATTTGCGCACGCGTTTCGTGGGTTGCGCTGGCAATATGCGGCGTTAACAGCACATTATCCAGTTCACGCAGCGCGGAATTAATTTTCGGCTCATCCGGATAAACATCCAGCGCCGCCCCTTTAATGATTCCCTGCTGCAAGGCAGCGATTAGATCGGGTTCATTGATTACCGTGCCACGCGCGATGTTGATGACTACGCCTTCTTTGCCGAGCGCCGCCAGCACCTTCGCGTTGACCAGCTGCAAATTCTCTTTACTGCCCGGCAGTGCCAGCACCAGAAAATCGCTAAAGGCGGCGAGTTGTTCGATGGTGTCACAGCGCTTATAGCTGACGTCTTTCGCCGAACGCGCGGTATACGCCACTTCCATACCAAAGGCTTCGGCACGGCGCGCAATGGCTAAACCAATTGCGCCCAACCCAGCGATACCGATTCTTTTTCCGCTGGCACGGCTGGAGAGTTCAACGCCGTTATTTTCCCATGCCCCGGATTTCGCAAACTGATGGTAAGCCACCAAATTGCGCGAGAACGCCAGCGTTAACGTCATGGCCAAATCGGCGACATCATCAGTCAGAATGTCACGAGTAATGCTGACCTGAATATCCTGTGCAGCAATATATTTGAGGTCGATACGATCGGTGCCGACGCCGAATACCGCAATGGCTTTACATTCCGGCAGTTGCTCCAGCAGTGCAGTTTCCACCCCGACATCGCCGCGCGTAACAATGGCGTTGATCGCTTTGCCATGCTGCTGGATAAATAGCATTGCGTCATGCTGCTCATATAAACGATGGCAATGGAAATGTTGCGTGAGCTTTTCATCTAACTGCGGCATTAGCGGCTGAATAATCAGCACGGCAGGTTTAGTATTCGTCATTTTATTTTCCATTAGCGGTATTTATTTACCACCAGCCTAACGGAGTTATTTATGTTACGGCGTTGCTGTTACTTTTTTCGCCGATAAGATCACGCGGAAATAGATGGCATGCCGTGCAGCAGCGTAATGATTTAATCGTTGCTAAATGAGAAAACGAAACTTATCTAATGCGCTTACTGTCATCGGTAAACCCTGGCGTAATAACGAATCCAGATAAACCGTAACGCCCATTGCTGGTTGTCTAAAACTCGCGCGTTGCGCATTCACTGCCTTCAAAACCAGCGCCTGATTTAAGTCGAACAGATCCATGATGAATTCGTCAGGATGAAGAGCTTCAATTTCAAATTCAGCCATGAGTTTTCTCGGGAAATCCTTCAGGTTCATTGTGACAATCACTTCAGCTTTACACCGTATAGCGGCAGCGACAACATGGCAGTCATTGGAATCAGGTAATGTAATGCCAGAAATAAGCGGTTCAAATCCCGATACCATTGCATCTGGAAGCGCTTTATTCATCAATGTCTGCGTGCGCGCCAACTGATCTTCAGCAATATCTGGTCTGTTAGTGCGTAAATTACGCTTCCATTCATCCTGAATGGTGGCCGTCCATTTTGGCTGGTAGAGCCCCGTCAGACCGAGGCGAAGCAGTACATCGCGCAGTATGGATGGATACAACACACATGCATCCAGTACCACGGCATAGGGTGAATGGTTCATCAGTAGAAATTGAGATCCTGTCCCTGGTCTGCCAATTCCTGCATTGCATCATTGCTCTCTTGCGCACGCTTGTCTTTAAACTGCATAAGATCCGCAAAAAGCACGCGACGATGGCGACCTGTTTTATGGTACGGAAGCTGACCTTGCTCTAACAGTTTCACCAAATGCGGGCGTGAAACGTTTAAAATATTTGCCGCTTCCTGCGTAGTTAATTCAGCGTGAACAGGCACAACCTGAACCGCATTTCCCACCGCCAACTCGCCCAAAACAGCCATGAGTAGTGTCAGGGCAGACGTTGGCAGCTCAATCTGATGAGTTTCGTTGTGCGCATCCTGAATCGATATTTTTTGCGTTTCCTGCTTGGTGGATAGATAAGTTGCGAGCTCCCTCTGCCCACGCAAAGCGGCCTCAATCTCCTTCGGAGCCGGAAGGCTCAAGCTATCCAGAATTGTGTGTTTCATGCGTTTTCCAATTGATAGTTTGTGGTTTCAAATTGCAGTCACCGAATGATAATCGCAATAAACGAAACAATCAATATTCGAAATAAACGAAATGCTCTCTCTTTAGCCGACGCTTGAGCATTACTTCTCTACGTAATTCTCATCCATTATCGGGTTTGGAGTGGTTTAACCACGCTGCCCTCGCTGGCAAACTCACCTTCCGCAGTCTACGGTTAATCAAAAAGCATAATAATTTCATCAACCATGGATAGCCATTATGACCACCCATGTCGATAGCACAGCGCATCAGACAAGCGAACTGCTTCAGCTGCAGCAAATTTTACAGGCGCATCTCGAACATTTACTGCCTGCAGGACAGCAAAGCGATCGCGTGCGTGCCGCGATGCGTGCCGGTACGCTGGCGCAGGGCAAGCGCATCCGTCCTTTATTACTGATGCTGGCAGCGCGCGATATGGGTTGCGAGCTGACGCAAAATGGCATTCTCGATCTCGCCTGTGCCGTGGAAATGGTGCACGCGGCATCGCTGATTTTGGATGACATCCCGTCAATGGATAACGCGCAGATGCGCCGTGGTCGCCCAACCGTGCATCGCGAGTTTGGTGAAAACGTGGCGATTCTCGCCGCCGTCGCGCTGCTGAGCCGCGCATTTGAAGTGATTGCCATTGCACCCGATTTGCCTGCGGTGCACAAATCTGAAGCGATTGCCGAACTCTCCGCCGCCGTGGGCCTGCAGGGATTAGTGCAAGGGCAGTTTCAGGATCTGCACGACGGCACCCAGAGCCGCAGTCCGGAAGCGATCGCCTTGACCAATGAACTGAAAACCAGCGTGCTGTTTCGCGCCACGCTGCAAATGGCGGCGATTGCCGCTGACGCTTCACCGCAGGTGCGGCAACGTCTTAGCTTCTTTGCTCAGGATCTGGGCCAGGCATTTCAGCTGCTCGACGACCTCGCCGACGGCTGCAAACACACCGGCAAAGATGTGCATCAGGATCAGGGTAAATCCACGCTGGTACAGATGCTCGGGGCTGACGGCGCAGAACGTCGTCTGCGCGATCATCTGCGCAGCGCCGATGCACACCTTGCCTGCGCCTGCCATCGCGGCATCGCCACTCGCCAATACATGCACGCGCTGTTTAATCAACAGCTAGCGATGTTCAACTGAGCGCGGCTAAGCCGTTGGGCCACTTTGCGGTGATCGCGCCGCCGCTTTATAGCCACTTTCACGCGTTGCAGGCGTTAGCACAAACGCTGCTGGCGCGTGGCCATCGCATCACCTTCATCCAGCAAGCCGACGCCCGCACTTTGCTCAGCGACGAACGCATTAATTTCGTTGCAGTAGGCCAGCAAACGCATCCGGCCGGTTCGCTGGCGCCCGTACTGCATCGGCTGGCTTCGCCGGGCGGCCTGTCGCTGTTTCGCGTAATCAACGATCTCGCCTCCTGCACCGATATGCTGTGCCGCGAACTGCCAGCGGTACTGAAATCATTGAACATTGATGGTGTGATCGCCGATGAAATGGAAGCAGCAGGCGGATTGGTCGCTGAAGCGCTGCATCTGCCGTTTGTTTCGGTAGCCTGCGCCTTGCCGGTCAATCGTGAAGCCAGCATTCCGCTGCCGGTGATGCCCTTCCGTTATGCTCAGGATGAAAAAGCGCTGAAACGTTTTCAGGCTAGCAGCGATATCTATGATCGCATCATGCGTCGTTACGGCGACGTCATCCTCAAACACGCGCGGGCGTTCAATTTGACGGAGCGGCGCGGATTGCATCAGTGCCTTTCACCGCTGGCACAAATCAGCCAGATGGTGCCCGCCTTTGATTTTCCGCGTCAGCAACTGCCGGCCTGCTATCACGCCGTCGGACAACTGCGCGCGCCGCTTGCGGCAGCGCCGCTCAATGCGCCCTGGCCGGCGCTGCGCCAGCCGGTGGTTTACGCCTCGCTGGGTACGCTGCAAGGCCATCGCTTCCGCCTGTTTTTGCATCTGGCACAGGCGTGCCGCCGCCAGCAACTTTCTCTGGTGATCGCTCATTGTGGGGGATTGAACGCCGATCAGGTGCACAAGTTGCAACTGGCTGGTGCGGCGTGGGTGACGGATTTTGTCGATCAACGTGCCGCCCTGCAACACGCGCAGCTTTTTATTACTCATGCCGGATTAAACAGCGCGCTGGAAGCACTGGAATGCGGTACGCCAATGCTGGCGCTGCCCATTGCCTTTGATCAACCCGGCGTGGCAGCGCGCATTGAGTGGCATGGCGTTGGACGGCGCGCATCGCGCTTTAACCGCGTTCATCAACTGGAGCAGCATCTGCGACAATTACTTACCGACGATCGCTACGCGTTACGGATGTCAGCGATACAGGCACAGTTGCAGCGCGCAGGCGGTTGCCAGCGTGCGGCCGACATCGTCGAACAAGCGCTGTGCCAGCAACAAGTTGTGCTGGCGGAGGCCACCTGATGCGTGCGCACTACGATGTGATTCTGGTCGGTGCCGGACTGGCAAACGGTTTGATTGCGCTGCGTCTGCGGCAACTGCAGCCGCAGCTCAAATGCCTGTTGCTGGAGAGCGACGCACATCCGGCAGGCAATCATACCTGGTCATTTCATCAGAGCGATCTTAGCGCCGATCAGCTGCGCTGGCTGCAGCCGCTGATCACGGCGCGTTGGCCTGGCTATCAGGTGCGTTTTCCCGCGTTGCGCCGCAACCTGGACGGGGATTATTGTTCCATCGCGTCAGGCGATTTTGCCCGGCATCTACTCGCGGCGATGGGTGACGATCTGTGGACAAATGCTGCCGTTAAACAGGTAAAACCCACACAGGTGACGCTGGCGGATGGCCGTAAACTTGATGCGCAGGTGGTGATTGATGGCCGCGGCCTGCAGCCAACGCCGCATCTGCAGCTGGGCTATCAGGTGTTTCTCGGACAAGAGTGGAAGCTGGCGCAGCCGCACGGCCTGCAGCAGCCGATCCTGATGGATGCCACCGTCGATCAACAAGCGGGCTATCGGTTTGTCTACACGCTGCCGCTCAGTGCCGATCGGTTACTGATAGAAGATACCCATTACGTTAATCAACCTACGCTGGCGGAGAACTCCGCTCGTCAGCACATCGCTGACTATGCTAAACAGCAAGGTTGGCGGCCTGGCACGCTGCTGCGTGAAGAGCATGGCATATTACCGATTACCCTGAGCGGCGATATTGATCGATTCTGGCAACAGCAGCGCGGCCAGCCATGCAGCGGCCTGCGCGCCGGACTGTTTCACGCGACAACCGGTTATTCTTTACCGTCCGCCGTGGCGCTGGCGGAGTTGATAGCCACGCTGTTGCCCACCGATGCCCGCACGCTCAGTCAACACATCGAACGCTTTGCCCGTCAGCAGTGGCGCGAGCAGCGATTTTTCCGCCTGCTGAACCGCATGCTGTTTTTGGCCGGAAAGCCGCAGCAGCGCTGGCGTGTAATGCAACGTTTTTACCGGCTCAATGCCGGGTTAATTAGCCGCTTTTATGCCGGACAACTCCGTCTACATGATAAAGCGCGGATTCTTTGCGGCAAGCCGCCGGTGCCCATCGGTGAAGCGCTGCGCGCGCTGTTGAATTCTGTCGAACCAGGGAAGAAAAAATGAAACGCACTTATGTGATTGGCGCAGGCTTTGGCGGCCTGGCGCTGGCGATTCGCCTGCAAGCGGCGGGCATACCAACCACCTTACTCGAGCAGCGCGACAAACCGGGCGGACGCGCCTATGTGTTTGAAGATAGCGGCTTTACCTTTGATGCCGGGCCCACGGTGATCACCGATCCCAGCGCTATCGAAGAGTTGTTCACGCTGGCGGGAAAATCGCTAAGCGATTACGTCGAGCTGATGCCGGTCACGCCCTTCTATCGCCTGTGCTGGGAAGATGGCAAACAGCTCGACTATGACAACAATCAGCCGCTGCTGGAGCAGCAGATCGCGACCTTCAATCCACAGGATGTCGCCGGTTATCGTCAGTTCCTCGCCTATTCGCGCGAGGTATTCAAAGAGGGTTATCTGAAACTCGGCACGGTGCCGTTTCTGCAGGTGCGTGACATGCTGCGTGTTGCACCGCAGCTGGGACGTTTGCAGGCGTGGCGCAGCGTCTACAGCATGGTGGCGAAATTTATTCAGGACGATCACCTGCGGCAGGCGTTCTCCTTCCACTCATTGCTGGTGGGCGGTAATCCTTTTGCAACGTCATCGATCTATACCTTAATTCATGCGCTGGAGCGTGAATGGGGCGTGTGGTTTCCGCGCGGCGGCACGGGCGCGCTGGTAAATGGCATGGCGCGGCTGTTTGAGGATTTGGGCGGCGAACTGTTATTGAATGCCGAAGTGAGCCAGCTGGAAACCAGTGGCAGTCAGATTAGCGGCGTCCAGTTAAAGGATGGACGACGCTTCGATGCCGCAGCCGTAGCCTCCAATGCCGACGTGGTGCATACCTACGACAAACTGCTGCGCCATCATCCGAAGGCTAAGAAACGTGCGACATCGCTCAAGCGTAAGCGCATGAGCAACTCGCTGTTTGTGCTCTATTTTGGCCTTAATCAACCGCATGAACAGCTCGCGCATCACACCGTCTGTTTTGGTCCGCGCTATCGCGAATTGATTGATGAGATTTTTAATAGCAGCCAACTGGCAGAGGATTTTTCACTCTACCTGCACGCGCCCTGCAGCAGCGATCCGTCGCTGGCACCACCCGGCTGCGGCAGCTTTTATGTGTTAGCGCCGGTGCCGCATCTCGGCACCGCTGACATCGACTGGCAACAGGAAGGACCGCGCTTGCGCGATCGAATTTTTGCTTATCTGGAGCAGCACTACATGCCGGGATTACGTCAGCAATTAGTGACACACAGAATGTTTACGCCGTTTGATTTTCGCGACACGCTGCATGCCCATCACGGCTCGGCGTTTTCGCTGGAGCCAATTTTGACGCAAAGCGCCTGGTTCCGACCGCATAACCGCGATGCCGATATCAGCAATCTCTATCTGGTGGGTGCGGGTACGCATCCAGGCGCGGGCGTGCCCGGCGTAATTGGTTCCGCCAAGGCCACCGCTCAGCTGATGCTGGAGGATCGCGCTGAATGAATCGACAGCCTTTACTCGAGCAAGTGACACAAACCATGGCGGTGGGCTCGAAGAGTTTCGCCACCGCCGCCAAGCTGTTTGATGCACCGACACGCCGCAGCACGCTGATGCTGTATGCATGGTGTCGTCATTGCGACGATGTGATTGATGGGCAAACGCTGGGCGAAGGCGGCACGCAGCATGCCGTCGAAGATGCACAGGCACGCATGCAGCACCTGCAGATTGAAACGCGCCGCGCCTACAGCGGCGCGCACATGGATGAACCGGCGTTTAAAGCGTTTCAGGAAGTGGCGATTATTCACCAACTGCCGCAGCAATTGGCGTTTGATCATCTGGAAGGCTTCGCCATGGATGCCCGCGACGAACACTATGCCAGCTTCGACGATACGCTGCGTTACTGCTATCACGTCGCGGGCGTAGTCGGTTTGATGATGGCGCGCGTAATGGGCGTGCGCGACGAAGCGGTGCTCGATCACGCCTGCGATTTAGGCCTGGCGTTCCAGCTCACTAACATTGCGCGCGATATCGTCGAAGATGCCGAAAATGGTCGCTGCTATCTGCCGCAATCCTGGCTCGATCAGGCGGGATTACGCGCCGATACGCTGACAGCACCGCAACATCGTGCGGCGCTGGCCACGCTGGCAGCGCGTTTAGTGACGGAAGCGGAACCCTATTATCACTCAGCGCGGTCCGGCTTGCCGGGTTTGCCGCTGCGCTCGGCGTGGGCCATCGCGACGGCACGCGGTGTTTATCGCGAAATCGGGGTGAAAGTTCAGCACGCCGGTGTTCACGCCTGGGATTCACGACAGCGCACCAGCCGCGGCGAAAAACTGGCGCTGCTGGTGAAAGGGGCCGGCCTGGCGATCACTTCGCGTGTGGCTCGTCCGACGCCACGTCCGGCTGGTCTGTGGCAGCGTCCTCGTTGATTTTTCTCCCGTGGCGCTGACGCAGCGTGGCTTGCAGCTTATTGAGCGGTGGCGCGTAGAGGAAACCAAACGACACGCAGCCTTCACGCCCGCGCACTGCATGATGCATGCGGTGCGCCATGTATAAGCGCTTGAGATAGCCATTGCGCGGGATATAGCGAAACGGCCAGCGTTGATGCACCAGGCCATCGTGCACCATGAAGTAAAGCGCGCCGTAGGTCGTCATCCCGGCACCAATCCACTGCAGCGGCCACATGCCTTGCACGCCGACATAGATCAGCACGATCGCCAGCACCGCAAACACCACCGCATACAGATCGTTAAGTTCAAACTTGCCGCTGTGCGGTTCGTGATGCGACAAATGCCAGCCCCAACCCCAACCGTGCATGATGTATTTATGCGACATCGCCGCGACGATTTCCATCACCACCACGGTTGCCAGCAAGATAAGCACGTTCCATAACCAGATCATTGTTCGTCCATTTGTGGAAAAGGGAAATACTAAAGGTGGACGCGGATGAGCGATGGCGCAAGCGACAAATTTAATATGACCGCACTCGATAATCCGTCGACTTTACATCTCCCCACTCACTCGTTAGTATTGCCCTCCTTTCAGCAGTTAATCGCCGCTGCGTAAGCGTTAACGTCAACCAACGCACCATAAGCAGACTCGCTCTGCCTCATTGCTATGGTGCGAAAATATGACCCATACCGTTTTATCTGCGAATCCTGCTCTGCGTCGTTCTGGTTTTTTCCTGTTCTTACTGCTGCTGACAGCGGCCAACTTGCGCACGCCTATTACCGCGGTTGGCCCGGTGCTGGAAAACATCCGTCTGACGTTTGGCTTGAGCGCCAGTGCGGCGGGCGTGATCAACTTCTTGCCGCTATTGATGTTCGCTACCTTAGCACCACCCGCAGCATGGTTCGGCAACCGTTTTGGTCTTGAGCGCAGTTTATGGGGCGCATTGCTGCTCATCACGCTGGGATCGATTCTGCGTATCAGCGGCAGTGAAAATGCGTTGTGGGTGGGAACGATCATCCTGAGCTCGGGGATTGCGGCGGCCAACGTGCTGCTGCCGCCGCTGATTAAGCGTGATTTCACCGAACACACCGCGCGATATGTTGGCTTGTACGCGATGACCATGGCGATCACCGCCAGCATTGCATCGGGCGTGGTGGTGCCGCTGGCTGAGCTGAGTCGCGCGGGTTGGCGACTCTCATTGGCGGTGTGGCTGATTCCGGCGATTATCGCTCTGTTGGCCTGGCTGCCTTATCTGAAAAAGCCTGCATCTCAGACAAATAACAGCGCCAATAGCACATCAACACGCTCACCGTGGCGCGCGGCCTTAGGCTGGCAGGTTTCGCTGTTTATGGCCTGCCAGTCGCTGGTGTTTTACACCTTGATCGGCTGGTTTACGCCTTTTGCGCAAGACAGCGGCATTAGCCAGCTGGAAGCGGGTGGCATGCTGTTTGTCTATCAAATTGTGGCCATCGTTTCGAACCTGGCCTGCATGAGCGCACTGAAAAAAATGCACGATCAGCGGACGATTGGTTTTCTCGCATCGCTATCGATTTTTATCGCCGTCGCGGGACTATTAATGGCACCGCAATACGCGCTGCTGTGGCTGATTCTGGCGGGACTGGGCGCCGGTGCATCAATGGTGATTTGCCTGTCGCTGTTTAATCTGCGCACCCATGATCATTTGCAGGCGTCGAAATTGTCGGGCATGGCACAGTGCGTTGGTTACGGATTAGCGGCGCTGGGCCCACTCTGTTTTGGCCTGCTGCATGATGTCAGCGGCAACTGGCAGTGGCCGCTGATGCTGCTATTGGTGATTGCGGGGTTGCAGATGATTGTGGCTACGCTGGCTGGGCGTGCGCGGGTTATTTAACCAGGAAATCGTCCAGCGTGGTGCGGGTCAGGGGATCTTGCTGGGTGGCGCTTAGCAGTGAATCAAGCAGACCCGGGAAACGGGCATCGAGATCGTCGCGCCGCAACGACAGCAGGTTTTCACGTCCAGAGGGTTTCTGCCAGATAATGCCGCCTTCGCGCAGCACGCGCCAGTGATGGGTCAACGTGGATTTGGAGACGCCTTTCAGCAGCGATCCGCAAGTATGTTCGCCGCCGTCCGCCAGAATGCTGATTACCGTCATGCGCATCGGGTTGCCCAACGCCGCCAGCACATTCTCCAGCCTGATTTCGTCGCGCTGTGGATGTTTTTCCAGCATGGCGTGCCTCTTAATAGTGGGTGAACCACGGATTATCAGGCAGGCAAGGCTCGATGTACAGAACACGGCGAGCGGTTGCCCGCCGTGAATTGACATTACTGGCTAAGGGTTTGCTTGAGTGCCGCAATTGAGGAGGTTACGCCCGCTTCCACCGACATGGTGAGATCTTCCATTTCCAGCGATACCCAGTCGTTGTAGCCCATCATGCGTACCACCGAGAAGAACTCTTTCCACCACTGCAGATCCTGGCCGCAACCAACGGCAACATAGTTCCAGGCGCGATTGGCGACATCTTCCACCGGTTTGGTTTCCAACAGACCGTTGATATCCACCAGCCCGCGCTCCAGACGCACATCTTTGCCGTGACAGTGATGAATCGCCGGGCCGAGCGCGCGCGCTGCCGCAATCGGGTCCGCGCCCATCCACAGCAGATGGCTGGGATCGAGGTTGAGTCCCACCATCTCACCCACCGCGTCGCGCAGACGGAACAAGGTTTCCGGATTCCACACCAGCATCGAACTGAAATTCTCCAGCGCGAATTTCTCCACGCCGCTCTCTTTAGCGCGTTGCACCAGCCCTAGCCAGTAAGGGATCGCCACTTCATTCCACTGATAATCGAGGCAGTTTTTCAAGGTCGGCGGCCAACTTACGGTGTAAGTGATCCAGTTTGGAATGGTGTCGTGCGGGCTGGCGGGCGGCAAGCCGCTCATCATGACGATTTTCTTCACCCCCAGTTCTCCGGCCAGCGCCAGCGCGTTTTCCGTATCGCGCTTATGTTTGTTGCCTAATTCGCCTGGATCGAGCGGATTACCCGACACATTCAGCGCCGCAATCGACATGCCGCGGCTCTCCAGCGCCTGCAACAACTGTTGACGCTGCGTGGCGCTGCCGAGCAACGCTTCGGTACGCAGATGCGGCGCTGGTGACCAGCCGCCGGTCGTCATCTCAACGCCGTAAACACCCAGCTCCAGCAACTTATCCAGCATCTGTTCAAACGGCAGATGACCCAGGCTATCGGTACAAAACGAAAGTTTCATGGCAGTCCTTATTCGTAGTTAACCCAGCTCGCGCCGTTGTCCGCAGAACGCACGCAGTTTTCGATCCAGCGCACACCTTCAATTCCGGCGTTAATATCGGGATAGATCAGGTTATCAAGCGTGGTTTGGTCGCCCTGTTGGGTGGCGTGGATGGCGATAGCAAATTTCAGATAGATATTGGCCCAGGATTCCGCCAGGCCTTCAGTGTGCAGCGCGCCCAGACGCTCATCGGCCAAGGCGCTTTCATGCAGGTACGGCATTCCGTGATGCATAATCTGATTCGGCTGGCCCTGCACTTCATATTTCAGCTCACCTGGGTTGTAGTCGCTCCACTCCAGACTGGCGCGCGAACCAATCACGCGAATACTTTGGCTATCCATCGAACCGGCATTGATCGATGAGGCCCACATGCGTCCTACCGCGCCGTTGTCGTAATGCATCAGCACCATGGCGTTATCTTCCAGAGGCGCACGCGACGGAATAAAGCTCTGGCGATCGCACAGCAGTGATTTCACTTTCAGTTCTGGCAGCACCAGTTGGGAGATGTAGAATGTATGCGTAGAGATATCGCCGAGCACAAACGACGGACCGGCAATCTTCGGATCGACGCGCCATTTTTGCGCTTCGCTGAATTTGTCGGCGCTGTCATTGGCGCTAAAGCCGTGGGTGTATTGCAGCTCCACCATGCGCACATCACCGATTTCGCCATTGGCGATCATCGCGCGCATCTGCATCAGCAGCGGATGGCCGGAGAAACCGTATGTCACGCCAACGATCAGCCCTTTTGCCGCCGCCAATGCTTTGATTTCCAGCGCTTCGGCGGTGGTGAAGAACAGCGGCTTTTCACAAATCACATGAATACCGGCATTCAATGCCGCTTTGGTGATCTCAAAATGGGTGCCGTTTGGTGTGGCGATGGAAACCACTTCAACGCCATCCGCACGCTTCGCCTCTTCGGCCAGCAACTGCTGATAAGTGGCGTAGCAGCGATCCGCATCGAGCCCTAAGTTGACACCAAAATCGCGACCACGCTCGGCGTCGATATCAAAGGCGCTGGCAACCATCTGGTACGCCGTGTTATCTCGCAACGCCCCGCAACGGTGTTTATAACCAACCTGGCTGAGACGGCCGCCACCGATCATGGCCCAGCGCAGTGGGCGTGGAATACTCTTTTCACCGATGAGCATAACAACTCCTGTTTATTTTGCACTCGGGTGCAAAATGGTTTGAGGTAAGAGATCAGAGATTAATTTTTAGCGTTTTACTTTTTTGCTACCGGGTGCAAAATAAGCTGCACACGACAGGTAAAAACGAGATTTGCTTTGTAGTGGTGAGCAAAATGTCAGCTAAGACGACTTTTTAGTCAATCTGGCAAAGTGCAAATCAGCGAAATCGATCACAAAAAGTTAATGAAATGCACCCGATTGCAAAAAACGTTGCAATCGGGTGCAAAGATCAAACATAATCGCAACATCCTAAAAACAGGGTTATTTGTCGCACTTTACGCCAATTGCGTGCGCTTAGGTGTTTATTTTCCGTTGGGTTTCACGTTCAATGCTGTGGGTCTCCGCTTTTTCCCCTATGCAGGTGCTATGAGTAAACCAACCGCAAAATCCCACAAAGCCACCGCCAGCGATGTGGCAAGACTGGCTGGCGTCTCGAAATGGACGGTATCGCGTGCCTTTACGCCCGGCGCGTCAATTTCCGAGAAAGCGCGCGAACGCGTAATCGCGATTGCCACCGAGCTGGGTTATCGCCCTAACCTGCTGGCCCGCAGCCTGTCGCAGAAGAAGACACAGATTATTGGCGTGGTGATCGACGAGCTTAAAAATCCGCACTCGATGCTGATGCTCGACACCGTCACCCGCCAGCTACAGCAGCGCGGCTACATGGCGCTGCTGCTGAATATTGGTAGCGGTGAAAACTACCGCGCGGTGCTGTCGCTGGCCGATCAGCTGCAGGTCGATGGCATGCTGTTTCTCGGCACGGTGCTGAGTGATGAGCTGGTCGCCGTGGCGCGTGAAATGCACCACATTCCGCTGGTGCAGGTGTGCCGTAACAATGACGAGCCGGATATTGAAGTGGTCAATATCGATGGCTTGCAGGCGGGCAAACAGCTGGGCGAACTGCTGCTGGCGCAAGGTTATACGCGCATCGGGTACATGATGGGCCCGGCCACCAGCAGCCATCACACGCTGCGTTTGGAAGGTCTGCAACTTGCGCTGAACCAAGCTGGCCTGGCGCTGGAAGTGCTACTCACCGCCGGTGAATACGCCCGCGAACGCAGCTACGCGGCGTTGACTGAGTATCTCAACGCGCACGCGCCCGATCAGCGGGTTGAAGCGCTGTTTTGCGAAAACGATGTGCTGGCGCTCGGCGCGCTGGCGGCCTTACGCGAAGGTGCAGGCAACAAATTCATGGCGGTGGTGGGTTTCGATGACATCGATGAAGCCAGCTTGCCCAGCTGGCAGCTCACCACTTTCAGTCAGCGTATTGATTTGATCATCACTGAAGCCCTGAACCGGTTGATTGATGAACGTGCCACTCCGGGTGGCGTTTGGTCTCAGGGAGAATTGCGTATTCGACGCTCTCACCTGAAGCCGTGAGGTAACAAGGAGGAGAGATGAAGTTGTCGTTGCATGGCGTGTCTGTTTGGTACAGCAATGCCGTCACTCAGTTACGCATCGCCCATGAGACTGGCTTTAGCGGGCTGGAGATCCTGCCAGAACATCTTTATCGCTATCTGGATAACGGTGGCAGCTATGCTGCCTACCGCGATCTGATGGCGAAATACAGCGTCGATATTACCTGCATCAATGCGCTGAAACGTATTGGCCGCCATGAGCCGGAAGCGCGAGCTGAGCTGCTGCGCGAAGCGGAAAAAATCTGCCAGGCCGCGGTGGAACTGCGTTGTACGGTGGTGCAAATCATGGCGCTGACCGAACTCGATCACCTTTCCGCCGCCGAGCGTGATGCCATCCTGCTGAAGAATATCTCCGCCATCGCCGATATCGGCGCACCGCACGGCATCAAATTCCAGATTGAAGTCGTCGCCTTTACCGCGTTCAATTCGCTGCAACACGCGCTGGATCTGATTAAACAGAGCGGCAAAGACAATCTTGGCGTGGTGGTGGATTTCTGGCACCTGCATGCCGGCGGCGGCACCACGCCTGCTGAAGTGGCGCGCATGGATAAAGATCTGATTTACGGCGTGCATTTCTGCGATGGCCGCGCGGCCAAGCCGGGTGAAGCCTGGGATGAGTGGGTACAGCGCGACTACGCACCAGGCCAGGGCGATGTGGATATTGCCGCCTGGGTGGCGGCGGTAAAAGCTACCGGCTACGACGGCGTTTGGTCACCGGAATTATTAAGCCCGCAAAACTGGGAAGACGATTTGTGGGATATTTCCCGTCACTGCTATGAAGATATGAATAAATATATTCATTGACACAAAGGGAGCCCGATAAACGGGTTTCCCGTAAATACGGTCACCATAAATGGCGACCGTATATTTACCCTACCTCTGAAAAAAACAATAACGAACGCAGATTCGTCGCTAGCGCCTGCGCGCTATTTGCGCACGGTCATTGCGTCTGAAATATCTGAACGTCGTGCTCTGTCAATATTCATCTGTTGAAGTTTAAGGGATAAAAAGTATGAACCGAAGAGAAGCGCTCTTTTCGCTCAGTGGAATTGTGGCATCCCTCGCTGTCGCGCCGCAGCTACGGGCGAAAGAGCTGCACAATGTCCCGCTGGAAACCCAACTCAGCACCGATCACCTGCCGCAACCGGCATGGCAAGATGGTTATCAGGTGCTCACCAATCCGCTGGATCGCCAGAATCTGGCAGCCATCTTTGACCGCCTAATCCCCGCCGATGACCTTGGCCCGTCCGCCAGTGAAGCGGGCGCGATTGAGTTCCTCGATAACCAGTTAGCCGGTGATTATGGCTCTGGCGCGGCGCTCTATTTGCAGGCGCCGCTGCATCCGGAAAATGAAGCGGCATTGATGGGCAGCCCGCAATTTCTTACCCCGCCAAAAGCGCGCTATTTAACCGGCTTAGCCGCGCTGGAAAAGTGGGCGCAGCAACAGCATCAGGCTTCATTACATACCTTATCAGCTGAACAGATCGATACATTCCTGACAGCAATGGAAGACGGCAAGATCGATTTAGGAAAAGACGTGAATAGCCAGGCGCTGTTTGAATTAATGCTGCAAAACGCGCGCGAAAGCTATTTAGCGGATCCGATTTATGGCGGAAATAAAAATATGGTGGGTTGGAAGATGATCGGTTTTCCCGGCGCACGCTATGACTATCGCCCTTATATCGAACGCCGCAACGAAAATCTGGCGCTTATTCCCGTCAGCCTCATTCCTAACGATTAAATATCCGGAGCTGAGTCAATGTCATTAGTAAGAAATAAAGCTGACGTGGTCATCGTCGGCTTAGGTTGGGCCGGTTCGGTGATGGCGGAAGAGCTTACCCGCGCGGGACTTAACGTGGTCGCCATTGAACGCGGTGCCTGGCGCGATACTTCGACCGATTTCCCGGTCGCCATTGATGCCGATGAACTGCGTTTCCACACGCGCCGCAAAATCCTGCAGCCGATGAGCGTGGAAACCACCACCTTCCGCAACCGCAGCGATCAGCTGGCGGCACCGGTGCGTAACTGGTCAGCGTTTCAGTTTGGCTGGAACGTTGGCGGTGCAGGCACGCACTGGGCCGGCATGTCATGGCGCTTTACGCCGTGGGATTTTGAAGTGGCGAAGCAAACCCGCGAACGTTACGGCGCGCAGAAGATGCAGGGTTTGCAGCTGCAGGATTGGGGCGTGACCTACGACGAAATGGCGCCGTTCTACGATCGCTTCGAGCGTATTGCGGGCACTTCCGGTATCGCGGGCAATCTTAATGGCCAGCCGCAAAAAGGCGGCAATATCTTCGAAGGCCCGCGTTCACGCGACTATCCAACCCCGCCGCTGAAAGATACGCACTGGATGAGCAAGTATCGCAAAACCACCGAAAGCATGGGGTATCACCCGTTCACGGTGCCGGCCGGTAATCTGTCGCAAGCTTATGTCAATCCGCTCGGCGTCAGCATGGGTCCGTGCACCTATTGCGGCTTCTGCGACTTCCACGGCTGCGGCAACTTCTCCAAGTCATCGCCGCAAGCGTGCATTCTGCCGGTACTGATGCGACGTCCAAATTTCACGCTGCTGACCGAAACGGAAGTGTTGCACGCCGTAAAGCATGACGACGGTAAAACGGTGAAAGGTGTGAAATTTATCACCCAGGATGGCGTGGAGGGCTTCCAGCCGGCGGATATCGTCTGCATCACCGCTTATCAGATGGATAACGTGCGTCTGATGCTGCTCTCCGGCGTGGGCGAACAATACGATCCGCTGACCGGTCGCGGCACCATTGGCCGTAACTACAACTATCAAACCTGCTCCAGCGTCACCGGCTTCTTCGATAACGAATTTATGAACCCGTTCATCGGCGGCGGCGCATTGGCGGTGCAGATTGATGACTTCAACGGCGATAACTTCGACCACAGCGATCTCGATTTCATCGGCGGCGCGGGCATCATGGGCTTCTCCACCAACGGTCGTCCAATTCAGAACATGAACGGCCTGCGTCCCGGCACCAAACGCTGGGGCAGCGAGTGGAAAGCGGGCTACAAGCGCGATTACCAAACCGCCGGTACCATCTTCTGTCAGGGCACCTCGATGCCGATGCGCGAAGCCTATCTCGATCTCGATCCCAACTACAAAGATCGTCACGGCCAGCCGCTGATCCGCACCACATTCGACTGGAACCAGAACGATGTGCGCATGGCGAAATTCGTTACCGATCGCGCCATCGACATCATGAAAGAGACCGGCGGCCAGCATATCGTGGTGGATAACCAGGCGGAGAAGAGCTGGAATCCGTACCAGCAGCACAGCTCGCACACCATTGGTGGCGCGGTGATGGGCAGCGATCCCAGCACCTCCGCACTCAATCCCTATCTGCAAAGCTGGGATGCGCACAACCTGTTTGTGGTCGGCGCATCCGCCTTCCCGAACAACGGTGGTTATAACCCGACCATCACCATTGGTGCGCTGGCGGTGCGTGCTGCACAAGCGATCCACCAGAAGTACATCCATAATCCGGCACCGCTGGTGGGGGCGTAATCATGGCGAAAGCAAAGAAAATTACCTACACGCTCGCCGCATTGGCGGTGATTGCGGGCATCGCGGCGTCGGGCCGTTTGTGGGTGGTGTTAGACAGCGCGCGCTCAAACGTTGCCGACGACAACGTGCAGTTGGCCGATTTCCACAGCAATGACGATGCCGCTATTAAACGCGGTGAGTACGTGATGCGCCTCGCCGACTGTGCCGCCTGTCACAATGCGGACTTCTCCGGCGGCTACACAATCGATACGCCTTTTGGCGCGCTGCAAACCTCGAACATTTCACCAGACCGTGAAACCGGCATCGGCAACATGACCGAGCGCGATTTCTTTAACGCGGTGCGTCAGGGACGCGGCGAACACGGCTTCCTCTATCCGGCGATGCCGTACACCGCTTATACACAGATGAGCGATGATGATATGCACGATCTTTGGGCCTATTTTTCGGCACAAAAACCGGTGCACAACGCCATCGATGAAAATGCGGGCATGAATTTCCCCTACAACATTCGCCTGGCAATGGCTGGCTGGAACCTGTTGTTCTTCGATAACAGCGCGTTCAAGCAGCAAACCGCGCAGAATGATGAGTGGAATCGCGGCAAGTATATTGTTGATGGTCCGGCGCACTGCAGCGTCTGTCACACCGCGCGCAACGCGCTGGGCGGCGAAATCAGTAGCCAATATCTGCAAGGTGGCAATCTGGGAAGCTGGTACGCGCCGGATATTACGCCGAATCCTCATGCTGGCATTGGCAAATGGAGCGACGCGCAGATCGCTGACTACCTGAAAACCGGTTCGAACGGTGCAAGCGTGGCGGCGGGTCCAATGGCCGAAGCGGTCGAGCACTCGACGCAATATTTTAACGATCGTGATTTGCACGCTATCGCCACTTACCTGCGCAGCTTACCGGCTTCTTCCACGCCGCAAGCCGCCGGATTCGTGATGGATAAAACGCGTCACGATCGGGCCGCCCTGCGCTATGAAGTGGATTGCTCGGCGTGCCACGGTTTGTCGGGTGAAGGTATCACCGGCATGGTGCCCGCCTTTGCGGGCAATGGTGCGATGCAGAACGATCCCACCAACATGATCCACGCCTTGCTAGACGGTGCACGCGCGCCGCACACCGCAGGCCGCCCAACGTCCGCGGGCATGCCAGCATTCTCCTGGAAGCTTAACGATCAGCAGATGGCCGATGTGCTGAACTACGTGAGGAATTCGTGGGGTAATCAGGCTGCCGAGGTGAAAGCTAGCCAGGTCGCCGATCTGCGCAAAACCACCGGCGCCGGCGATAAGCTGAAAGTCCCGGCAATGAAATAGCGTTTGTTTACCGTAGGGTCGCCATTCATGGCGACCTTTTTATCGGTTTCCTCGATCAACGCAGCAGCTGGGCAATCCCCCACAGCGCTAACGCATGATCGTGTTCAGACGGTAAACCGCTGATGGTAACTGCGCCGATGATTGCGCCCTGAGAAGTGAGCAGCGGGAAAGAACCACCGTGATCGGTGTAATCTTCCTGGCGGATATTACGTTGCTGCGCCATACGCTCGCCCTTCTGCTCGTTCAAAAGCCCCACATACATCGAAGAGTGGCTGGTCAGCAACACGGTATTACGCTTACGGCGCATCCATTCCAGGTTTTCCGGGGCGGATCCTGGCAACGCCGCCAAAAACAGCACCTGCCCAAATGCAAAGACTTCGATAGCCACAGGCGCATTGTCCTCACGCGCGCGCTGCTGGATGCTTTGGCCGATTTGCCACGCTAAATCGAAATCAAACTGCGGTAAACGATGCTCAGCTTCCTGCTGCAACAGGGTTTCAAGGGATGGCAGCGATGACATGATAGAATTCTCTCAATTTGAAATAAATTTTCCATATTTTATATCATGGAATATAATTTTCACACGTGATGAGCTTCTCACTTCACATTTCGCTAACCGGAATCGCGCCATAATGCACCGCGAGCCACACTGTTGGGCCGCTGCTGTCCGTCCAGTTGACGCGATGGCGGCAGCCAGCGGGAATCTCGACAAAATCGCCGACCTGCAAGTGACGCTCCTGCGCTTCCCCTTCCAGCTGCAATCCTGCCGATCCTTGTAAAACGATTACCCATTCCCCTTGCGTCTGGCAGTACCAGAAATCGGGCGGACTGGCTTGTCCATATGAAACGATGCGTTCGATATGCAGATTGGGCTGCGTCAGCAGCGCTTCAAACGTCTCTTCACTGCCATTTCGTGCTGAAGTGGGGAAATCGCGAAACAGGTTAATTATCATCGCGCGGGCTCGACATTTAATGAAATCAGCTCGCACTGTAACGCAGGCTTCACCCAGAAGGCTCACAGAATTTTGCGCCGCCGATTGACTCGCTGCACGCAAATCACCATCATCCTGGCCACCAATGGCTACACGGAGCGTAAAGGTGTCGGAACTCAGTAATGCATTGCTAGAAGAGATTGTCAGCGAAGTTCGCCCGCTCACCCAGCAGGGAAAAGTGGCGGATTACATTCCGGCGCTGGCCGACGTGGATGCCGATCAGCTCGGCATCGCCATTTGCACGCCCGACGGACGCTGTTTTCAGGCGGGCGATGCCACGACGCGCTTCTCCATCCAGTCGATCTCCAAAGTGTTGTCGCTCAGCGTGGCGCTCACCTTGTATGAAGATGGCGAAATCTGGCAGCGCGTCGGTAAAGAGCCGTCCGGCCAGGCGTTTAACTCGCTGGTGCAGCTGGAGCTGGAACAGGGCAAACCACGTAATCCGTTTATCAATGCCGGTGCGCTGGTGATGTGCGATCTGCTGGAAAGCCGCCTGACCGCGCCGCGCCAGCGCATGCTGGAAATTGTGCGCCGTCTGGCGCAGCAAAATGACATCCATTACGACCGCGTCGTCGCGCGCTCCGAATACGAACATTCGGCACGCAACGCTGCAATCGCCTGGTTGATGAAATCCTTCGGCAACTTCCATAACGATGTCAGCAAAGTGATGGAAACTTATTTTCATTACTGCTCGCTGGCGATGAGTTGCGAAGAACTGGCGCGCACCTTCCTTTATCTCGCCAATCATGGCAGCACGCAGGATGATGAATCGGCGGTGATCTCACCGCGCCAGGCACGTCAGGTAAATGCGTTGATGATGACCAGCGGCATGTACGATGGTGCCGGGGAATTCGCCTGGCGCGTGGGCATGCCGGCGAAATCGGGCGTCGGCGGCGGCATTGTCGCGGTGATCCCCGGTGACATGAGTATCGCCGTCTGGTCGCCCGCGCTGGATCATTCGGGCAACTCTTTAGCAGGCACCGCGCTGCTGGAAAAACTCACCGAGCGATTGGGAAGATCAATATTCTAAAGCGCCCGGGAACTACGGATTTCCACCACCGCACAAGCCGTAGCGGCGCGATTTATCGCGCAATAGATTGCCGCTGTATCCAGGTGCGCATGAATGCGCACCCTACGAAAAACCCGCAAAATACCTGTAGGGTCGCCATTCATGGCGACCGCCCCACATTAACCTGCATCACGCAATAAACGTCATTCACTGCCACATGCTTACCCTTATGTTTCCTCTCTGTTTTTATCAGGTTGCATTTACGTTAACAGCCGCATCTCTTTAAGTGACTATTTTCAAAAGGTGCGAATTTTTTCTTAAATAGCCTCTATTTTTTTAACCCATCAACGTCAATCGCGTTACACTTCCGCCTCATTTACGGAATCATCCACTAGCAACCATGACGTTTACACACCACTTCCGCCAGCGTTTGACTGCCTGCGTCGCCATTGTGGCGGTGCTGCTGCTGTTCGTCGCGCCGATTGTGTCGAAAACGTTGATGGAGCGTCAAAGCCAGCTGCTGGCGATGCCGCAGCACAGCATGATGGATATCTCAATGAGCCATCATGAAATGATGATGGCGGATATGCCGATGCCCGGCATGAGCCACCACATGATGGACGACGGCGAGTTTGCCTGTGGCTATTGTGATCTGCTGGTGCATGTCCCGCTCCTGATGTGGGTGTTTATTCCGTTTATCTGGCTGATCATGGTGATCTCGCGCGCCCCGCCGCTGCCCCACGTGGTTGCGCCGATTGTGCGTCGCGTTAGCAGCATTCATCGTCCGCGCGCCCCGCCTGCACCGCTTTCCTGCTGACCTCATTTATTGCAGCGCACGCTCAGCTTGAGCGATGTGCTAAGACAATTTCTTTTTGGAAGGAAGACGGCTTTGTCTGCTGCTCACTCTGCAGCACCGCGCGGCGCGGTGCTTAATTTGCTACGTCGCTTACATTTTTATATTGGTCTGTTTGTCGCCCCGTTCATCTTTGTTGCGGCGCTCAGCGGCACGCTTTATGTGTTGACGCCCCAGCTGGAAAACCTGATTTATGCCGATGCGCTAACCGCCGAACCTCAAGGCAACGCGCAGCCGCTGTCCGCACAAATCAGCGCGGCACGCGCCTATGCGGGCGAAAATCAGCACATCTACGCGGTGCGTCCTGCGCCGGGCGCAACGGATACCACGCGCGTGCAGTTCAGCGACGCCACGCTCGGTGCGTCACTGTCGCGCGCGGTGTTTATCGATCCCTACAGCCTGAAAGTGAAAGGCGATATGCCGGTTTACGGCACCAGCGGCGTGTTGCCGCTGCGCACCACCATCGACTTACTGCACAGCAGTTTGCTGCTCGGCGATTTCGGTCGTAATTACAGTGAACTGGCGGCGTCATGGCTGTGGGTGGCAGCACTGGGCGGCGTGGTGCTGTGGCTGGGAACGCGTCCGAAACGTAAGCTGAAACAGCCGCGCAGCGGTTTTGCCTTCAGCCGCCACTGGCACATTACGCTCGGTCTGACGCTGGCAATCGGTTT
Organism: Pantoea sp. DY-15; assembly: GCF_019795935.1. Taxonomy (NCBI): domain Bacteria; kingdom Pseudomonadati; phylum Pseudomonadota; class Gammaproteobacteria; order Enterobacterales; family Erwiniaceae; genus Pantoea; species Pantoea sp. DY-15. The sequence goes on from NZ_JAIMIF010000002.1 coordinate 634,118, forward strand.
GGTGTTCTTCTCGGTGACCGGCCTGACGTGGTCGCAGTGGGCGGGCGGCAATATCGATCGCATGCGTACCGAACTGAACTGGCTGACGCCACAGGTGAATACCTCGCTCAACAGCGATGCGCCTGCTGCACCGGCCGATCCGCACGCCGATCACATGCCGGATAGGGATATGTCGGGCATGAGTATGCCGATGTCTTCGATGACCAAACCAACGGCAGCGCCCGCCAAACCGGCGCGCAATAACGCCGCCGATGCCGACTGGGATCGCGTGCTGAATGCGGCGCGTCAGGATGGACTGAGCGCGGCGAAGCTCGAACTGCGTCAGCCGAAAAGCGCAGATAAAGCGTGGGCGGTGACGGAGATCGATCGCAGCTGGCCTACGCGAGTCGATGCGGTGTCAGTAAATCCGCAGGATTTTAGCGTGGTGGATCACGTCTACTTTGCCCGTTTCCCGCTAGTGGCGAAGCTGACGCGCTGGGGCGTGGATGCGCATATGGGCGTGTTGTTTGGTTTGCCTAATCAGCTGCTGCTGGCGTTCTTTGGCCTCGGTTTATGCAGCATGATCGTGTTCGGTTATCGCATGTGGTGGATTCGTCGGCCAAAAGATGTCGACGCGAATCCGGCACAAACCCTGACCGAAACCTGGATGGCGTTACCGCATTACGCCAAAGTCGCCTGGTTAATGGTGGCGCTGGCGCTGGGTTATGCGCTACCGGTGATGGGCGCGAGTTTGCTGGCGTTCCTGCTGCTGGACATCCTGCGCTGGCGCAAACAGCAACGCGCACCGCTCGATGAAGCCGCGCTGTTGGCTTCACAGCAATCTCCGCTGGGCATTATTCGCGCGCGATTTGCCGTGAAGCGTAAAGAGATGCGCTACTTTCTGCGCGGTTTGTTTATCCTGGCGCTGATTGTCGGCACGGTGATGAGCAATGCGATTATCGGCGGCGTTATCGATCAATATGGCATTCCGTTCAGCCATTGGTCGCTGACCATGTACATCACGCAGGGCTTTATGATTGCGTTGTATACCACGGTATTTACCGCGTTGACGTCGATTCCGCTGTGGTACTTCTTCCTCGGCGAAAAGGATGATCGGGGATAAGAGCGCGTAGGGTCGCCATTCATGGCGACCTTATTACCAACCGCACCGTCCTTAAAAATCGGCCTTCAACACCACGCGATAATTGGCTTTCCCGGCGCGCAGATGTTCCAGCGCGTCATTCACCTGCGACATCGGGAACTCTTCCACCTGCGGCGCGATATCGCTGCGCGATGCCAGTTTCAGCAAGGCGCGCTGCTGTGCCGGTGAACCAGTAGACGATCCGGTTAACGAGCGATCGCCGACAATCAAACTGAACGCCGGCACTTCAAACGGTTTCATCACCGCGCCAACGGTGTGGAACGTGCCTTTGCGCGCCAGCGCCTGATAATACGGCTTCCAGTCCAAATCCACCGCCACGGTGCTGAAAATCAAATCAAACTGCCCCACCAGCGCACTAAGCGCCTGCGGATCGCGGCTGTTGACTACGCGATCGGCACCCATCGCTTTAATCGAATCGGTTTTCGCCGCCGAAGAACTGAATGCGGTTACGTGCGCGCCCATGGCCCGCAACAGTTTGATCGCCATATGCCCCAATCCGCCAATGCCGTGACGCCCACGCGGCTAGTGGCCGAGATATTATGCATCAGCAGCGGCTTGAACACGGTGATACTGCCGCATAGCAGCGGTCCGGAGGTGGCGATATCCATCGCGTCCGGCAACGGAATCACCCATTGCCAGTTGGCGCGCAAGTGGCTGGCAAACCGGCCGTTATTATTGATGGTGGAGGTTTTTCCGTTTTCGCAGTTGACCTTAACGCCTTCGATACATGCATCGCAGTGATGGCAGCTTTTCGCCGTCCAGCCAATGCCCACGCGCTGCCCGACTTTCAGCCCTTTATTCTGCGACGTATCACCCAGCGCGACGACGCGACCAATCACTTCATGGCCGGCAATTAAGGGATAGCGCGAGCCGCCCCATTCGTTATCAATCATCGACAAATCGGAATGGCAGACGCCGCAATAATCCACCTCAACCTGTACATCTTCCGCGGCCAGTGGACCGGCATCGTATTCGTAAGGCACCAGCGCCTCACCCGCTTGCAGAGCGGCATAGCTGGAAATCTTCATCGCTGTCCTCGGTGAGTTTGATTTGACGACAGCAGTTTACCAAAGCATTACGTCATATAATGCTGATTGATCAGGGGATTAAGTGAGTGAATGCTGTTTTTATTGAATGCGAAAACCATCAATTTTGTTCTACAGGCAATAATTAAATCCCAACGTAATTATGCTGAGATTGAATTACTATCTTGCAAAAATATTTACATTTAAGTTTTCTACTGTTGTGCCGCTATCTTAGTAAGGATAACAATTTTTGAGAGAGATGAAATGGCACCGTCCTATACTATAAAAGTACCAACAATTCATGGCGATATGCTGATCAACAGATTTGATATAAATCAAACTAATGCCATTGTAAAAACAGGTGCGGCGTTAGACTATCAGCAAATTGATGTGGCACAAAAGATATGTTATTTAGCGGGTGAAGGAAGCGTAATGCTTGATATTGGTGCAAATTTTGGTGCCTATGCATTAAGTTGTGCCAAAACCTTAAAAGAAAAAGGAGGAGCAGTTCACGCCTTTGAGGGGCAGCGAATTCTGGCATATATGATTTGTGGTTCGACCGTATTAAATAGCATTGAAAACCTATTTGTACATCATAACTGCGTTGGGGATTCTCATGAAGACATTCCGATACCAAAATTTGATTATAGCCAGCTTATGAATTTTGGAAGCATCGAATTTGGAGACTCTCAAAATGAAGAACTTCACCAAAAGAGATCTACATCTCATGAAGTTGTTCAACAAGTAAAAATTGATGATTTTAGTTTTGAGAAAGTTTGCTTCATAAAAATAGATGTTGAGGGTATGGAATCCCAGGTTTTAACTGGGGCAAAAAAAACCATCGGACATAGCCTACCAGTATTGCAAATAGAAGTTTTGAAATCTGACCTGAGCGTGATTATTAGCCAAATAAAAGAAATATCACCAAATTACATAATATGTCAGTATGGGCCATATGACATATTGTGCTTTACAGAAGATAAAATGTCAGCACTTGGCATAAATAAAAATAATATTGATATTTTAGGGTAAATTCATTCATTTTAAATTCTGATGCAATTTTTCATCACCGTGATACTGATACACCGGAAAATTTCATTACCCATTAAGCAATGATAAACCGAATAGAACTCTTGCGGTTAATCGCGAAACAAATTGCAGAATGTCCCGCGAGTGGTGTGTTGTTGGATAAACGGTGCATGGTCTTATGCACCGTTTTAATCATGGCGAAAAATCAGAAATCAGCTTTCAACACCACGCGGTAATTGGCTTTACCCGCGCGTACGTGCTCCAGCGCTTCATTGATTTTAGACATCGGGAACTCTTCCACCTGCGGTGCGATATCCGCACGCGATGCCAGTTTCATCAGTGAACGTAGCTGGCCTGGCGAACCGGTAGAGGAACCGGTCACCGCGCGATCGCCCATAATCAGGCTGAACGCCGGCACTTCAAACGGCTTCATTACTGCGCCGACGGTGTGGAATTTACCGTGCGGAGCCAGCGCCTGGAAGTACGGTGCCCAGTCGAGATCCACCGCCACTGTGCTGATGATCAAATCAAACTGACCGGCCAGCGCATTCAGCGCCTGCGGGTCGCGGCTGTTAACTACGCGGTCCGCGCCCATCGCTTTGATTGACTCGGTTTTGCTGGCGTTGGAGCTGAATGCCGTCACTTCGGCACCCATCGCACGCAGCAATTTAATCGCCATGTGGCCCAGGCCGCCGATGCCGATCACGCCGACACGGCTGGTGGCGGTGACATGATGCATTAACAGCGGTTTAAACACGGTGATGCCGCCACACAGCAGCGGACCCGCCGAGGTGTAATCCATCGCTTCCGGCAGCGGGATCACCCATTGCCAGTCGGCGCGCAGATGGCTGGCAAAACCGCCTTTGTTCATGATGGTTGGCACCGAACCGTTTTCACAGTTAACGTGCTCGCCATTGATACAGGCATTACAGTGCTGGCAGCTTTTCGCCGTCCAGCCGATGCCCACGCGCTGGCCCACTTTCAAGCCTTTATTCTGCGCCGCGTCGCCTAACGCGCTGATGCGACCAATTACTTCGTGGCCGGCAATCACCGGGAACGAGGAGATGCCCCACTCGTTATCAATCATCGACAAATCTGAGTGACAAACACCGCAGTAATCGACCTCAACCTGCACCTCTTCAGCAGCCAGTTCACCGGCTTCATACTCATGAGGCACCAGCGCTTCACCCGCGTTCAAGGCGGCATAACTTTTGATTTTCATTACTGTCCTCTGTATCCACGTTTTTGACAGGGCAAGTCTAGCAGAGCGTGTTTCCCGCTCTTGACCATTAATCCGTCACTTAGCCGCTTTAACCTGATTAAACCGCTGAAAAGCATCAAGGGTTAAAGCGGATCGTGATTAAGCGGCGTGCGGTACGCGACGCGCGCCTCTTCAATCAGTTGGCTGGCGGTCACCGTGGGCGGCAAGCGCGTCAGCACTTTGCTCGCTTGCCAGTAACACAACACCATGAGTTCATCGGATTCGCTTTCCGCCATCTCCAGCAGCCGCTCGCGCAGAGCGGGAACGTCCAGCGTTTGGTGTTCATCCATTAACTCGGCAATGGTTTCATTGAGAACCTGATGAATGATTTTCCAGGAGAGATTGGCAAACACATTGAACCTCGATGCTCTTGACGTTTGGCTCCAGGCAAATGAATCAAAAATGCTACAAGTAAGAAGATTGAAACAGGATTAACTATAGCCGCTTATTTTCTGTGCAAAGCCGTTGCAGGCTGAGTTTCTTGTAGCTCGCGGATCTATAAAACGATTTTTCTTTCGCTACATTTGCAGCAATCGAATGGCCTTGTAACAAAAAAGCACAAGCCCGCGCTGGCTGTCCGTCCAGGGCTTTGCCAAAGTAAGGCAACTTTTATCGCTGCAACAGGGAATTACCATGAGCCAATCCACCGCATTACACGCCGATCCGCTGGTTTGGGGCCACGGCCCAAAAGTGTTCGAAGTGTTTCTGGAACCTACCTGCCCGTTCTCCGTGCGCGCATTCAACAAGCTAGACGCGCTGCTGCAACTGGTGGGCGAAGAGAAGATGACGTTAAAAATCCGTTTGCAATCACAGCCGTGGCATATGTATTCCGGCGTGATTGTGCGCTACATCCTTGCCGCCTCAACCTTGCCGGAAGGCAAAGCAGCGGCCAAACAGGTGCTGCAGGCGGTGGCGGATCATCGTGAAGAGTTCGAGTTTACCGATCATAGCCACGGCCCGAATATGGATGCCACGCCGAATCAGATTCTCGATCGTCTGGAGCAATACAGCGGCGTTAACGCGCGCGAACCCTTCCTGCGTGCCGAGCTGCAGAATGAGATTAAATGGCACAGCAAATACTCGCGGCAAAACGGTATCCACGTTTCACCAACCTTCATCACCAACGGTTTGGTACAGCTGGATATCGGCAGCGGCGACGAGATCGAATCCTGGGCGAAACGCATCCTCGCTTAACGCTTCGGCCCGTTGCGGCGGGCCTTTAGTATGATTTCGCAATAGATTTTCGCTTGCGCTGCTTATTTCAATTTCGATAATCGCTATCTACCTAATTATATAGCGAGAAAGTGAATGCGATTTACTCACCTCACCGCGCTGCTGCTGACTGCCAGCGCGGGCGTTAGCTGGCATGCACAAGCGGATTCCGATATCCGCGTAACTTATGCCGGTTCCATGGGCAAAGTGATGGACCAATCATTAGGTCCAGCCTTTGCTAAACAAAATAACGGCAGGTATGAAGGCCAGGGTCAGGGCGCTTATGGCATGGCGCGTTTGCTGGCGAGCAAGAAAATCACCGCCGATGTGTTTGTTTCAATCACGCCGGGGCCGATGCAGATCCTGAAAGACGCCGGATTGATTGATGATGCGATTCCGGTGGCGAGTACCAGCATGGTGGTGGCGTACAGCCCGAAAGGAAAATACGCGCAGCAGTTCGCGCAGGCCAAAGGCAGCGATGCCAGCTGGTTAAATGTGCTGGCAACGCCGGGCATTAAGTTTGGTCGCACCGATCCGATCAACGATCCGAAAGGTCAAAACATCATCTTTACCCTGTTGCTGGCAGAGAAGTATTATCAGCAGCCGGGCATCGCCTACAAAATTATGGGCGGCTATCAAAATTCGGCGCAAACCCATCTGGAGGGCGGCCTGCTGACGCGGCTGGAGAGCGGCCAGGTTGATGCTGCAGCAGGTTACGAGAGCGAAGTGATCTCCGCGCATCTGCCGTATGTGGCACTGCCCGAAGAGATTAATCTGAGCAATCCGGCGATGGCAAAACAGTGGTACGACACGGTGAGTTTCAGCGTGAAAGACAGCACGGGCAACGACAAAGTGCTGCACACCCAGCCGCTGGTTTACTATGCCGCGGTGTTGAAAAACGCCCCGCACGGCGCCGCAACTGGCAAAGCCTTTGTTGATTTTATGCTGAGTCAGCCGGGTCAGGCGCTGTTTAAACAGAATGGCTATGCCGCGCCGAAAGGCAGTTCGATCTACCGCTAATGAAAACCCGTCACGCCACCGCGCTGTGGCTGTCACTACCGGCATTATTGTTGCTGGCGGTGCCTTTTCTCACGCTGATTGGCGTCACCAACTGGCAGCATCTGCAGCTGGCGTGGGGCGATGGCAATGCTATCGCCACGTCGCTAGGTTTGGGGGTGATCGCGCTGTTGCTGATTTTTGTCAGTGGATTGCCGCTGGCGTGGTGGCTGTCGCAGGCACGCGGTCAGGCACGGTTGATTGTCGAACTGCTGGTGATGATCCCGTTGCTGACGCCGCCGCTGGCAATGGGGATTTTGTTGGTGAGCGCTTACGGGCCGTATAGTTTGCCGGGCGAGTTGTTGGGGAAGTTTGGCTGGACGCTGGTCAACAATCCGGCCGCGTTTATTCTCGCGCAATGGTACGGTGCGTTGCCCTACTTCGTCACCACCGCGCGTTCCGCGTTTGCCGCTGTGCCGAAGGATATTCTGGAAGCGGGCCGCACGTTGGGTGCATCGCCGTGGCAACGTTTCTGGCGTTTGTCGATTCCGCTTGCCGCGCCGGGACTGGCAACGGCCAGCGCACTGGCGTGGGCGCGTGCCATGGGCGAGTTTGGCATCGTGATGATCTTCGCTTATTTCCCACAGGGCATTCCGGTTCAGCTGTATAACAATCTGCAAAATAACGGCATTGATGCAGTGTATGTGCTGCTTTGGTTGCTGCTGCTGTTTACCTTGCCGATGCCGCTGATCTGTTTTGCACTGTCGCGCCGCATGTAACCAGATCGCGCGAGGTTTTCGTAGGGTGCGCATTTATGCGCACCTGGTCGCCATGAATGGCGACCCTACATGACTTTCAGCGCATCCATCGCGCAGGCTTCATCCAGATGGCCGCCTGGTGCGCCGCCGATGCCGATTGCGCCAATCACCTGATCGCCGCTTTTCACCGGTACACCGCCCGCCAGCAGCAGGAAGCCTGGGATATCACGCATGTTCTGCGCACCAGCATTATTCTGCGCGGCTTCCATCACTTTACCGCTCGGGTTTTTGGTGCTCAGCGCGGTGTAGGCTTTCATCTGGCTGGCTTCAACGGTGTGCGGACCGGCGTTATCCATGCGCTGCACCGCTTTCACTACACCAGCACGATCCACCACGGTTACCGTGACGTTGTAGTTTTTCGCCGCACACGACTGAATCGCGGCGCTCGCCAGCTTCTGTGCGTCAGCCAGTGACAGGTTGGATTCGGTTAATGCAGCGTGGCTGCCGAAGGATACAAAGGCCGCCGCAGCGGCAATCAGAGAAAGGCGGATGTTCATGTGTCACTCCTGTTTAATAGTGAGTGACACTGTAAAGCGCGGCGGGCAAAAGAAATATTCGGACGATTACTCGTTCGGCCTGGTAGTTATACCTGGTTCAACTGCTGCCAGGCGTGAATCAACTGTGCGAGATTATTGAGCTCCAGCTTGGCAAACACCGCTGCGCGATGCGCTTCCACGGTGCGCGGCGAAAGTGATAAATCACGCGCGATCTCTTTACTGGTTTGCCCGGCAATTATCAACTGCATCACTTCATTTTCACGCGCCGATAACAGCGCAAACCGCGCCTGCAAACCCTGCTGCGACTGCCAGCGATCGGCTCGCTGTTCACTTTCATTGAATGCCAGATGAATGGTTTCTAATAGCGGTTCTATGTCCAGCGGCTTGGTATAGAACTCGAACGCGCCCTGACGAAATGCGCGACGACAGGCATCAATGGTGCCGTGACCGGTCATGATGATCACCGGCAGCAACGGATGGCGATCGCCCTGCTCCGCCAGCCAGCTCAGACCGCTAATGCCCGGCATGCGCACATCCAACAGCAAGCAGCCGCGCAGCGGCTGCTGCGCCTGCGTTGCCGCTTCAAATGCGGCCAAATCGGCAAAATCTGCCACGTCGTAATCCAGCGTCTTAAGCAGAAAACCGAGCGATTCACGCACGGATAAATCATCATCCACTAACCAAACCTTTGCGACCATTCCGTTACTCCGCCAGTTGGAAAATTAAGGTAATCTCCGCGCCACCTGCAGCGCGATTTGCCAGCCGCAGCTGGCCGTTCATGCGTAACATCAGGCTCTCGACCAGCGTCATGCCTAATCCCATGCTGTTGGCGCGCGAGCTGTAAAACGGCATGCAAGCCTGCGCTAATCCTTCCGCCGAGAAGCCGGGGCCGTTATCGCTAATGATGATTTTGATGCCGTGAGGAATATGCTCAGATGCAATGTTCACCCACGCATCGGGACGTCCTTGCTGCATGTGGATGGCGTTTTGCAACAGGTTGTGGAACACCTGTTCCAGCCATTGGGGATCGCTCAATACCTTTGCCTGACCGTGCTGCCACTGCTGACGCAACATGACATCGCCATCATCCAGTTCCTGTTGCAGCAGCACCGTCACGCGCCGCCAGACGGCTTCAGGATTCACGGCGGTCATCGCCACCGGACGTTCGCTCACGATGTCGCGAAAGCGTTGCAGCAACGCCGCGAGGCGCTCGGTTTGCAGGTTCATCGCAGTGAGCGCCTGCGGCAGATTCTCGTACTTGCCCTGTTTCAGCAGCAGCTGACTGCTGTGCAGCCAGGTGTTGATGGCCGTCAGCGGCTGATTGATTTCATGAATGATGCCAGCGGTAAACTCGCCCAGCGCTTCACGTCGGGTACGCTGGAAATAGTCGGCGCGCAGACGCATCTCCACATGCTGACGCCAGTGACGCAGCAGCCACCAGCCCAATCCACCAATAACCAGCCACAGCAGCAGCGCCAGGGAAAATGGCAGTGCATGCAGCGCACGCCAGTCAGGATTGGCGCTACCTTTCAGCAGGAATGGCTGATAGTGATTGATGAACGGCCGCTGCCATTGCCAGCGCGCGGTGTCCGAATAGTTCGCTGTCTGCATGGCGGGCGGTGCGTGGATATGAAAAGCCAGCGCCAGCGCTACATCCGAGGTTTGCAGGGCAAAATGCAAATCAATCAGCATGCGAATCTGGCGGTAAGGATTGTAGAGCCAATAGCGCCCGCCGCTGATCTCCTCAATACGTGGCGCGGTTAACGGACGATTTACGGTGTGTTCCAGCAGGACAAGCTGCGGGAATTTGCTCTGCAAAGCAGCGAGTTCTTCATCGCCATTCAGCAGCGGCAGCAGCGTTTCGTTTTGCGTTTGGTAGGCGGCGAGGCGATTAAATTGTTGATTAAATTGCGCCTCGCTGACGCGCTGCTGCTGCAAAATTTGATCGGCAAATAACGCTATCAAGGTGATCAGCGTTAACAGTAGCCAGACCAGCCAATACCTTTTCATCCATGGTCGGTAAGTGTGCGGCATAGAGTTCCGTGGTTATGCAGTAAAGAAATACTCCATCGAAGGAGGCCTAACTAAAGTCAAACGTTGTAACCCGCGCCGTATTGGGATTCAACGACTTTTCCCGGTCGGCTCGTGTTTTCAGAAGTGTGCCTGGCGCGCGGTCGCTGCGATTCGGACCAACAGATGCAACAGTAATGGCGTTAATTACGAGGAAATTAAGGGAACACATAAGGTGCACCAGCTCGTCATGGAGCTGGTGCAAACAGAAAGGATGCTGTTATTAACTATTCCGATTTAAGTGACTGCTCACAAACGCGCGACAGCGCGCGGAGATGGGATCGCTGAACACTTGCTGCGGCGAACCGGCTTCTTCAATCTTGCCCTGATGCAAAAACACCGCTTTGTTCGAGACATCGCGTGCGAAGCCCATTTCGTGCGTGACGATGATCATGGTGCGCCCCTCTTCCGCCAGGCTGCGAATCACGCGCAACACTTCGCCCACCAGCTCGGGGTCAAGCGCGGAAGTCGGCTCATCAAACAGAATCGCTTTCGGCTGCTGCGCCAGCGCACGGGCAATCGCCACGCGCTGTTGCTGACCACCCGAAAGTTGCGATGGCCACGCGTTACGCTTTTCGTACAAACCCACTTTTTGCAGCAGCGCTTCGGCCTCTTCAATCGCCTCTTTAATGCTGCGCTTCTGCACATGAATCGGCGCTTCGATGATGTTTTGCAGAACGGTTTTGTGCGGCCACAGGTTGAAACTCTGGAAGACAAATCCGAGCTGCATACGCATCAGCTTGATACGGCGCTGCTGCTCTCGGCTTAGCTTCTCATCGGGATTATCGATAGTGACCACTTCGTCACCCACCGCAATTTCCCCGCCCTGTGGCACTTCTAAAAACGGAATGCAGCGCAATAAGGTACTTTTGCCGGAGCCGCTGGCACCAATCAGCGAAATCACGTCGCCATCCTGCGCCGTCAGGCTGATATCGTGCAGCACTTCGTGCCCGCTATAACTTTTTCTGAGATGACTCAGGGCGATAGTGGGTTTACTCATGGACGTGCTCCAACGTGATAAGGGGACAAACGGCGCTCCAGCAGCGCCACCGCTTTACTCACCATCACGGTCAGTAGCAGATAGATTATCGCCGCGCTGATAAACACCTCCAGCGCGCGAAAGGTCTCAGAGACGATTGAATCCGCGATGCCGGTCATCTCCATCAAACTGATGGTGCTGACCAGCGAGGTCGATTTGATCATCGAGATAATTTCATTGCTGTAAGCCGGTAATGCCTGACGCACCGCCAGCGGCAGCGTAATGCGGCGCAGCGTGGTGAAGCGCGACATGCCGCTCACTTTGGCGGCTTCCAGCGACTGCACGCTCACTGCGTTTAGCCCGCCGCGCAGAATCTCCGAGGTGTAAGCCGCATCGTTAAGAATTAATGCAATCAAACCGCACCAGTAAGGATCGCGCAGCAGCGGCCACAGCACGCTTTCGCGCACCGCCGGCAAGCTACCAAGGCCGTAATAGATCATGAAGATCTGAATCAGCAGCGGCGTGCCGCGAAACACCCAGACATAAAAGCGCGTAACGTAGCTACCAAAGCGGTTCTGCCGCAGTAGATTGAGCAGCAGCGCCAATACGCCGCCGCCTAACAGCGATAACAGCGCCAGATTCAGCGTCAGCGGCAGGCCGCGCAGCAGTGCAGCTAAGGTGTGCTGCAGGAAAGTGACATCCATCGTGGCTCCTTACAACCGCGCGCGTTGTTGCCCGCGCATGGCCACTTTTTCCACATAGCGGAAAACAAAATCGGAACAGGTGGTGATGATCAGGTAGATCACCGCGCCAACGCTGTAGAAGAAGAACGGCATTTGCGTCGAGTTGGAGGCGGTGGAGATCTGGTTCATGGTTTCCACCAAACCGGTGACCGAAACCAGCGCCGACTCCTTGATCACCGATTGCCACTGATTGCCCATGCCCGGCAGCGCGGTTTTCAGCGCCTGCGGCACAATCATGCGGCGGAACAGCATCAAACGGCCCATGCCCGTTACCGTTGCAGCTTCCAGCGTGCCTTTCGGGATTGCATAGAACGCACCGCGGAACACGCTACTTTGATATGCGCCGGAGATCAGGCCGATGGCAATCGCGCCGGCGACAAAGCCGTTCACATCAAACGGTCCTTGCAGGCCTAGACTTTCCCCGACAAACGACACCACCTGACGTCCACCAAAATAGAACAGGTAGATCACTAGCAGCTCCGGCACACCACGAAACAGCGTGATGTAGCCGTTGGCGAGGCGCTGCTGCCAGCGCCTTCCACCAATCTGCATCCAACACAACAGGCTGCCGAGGATTGCGCCCAGCAGCCATGCACACAATGAAACGGTGACGGTCACCGTGGCGGCGTTAAGCAACACGCCGCCCCAACCTTCGTCACCAAAACCTAAGATTTGCCAATCAATAGCCATAAGCGCCTGGAATTACTCTTTAGGTGCGACGTTTTCGCCGAACCATTTTTCAGACAGCTGCTTCAGCGTGCCATCTTTGATCATTGAATTTAACGCGCTATCCAGCGCCTCTTTCAGCTCCGGATTGTTTTTCTGAATCGCAATGGCGGAACCCTGGCCCAGCACGCCGCCCGAGAAACCGTAACCGGTGCTGTTCACCGTATCCGCATGCTTTTTCACATAGGCATTCAGGTTGGTGCGTGACGCCATCACCGCATCAACGCGGCCGTTCAGCAGATCGGCGAAGGTTTCCGGACCGGCCTGATACGTGCGAATGGTTGCCACATCCGCCAGATATTTGTTGAGGAAGTCCGCCTGAATGGTGGCAACCTGCACCGCGATGGTTTTGCCCTTGAATTTGGCTTTCAGCGCATCGATAGATTTGGTCATCGCGGCTTCGTCATCCGCCAGCACCACTTCGCCATTGCCGGGCAAGGTATCAACTGCGCTGCCCTTCAGGGTGACGAAACCTGAAACGCTGACGGTGTACTGGCGTGAGAAATCCACCACTTCTTCACGCTTCGGCGTGACGGTCACGGCATCGATCACCGCATCATATTTGCCGTCTACCAAACCCGGAATCATACCGGACCATTTCTGCGCCACGATTTCGTATTTGAAACCGGCTCGTTTAGCGATTTCAGCCACCATATCCGGCTCATAACCGACGATTTTGCCGTTCGGCGTAGATTGGTTAAACGGCGGATAAGCGGCCTCAGTGGCGAATTTCAGCGTGCCAAAATCTTTTGCCTGCACCAGAGCAGAAGAGGCAATCAGCAGCATGCCCACAGAAGCGGTAAACAGTCCTTTACGCATCATCATAAAACCTCGAAGTTCGTTATTTTGAGAGTAAATCAATGGCTAAACGGGCTAATGCCTGCGTGCCGGCATGGATACTGCGCTCGTCGGGTTGGTAATCCGAATTGTGCAGATGGTCGTCGCGTCCCGGTGCGCCGGATCCAATGTGGATCTGGCAACCGGGAGCGCGCTCGGTAAACAGCGAGAAATCTTCGGCGCCAAAGCTGGCGCTCGGTTTGGCGATAATCGCTTTACCAAACTGATGCGACAAAATCGGTTCCAGCGCATCAATCAGCGCATCGTCGTTCATCAACGGCGGTACACCGCGCTGATAATTCACCTCAACGCGCACATTCAGCGACAGCGCGACGCCCGCGCAGATACGTTTAAACGCGTCTTCGATATGCGCGCGCGCCGCCGGTGATTTGGCGCGTACCGTGCCCTGAATCAGGCAGCTATCGGAAATGATGTTGTGCGTGCTGCCGCCATGAATGTGGCCGATGGTTAGCACCGCCGAGTTGGCGGGATCGAGCTCGCGCGAAATAATGGTTTGCAGCTGGCTGACCAGATTGACAGCGGCAATGATCGGATCGGTTCCAATGTGCGGACGGGCGGCGTGCGTTGATTTACCGTGCACCACCACATCAAACTCATCGCTGGAAGCGGTGCTGGCGCCGCGCGTTAAGCCGATTTCACCGGCGGCCAGTTCTGGTTTGTTGTGCAGCGTGATGGCCAGATCGACGCCATCTGCCGCGCCATCAGCGATCATCGCTTCGGCCCCGCTATCGGGCGTCTCTTCCGCAGGCTGGAAAATCAAACGCAAGGTGCCATGCAGCTGCGCGCGGTAGTGCGGCACAATCGCCGCCACGCCGAGCAGCGTCGCGGTGTGAATATCGTGACCGCAGGCGTGCATTTTGCCGGGATACTGGCTGCTGAAAGGCAAGCCGGTTTGTTCGTGGATTGGCAACGCATCCATATCTGCGCGTAACAGCACGGTTTTACCGGGATGCGCGCCGACAATATCTACCATCACGCCGGTTCTGCCGACGCCGGTTTTCGGCGTCAGACTCAGGCGCAGCAGTTCCTGCTCAACGATGTGGGCGGTGCGAACGGTGTCAAAACCCAGCTCCGGATGCGCGTGAATGTCACGGCGGATGGCGATGAGATGCGCCTGCATGCTTTCGCTTTTGGCGCTGATGTCCCTGGCTAAAACATCTTTATGGTCGGTCATATGCAATGATCTTTTTCAGGCGCGAGCCTGGCCTTAATGGCATTTTTATTAAAATTGACTCCGTATTTATTCACAGCATCCGACAGAATGCAACGCGCAATCTGTTGCTTTACTTGCTGAATTTTCGCGATATTTTGCTAATTCACTGCCTTTACAGGATAAAACCCCACGTCTGCATTATTAAGCAGTTATAACATTCATGATCCTGTGCGGATCATCAGTTTTACTGATTTCGTTGCTGAACAAATATCAGCCGCTAACCTGCGCTAAAAGCCAATCGCGCACCGCCATCACTGGCGCTTGCTCGCGCGGACGGCGCGGCCACACCAGATACCAACCGGCATCCATCATCATTTGCTGCGTAAACGCCGGCACCAAACGTCCGCTGGCCAGATCGTTCTGCACGAAATGCGGGCTGGTAAGCGCAATGCCCTGCCCGCTGATCGCCGCTTCCAATGCCAGCGCGGTTTGATTGAAACGCAGGTGATGCTGATGATGCAGCGATAAATTCGGGAAGGTAAACGCGAGAAATGCTGGCCACAGATGGTGACCATCGTGCAACAAGGCGTAGCGCTGACAGTTGTCGCTTGCAGCCGGAGCGCCAAGCTCGGCTAACAGCGCAGGACTCACCACCGCTAAGACCGTTTGGCTAAACAGCAAAGTGGCATCCAGACCCGCGCCAAACGGCGGCCTGCCGTAGCGCACTGCTAAATCAACGCCTTCATGATGAAACTGCACCAGCCGCTCAGAAGCCAACACGCGCAGATCGATATCCGGCCACGCGGCGGTAAAACCCGGTAAGCGCGGCAGCATCCAGCGGCTGGCAAAGGTGGGCGTTACGCTCAACGTTAAGCGATTCGGTTCCGGACGCAGCGTGCGCGTGGCTTCATCGATCAGTTCAAACGCCTGACGAATACTGACTGCATAACCTGCACCCGCGCCGGTCAGCGCCAGCGTGCGCGGCAATCGATCAAACAATTTCAACCCAAGGCTGGCTTCCAGACCGCGAATTTGCTGCGCCACCGCACCCTGCGTCACACCTAACTCTTCCGCCGCCAGGCGAAAATTCAAATGGCGCGTCACCGCTTCAAACACTTTCAACGCATTAAGCGGCGGCAGCTCGCTGAATCCCTGGCTCATCCTGTAGTTTTCCTATCGTCAATTGGCAAACAGACTGACTCTCTGCTGCCGAAATTACCTTTTATACTGGATTTAATCGATTTTTAATTAACAGGAAGATCAATAATGACAGTAGAAAAAGTGGCAGTAATCGTCGCCGGTGGCAGCGGCATGGGTGCAGCAGCAGCGGAGAAACTGGCGAGCAACGGCTTCAAAGTGGCAATCCTCTCTTCATCCGGCAAAGGTGAAGCGCTGGCGGAGCGACTCGGCGGTTTAGGAGTAACAGGATCCAATCAATCCGTTGATGATTTGCAGAAGCTGGTAGATCAAACGCTGGCGCGCTGGGGACGCATTGATGTGCTGGTGAACAGCGCCGGTCATGGTCCGCGCGCGCCAATTCTTGAGTTAACCGACGCGCAATGGCAGCTCGGCATGGAAACCTACTTTTTGAATGTGGTGCGCGCCACGCGTCTGGTGACGCCAATCATGCAGAAACAGGGCGGCGGCAGCATTATCAATATCTCGTCGGCGTGGACCTTTGAGCCAACCGATATGTTCCCGACCTCAGCGGTGTTCCGCGCCGGCCTGGCATCCTTCACCAAAATCTTCGCTGATACCTACGCGACCGATAACATTCGCATCAACAATGTGCTGCCTGGCTGGATCGACAGCTTGCCGAAAACCGATGAACGCCGGGATAGCGTGCCACTACAGCGTTACGGCACGTCTGAAGAAGTGGCGGCAACTATCGCCTTTCTCGCGTCGCCCGGCGCGGCCTATATTACCGCTCAGAATATTCGCGTTGATGGTGGCGTGACGCGAAGCGTGTAATGAGGAATTTCCTTCTGTTAAGCCATGAATAGTTTCCTGATGTTCATGGCTTTTTGTATTACTACCGTTTATTTATCAAGCAAAAAACAAGACCGGTCTTGTCGATTTTCATCCTCAAAAAAAGCCAGAATGTTCTTATTCGCTGACAGAATTTTCCTGCTTCAGCTCATTTAATTATGAACATTTTAATTTGAGGTCACTATGCAATCGATTCTACGTGCTCGTATGTCTACTCTTTTCACCGCACAACGCCACCAGGTTTGGCAATTGATGTTTACCGGCTGTGCGGTATTCTGGATTTTTATGGTCGTCGCCATCATGAGCATTCGCTAAGTTAATGCGCCTGTAATCGGCCGGACAGCTGCTCCGGCGGTAACAACTCAAACGCCCGCTTCATCTCCCGCGCCTCTTCTGCCGGACTACGACCAAACATTCGTTTGAACTCACGATTAAACTGCGAATCACTTTCATAGCCGACGCGAGCTGCTGCGCCAGCGGCGGTGAGATTGTCGCGGATCATCATTAAGCGCGCCTGATGCAACCGCAGCGATTTTAAATATTGAATCGGTGAGGTTTGCGTCACGGTTTTAAAATGCAGATGGAAGCGCGGCACGCTCATCCCGGCTTCATTCGCCAGATGCGGTACATCCAGCGGCTGACGCCAGTCGGCATGGATGCGCTGCAAAGCCCGCGCGATACGACCAAAATGGCCTTGATAAGTTAACGCCGCACGCACAGCGCCGCCCTGCTCGCCCATCAATATGCGAAAACAGATCTCTTCGACGCGCGCCGGCCCCAACACTTTGGCTTCAAGGGGATCGCTCAACGCTTCCAGTAAACGCAGCGTGCTCTCCGCTAGCGTTTTGTTGATCGGTGTGGAGATAATGCCAGCCGGCGCATCGATTACCGCCGTTTCACTGCTGGCCAGTTGCGCCACCAGCCGCGCCACCATGGCAACATCCAGACGAATCGCGATGCCCAGCAGCGGCTCTTCTGATGTGGCTTCCGTCTCAGCAGAAAACGGCAGCGGCACTGACAACACCAGATAGTGCTGCGAATCATAGCGATACATTTTGTCGGCGAGGAAAGCTCGCTTCGAGCCCTGGCAAATGATAATGATGCTCGGCTCATACAGCACCGGCGTGCGCGCCCACTGCCGATCGGCACGCATAAAGCGCACGCTATCAAGCAGTGATTCGGTATAGCCTTCCTGACGCGCCAGCTGGCTGAGTAAGGCGCAGGTGCGCTGTTGTACGGATTGCGACATGAGTGATTTCCGTTGAGAGATTCAGGCAAAGCATAGCCATCAAGCAGCTGTTTGCACAATGCACACGAGAGGATCAGGCAAAGATGCGCCACAATCCGGTCTGTTGCGCACTGCATGATTTATCAACAATAGCCTCGTCAACTCAACGAGGAATGCATCATGAACACAGCGAAAAAAGTGATTATTTTGACGGGTGCCAGCAGCGGCATTGGCGAAGGCATTGCACGTTATCTGGCTCAGCAAGGTCATCAACTGGTGCTCGGCGCGCGCCGCACCAATCGTCTGCAGGCGTTGTGTGATGAGCTGCGCTTTGGCGGCGCGAGTGTAGATTATCTTGCCACCGATGTGACTAAGCGCGCCGATACCCAGCAGCTGGTCGATTTTGCACGGGAGAAATATGGCCGTATTGATGTAATGATCAACAATGCGGGCGTAATGCCGCTGTCGCCCATGAGCTCAATGAAAGTCGATGAATGGGATCTGATGCTGGACGTCAATATTCGCGGCGTGCTGTATGGCATTGCGGCGGTGCTGCCGACCATGCAGGCGCAGCAGTTTGGTCACATTATCAATATCGCCTCGGTTGGCGCGCTAACCGTTTCGCCGACCGCCGCCGTTTACTGCGCGACTAAATTCGCCGTACGCGCCATTTCCGATGGCCTGCGTCAGGAGTCGCAACATCTGCGGGTTACGGTGATCAATCCTGGCGTAGTCGAATCTGAACTGGCAGATACCATCAGCGATAGCACCGCGCGTGAAGCGATGAAGAGCTATCGCCAGATTGCGCTCCAGCCAGAAGCTATTGCCAAAGCGGTGAGTTGGGCCATCGATCAGCCTGGCGAAGTGGACACCAGTGAAATCACGGTGCGCCCTACTGCCAGCGCACATTAAGCGGTAAAAACAGTGGCGATTTCAGGCTGAAATCGCCAGCTTTTATCAGTCGCGCTTGAGCCGCGCTGCGGCACTTTCGGTCGCCGCACGGCGCCGAGAAATAAAATCCTGCATCTGGCTTTTTGCCTCAGCCAAACGTTGCGGCGAGGCGCTGCGTGGCGAACCTGAATGGAATGGCGGCGCCGGATCGTACTCCATCTGCAGCTGGATGTTTTCCGCGATTTCACGTCCAAGCAGCTCTTCCGCTATGGTTAAAGCGAAATCAATGCCCGAAGTGACGCCCGCGCCAGTGATGCGGTTGCGGTCGCGCACCACGCGTTCCGCCACCGGCGTGGCACCGAGCAGGCTCAGTTGATCAAGCGAACCCCAATGCGACGTTGCGCGATATCCCTGCAACAATCCCGCAGCACCTAACACCAGCGAACCGGTACACACCGAAGTCACCCACTTTGCGTTCTCCGCCATGCGACGGACAAAATCCAGCGTTTCGTCATCATCCATTAGCGCAATTTGTCCGGGACCGCCGGGAATGCAGATCAAATCGAGTTGCGGGCAATCGTTAAAGGTCACGGTGGGTACGATCGCCAGCCCGCGATCCGACATCACCGGCTGGCGATCTTTCCAAATCAGATAGTTGTTAACGTTGGGCATGCGGGCAAACACTTCCCATGGACCGGTTAGATCGAGTTGCGTGAGGTTGGGGAACAGCAGCAGACCAATATTAAAAGACATCTTTCGCTCCGGGTTGCAGCAAGTTGTTCAAAAAAATGCTGGCATTTAACGGTTATAACCAACCGGCCTTTTTCAGCCGCCACCACATTACGCAGCAGATAACGACGGTTATGCCCACCACCGCGGGATAGCCAAAGTGCGTGTGCAACTCCGGCATATCGGGGAAGTTCATGCCGTACATGCTGAAAATGATGGTGGGCACAATCAGGATCGCACCCCAACCGGCGAGCTTTTTATTCACTTCGCTTTGCTGCACCGACACCAGCGCCAGATTGACCTGCATCGCGCTGGTGAGCATTTCACGCATATCTTCCGCATCGATCATCACATGATGCGCGTGGTCCTGCACGTCACGCAGGTAGGCGCGCAGATTTTTTGGAATGATATCTTCATGGAAGCGCACCAGCTGCTGACAGATTTCGGTCACCGGCAGCGCGGCGTTACGCAGCGCCAGCAGTTCACGGCGCAGGTGATAAACGTTTTGCAGCGCGTCGCTGTCAAAACGCGTGGTGAACATGCCCTGTTCCAGCCCGCTAATGCGATCGTTGAGTGATTCGGTGATTTTGCTATAGCTATCAACGATGAAATCGAGGATGCAATAGAGCGCATAACCCGGACCTTCACACAGTAATGCGTGGTTCTTTTCGGCTTTGGTGCGGATGTCTGCATAGCCTTCCGATGATCCGTGACGCACGGTAATCAGGAAATTTTTGCCGAGAAAGAAGTGGGTTTCGCCGAAGGTGATGCGCTGCAAATCGTCCATGTGGGCGGTTTTTACCACGATAAATACCGAATCGCCGTACTGCTCGATCTTCGGTCGCTGATGCGCCACCAGCGCATCTTCAATCGCCAGTTCGTGCAGGCTGAACTCCTGCTGCAGCGTCTGCATAAAGGCCGGTTCGGGTTGATACAAACCCATCCAGACGAAGGATTTATCCTCTTTTAATACTTCACTAATATCGGCGATGTCGACATGCTCTTCGCGCTTGCCGTGGCGATACGCTACGCAGTTAATGACCATATTCGCGCCGTCCTTGTTGTTTGCACTCTTTTTCATTTTAGCCTTAAAGATTACGTACCATTTCGACGCAAGGAAGATCGGCTTGCGCCAGCGCCGAGGGATAAAGCGCTTCACGCACCACACGAAAACCGTGGCGCTGATAGAAGCTACTGGCGTTGGGCGTGGCGGCGAGCGTCAATTGAGTAAAACCACGCTGACACGCTTCATCGATAATTGCCTGCATGATGGCGCTGGCATAACCTTTGCCATTACAGGCCGGCAGCGTAAAGATCGCTTCAACGCTGCCGCTGTGCAGATCAAGAAATCCGGTCGCAGCCACGCCATATTCAGCATCCTCGACCACATAAAACGGATTGCTTTTTACCGCCTCAAAGTAGCCAGACGGCAACGCATCGGGCGTCCATGCGGCGATCACATCAGCGGGATAAACGTTTTGGCAACCGTGGCGAATGGCAAGGTTGCGGATGCGCCACAACGTGGCCGTTTCATCACAGCGGGCTAAACGCGGTTTCATACGTTTTCCTCTATGCTAGTAATCCGTGGAGTATCACAGTAACAAAACTCATCAGGAAGATAACGCCGAATCCGGCTACAAAAGGTTACGACAATGCAGCTCACTTCATCACGTTTATTTCTTCGTCCGGTTGCTCCAACCGATGTTCAGCGACTGTTTGCCATCTATGGCGATCCCGCTACCAATATGTTCAATCCGGCGGGTCCGTTTCCCGATTTAGCCTTTGCAGAGGAGGTGTTAAATCGCTGGCTGGCGCACTGGCAATCCTTTCCCTTTGGTAATTGGGCAATTTGCCTGCGGGAACAGCCGGATGAGGTTATCGGATTTGGTGGTTTATCGGTGCGCGAGTTTGCTGGCAAGCCGGTAAACAATCTTGGCTATCGTCTGGCGAAAGAGGCGTGGGGAAAAGGTTTCGCCACCGAGTTTGCACGAAGGGTTATCGCTTATGGCTTCGATGAATGCCAGCTTCCGGTTATTGATGCGGCGGTGCGTCAGGAACATATTGCATCACAGCAGGTACTGGAAAAGGCGGGACTACGCTGTTACGGCCAGGTTCACGATGTTCCGGGCGCGCCCGCCAGTTTGGTATATGAATTACGCGCCCAAACCTGGCGCGATCAAGGCACGCCGAAATAGCGCAGCAGCGCGGTCATCAGCGCAGCACCAATAATCACCAGGATTAGCGGTGTGCGGCGCCAGGCCAGAAACACCGCAAACAGCACGCCGGCGATGCGCGCCACGCCGGCAAAATGCGTGCCTTCAAACAGCGCGGTGGTAACGGCCACCGCCAGCAGCAAAACGGTGGCAGCATCGGATAGCATATTGCGTGCGCGATCCGACATCTGCATGCGGCTGCCCAGGCGATAACCGGCGAAACGAATCGCATAAGTGCCTACCGCCAGCAGCGCGATGCCGCCAATGATCAGATTATTTTGCATTTTTACGCTCCCGCCAGCTCAGTAATCCCAGCAGTGAAAACAGCACCGGCATGCCCGCTGGAACAAACGGTGTCGCCAGCACAGACAGCGTGGTGCCCAGCGTAGCGGGGATCAGCGTACGACGCTGACGCAGCGCCGGGAATATCAGGGCAATCAGGATCGCTGGGAACACCGCATCCAGACCAATGGCCGATACGTCGGGAATAAAGCGCCCGATCACCGCACCGCCAATTACCGACAGCGGCCAGATGGTGAAAATACCTAATCCGCAAATCCAGTACGCGGCACGACGTTGCGCCAGTTTTGGCTGGGAAATACCAAACACCACGCTTTCATCATTCATGATGTGGCATCCCAACAAACTGCGGCTGCCTTTACCAACCAGATCTTTCACCGCAATGCCAAACGGCAGATGACGCGCGTTGACCAGCAAACCCGCCGCCGCCGCCGTTAACGGACTGCCGCCGCCAGCCACGATGCCGATAAACAGGAATTCCGACGCGCCCGCCAGCACCAGCGTTGATAGTGCAATCGGCACCCACAGCGGAAACCCTTCCGCTGCCGCCAGCGAACCGTAAGAGAGCCCGACAATGCCGTCGGCAAGACAAACCAGGAAAATGGCTTTTATTACTCCGCGATCAAGCGGTACTGCACCCAGACGCATCACAATTTGATCTCATATCGAACAGGAAAGCCGTTATAATGAACGCGCCAGAATCGTTTTACAAGACGAACAAATCGTTCGATATAAAGAACAGGAGAGGGTTTGACCACGCCAATTGATATTATTGCTGTCGGATTACTGCGCGAACGTCAGCGCGCGGGGCTTTCACTGACAGAGGTGGCGCGTCGCGCCGGTATCGCCAAATCTACGCTGTCGCAGCTCGAAGCGGGCAATGGCAATCCCAGCCTTGAAACGTTGTGGGCGCTGTGTGTGGCGCTGAACATTCCTTTCGCGCGTTTGATGGAGCCGGAAGTGAAGCGATTGCAGGTAATTCGCCGTGGCGAAGGCATGATCGTCTCGGCGGAGATGGCGGATTATCAGGCGGCATTGCTGGCAAGCTGCCCGCCCGGCGGACGCCGCGATCTCTATCTGGTCACCAGCCAACCGGGCGCGCCGCGCGATTCAAAACCGCATCCGCCGGGCTCGGTGGAGCATGTGATTATCGCGCGTGGCCGGGCGCTGGTTGGGCCGCGCGATGCGCCGGTCGAACTGCATCCCGGCGACTACATTTGCTATCCCGCCGACGAACCGCATGTGTTCGAGGCTTTAGAGGCGGATACTATGGCGGTGCAATTATCGGAGCAGAATTGATCGGGGTTGGCCAGGTCGCCATAAATGGCCACCCTACGCAACTGCAGAGTAACCATCAGAATTTCCTATTATTAAATCCGATGATTCGCGTGCGGCGCGGTGGCATGCTGTGATCTTCTCCGCTATGAATCAGGAACATATGGACATTATTCCCGCCCGACCTCATCACGCCGCTGCCATTCAGAAAATCTACGCCTGGCATGTGCTGCACGGCACCGCGACCTTTGAAACTGAACCCCCTTCGGCGAGCGAAATGCAGAATCGCGTGCAGGATGTGCAGCAGCGCGGCGGTTTTTGGCTGGTGGCGCAGGAGGATGATCAGGTGTTGGGTTACTGCTATCTGGCGCCGTATCGCCCGCGTTATGCCTATCGCTTCACGCTGGAGGATTCGATTTACCTCGATCAGCAGCAAACCGGCAGAGGCATTGGTCGCGCACTGTTGCAAAAAGCCATTGCGCTGGCAGAAGCGGCGGGATTTCGCCAAATTATCGCGATTGTTGGCGATAGCGCGAATGCCGGATCGCTGGGATTACACCGGGCGCTCGGTTTTGAGCACACCGGTGTAATGAAATCAGTGGGATTCAAACATGGCCGCTGGCTGGATACCGTAGTGATGCAGCGTTCACTCGGTCACGGCGACAGCCTGCAGCCAGAACGTTAAGCGACCGCCTCCATCGCGATCATACGATGCGTGGCCTTTTCCAGCAGATCGCGATCGTGGCTCACCAGCAACACCGCGCACTGCTGCTCGCGCGCCAGCGAGGTGATGAGCTGGATGGTTTGCTGCTGCACCAGCGGATCCAGACGCGATGTGGGTTCATCGGCAAACAGAAATACCAGATCCAGCAGCATCACGCGTAACAGCGAGAAGCGCTGCAGCTCGCCGCCCGACAGTGAATCGGGACGGCGCGTCAGCAGTTCCGGTGACAGCGCCAATTGCTCCATCAGCGCATCCCGCCGCGTGGAGGCGATGCGATGACGGCGCAACACATCGTCCAGGCTTTGCGCCAGCGTGCGGGTCGGCGGAAACAGCGCAGACGGATCCTGATAAATCTTCTGGTATTTCAGCCCATCGACCGCCGCATGCCGCGTCACCTTGCCTTGCTGCGGCGTTAGCAGGCCGAGCAGCACATCGCCAAAGCTACTTTTACCGCTGCCGCTGGCACCGTGTAATCCAACGATTTCTCCGGCGTGCAGCCTGAAGTCTTGCGGCACGCCGAGCGATTTACCGCCGCGCTGCAAGCGGATGCCCTCAGCACTCACCACCGGTTTGCTGCCAATAACGGTTTGTTGCCGTGCAGGCCAGGCGGTGGGATCGGCGGCGAGTAATTCACGCGTATAGCGCTGCTGCGGTGCATGTAACACCTGTTCCGCCCTGCCCTGCTCAATCACCTTGCCTTTGTGCATCACGATCACTTCACCGCCCAACTGGCGCGCCAGCGCGATGTCGTGGGTGATGGTGAGCAGTGTGCCGCCGTCGGCCACTTCCCGGCGCAGCAAAGCGGCTACTTCATCACGACGTGCCACATCCAGCCCTTTGGTGGGTTCATCGGCAATCAGTATCTCCGCGCCACCTGCCCGTGCGGCGGCAAAGGCGGCGCGCTGCGCCATCCCGCCGGAGAGTTGCCACGGAAAACGCGGCGCCGCGTCCTGTAAACCAAGCTGCTGTAAATCGCGCTGGGCCGACAGTGCGCTGGTGGATTTCGCCTTTCCGCGTACATAACGATAGCCTTCCGCAACCTGCTGCTGCACTGACATGGTGGGATCCAGCGACAGCCACGGCTCCTGCGGCAGCGACGCTAATGTGCGGCCCCATAATTCACGCAACAATCCGGCATCCTGCGGCAGGGTAAAACGCTGTTCGTTGATGATTAGCGTACCGCTGGACTGTAAATCGTCAGGCAAAATGCCCATGACCGCTTGTGCCAGCAGGCTTTTACCTGAACCGGTTTCACCCAGCAAGGTCAGCGGTTGTCCGGGCTGCAAGGTGAAATCAACCGGTTCCACCAGCGTGGCGCTGGCGGTTGTGACGCTGATGCCGATAACCTGTAATCCTTTCATTTACGCTCCTCTTTCATTAACAGATTCAGGCTGATCAACAGCAGAAACAGCGCGATTACCGGCTGCATTAGCAGCCACGGTGCTTCCCAGGCAAACGGCAGCAGTTCGGTCATCATCAAACCCAGTTCTGGCGTCGGCGGACGTACGCCGACGCTGATAAAGCCAAGCGCAGAGACCGCCATGATGGCGCTGCTGAACGAGAACAGAGTCAACGTGGTTAATACCGGCGCTAACGCTGGCCACAGGTGTCGGCGGAAACGGTAGAACGCCGAAAAACCGAGCAACTTTGAGGCCTGCATGCCGGGTGCCTGCACAATCGGGCGCAGGGTTGCGCGCGTGACGCGGAAGAACTCCACCCACAGCACCAGCGAAATCCCCAGCCACAACATGCCGGGAGAATCCGGCGCAATCGCCGCTAACAGCAGCACCAGCAGCAATCCCGGCAGCGCCAGGCACATATCGCCGAGCATGCTGAGCAGACGATCCAGCCAGCCGCCATACAGCGCGCTGAATACGCCAGCCAGCACGCCCGCCAGCAGCGCGCTCATCACACAGAGCGCGGCGAGACCGAGCGAAAGGCGCAACGCGGCACTGAGGCGCGGCAGCATGTCGCGACCAAGATGATCAAACCCGAGAAGATTGCCGCCGCTCGGCGCGTGCAGCATCTGCAGCAGATCCTGTTCCAGCGGGTCGCCGTGGTGAATCAGGGGGAGCAGGAAAGCGAAACCAAGCAGCAAGCACAACAGTAGCAGGCCAATCAGACGCGAAAATGAAATTGTCATGCGCGCGCTCCTCTGGGATCAAGCAGATGACACCCCGCATCCACCAGCATATTCAGCAGCACGAACAACAGTCCGAGCGTCATGGCGCAGGCCTGAATCACCGGCACATCGCGGGCGAAGATGGCATGCACCAGCGCGTGACCAATGCCAGGCCAGGCAAACAGCGTTTCTACCACCACCACGCCTTCCACCAGCCAGACAAACTGCATGCCGAACCAGGTCAATACCGGCGATGCGAGGTTGCGCAATCCATGACGCCGCATTAGCGTTGCGGGCGCTAATCCTTTTTGCGCGCCCCAGCGGTAATAGCCCGAGCTGACAACCTGATACGTGGCTTCACGCACCACGCGCACGCCCACCGCGGTTAACGACAATGCCAGCGTCAACGATGGCAACAGAAAATGACGCAGCTCGCCATGCCCGGCGCTGGGTAGCCAATCGAGCTGCAGCGCCAGCAGGACAATCAGCAGCATACCAAGCGCAAAATGCGGCACCGATTTCAGCAGCGCGCTCAGCCAGAATAACGCGCGGTCGAGCTTGCCATTGGCGTGGCATCCTGCCCAAATGCCCAGCGGCAAGGTAAACAGAATCGTCAGGAAAAGCGATGAACCTGCCAGCGCCAGCGTTTGACTCAGCTGCCAGCGCAGTTCATCCATCACCGGTTCGCCGGAGACCAGCGAACGACCAAAGTTGAACTGCAGCAGATCGAATAGCCAGTGCAGCAACGCGCTGCCCTGCTGCAGCGATCCGCTCAGTTCCTGCTGCACCCGCGCCACCGCGTTGGCATCCACACGATCGTAGCCATAACGCCCGCTGGCAATGCGCCATGCCATATCGCCGGGCAAGGACTGCACTAAAAACCAGGTGAGTAATCCCACCGCTAGCACCACAAAAGCCGCCTGCGCTACGCGCCAGCTAACAAGTTTGAACATCATTGCTCCCACTGCATCTGACGCAGACCAAAGTGGCGTTCAAACGGATCTAGCGTGACGTTTTTCAGCTTGCTGTTAATCGCGGCCGATTGCTGATACCAGGCAATCGGGATCACCGGCAGATCTTGCTGTAACGAGGCAGTGATCAGGTTACGCGCCTGCGCACGTTCGTCCGCATCGGTGGATTGCGTTAAGGTGTGCAATGCCGCGCTAAAACCGGCCGGATGCCAGTTCATCGCGCCCCAGTCGCCGCCCTTTTCCGCATAATCCTGCAGTAACGTGCCGGTTGGGTCAGGCGTGAGTGCAAAGTTGCGGGAAAACAGCGCCAGTTGTAGACGATTGCTGTGATGCTGCGCCGGAATTTCGCTGGCGTTGGTGGAGTTGATCTTCACTTCAATGCCGACTTTGCGCAGCTGCTGCTGGATAACCATCGCCATCAGCGGCAGTTCGGGACGATCGGGGAAGGTCAGCAGCGTCACACTAAAGCGCTGGCCGTTACGTGCTAACACGCCATCTGCACCCATTTTCCAACCCGCCGCCTGCAGTTGCTGTGCCGCCTGCTGCGGATTGAACTGCAGCGGTTGCAGTGCGTTGTTGTGCCATTCACCCATATTCGGCGGGAATAACTGAGTGGCCGCGCCTGGATAACGCAATACCGCCATCGCCAGCGCGTTACGGTCTATCGCCATGCTGATCGCTGCACGCACCGGCTGTTCGGCTAACAGCGGATCGCCCGCATTCAGTTTTAGCATCAGTGTGCGCGGCACCGGAATGGCGGGCAGCTGCAGCGCTGGCTTGCGTGCTAAACGCTGACGGCTGGCAGCATCCAGGTTGAATACGTAATCCGCGTCGCCGCTCTCCGCCAGCAAGGCGCGGGTTTCGGCGCGTCCGGAAGAGAGATAGCTGGCGGCCGCAATCGCCGGCTTTTCGCCCCAGTAATCGTCAAACCGTTGTACCGCCAGCGATTGCGGTGGCTGGAATGACGTCAGCATAAACGGGCCGCTGCCGATGATGCGGGTGATGTTGTCCTGCGCATCCCAGCTAGCCAACGCCAGAATCTGGGAACGGCTCTCTGCTAAAACCGAAAGCAGCGGCGTAAATGGTTCGCTCAAGGTGATGGTGACGCGTTGCCCTTCCCCGCTGATAGCGGTGATCGGCGTTTTACCCAGCAGACCCGCTTTGCTGCGCGCGGTGTTGAGTGATTTCACCACCGCGGCCGCATCCAATGGCGATTCATCATGGAAGCGCACGTTGGGACGCAAATTCAATTGCCATTGCAAACCATCTGCCGATACCTGCCAGCTTTGCGCCAGCGCCGGAATGGGCTCGGCGCGTTCGTTCACTTCCACCAGCGTTTCCACCACATCCATTCGCAACAAAATGTCGCCGGAGAGTGCGGGATCGGCGCCTTTGATTTCAAACGGTGCCGCAATGCGCACCGTTTTATCCTGATGTTCAGCCGCCATTGAGGCGTAAGAAGCCAGGCCTAACGCCGAAGCGATAAGCAAATTTTTCATTGATTTCATTAAGATTTCCGACTGAAGCCGCTACAAATTATGTGAGTTAATTACGTTATAACATAACAATACACATTTCAACACAGATTGCTGGCAAAGACGGGTAATTGACGCTGCGCGCAGTGCTTTTGCTGCGCTATGCTGAAAACCAACGTTTACTTTAAGGAGCAGCAGAGATGCCAGAAATCGTTGTATATGCGGCAGAAGGTCGCACGATTGAGCAGAAAAAGAAGTTGTTGAGAGCCGTCACCGCGGCGGTGGCAGATTCGTTTGAGATCGATGCTAATTCAGTAACGGTTTCCATCATCGAAACGCCAAAACATCATAAGTCGAAAGGCGGCGTGCCGTTTGATGAGCGTTGAGTTCGGGTTCAGTCCGAGAAAAGCCCCTTTGGGGCTTTAATTGTTTTTAAAGCGATTATTCGTGATATCCATACTCATCGAATGCTTCGCGAACGTCGAAATGTCAGTATCATAGACGTTCTGCCGCTTACCAGAATGAGTGAATCCGCCCGCTATGACCGACCAAACTGCACTATTTTCGCGGCTTACTTCTACCCTTGCTGATGACAGCCGCACGCCACTGTACAAACGCTTTGCCACTGCAATCAAAGATGCGGTGCGTGATGGTGTGCTAGTGCATGAAGAGATCCTGCCGAGTGAGCGTGACTTCAGCCAGTCGCTGAGCATTTCGCGTATTACCGTGCGTAAAGCTATGGACGCGCTGGAAAAAGAGGGCATGGTGTTGCGCTCGCGTGGCTACGGCACGCAAATCTGCAGCCAGTTCGAGTATTCGCTTAAAGAGCCGAAAGGCTTGTCGCAGCAAGCGGTATTGCGTGGTAAAAAGCCCGACACCGTGTGGATTAACAAAAGCAAAATCCATTGCGATGCAGCAATCGCTGAGAAATTGGGGCTGGACAAAGGCAGCGACGTCTATTTGCTGAAGCGCATTCGTTATGTCGATCAGCAAGCGGTGTCGGTGGAAGAATCCTGGGTGCCGGCGCGCTACATCGCTGATGCGGATGCGATTGGTATTTCGCTGTACGACTATTTCCACCAGCAGCAAATTCTGCCGGTAAAATCGCAAAGCAGAGTGAGTGCTCGCATGCCTAATGAGGCGCTGCAGCAGCAGATCGCCCTACCCGACAACGTACCTGTTTTGGTGATCAAGCAGCTGGCGTTAGATGCGCAGGGCAATCCGCTGGAGTACAGCATTAGCTACTGTCGTAGCGATATGTATGTGTTTATTGCGGAGTAAAGCGCTGCTGCCAGTAAGCTGTTAACGTGGCGCGATCGGGCGCGCAATCCCCGCCGCGTTGTGACACCACATAAGATGCCACCGCGTTGCCCAGCGCGACGCTTTCTGCCAGCGACCAACCCGAAGCTAAACCCGCCAGTAATCCACCCGCGTGGCTATCGCCTGCACCGATGGTATCGACCACTTTTGTCGGCAGCGCCGGCATCCAGCCCTGTGTTTCCGCGTTAACGAAACCGGCGCCTTCGCTATCAAGTCGCACCACCATCGCGCCATCGAATCGCTGCTGCCAGCACGTCATTAACAGATGTGCATCAAAGGATTTTGTTTGATTCAAACGTTCATGCCACAGCAGTTCGGCTTCCTGTCTGTTCACTGTAATCAGTGGATGGCACGCCATAACGCGTTCGAACTGCGCATCACCGATATCCGCCAGACGCGGACCGAAATCCACCAGCAGCTGATACGGCTGGCTTTGCTGCTCCAGCCAGGCGATCAGCACATCACCGCTTTTGCTGGTGAGCTGATAGCCGGAAAGGTAGATCCAGCGATTGGCCGGCTGCGGCAACGTGTTCAGCAGCGCTGCATCCCACTGATTTTCTACGCCGCTCACTGACAGAAAAGTACGCTCACCGTCGGGCTCCACTAACGCTAAACACCAGCCATTATCGCCTTTCGCCGTTTCAAGCACGCTGTGGATGCCATATTCCGTCAGCTTCTGCCGCACAATGCTGGCCCAAGTGCCGTTGCCGAGCGGCAGCGCATTGATGGACGGGATGCCAAGCCGGTGCAGCGCAATCGCCACATTCAGCGCGCAGCCCCCCACGTTGACGCCCTGCTGGTGGAGCTCAATATCGCTGCCACGATGGGGCAACGAGTAAGCATCAGCAATCACATCCACCACCGCCGCACCAATCACACACACCGGCAGGCGGCCTTCAAGTCTCTTCAGATCATCAGGCGTTAGCATAAGCGGCCTCGCGCTGCTGGCGGAAACGCGTAAATGCGGCGCTATAACGGCTGAAATCCAGCGCGTTAGCGGCATCCAACTCGGCTTTCAAGGCAACGTCGATGCTGTCGATGCCGTGCAGCGCACCGCAAATGGCCACCGCCATCGCCCCGATGGTATCGGTATCGCCGCCGAGGTTAGCGCAAAGGATCGCGCAACGATTGGGATCGGTCTCGGCCAATTCCACCATCGCAATCGCCGCCGGTACCGATTCAATGGTGCTGGTGCCGGTGCCCACCAGATCGTAAATCTGCTGCATGATGGATTCCACGCCCCTGCCCTGCGAGACCACGCTTAACGCCAGTTCGAGGCGTGACGCCATCGAGGCGCTAAAGGTGGTAACACGCTTTTCCTGCGCCGCGCGAGCGATCGCGGGCAGTTCATCGCGAATCGTTGCCCAGCTGGCACCGTCAATGGCGCGTGAAACTGCCCACGCAATCACCGTCGCACCGGAAATCGCGACATCCGATTTGTGCGTAGGGCTCGACGCCAGTGCGACGGCATCAATGAAAGCGGATAAATCGCGTGCTGGCAGCAGACAGCCAAGCGGTGACACACGCATCGCTGCGCCGTTAGTCGTGCCGTTATTTTCCAGCTGCGACACCGGCGTGCCGGCTTTCATAGCTTTGAGCGCGATTTTTGAGGTCGGTCCAAGCACATTCTTGTTGAAGGCATCAAACGACTCGGCCCAGTGCAAAATATTCGCACCAATGGTTTCGGCGTTGATCTCGCCATCGTGAGTGACGATCGCATCAGCCAATGCCAGCGCCATCGAAGTGTCATCGGTAAAGGCCGCACGGCCAAAGTAGCAGGCGGCGTTGTTTTCAGCCGGGCCTGGCAGGAAGCGATCGATCCAGCCAAAGTGCTGCTTCACGCGTGAGCGCGGCCACAATTCCGATGGCATGCCCATTGCATCGCCCAGCGCCTGGCCGTAAAACGCGCCTAAAATCCGTTTTTCCTGCGTTGTCATCGTCATGGTGAAATCCCTTATTTATGGCTGTCAGCGGTTGCTGAATTTTCGAAAACGGTAAGTTCATCGCTGCGTTTTTTGCCATCGCGGAACAGGACGATAAAGGCGATGGTGATCATTACGATCATTACGCTGCCAAACATCCACATGCCGGCCCAGTTAAAGGTCTGGCCGTTGCGGGGTTGGTCGTAGGCGAACATTTCCTGCATCAGATAGCCGCCAAGGCGATAACCGAGCAGGCTGCCGATACCCTGACAGGCCAGCGTGATCAGCCCTTGCGCGGCATTACGCATTGCCACCGGCGCTTTCTTATCTACGTAGATGTAAGCGGTGATGAAGTAGAAATCGTAGCTGACGCCGTGCAGCAGAATACCCATGAACAGCAAGCCGTAAGTCAGCATGTTTTGATCGCCACCGAACACAAAGAACACATAGCGCAGTGCGGCGGTGGTTAATCCCAGCAGCAGCACTTTGCCGATGCCAAAGCGTTTGATGAAGAACGGCAGCGCCAGCAGGAAGAAGATTTCCGAAACCTGGCCGAGCGTCATCCAGCCGGTGGCATGTGGCAAACCGACTTCCGTCAGATAGCCTTCGGCAAAGATGTAGTAAAACGCCAGCGGCATACTGAACAGGAAGGAGCAGACGAAGAACACAAGGAAGCTGCGATCCTTCAGCAGATGCAGCGCATCCAGACCAAGCGCCACGCGCAGGCTAAATTTGCCGGTACTTTTCGGCTCGGTGGCGGGCAGCGTCAGGGCAAAAATGCCCAGTAACAGCGAGCTTGCGGCGGTGATCAATAACGGCACGTTGCTGGCTGAGATATCGCCATAGCCCAGCAGCGGCGGCAGGAAACCACAAACGATGCCGGACGCGATCCAGCCAAGTGTGCCCATGACGCGAATGCGCGGGTAATCACGCTCCACATCCGCGACGTGCGAAAACGCGATGCTATTGGTTAAGGCGATGGTTGGCATGTAAGTGAGCGCATACAGCAGCAGCAGCGGGAAGAAACCGCCGAAATGCGTTTGCTGGGCTGCGAAGAACATCAGAATCGATCCAACGATCGTCAGCAGCGACAATACTTTTTGCGCCTGGAAGAAGCGATCGGCCAGCGATCCGACAAGGATCGGTGACAGGATGGCGGCTATCGAAGTACAGGCGTAGCACCAGGCGATCTCAACCGGCGAGAAGCCGTTTTTACTGAGAAATGCCCAGAGCGGCACAAACCATGCGCCCCAGATAAACCACTCAAGAAACATCATGAACGATAGTTTTGGGATTGTTGTTTTCATTTAAAAGGACTCCCCGGTGTAGGTGGAGGCAAATCTAACACCAGAAATAATACCTTTATAATACCACTGGCGGATTTTTTGAACTGGTCCACAACATTTTAACCGATGTGGAACGGTCTGAGATGGGAGCTAACTGGATGCGGGGATGGAAATGGGGGCGCGAATGATGCGCCCGGTGATACTTAGCGGCGGTTTTTCCAAACCGTCTGAATGTTGCAGAATTCGTGGACGCCAAAGCTCGACAGTTCGCGACCATAGCCGCTCTTCTTCACGCCACCAATCGCTACACGCGGATCTGATGCGCCATTGCCGTTGATAAATACCGCGCCGGTCTCCAGTTTTTCCGCCAGTTCGTTGGCCAGCGCTTCGTTGCCGCTCCACACTGTTGCACTCAGCCCAAATTCGCTGTCGTTAGCCAGCTCTAAGGCATGTTGTGCATCATGAGCGACGGTAATTGCAGCAACCGGCCCAAAGATTTCCTGCTGGAAAGCGGTCATGGCTGGCGTGACATCGGCGAGGATCGTCGGGGCGTAATAGTTGCCTGGGCCGTCGATCTTATGGCCGCCTAATACCAGACGTGCGCCTTCCTTGATGGTCTGCTGCACCTGATTATCCAGCTCGTCACGCAGATCGTAACGCGCCATTGGTCCGATGTAGGTATCTTCTGCCAGAGGATCGCCGATCTTCAATGCCTGCACCGCTGCGCTGAAACGCGCTTCAAACGCTTCTGAGACACTTTCTTCAATGATGAACCGCTTGGCTGCCATACAGACCTGTCCGGTGTTCTGATAGCGTCCTATGACCGCTGAGGCCACTGCAGCATCAAGGTCTGCATCCGCCAGCACGATGAAAGGATCCGCGCCGCCCAGCTCCAGTACAGTTTTCTTCAGTACCGCACCGGCTTGCGCTGCAATTGCACCGCCTGCACGCACGCTGCCGGTTACCGCTACAGCGGCAATACGCGGATCTTTGATCGCCGCCGAAACGCCATCGTTATCGACGTTGATCACGGTAAAGCCGCCTTTAGGCAGTTCGGTGGCGTCAAACAGTGACTTCATCAGGTTGGCGGATCCCATCACACTTGGCGCGTGCTTCAGCACATAGGTATTGCCCGCCAGCAGCATGCTGACTGCGCCGCGCAGAACCTGCCAGTAAGGGAAGTTCCATGGCATCACGGCAAGGATCACACCAAGCGGACGAAATGACTGCCACGCTTGCTGGTTTTCCACCAGCGTGGGTTTGTCGGCAAGGATCGCCGGGCCGTGCTCTGCATACCAGTCACAGAGATTGGCGCATTTCAGTACTTCAGCACGTGCCTGAGTAATAGGTTTGCCCATTTCCAGCGTGGCCATGGTTGCGAGCTCATTCTGACGCTGGCGAATCTGTTCTGCCAGTTGACGCAGCACTTTCACTCGCTGCGGCATTGCGGTATAGCGCCATTCTGCATAAGCATGAGCACTTTGCTTCAATGCGGCTTCCAATTCGGCTGCGCTCTGCAGCGGATAGGTTGCGAGGATTTCGCCGGTGGTAGGGTTACGGGAGATAACGTTGTCAGTCATGAAAGATGTCCTCGTCATAAGTGATGTGATGTTCGATGAAGTTCACTTTACGCCGGGATATAGTTTCTTAAAAATGAATAATAATGAGGAAGTTGTTCATTTAAGGAGAAGCTGAGGGATCCTGATCGCCTATAACTGATAATTTGGTGGGATCAAACAGGATGTTATTGCGATGGGGCTGTTTTAAACATTTTACCGGTCTAAAGCCGCTTCAGTCCTGGCGTTATTAAGTTATACAGTGAATAGATCTTAAAGAAAGATCATATAGAGATCTTAAAGAGATCCTAAGAGATCCCCGATCGTCGCAGGCCGCACCCCACAAGGGCTCAGAAGGTGATCGCGTTCACTATAATGAGTAAAGTGTTCACTGGAGTCAGTAGTTTATTCACTATAGAGAGTAGAATGTTCACTATAAACAGTGTTAATGTTCACTGTAATCAGAAAACGACCCTTTTCATCCACAGAATGAAGATCTCAGGCTATGGCAGATAAAGAGAGTGAAAACAAGGCGTTACTCGAGCCTTTTCTGTCGGTGACAAAAAACAGCGGTGAAGTTATTCAACTCCACCCCAATAAAAACAACACCGTACAACCGGTCGCTTTAATGCGCCTGGGTCTGTTTGTTCCAACATTGAAATCCACCGCGCGCGGTAAATCAGGCGCGATGGCATCGACCGATGCAACGAAAGAGCTAAAGAATCTTTCTTTAGTGAAATCAGAAGGTTATGAAAAGATTACCATTACCGGCGCAAGGCTGGACATGGATAATGATTTCAAAACCTGGGCCGGTATTATTCAATCTTTCTCGCGATATCCCTCAAAGGGCGACACCGTGACGCTGCC
The DNA here is from genome assembly GCF_019795935.1 of Pantoea sp. DY-15. NCBI lineage: Bacteria > Pseudomonadati > Pseudomonadota > Gammaproteobacteria > Enterobacterales > Erwiniaceae > Pantoea > Pantoea sp. DY-15. The sequence goes on from NZ_JAIMIF010000002.1 coordinate 669,494, forward strand.
GTTTATCGATTTCGTTAAGATGTGCGGGATCCCTTCGGCAAACTCTTCAGCAGCGCTACGTAAGCGCTTAGATGCCTCCCTTCGACGCATTGCGACCAATACGTTGTCTTTTGAAGGTAATGGCAAAGCCTATCACACTCACCTTGTGCAATCGGCGTATTACGACCGTGAAAAGGATCTGGTGCGCATCCAAGCCGATCCAAAGTTATTCGAGCTCTATAATTTCGACCATAAAGTGTTACTGCAGCTGCGAGCCATTTCACGTTTGAAGCGTAAAGAATCGGCTCAGGCGTTGTATACCTATCTCGAAAGTTTGCCAACGAATCCGGCGCCCATCTCTCTGGCGCGTTTGCGTATGCGTTTAAACCTGGGCTCGAAAACCACCACGCAAAACCACGTGGTGCGACGTGCGATGGAGCAGCTCAAAGAAATCGGCTATCTCGACTATTCGGAAGTGAAACGCGGCCGCTCGGTGTTCTTCATCATCCACAGCAGGACGCCAAAACTCGACGGCATCAGCAATCTTGAAAGTATCGATTCGCTGGAAGATATCGAGTTTGAAGAGTGATCTTGCCCGTTCACTGTAGTCAGTAATCCCCTTCAAGCTGTGTCACTTTTTGAGCAGAAGTGACACATGCTCTTCCGCTAACATTCACTGCAATCAGCTGTCCTCGCGTCATGCACTGTAATCAGCAACGTTCACTGTAATCAGAAGCCTTCTGCTTTTGCTATGTCTTCTGCGATGTCTTCAACCGCGTTGTGCCCTTTCTAAGGTACTTTTAAAGATAGTGAGTACTTACAAGGGCGGTAACGCTTCACTCAGATTCCCTTTTCACTGCCTTTCTACTGATCACAGTGAACGTTTGTTCGAGCGTTCGCTTTCACTGATTACAGTGAATGCTAATCACAGCGCTGCGTGCTGAATACAGTGAACGATCAAATGCAACGTTATGATTTATAAGTATCAACAAAGCCTGTTCCAACGTAATTCACTGTAATCAGCAGTTTAACTGTTAATACAGCCAGTAAAAGTGACAGGGTTGGTCACAACGCTGATTACAGTGAACGTTTGGCCTGTCTTATGACTACAGTGAACGAAAGTGCGGGACGTTTCTACTGGGGCTTATATTCTGTTTTAAGCGCACGTCACGCTGTCACTGATTACAGTGAACGTTACCAACTCGTCCCCTGCCCTGCCGGGTTTGCAGCATGAAACAAACTCACTCAGCGCGTCTTGTTTACTGAATACAGTGAACGTTAGGCGTTTAAGTCAGCAGCGTGTTTCACTGATTACAGTGAACATCAGCGTCACACAATTGGAATCAAGTAAGCCGTTTAACGTGATGCGTGACTGATTACAGTGAATGTTGAAGACAACATTCTGAGCATTTCGCTGTATTGCTTATGGCGATTTTAGGCACATCAATTTGTCGGCAAATGACGCTCTACTGAATACAGTGAACGTTCTGCTCAGCTTCATAACTTTTACTGATTACAGTGAATGTTCTCTCAGTCTGGCCGATTTAACTTACTGATTACAGTGAACGGGTAATCGAAGCGCTGACTTCTGCTGATTACAGTGAATCTTTGCCGATGAAGAGTACAAGGCTTTTACTGATTACAGTGAACGTTTGACGTTACGTGAAAAAGTCTTTGGGATTTACTGATTACAGTGAACATTTCACCAGCCTGATACTCATCGTTGTTCTCTCGCCTGCATTCAACTTCCACGCATCATCTACTGATTACAGTGAATCTTCAGCTACCGCTTGCTGATTACAGTGAACCTCTTACTGATTGCAGTGAATGTTGCTAATCGATGCTCATCAGCTTACTGATTACAGTGAATGTTCCAGCATTTCAGCCGCAACCACCCTTCTTTTCTCTTTTTAAAAAGAGAAACCCGCTACTGACTACAGTGAAGCTTTGTCCCAATGAACAATAAATCGGCGGTTCAAAATCGTACAAAAATCTGTAATGGCTGAATAACGATCGCTGATTACAGTGAATCTTTGCGTTAAACCGCTCTTAATCAAGGTGTTTTCACATAACTTATTCTTCCTGTGTAGAAGAGATATATTTGCCTCGTGTGCTGGATTTATGTATAAAGTCATAAATCCTACATGTGTGGAGCAAGTATGGCTAACGATGAGAAGCAAGTTCTGAAGGTCGCACAACGTTCAGAAAGAATGCTGATGAACCTGACTGAACAGATTCAGGCGCAGAAAGAAGAGTTGCGGGAAAACACGTTCTATCAGGTTTACGCTAAAGCGGCGTTAGCCAAACTGCCTAAACTAACGCGTGCGAGCGTGGATTACGCTGTCAACGAAATGGAAGAGAACGGTTATCCTTTCGATAAGCGTGCTGCGGGCAGCTCAACCAAGTATGCGATGTCGATTCAGAACATCATCGATATCTATCATCATCGCGGTGTTCCAAAATACCGCGATCGCCACCATGAAGCCTTCAGCATCTTTGTCGGCAACCTCAAAGGCGGCGTTTCAAAAACGGTCTCTACCGTTTCGCTGGCACATGCCTTACGTGCGCATCCGCATCTGCTGTTTGAAGATCTGCGTATTCTGGTCATCGATCTGGACCCGCAATCATCCGCCACCATGTTCCTGAACCATCAACGTTCAGTGGGATTAGTGGAAGCGACCGCCGCACAGGCGATGCTGCAGAACGTTAGCCGCGAAGAGTTGCTTAACGAATTTATCGTTTCATCGATTATTCCGGGCGTCGATGTACTGCCGGCTTCAATTGATGACGCCTTTATTGCCTCGCGTTGGGAAGAGTTGTGTGCCGCTCACCTGCCCGATCAGAATATCCACGCGGTGCTGTATGACAACGTGGTGGCCAAGCTGAAGAAAGATTATGACTTTATCTTTATCGACAGCGGCCCGCATCTTGATGCCTTCCTGAAGAACGCCATTGCTGCTTCAGACTTACTGATGACGCCGGTGCCGCCCGCGCAGGTGGATTTCCACTCCACGCTGAAGTACTTAACGCGTTTGCCGGAGTTGATTGGCATCATTGAAGAATCGGGTGCAGCCTGCCGTTTGCAGGGCAACATTGGCTTTATGTCTAAACTGTCGAATAAAGCGGACCACAAACTGTGTCACAGCCTGGCGAAAGAGATTTTTGGCGGCGATATGCTTGATGCTGCATTGCCGCGTCTGGATGGCTTTGAGCGCTGCGGAGAGTCGTTTGATACGGTTATCTCAGCCAATCCATCAACCTACGTGGGCAGCACCGAAGCCTTAAAGAATGCGCGTTCAGCGGCGGAAGATTTCGCGAAAGCCGTATTTGACCGTATTGAATTCATTCGCCTGAACTGAGGTTACTATGAGCGCAAAAAGAATCACCATTGGCCGAACCTTCAGCCAGACACCATTGCAGACTGAGGAAAGCGCCGATGGCCATTCTCAGACATTTATTCTGGCGACGGGTAAACGCGCCCTGTTCACACTGGAGCACATCCCGGCGAAGGAAATTGAAGAGAAAACCTTCGTTAAGATGGAAACCAATGGCCGCGATCAGTCTGGCCTGACGCCAGAATCGCTGCGCGACATCATTCGCACCATCAAATTGCAGCAGTTTTTCCCGGCGATTGGCGTAAAGCGTGACGATCGCATTGAGATTCTCGATGGTTCACGTCGTCGTGCAGCGGCTCTGCACTGCAAAACCGGGCTGGATGTGCTGGTCACTGACGTCGCTATCTCGGCGGAAGAAGCGCGTCGTTTAGCGCAGGATATTCAGACCGCACGTGAGCACAATCTGCGTGAAGTAGGCATGCGTTTGCTGTCGCTTAAAGAGAGTGGATTGTCGCAGAAAGAGATTGCGCAAAGTGAAGGCTTATCGCAGGCCAAAGTAACGCGTGCATTACAGGCTGCGAGCGTGCCGCTCGAGCTGGTGACGCTGTTCCCGAATCATTCTGAGCTGACCTATCCTGATTATAAATCGCTGCTGCAGGCGTATGAGAAGTTGCAGGAAACCGGACAAACGGTTGATGCCCTGATCGATACTATCGGTATGGATGTTGATACTGTATGTGCGCGTGATGGATTGGCCGAAGACGAAGTAAAGAATGGCATCCTGCGTTTAGTGCGTAACGGCAGCCAGACGCTGATTCAGTCACCGGCGAAAGACAAAACCGTGGCGACGCCTTTGTGGAGCTTCGCCGATAAAGACCGCTTTGCGCGTAAGAAAACGCGCGGACGCATGTTCAGCTACGAGTTTAATCGCCAGTCAAAAGAGTTGCAGGAAGAGCTGGATAAGGTGATTAACGAGACGCTCAATAAGTATCTTAATCAGTAAGTGAAATGCCGCCTTCGGGCGGTTTTTTTATGCCCTTCTCAAAGCCTCGCCAACGCAATTTCATCGCTAACTGTATGAAATATCGATTGTCGCTGCGTAAATTTCAGCCTGAAATCGCCACAGTTTCAGCCAGCAGCCAAAAGGTATTCGTTAATAAATCACCAATACCGATTAACTAACTGCAGCCAATTTAACCAGCTGTGCGCTAAAGCGGCAACAGCCAGTCACAGCAGAAACACCGTCAATACACCGAATGAAATTTCATCTGCTCGCCTAAGTGATTTCATGGCTAGTAATATGAAATGTAAGGAGTTTTAGATAAAATTTCAGGCTGAAATCGCCAATTAAGCCTGTAATTTCAGCCATCATCAAAAGTCCCTAAGCGAGATTAGCCAGATGATATTCAATGATTTATCCACAGAAAACGTGGATAACTTTCAAGACTAACCTTACTCAATCAACGCCAGCGCTGATGAAAATTGCCAGACCGCATCGCGCACGCGCACCGGTTTATTAATCAGCCCCAACACATAAAAGCGATCGGCGATGGTCTGCTGCTCTTTGATTACTTCGAAGGCCATCGCACGTGTTTTGTGGCTGCGGCGAGTCAAGGCACGTTCAACTGATGCGATTTCCAATCCAAGCTCCTGAGCCAATAACATTGATGCTTCGTGGCGATGGCTATCGATGAACAAACCCGTTTGTTGCAAATTCTCCACCAGCTGTCTGAGGATGTCATCGTGCTGTTCAACGTAATCACGCCGCGCCAGATAGAATTGATGATTACGTACGCGCCCTTCACCATTAACCAAAATCCGCAGCTCGGGATTGCTCTCCGCAGCGCTAAGCAGCGGATCCCACATCATCCACGCATCAACCGAGAGATAATCACTGGCGGTCAGCGGATATTTCGGCGGCGTATACACCACTTTGAGTTCATCCAGACCAATGCCCGCTTCCTCCAGTAACTGCAGCAGTAGCCAGTGAACGTTCGAGCCTTTATTAACCGATATGCGCTTACCGCGCAGATCGCTGATGGTGCGAATATCGCTGTCATGCGGTACCACGATGCCAACGCTGCTCGGCGCTGGCGGCTCCCAAGCGATATAAGTAACCGCATTGCCACTCGCCTGGGCGAAAATCGGCGGAACTTCGCCGGTGGTACCAAAGTCGATTTCGTTGTTTTGCAGTGCATACAGTAGCTGCGGCCCGGCGGGAAACTCACTCCACAACACGCTAATGCCTTGCTGAGCGAAACAGTGTTCAAGGCTCTGACGGGCTTTTAACACCCCGAGATTGCCAAACTTCTGATAGCCAATGCGCAGCTCACGCTCCAGCGTCCCGTGCACATTGGATGTCGATGCCGTTACCGGCGCTTTGCGCCGTCCTTTAATCATTCCCTGATTCGCCAGATGCGTGCGCAAGGTGTGGCGGCTGATACCTAATAGCGCCGCGGCCTGGGTTTGATTCTGATCTGTCATCGACAGCGCATTGCTAATCAGGCTGCTGATAACGCGATCAAACAGTTGTTGCGGCTGGCTGGTTAGCTGCTGCTGAAGAAAACTGTCGAGCGTTGAATCGTTGGACTCGCTAAAACCATGTTCACTGTAACCAGCAAGTCGCAGCTGTGCGGGCGTCAGCGTCTCTTCGCGGCTCAGCAATACGGCGTTATGTAGTGTGTTTTCAAGTTCACGGATATTGCCGGGCCAGCTGTATTCGCGCAAAGCTTCAAGCGCATCAGGCGAAAGACGCCGTGCCGGGCGGCCTAAACGTCGTGCGTAGAGGGCGAGGAAGTGTTGCGCCAGCAGCGGAATGTCTTCACGACGCTGACGCAGCGGCGGTAATGGCACCACCGCAATATTCAGGCGATAGAACAGATCTTCGCGGAAGCGTCGCTCGCGAATCGCCTGCGCCAAATCCACATGCGTAGCCGCGATAACCCGCACATCCACCTTGATTGCTTTACGCGAGCCCACGCGCGTAATCTCACGCTCCTGCAGCACACGCAGCAATTTAACCTGCAGTGAAGGGCTCAGCTCGCCAATCTCATCCAGCAGCAAGGTGCCGCCTTGCGCTGATTCAAACCAGCCGGGATGTGACTGCGTCGCGCCGGTAAAAGCGCCTTTCTCATGGCCAAACAACTCGGCTTCAGCCAGGCTTTCCGTCAGCGCGCCGCAGTTAACCGCGAGGAAAGGGCCGTGACGTCGCTGGCTGTGATGATGCAGATAGCGCGCCACCACTTCTTTACCTGTGCCGGTTTCGCCGACAATCAGCACGGTGGCATCTGTGGGCGCGAACTTATCCAGCAGCGATTGAAACGCCAGAGAAGCGGGATCGACTAAGCGCGGTGAATCGGTGGGATTATAGGTGGTTAACATGGCATTGAGTCCTGTAACGAGCATATCGTTAACCTAAATGCTCACGCTGACTATTAACACCATGTAAAAAGCATAAGCAGTTGCATATGCAGCAATTGCTGTTGCGCCAGAGTCGCAAATGCAACTGTTTTGGTTGACGGCGACAAGGCTAACCGCCTGAAATACGGGGATTCGCGCCCGTTAACAACCTGGCACGCTTTCTGCTAACAGCTATATAACCAAATAAGCAGTTCAAAATGATCATTTTTTAATAAAGTTATATAGGAAAAGCATAATGGCCGATTCCGCGAACGATAAAATTAATGTCTTCTGGTTTTTACCGACGCACGGTGATGGACGCTACCTCGGCACCACGCAAGGCGGACGCCCGGTCGATTTACCCTACTTACAGCAAGTGGCGCTCGCCGCCGACAATCTTGGCTTCTATGGCGTATTAATTCCTACCGGCAAAAGCTGCGAAGATTCCTGGCTGGTGGCCTCTGCGTTAGCGCCGATCACCAAACGTCTGCGCTATTTAGTGGCGGTGCGTCCTGGCCTGCAGCCGCCAACGCTGGCAGCCCGCATGGCGACCACGCTTGATCGTCTGTCTGAAGGGCGTTTATTGATTAACGTGGTGACCGGCGGCGATCCGATTGAGAACAAAGGCGACGGCATTTTTCTCAACCACAGTGAACGTTATGAAGTCACCAAAGAGTTCCTCGACGTCTACAGCCGCCTGATGCGCGGCGAGAAAGTGGATTACGAAGGCAAACACATTCACGTTGAAGGCGCAGAAGTGCTGTTTCCGCCGGTGCAGGAAAAGGGGCCGCCGCTCTATTTTGGTGGTTCATCGGAGGCGGCGATTGATGTAGCAGCGGAACAGATCGATACCTATCTCACCTGGGGCGAGCCACCAGCGCAGGTTGCCGAGAAGCTGGAAGTGGTGCGCGCACGTGCAGAACAGCGCGGACGTAAGCTGGAATACGGCATTCGTTTGCATGTGATTGTGCGCGAGACCGAAGAAGAAGCCAAAGCGGCGGCAGATAAGTTGATTGGTCATCTTGATGAAGAGACCATCGCGCAGGCGCAGAAAATCTTTGCGCGTATGGATTCCGCCGGTCAGGCACGAATGAGCGCGTTGCACAACGGCTCGCGCGACAACCTCTATATCTCGCCAAATCTGTGGGCGGGTGTGGGTCTGGTGCGCGGTGGCGCGGGCACTGCGCTGGTCGGCAGCCCGGAGCAGGTGGCTGAGCGTATCCGCGAATATCAGGCGCTGGGTGTCACCAACTTCATTCTGTCCGGTTATCCGCATCTGGAAGAAGCGCATCGCGTGGCCGAATTACTGTTGCCGCTGCTACCGCTGGCTAACGCACAGCAGCAGCGTGAACGCACCATTAACACCGGCCCGTTTGGTGAAACCATTGGCGGCGATAAGCGTCCGTCAAAACAGACGAGCGCCAGCTAATGCAGGAGAAGGCAATGGCACGGGTAATCATTGTTGGCGGTGGCTTTAGCGGCACAGCGTTGGCGATTCATCTCGCACGAACCTCATCGAGCAGATTACTGATTACAGTGGTCGAACCGCGCGCCAACCTCGGCGGCGGCGTTGCCTATTCCACGCAGGAGCCTGCGCACCGCATCAACGTACCCGCTTCGCGCATGCAGTTAAGCGGTGAAGAGCAGGGCGCGTTTGACCGCTGGTATCGCCAACAGCCGGAATGTTCACTGGACTCAGTAGCGCACTGTGAAGATGGCGCGGTCTATCCGCAGCGCAGCCTGTTCGGTCGCTATCTGGCAGAACAGTTTGCGCAAGCTGCGCAGGCGTATCCGCACGTCACGCTGCGCCATGTTCAGGCCAGCGCCGTGGCCTGGGAAGGCGAGCAGCTGTTGCTCAGCAACGGCGAAACGTTGCGGGGTGATGTACTGGCGTTAGCGATCAGTCATCCGCCACCATCGTTGCCGCGTGCGCTGCAACCGTTCTCGGCGCATCCGGCGCTGATTGCCAATCCGTGGCAGCACGGCGTATTAGACGCTATCGATCCTCAATCCTCGGTGGCGATTATCGGTACCGGCTTGAGCATGGCGGACGTGGTGGCTTCATTGGGCAGCAGACAGCATCACGGCCCGTTAATCGCCTTCTCGCGCCGCGGACAGCTCTCACGCGATAACCTAAGCGGTGAGTGGCCGGAATGGACGTTAGCCCCGCAGCAAGCGTCCAGCACACGTCTGTGGCTGCGACATATCCGCGCAGAGGTTGCGCGTGCCGCTGAACAGGATTTGCCGTGGCAGCGCGTGCTCGATCAGGTGCGCGTGCAAGGTCAGGATATATGGCAATCGCTGCCGCTGCGCGAGCAGCAGCGCTTTGTCCGTCATTTGCGCTCGTGGTGGGATGTGCATCGCTATCGCATCGCGCCGCAGGTGTCAGCGGTGATCAGCGCACGTCGTCAGCAGGGCAGTCTAAAGGTGCTGGCCGCGCGCCTTAGCGACATCTCCTATGTCGGCAACCAGCTGGACATCATGCTGCGCACGCGCGAGGGTGCCAGCGAAACCCATCGCCTCGATCATCTAATTGTCACCACCGGTCCCGGCCATGAAGCCTTAACCGCCAGCCAGCCGCTGCTACAGTCGCTCAGCCAGCAAGGGTTAATCCGCGCTGACCTGCTCGGTTTTGGTATTGATGTCGACAGCCAGTCGCACACGCTTAATGTTACCGGCCAGCCCAACGCGCGACTGTTTGTCGTCGGTCCCGCTGCGCGTGCGCGCTTCGGTGAACTGATGGGATTGCCGCAGGTTGCCGATCACGCCGCCGCTGTGGCGAAACATATTTTACAAGAACTGCAAATCGCTCCCGCCGAGCGATGTCCCCCTTCAGCGCTTTAATCTCTCAACATCCTAAAAATTAACTGACGAACGCCGGGTCGTAACACGATCACGGCCTCGCTATGGAGATTGCTATGCCATCGCAACGTGAAATTCGCTTGAACGCATTTGATATGAACTGTGTCGGACACCAGTCGCCGGGCCTGTGGGCGCATCCGCGTGACCGTTCCTGGCAGTATAAAGATCTGGAGTATTGGGTCGATTTGGCGTGCCTGCTGGAGCGCGGCAAATTTGACGGCCTGTTTATCGCTGACGTGCTCGGCGTCTACGACGTACTCAACGGCAACGGCGATGCGGCGATCCGCCAGGCGACGCAGGTGCCGGTCAACGATCCGTTAGCGCTGATTACGCCAATGGCGCTGGTCACCGAACACCTCGGCTTTGGTCTCACGGCGTCGCTGTCGTTTGAACATCCCTATCCGTTTGCGCGCCGCTTATCCACGCTCGATCACCTGACCAAAGGCCGCATCGGCTGGAACATCGTCACCTCGTATCTGGAGAGCGGGGCGCGCAACATTGGGCACAAAACCCAGACCGATCACGACAGCCGCTACGATTACGCCGACGAGTATCTGCAAGTGGTGTACAAGCTGCTGGAAGGCAGCTGGGAGCAGGATGCAGTATTGCGTGACCGCGAACGCCGTATCTTCAGCGACCCGCGTAAAATCCATCCCATCAATCATCAGGGCACTTTCTTCAACGTGCCGGGCATTCACCTGTGCGAACCGTCACCGCAGCGCACGCCGGTACTGTATCAGGCGGGCGCATCGAGTCGTGGCAAACAGTTTGCCGCAGAACATGCCGAATGCGTATTTGTTGCCGCGCCGTCGAAAGTGCTGCTGAAGAAAACCGTCGCCGATATTCGCCGCCGCGCGGCGGAAGCGGGGCGCGATCCTTACAGCATCAAAATCTTTAATCTGCAAACCGTGATTGTTGGCGAAACCGATCTGGCGGCGCAGGCGAAATGGAAAGAGTACACCGGCTGGGTCAGCTACGAAGGCGCGCTGGCGCTGGTATCAGGCTGGACCGGTATCGACTTCGGCCAGTATCAGCCGGATCAGGTGCTGAAATATATCCACACCAACGCCATCCAATCGGCGGTCGAAACCTTCTCCACCGCCGATCCAGATCGTCAGTGGACGGTAAAAGCGCTGGCGGATTGGGTCGGTATCGGCGGTTTTGGTCCGCTGATTGTTGGCAGTGCGGAAACTGTCGCGGATGAGTTGCAAAGCTGGGTTGAAGAGACCGACGTAGATGGCTTCAACTTCGCCTACGCACTGACCCATGAAACCTTTGAAGATGTGGTGGAGCTGCTGATCCCGGAGCTGCAAAAGCGCGGCGTCTACAAAAAAGAGTACGCGCAGGGCACGTTGCGCGAGAAGTTATTCTCCGCCGGCCCGCAGCTGCAAGCACCGCATCCGGGCGCGGGCTATCGCGTTAAATCCTCCACGCCGCAGGAGGTCTTATGATCGAAATAGATCAGCTTAGCAAACACTATCGCGCGCCCGACGGCCGCATCACCGAGGTGCTGAAATCCATCAGCCTGCAAGTACCGCAAGCCAACATCACCGCGGTAGTTGGGCCGAGCGGCGCGGGTAAATCGACGCTGGCGAAGTGCATCAGCCTGCTAGAGCAACCGAGCGCCGGCAGCATCCGCGTTAACGGCAGCGATCTTTCTCGTCTGGATGGCGAAGCGCTGCGTCAGGCGCGTCGCTCAATTGGTACCGTGTTCCAGTCTTCCGCGCTGCTGCAACGCAAAACCGCGTGGGAGAATATCGCCTTGCCGCTGCACTATCTTGGCGTGGTGGATCGCGATATCGCCGCGCGCGTGGGCGAACTGCTCGATAGCGTCGGCCTCAGCCACAAAGCCAAAGCCTATCCGGGCCAGCTTTCTGGTGGTCAGCGGCAGCGTATTGGTATCGCGCGTGCGCTGGCATTGCGCCCGTCGGTGTTGCTGGCGGATGAAGCCACTTCAGGGCTCGATCCCGAAGCCACCGTCACCGTGCTCGACCTGCTGAAAAAACTGCGTGATGACTACAAGCTGGCGATTGTGCTGATCACCCATGAAATGGACGCGGTGCGTCAGGCGGCAGATGCGGTAGCGGAAATTCGCGACGGCCAAATCGTGCAGTACGGCGTGGTGAAAGAGCTGCTGGCGCAACCCGATTCGCTATTGGGACAGCGCCTGTTCCCGCTGGCGGCGCAGGCGGGCGATGCCGAACTGGTGTTGCAGCTGAGTTATCGCACCGATGTGCCAGTCGCCAGCGACTGGATTTCGCGCCTCAGCCAGCAGTTTGGTCTGCGTATTGATCTGCTCGGCGCGCACGTTGAGCAGGTGAATGGTCTGCAAGCTGGCCGCCTCAAGGTGGGCATTCACTATCAACAGGAACGCGTGCCGCTGGCGCGTTTGCTATCGCAGCTGGAACAGCTGGGCTTAGTTGCCAGCGTTTCCGGCAGCGTGCTGCTATTGCGGGAGGCGGTATGAGCGTATCAGTGATGAGTCAGGATACGCCGTGGCCAGACATCCCGGCGCTGATGTTGCCCGCTCTGGGCGAAACCGCATTGATGGTGGCGATCGTGATGCTGTTCGTGATCACGTTTGGCGGCATCGTCGGCGTGGTGCTGTTCAACACCTCGGTGCGCGGTCTGTTTCCGCATCGCGGAATTAATAGAGTGTTGAGCTGGATCGTCAACATGGGCCGTTCGCTGCCGTTTCTGGTGCTGATGGCGGCCATCATTCCGTTCACCTTCTGGCTTACCGGCACCACCATCGGCATTCCTGCCGCCGTTGTGCCGATGATCGCCGCGGGTATTCCGTTCTTTGGCCGTTTGGTGGACAACGCGCTGCGTGAGCTGCCCGATGAAGTGACGGCGGTCGGCTTGGTGTGCGGCGGTTCGCGCTGGCAGATCATCCGCTCGGCACAACTTAGCGAAGCGCTGCCGGCGATTGTGGCGGCAGTGACGCTCAACCTGATCTCAATGATTGAGTACTCCGCCATTGCCGGCACCATCGGCGCGGGCGGTATCGGCTATCTGGCGGTGGTGTACGGTTATCAGCGCTTCGATAATCACATCATGATCGCCACCATCGTGGTGCTGATCGCCTTAATTCAAACCATTCAATTTCTCGGCGACCGTTTGGTCACCGCATTACGCCATCCTCAGGGGACATCGTTATGACAACACAAGATTTCGAGCTGCGTAAAACCCGCCGCTGGCCGTGGCTGCTACTGATTATAGTGGTCGTTTTACTTGCAGCAGGCGGCTGGTTCTGGCGCAGCCAACAGGCGCAGGCGGTGGTCTTTGGCACCACGCTGAAGGTGCATTTTGAACCGGCGATGGCGGGCGAGCAGAAGCTGATTGAATACGTTGGCGAGCACATCGCGCCCGATTACGGCCTGAAGCTTGAGGCGGTTGGCGTGCAGGATCCGGTGCAAGCCGACCGCGCGGTAGCGGAAGGGCAGTATGCCGCCACCGTATATCAGCATCAGTGGTGGCTAAAGCAAGTGGTTGATGCCAACGGTTTTGCGCTGACCTCAACGCTGCCGCTGTTCCAGTGGGCGTTTGGCATCTACTCCGATCGCTACACATCGGTAGCGGATCTGCCGCAGGGCGCGACCATCGTGGTGCCGGATGATGGCGCCAATCAGGGCCAGGCATTATGGTTGCTGGCGCGTCAGGGTTTAATCACGCTCGATCCCAACGTCGAGCCGCGCACGGCCAAACTGAAGAACATTGTCGGCAATCCGCACGGTTTCGTGTTTAAAGAGCTCGATTTGCTGACCATGCCGCGTGCGCTCAACTCGGTGGATGCGGCGATTGGTTACGTCTCGCAATTTGATGCCGGTAAAGTGCCGCGCGAAAAAGGCATTCTCTTCCCGCCTGCGCCGCGCACTTTCGCCTCACAGCTGGTGATTGGCACGCCTTATCTGGACCAGGAAAACATCGAGAAGCTGAAAAAAGCCTTCTCCGATCCGCGCGTCCAGCAGTGGTTAAAGACCACCGACGATCCGCTGGTAAAAGGCGTGTTGGTGCCGGTCTCAGCCGAATAAATTGTTGTTGTTTGAACACCCGGACGCGTCAGGCGCGCCCGGGTTTTTGTGTTGGCTAAAAACCATTTATCTAATTGATTTTAATGTAAATTAATATCAAGAATTGTTGTTTTGGCGCAGCCAGAAAAACGCTTATAACAACCTCACCTGCACTACAAAACAACAACGTGAGGCGTTATGAGTTCTCTTCCTTTAGAAAACACCATTCCGGTTTCCGAACCGGTACGTTCGGTCAGTGATGTGGCAAGGCTGATAAACACTCGCACCAAAAATGACAACTACGCGCGCATGATTGTGTTCCTCGCGCTCGGCGGCGTGTTCCTCGACGCCTACGATCTCACCACGCTGTCGTACGGCATCGATGATGTGGTGCGCGAGTTTCAGCTCTCGCCGCTGCTCACCGGCTTAGTCACTTCCTCAATTATGGTTGGCACCATCGTCGGCAATCTGGTGGGCGGGTGGCTGACGGATAAATATGGCCGCTATTCGGTGTTCATGGCCGACATGCTGTTCTTTGTGGTTTCAGCGATTGCGGCGGGGTTAGCGCCGAACGTGTGGGTGCTGATTGGCGCGCGCTTCCTGATGGGCGTGGGCGTCGGCATCGATTTGCCGGTGGCGATGTCATATCTGGCGGAGTTCTCCAAATTCGCTGGTAAAGGCAACAAGGCATCCCGACTCGCAGCCTGGTGCCCGATGTGGTACGCCGCCTCAACGCTGTGCTTCCTGCTGATCTTCGCGCTCTACTTCCTGCTGCCGAAAGAGCATCTTGACTGGCTGTGGCGCGCGTCGCTGCTGTTCGGTGCGGTACCGGCGCTGCTGATCATCGCGGTGCGCAGCAAATTCATGAACGAATCGCCACTATGGGCGGCGAATCAGGGCGATCTGAAATCCGCGGTGCGCATTCTGCGTGATTCCTACGGCATTCACGCGCACGAAGCGGAACACGAAGCGCCACCGGCTGCTGCGGCACCGAAAGTGAGTTTCCGCGTGCTGTTTGAGAAGCCGTGGCGCGAACGCACCATCGTCGCGGGCGTGATGAACATCTGTATCTCGTTTGAATACACCGCCATTGCCTTCTTCCTGCCGTCGATTCTGGCGCAGTTCCTCGGCGCGGGCGTGTTTGAAACCATCTCGGCATCGCTGGGACTCAACGCGCTGTTCGCCTTTACCGGCGGCCTGCTTGGCATGCGTCTGGCGTGGAAATATCCGTCGCGCCACGTCGCGATTGCTGGCTTTGCCCTGCAATTCTTTGCGCTGATCGCGCTGGCGTTAATTGGTCATCCGCAAGCCATCGCCGGAATCGTCTTTGCAGTTTTGATGCTCGGCTTGTGGCTGTTTGCCGAGGGCTTCGGGCCGGGCGCGCAGCTGATGGTCTATCCAGCGCTTTCCTATCCAACCTCGATTCGCGCCACCGGCGTGGGCTTTAGCCGCGCACTTTCCGGCATCGGTAGCGCGTTAGCGCTGTTCATTCTGCCGATTCTGCAGGCCGCGCTCGGCACCAACATGTTCTGGGTGGTTTCGCTGGCAGCGATCATCCCGATCTTCTTCCTGCTGGCGGTGCGCTACGAGCCCACGCTGCATGACATCGACGAACTTTCACATCAGGAGTCACCATGAGTTTACTGGCAACAGGCACCGATTATGAGGCGCTGGCGGCGCACTTCCGGCCGATCTTCGCGCGCATCGCTGAAGGAACGGTGGCGCGCGAGCGGGAACGTACCTTGCCGCATCAACCAATTAGCTGGCTGAAAGAGGCGGGATTCGGCACGGTGCGTATTCCGCAAGAGAAGGGCGGTTGGGGCGCATCGCTGCCGCAGCTGTTCCAGCTGTTAACCGAGCTGGCAGAAGCCGACTCGAATCTGCCGCAGGCGCTGCGCGCGCATTTCGCTTTTGTCGAAGATCGATTGAATCAGCCGGATAGCGCGGAACGCGATCGCTGGTTTGGCCGTTTTATTGATGGCGAGCTGGTGGGCAGCGGCTGGACGGAAATTGGCACGGTAAAACTCGGCGATGTCATCACGCGTGTTACGCCAAACGAAAGCGGCTGGACGCTGAGCGGCGAGAAGTTTTACAGCACCGGCACGCTGTTCGCCGACTGGATTGATGTCTATGCGCGCCGCAATGACAATCAGGGCGACGTTATCGCTCTGGTGAACACTCACCAACCCGGGGTGACGCGTGAGGACGACTGGGACGGCTTTGGCCAGCGCTTAACCGGCAGCGGCACCACGCGTTTCGCTAACGCCCATGTCGAGCAGGAACACGTCTACGATTTCGCCACCCGCTTCCGTTATCAAACCGCTTTCTATCAGCATGTCTTGCTGGCCACGCTGGCGGGAATTGGCCGTGCGGTGGCGCGCGACGGTGCGCAGGCGGTGGCGGCGCGAAATCGGGTTTACAGCCACGGCAACGGCGGCGCTGTGCGTCAGGATGCGCAGATTCTGCAGGTGATCGGGCAAATCACCAGCCTGGCGTTTGCGGTGGAAGCCACGGTGATCCGCGCGACACATTCACTGCAATCAGCATATGTTGCCCACGTCAGCAACGATGAAGCGCAAATTGCCGCCGCGAATGTGCTGGCCGAAGCCGAAGCGGGGCAGGCGCAGGTGATTGCCAGCGAGCTGGTGACACGCGCCGCCACCGAGCTGTTTAACGCACTGGGCGCATCGGATACGCGCGTCAGCAAAGCGTTGGATCGTCACTGGCGCAACGCGCGAACTCTGTCATCACATAATCCGGTGGTGTACAAAGCTCGTGATATCGGCGACTGGAAAGTGAATGGCACCGCACCCACCAGTGTGTGGCAGATTGGCAGCGGCGAGGGCTGATAAAACCCGGTGCGCATAAATGCGCACCGGGCATGCAAGGTCGCTATTCATGACGACCTGGTTGTTGGTAATGACTTACTTCTTATCCAGCGACCAGGTCGCGCTGCGCACATCCACTTTCACCGGCAACAGACCCACGCGCGTAAAGGTATCTGCTAACGCCTGCTGCTCATCAAACACCTGCGGCGACATGCGTGACGCGCCGTAAGGCAGACGTTTAATGGTGGTTTGCCAGATGGATTTATCCAGGCCGGTTGATTTCGACAGAATCGCTGCCGCGTCATCCGGGTTCTTGTTGGCCCAATCGCTGAGTTTGCTCAACTCATCGACAACCTGTTTCGCAGTATCAGGATGACCTTCCGCGAACGGACGGCTGGCGAGATAGAAGGTGTAATGTGGCACTAATCCTTCCGCATTGCGGATTTCACGCGCACCGGCGTTGGCTTCCACTTCGGCAAGGTACGGATCCCAAATCACCCATGCATCAATCGCGCCTTTCTGGAAAGCCGCGCGTGCATCGGCGGGCGGCAGATACACCGGCGTCACGTCTTTGTAGTTAAGCCCCGCATCTTCCAGCGCTTTCACCAGCAGATAGTTAACGTCAGAGCCTTTGTTCAGACCGACGCGTTTACCTTTCAAATCCGCCACGCTCTTAATCGTGGAATCTTTCGGCACCACGATGGCTTCGGTTTTTGGGTTAGCCGGGGAATGACCGAGATAAATCAAATCGGCTTTCGCGGCCTGCGCGAAGGCCGGCGGCGCATCGCCGGTTGCCGCCAAATCAATGCTGCCGACATTTAAGCCTTCCAGCATCTGCGGACCAGCCGGGAACTCCACCCAGCGGATAGCGATGCCTTCCTTCTTAAAGGTTTCATCCAGCGTGCCGCGATATTTCAGCAGGGCAAAGATGTTGGCTTTCTGATAGCCGATGGTGACGGTTTCTGGGTTAGCGGCAAAGGCGTGTGTGGAGATCAGGCCAAAGCTGAGAGCTAAAGCGCTCAGGACAGGAAGTTTTGCTTTCATGATGATTCTCGCGTGGTTTTTTTGCCACCTTAGCAAAGCCCTTATATAACCAATAAATAACTAATTTTGATCGCTTATAACTATTATCTATGTGATCTGGATCATTCACTGTAATCAGCAATCACGTTCGACATTTCCATAGATGCCCATATAATTAGCACGGTAATAATTTGTATAACAAATCAAAATGCCATTACCAAAAGCTTCTGTCAGGATAAGCAATTCCGCTGCCTGCATAAGGTTTTACCCGTTCTATGAAGTGGTTTTCACGAAGCGCAGTGCTGTTTTCTGCCAAAACCTGTCTTGCTGCCTTTCTGGCTTTTTACATTGCTCTGGAACTCAATCTCGATAAACCGGCCTGGTCACTGACTACAGTGTACGTTGCCTCGCAGCTCTATTCGGGATCAACGGTATCGAAATCGGTTTTCCGTTTCTTCGGCACCTTACTGGGCGGCCTGTTTACCTTGCTGATCTATCCCGCCACGGTGCAGGATCCGCTGCTGTTCAGCCTGTGCATCTCACTTTGGGTAGCGGTTTGCCTCTATCTCTCGCTGCACGACCGCACGCCGAAGAGCTATGTGTTTATGCTGGCGGGCTACAGCGCGGCGATCATGGGTTTTCCCGATGTGGTATCGCCCTCGGCCATCACCTACACGGTGATCTCGCGTGTTGAGGAGATCACTGTCGCCATCGTCTGCAGCAGCCTGGTGCATCGCCTGCTGTGGCCGGTCTCGATGCGCAATCTGTTAGAGCAGAGCGTGAACCTGTGGTATCAGAACGCGCGCAAGCTGTGCAGCGAACTGGTTACGGCGATGCCCGCTGAGAAGTCGGTGGAGCGCGAAGATATCCTGATTCAGATGGCCAACTATCCGCTCAACGTCGAAACGCTCATCACGCACTGCGTGTATGAAGGCGATGCCGCGCGGCGTCTGGTGCGCTTAGTCAGCGTGCAGTATCAGCATCTCTCCTATTTCATCCCCACGCTGACGGCAATCGAATCGCGCCTCAATTTGCTGGCGCAGCAGCAAATCCGTTTTCCCGACCATATCGCAGAGGTGTTTCAGCAATTTTTGCTATGGCTAAACGGTGAAGAGCAACTGCCGGTGCGCGACCAGCTCAGCCACGCGCAAGAGCAGCTGAAACGGGCGTGGCAACAGGGCAGGCTCAACAGCGAAGAGAGCATTCTGCTGATAGGATTGCTGGAGCGCTTACTCAATTTTGTGCGCATCGTCGATGCCTATCAAAGCGTGAGCGAACGCGTTAGTGAATGGACGCCCACGGTGAAAGCCGGAAAGATGGCGCGTGCGCATAAACACGTCGATAAGGGATTGTTGCTGCTGTCGTCGTTCACCGCCTTTATCGCCACCTTCGTCACCTGCGTATTTTGGATTGGTAGCGGCTGGGTGGATGGCGCCACCGCGCCGATGATGGCTGCGGTGCTCTGTTCCTTCTTTGCCGGCATGGATAGCCCGATTGCGCCGATGAAGCTGTTCCTGAAAGGTGTGCTGATCTCCGTGGTGATCAGCCTGCTGTATATCACCTTGCTGATTCCGCAAGCGGTGACCTTCGAAGCGCTGGTGATCTGCCTTGCGCCGGGCTTGCTGGCGTTGGGATTGGTTATCGCCAATCCCTCGACCAACCTGATTGGTCTGATTGTCGCCACGCAGATTCCCGGCTTGATTGGCATGAGCCACAACTTCAAGCCCGATCTACAGCTTATAGTGAATGCTATCCTTTCGACGCTGGTGGGCATTACCTTCGCGGTGGTGATCACAGCGCTGATCCGCAACAAGCGTCCGTCGTGGACCGCCAAACGCGCGGTGCGCAAAGGCATCCGCGAGCTGCTGCAGTTTATCGCGACGGTGCGGCTCAACAGCGTCACGCTGACCGCGCGTCAGCAGTTTGTTTCGCGCACGCTGGATAAGGTCAACATTATTCTGCCGCGTAAGCGTGTCGATCCGGTGCCAGAATTGGTCTCCGGCGGTAATCTGATTGCCGAAGCCTGGCTGGGCGCAAACTGCTACGACTATTACACGCGTCATCGTGAGCTGCTGCTGGCGCATCACATCGAAAGCGCGGCGATGTTCCATGAGCTGAGCCAGTTTCTCAAGCGCCGGTTAAAATCGCTGCAAACCACGCCGCAGCCGGCATTGCTGGCGGAACTAAACACGCTGTTGCTGCGGCTGGAAGCGGCGGCGCTGCAGGAAAATACGCTGTTTGCGCCGATGTTCCACTTGTTTAATATTCGCTTCTCGTTGTTTCCTGCAGCGCGCTGGCCGGAAAACCATTACAGTGCTGAGCAGCATGTTTAAAACGGAGTTAAGCAGATGAAAATGATCGGTTTGATTGGCGGAATGAGCTGGGAATCCACTGCGCTCTATTACCGAATTATCAATGAGCAGGTGAAGCAGCAGCTGGGCGGTTTGCACTCCGCGCGCAGCCTGATGTACAGCGTCGATTTCCACGAAATTGAAAAGCTACAGGCCGCTGGCGAGTGGCAAAAAGCCGGCGAGATCCTGGCAGAAGCGGCGCTCAGTCTGGAAAAAGGCGGCGCGGATTTTATTGTGCTCTGTACCAACACCATGCACAAAGTCGCGCAGCAGATCACTGATGCGGTCAGCATTCCGCTGCTGCATATCGCCGATGCCACCGCACAGCGCATTCGTCAGGCGGGCGTAAAAAAAGTCGGCTTGCTGGCAACGGCGTTCACCATGGAGCAGGAATTCTACAAAGGCCGACTTCATCAGTCGAAGATCGACGTTTTGGTTCCCGATGCAGCCGGTCGCAAAGTGGTGCACGACATCATTTATCAGGAACTCTGTCTTGGCGTGATCCGCGATGAATCTCGTGCGCAATACCGCAAGATTATTGCTGAGCTGGTGGATCAGGGCGCAGAAGCGATTATTCTCGGCTGCACCGAAATCACCTTACTGGTGAAAGCCGAGGACGCCAGCGTGCCGCTGTTCGATACCACCTTGATTCACGCAGAAGACGCCGTAAAGCTCGCACTCGGGTAATTACGACCAGGTGCGCAAATCTGCGCACCTAACCTATTTATGAGGTGCGCTTTAACTTGCGCGCCAACACCTGCAACTGCTGCGCAATCTCCGCCACATCCACCTCATCTTGCTGCGGCGTCGCCGTGGTTTCCCGCAACACTAACTCGGTTTCCAGCGTCTTCTCTGCCACATCGTCGCCTTCCAGCTGCGCCAGCAAGCGATCCACGCTTACCGCGCCCAACTGCTGCAAATCCTGACGCACGGTGGTTAATGGCGGCTGATACCACGCGCTTTCTGCGGTATCGTCGTAGCCAATCAGCGAAATCTCCGCCGGGATCTTCACGCCGTGCTGATGCAGCGCGCGCATCGCGCCGAGCGCCATTTGATCGTTAGCCACCAGCAGCGCTTGCGGCAGAGTGTTGGGCAACCGCGCCAGCAGCGCCTGATAGCCCGATGCCGCGCTCCAGTCACCGCTCAGCACGCAGAATGGCTTGAGCTGATGCGCCGCCAGCGCCTGTTGCCACGCGGCGAAACGCGCGCGCGCCGAGGCAGAACTTTCCGGTCCATTTAACACGCCAATCTGGCGATGGCCGAGCGCCACCAGATGATCGACCGCCTGCTGCGCACCGGATTCGCTCTGATACTGGCACTGCGCCACTTCAGCGCTGCGCTCCACATCAAGAAACAGCACCGGCTTGTTGTCGCACTGTTGCTGAATCTGCGCAGCCTGCGCCGCATCGAGCGGCAGGTTGATTAGTAGCGCATCCACGCGCTGCGCCAGCAGTTCATTCACTGTATCCTGCGGCGCATTATCGGGATTCGCCATGGCAATCACCAGATGATAACCCTGCGCCGCCGCCCGTTGCTGAATCGCTGAAGCGATCTGCGCGGGCGCCATCAAGGCTAAATCGCTGGTGGCGAGACCCAGCGTGCGGGTGTTTTTGCCCGCCAGCTGCTGTGCCACGCGATTCGGCACATAGTTGAGCTGCTGCATCGCGGCTTCGACTTTGACGCGGGTGCGCGGCGAAACCTGTTCGGAATGGTTGAGGACGCGGGAAACGGTTTGATAAGAAACCCCAGCCAGATGTGCAACATCGTCGAGGGTTACGGAGCGCGCAGTCATGAATCTCTCCTGAAGATTAAGCTGCGAGTGTAGCAAATTTTTCCCTGCCGACACGCACTTAAGCCGCTACACTGCCAAAGGTAAAAAGAGGAGAACCGGATGCAGCTCAATAACCATCAGATTCAGGATATCAACACCCTGGCGGCCTGGCTGGCGCTGGATCAGATGCCACAAGATGGCACGCTCGACATCGATTTAGCCATTCTCGCTGGTCACGCGGTACTGCCGAACGTGGAAGCGGTGATTGCCGTGGCGAAAAAGTATCAGCTACCGTTATTGATCAGCGGCGGCACCGGTCACTCAACCTCGCTGCTGGTGGAGATGCTCGCCGCACATCCGCTGTATCGCCAAATCGACAGCAAAGGCAAAAGCGAAGCCGAGTTGCTGGGCGATGTCGCCCGCGTATTTGCCGCGCTGCCGGACGATTTGCTGCTGCTGGAAACCGCCTCACGCAACTGCGGGGAAAACGCCGCCTTCAGCCAAAAGCTGCTGGATGAGCACAGCTGGCAGCCGCAGCGTGTGCTGCTGGTGCAGGATCCGCTGATGCAGCGTCGCACCTGGGAAACCTTCCGCTATCAATGGCGCGATCGTGCGGATGCACCGGAATTTATCAGCTGGCCGGTATTTGTGCCGCAGGTGATAATGGATGCGGGCATGCTGCGCATCATTGGCGCGCCGCCGCAAGGGTTATGGTCGATGGAGCGTTTTCTGTCGCTGCTGATGGGTGAAATCCAGCGCCTGCGCGACGATGAAAACGGCTACGGCCCGCGCGGCAAAGGTTTCCTCGGCCATGTCGAGGTGCCGGAAGCGGTGGAAGCCGGCTGGCAACGCCTGAAGCAGTTGCCCGGCGTGCAGTCACGGTTGTGATGTTTCGGTCGCCATGAATGGCGACCAACGTTATCGGTTCTGCACATACACCTGCAAATTGACATACACCGCGTTCAGCAACGGCGTCACTACGCCGCTGCGTGCGCCGCGCACCAGCAGATCGCCAATCACCTGATCGGCCTCAATCTCAAAGCCCTGGGTTAAATCGCGATACATCGACGAGGTCATCGCCGCTTGAGGATTGTTCAGCGTCTCATAAATCTTCGCCGTCACCGCCGGACGCTGCTGATAACCTTCCGCACTCAGCACCGCCAACACTTCACCAAAAACGCTTTGCAGCAGCGCTTCGCCACCTTGTGACGTCAGCACCTGTTGCGTATTGCCGCGTGCGATGCAACACACCGCACCCAAGGTGCTAAGCAACAACCATTTTTCCCACAGCTCGCTGATGATGTTGTCGGCAAACACCGTATCAAACTGCGCCGCACGCAGCGCTTCATCCACGCGCTGCAAACGCGCATCGTTATGACCGTCCAGCGCGCCGTAATAGAGAATATGCAGCGGCGTCATCTGCAGCACTTCGCCGTTTTCACCCAGCGTGGCGTTGATTTTGCACAAGCCGCCAATCACTTTGTCGCCAAAGCGCGCGCGCAGCGTATCGATATGCCGCATGCCGTTGAGGATCGGCATGATCAGCGTGTCCGGACCGACGGCGGGCGCGATGTCGTTCATCGCCTGATCCAGCGCGAAGCTTTTCACCGTCAAAATAATCAGATCGTAATGGCCATCAAGCGAATTGGCCTGCGCCAGTTGCGGCTGAATCACTTCGCTGCCAGCGGGGGTTTTCAACACCAGACCGGTTTGCTGCAACTGCTGAAAGCGGCGCTCGCGCACCAGAAAAGTCACATCACGTCCTGCTTGCGCCAGACGCGCACCGAAATAGCCGCCGGTGGCGCCGGCGCCGACTACCAGAATACGCATGGTCAATTTTCCCGTTGAGAGTGAAAGCCTTACCTTAAAGTGCAAGAAGTTCTCGCGCAATTAAGAATCATATGAAGTTATAGATTTTAACTCTATTTAGCTTTTTATTGGCGAGATGAAAATCTTCTATGGAACATTTATTTGGTAATAAGACAATTAATTTGATTTAAGCTCGAATTGAGCAAGTTTTTACAATTAGTGAGAAAATCAAAGGTCATGATGACCACTTGATGTGATTGATATCATATTCAGAAGGCTAAATAGAATTACAGGGTAGTGATTATATGTACAGTGTTTTTTTGAACAGTACTAATTGAACATACTTAATGATAAGATTTATAGTCCTTATTATTTCATGGATGACAAATATGAAGATTACCATTTTTAAAGCTGGAAAAGGAGATTCGCTGCTCGTAGAGTGGAATAATAATAAAATGCTTGTTGACAGTGGTATCCCATCAACAATAAATAAAAAGAAGAATCACAACTTTCCCTCTACAGAATGTTTAGATTTTTGTATTTTCACACATATTGATTATGATCATATCGGCGGATTTTTGAAAATAATTTCCAAATCGGAAGTTAATCCTTTCAAAAAGGAGATGGTCATATATGGAAATTGCTTTCAAAAGATCTCGATCGATAATGACGAGTTTGTAGGGTTTAAACATGGAGTGCTACTTCAGGATGAGCTTATTAGACTCGGATTAGACAGTAATAGAATGATTAGTGGTAATTTTTTCGAACTAAATGGAGCATTATTAACGGTTCTCTCGCCTGAAAGACAACATTTAGATTTGTTATTGGAAAAGTGGGATGGTCATATAAAATCCAATGAATCTTTTAAAATAGAAAATGAATACGTTTCTGTTAACGATAAAGAGTTTTATGTTGAACTAGCAAATGAGAGTTTAACGCCAATGCTTGATTTAGAAAATGATATAATTAACGTTACATCAATTGCATTTTTATTTGAACATGAAAGAAAAAGAGTAATGTTCTTAGCTGACTCACATCCAAAAATTGTTTATGATAACGTCAAAAAATTACTCGATTGTAGAGGCGAAAAATTTTTAGATGTGGATCTAATAAAGTTATCGCATCATGGTAGTAGATATAACACTTCTAATGAGTTGCTTTCAGTATTAAAGTGCAATAGATTCATAATCTCAACTGATGGTAGTGAACCATATAATCACCCGCATCATCAAACATTATCAATGCTAATAGCTTCAGCGATAGATCAGGGTTTTGAAGATTTGTATTTATATTTTAATTATGAAAGAGCTTCTGATTTTATCATATTAAATGAAGATAATTTAAACATTAAAATTTATAAAATTGTATGTGTAGAGGTGATATTATGATAGGGACTTCAATCAATATAATGAAAGATGTATGTGCCCATGTTTACTTAAACGGAATTTTTTCTGGGTGTGCCATAATTTTTTCTAATAATAATATTATTTATTTGGTTACAGCTTTTCATGTGGTAAAGCCTATCATCATGCACGAACCTATAAATTTAGAATGTATAGCAATCCAAGATGAAAACGGAAGGTTTTTTTCTATCTCAAGCATTAGATCAGATAAATCAAGCTGGGAAAAAACAGATATTGTAATGTGTATTTTGAATGGTCCTATTGATGGTTTACGGGATCTGTTTTTTTTGTCAGAATCACCAAAACCACATTTCAAATTAATGTCTAGGGTTAAAAGTAATAGTATTAAACAACCTTCCGCTATCTTTTCCTTACATCAAAATGAAAATGTCAACAATGATTTTTTTCTTTTTACAACTGACAAAGCACTCATGGAAAATTCTAGTGGAGATGTTGGTGCTACAGCCTTAAAAGGTATCTCAGGTTCAGGCGTGTTTTTAATGGAACATAACTCTCTTGTTTTAGTCGGTATTATTTCATCAATTCCAGATGAAGCTATGCTGGGTAAAATAAAGTGTTGCTGTACATCAGCTTTGATAAAATTAGAACCTAATCTGAAAAAACATGATGATCAATCAGGTTATGGAATCAATAATTTATTATTCAACATAGAATTAATTCGGAGAGAAACAATGGAGAAAACAATTTCATCATGGGAGTCTAATCCTGAAAATGTTATTTTCTCCAATAATATTGATCGTAAAATAAATGAATTATTGCCTGATTATAAAGTCACCGCTGAAAAAATAAAAATAGTATGCAATTTGCTTAATGGAAATAGTTTGTTAAATGAAATTTCAAAGGTTAATTTTCTTAAATCTGCCTATGAACAAGCAAATGTCATTTTCGATGGAAGAGATCTGAATGTTTTCTTTAGTGACGCAAGTAGCGCACATGCAGAATATAAAAAAATACATAATGATTATATGAATATATTGGCAGATAAATTGATTCCATTAGGAATGAGTCGTGATGAAATCCTTCTTTTGAGTAATAAAGATATAGCGACTTGGCTTGGGAATTGTGATCTAGATTTTATCAAGTAGGACTAAATATGATTAATATGAAAATAAGTAAAAGACGTGTGGTTTCAGATAGCCATAATACTACAGATATTTTTGTTGTGATAATCATGTTTTGTGTATTCCATGCGCTTAAGGGCAAAAGGAAATCGGTGAATTTAGATTATCTAAATTTTTGTTTTGAAAGTGTTATTAATTCAGATGTGCTAGATGATGTCAAGTTCGTCAAGCCATGGGGTATAAACAAATCATTAAAGCCAATTTTAATAATGATGGTAAAGCAAGGTTTATTGAATTTTCAAGTTAAAAACTACAATTTAGAAATACTTATATCCGAATACGGAATTCTATATCTTAATGAAATAATGCAAAATTCCTTGTTTACAGAAATAAATGAAAGTGCCGCCTCCGTGACTCAAAAAATAAGTGCGGTTAAGTTGAATAAGCAAAAGTTTATTTGGTGAATAAAAATGGAAATAGTAAAGGTCAGTGCGAGATTAGACGTTAAAAATGATATAAGACAATTTGGTTTTGATGTGAATTTCAAATCAGGATTGAATATTATATCGGGTCACAATTCAAGTGGTAAATCGACAATTATCTCAAGTATTTATTATTGCCTGGGTATGGAGCAATTATTAGGCGGTAATAGGGCTTCCGTTTTAGATCTAAGTTTACAAAAGAAATTTGAGTTTTCTGGCCGGTCATATGAAGTTCTGCAATCTACTACTGAACTTACTATAAAAAATTTGGATAGAGAGGCGACTTTAAAAAGATATATAAAATCATTTGATGATGAATCTAAGAATAAAATAATAATTACAGAAAGTGGAATTAAAAAAAGCTTTTATTTGCACTCTCAAGGAGATCATGAACGTGACGAGGGATTTTATAAGTGGTTGTGCGAATTTATTGGAATTGTACTCCCAAAAGTTGAAGATATAGATAATGGCATCGTAAAAACAATTTACTTACAGAATATTTTTCCATGCGCATTAATTGAACAAACTAAAGGTTGGTCTGATTTCTTTGCACAAATGCCTAATTTTGGGATTAAAGATTCCAAGCAGAAACTTGTGGAATTTCTTCTTGACCTTGAGAGTTTGAAAAATGAATTCCAATACGACGTGCTAAAGCAAAAAGAAACAAAAGTTAAGCAAGAGTGGGTTGATCGCTATTCTAACATTGAAAAAATATGTAATTCAAATGGTCTAATAATTAGGGGTATTGATCCGGATATATCATCTAATACTTTAAGAAAAATATTTTCAGCGAAACTGAGACAGGCAGTTAGTGATGATGCTTTATCATTAGATTCTTATATTGAAAAGTTAATAGAAGAGAAAAATGTCTTAGTGGTGGAGTCAAAAAATATAACTTCTCATGAATTATCTTCTGAAGTTAAAAAAAATGTTGGCAGAGTGAGGTATGAGCTATCTCAATTTAATAGGCAATTAGGGATTATCAATAAGGAAATAGCAAATGAAAAGTTGAAATTTATTTCGTATAAAGATTCATTGCAAAAAATAAATATAGAAATTCAGAGAATCGATAGTGCTATAAAATTGGAGGATTTCTACTCATTGTCTGAAAATATTGAAAATTGTCCACTATGCGATAATGAACTTGCATTAGATCAAAGATTGAATATAGCTGATTCTAAAATTGATCTTAAAGAATCATTAGTGTTTTTGAAGTCGCAAAGAAACTTGTACGAATCATATTTTGTTAAATACAATAAACTTATTGAGGATTTCGAAGGTATAAACGAATTTATAAGTTCTAAGATTGCCGATAAAAAAGATGAACTTAAATATATTATGAAAGATGTGAACTCAGTTGACCATTCACTTGTAAGACTTAATGTGTATAAAACAATCTC
Source organism: Pantoea sp. DY-15 (assembly GCF_019795935.1). Taxonomy (NCBI): domain Bacteria; kingdom Pseudomonadati; phylum Pseudomonadota; class Gammaproteobacteria; order Enterobacterales; family Erwiniaceae; genus Pantoea; species Pantoea sp. DY-15. Next base: position 697,231 of record NZ_JAIMIF010000002.1, read on the forward strand.
TATTGAAAATGATATTAAAAATCATTTGAAGATAAAGAAAGATTTTGAAAAAATAAAATCAGACCTAAAGTGTCTTTTAATTGAATTAGATGAAATTAATGATAAAAAAGATGAACTTAAAATTTCCGATAAAAGTGATAACATTAAAATAAACGTTTTCAAAGAGGAGATGAAAAGATTACTTTATAAAGATTATTTTTACTACACTAGCAATGAAGTTGAAAATATAACAATCAAGAATAAATCTCCTTCAAGGTTACTGCCAGTAGTAGAGATTAAAGGTGATGTACAAAACGTTCGCCTTAGTTCTTCTGCAAGTGATTTTATTAGAGTACAATGGGCATTTTATTTAACTTTACTTAAGATCTCCAAAAATCATCCAGGATTTGTTGTGTTTGATGAGCCCGGACAACATGCAATGAATTTAGAAAGTATGATTTCTCTTTTAAAATACTCCTCAAAAATTAACAAGCAAGTAATCATGTGTATTTCAAAAGAGACAAGAAATGATAGTGACACAAAGAATTATAATAGATTGTTGAGTAGTTTGGATGAACTTTACCCTTGTCATTTAATTGATATCGATTCAAATAAAAATGCTAATAAATGTATATCCCCACTTGAATCTATAGGTTTAGAACAGTAAAGCTCAAAAAAAAGGCTCAAACTGTTCGTATTTACTCGTACAATAGGTTTAGGCTGTTGCGTAGCGGCGGGCAATGGTGCGCGCCGCAGAACGAGTCGAATGACTAAGGACGCATCATGCCCCGAACCCTCCCCATCGAACGTTATCGCAACATCGGCATCTCCGCGCACATCGATGCCGGTAAAACCACCACCACCGAGCGCATCCTGTTTTACACCGGAATGAGCCACAAGTTAGGTGAAGTGCACGATGGCGCGGCAACCACTGACTGGATGGCGCAGGAGCAGGAGCGTGGGATCACCATTACCTCGGCGGCGGTGAGCTGCTTCTGGCCGGGCATGGACGGCAGCTTTACGCCGCACCGTATCAACATCATCGATACGCCCGGACACGTCGATTTCACCATTGAAGTTGAGCGCTCAATGCGCGTACTCGATGGCGCGGTGATGGTGTATGACGCGGTTGGCGGCGTGCAGCCGCAGTCTGAAACCGTGTGGCGCCAGGCCAACAAATATCATGTGCCGCGCATCGCCTTCGTCAATAAAATGGACCGTCAAGGCGCGGACTTCTTCCGCGTGGTGCAGATGATGAAAGATCGCCTGCACGCCAATCCGGTGCCGATTGTCATTCCCATCGGCGCGGAAGAGCACTTTAGCGGCGTGGTCGATCTCAACAAAATGCGCGCTATTTACTGGGACGACGCCAGCCAGGGCATGAGTTTCAGCTATGCGCCGATTCCTGCTGAGTTGCAGGCACTCGCCGCCGAGTGGCGCGAGAATATGGTGGCAGCGGCGGCAGAAGCCAGCGAAGCACTGATGGACCGTTATCTGGAGCAGGGCGATCTCAGTGAAGAGGAGGTGGTTGCCGGATTACGTCAGCGCACCTTGCTCGGTGAAATTCAGCCGATGCTGTGCGGTAGCGCGTTCAAAAACAAAGGCGTGCAGCGCATGCTCGACGCGGTGATTGAACTGATGCCTTCGCCGCTCGACGTACCGGCGGTGAGCGGCGTCAACGAGCAGGGCGAACTCGATGAACGTCATGCGGATGACAGCGAGCCGTTCTCGGCGCTGGCGTTCAAGCTGATGAGCGATCCCTACGTGGGTCAGCTGACTTTCGTGCGCGTCTACTCCGGCGTGCTGCGCAAAGGCGATAGCGTGTGGAACGCGGTGAAAGGGCGCAAGGAGCGCATCGGTCGCGTCGTACAGATGCAGGCCAATGACCGTATCGAGATCGAAGAGATTCGTGCCGGTGATATCGCCGCCTGCGTGGGTTTGAAAGAGGTCACCACCGGCGAAACGCTGTGCGATCCCAATGCGGTGATCACACTTGAGCGCATGGAGTTTCCCGATCCGGTGATTTCGCTGTCGATTGAGCCGAAAACCAAGAGCGATCAGGAGAAAATGGGCCTGGCGCTGCAGCGGCTGGCGGCCGAAGATCCGTCGTTCCGTCTGCACACCGATGAGGAATCGGGCCAGACGATTATTTCCGGCATGGGCGAGCTGCATCTGGAGATTATCGTGGATCGCATGAAGCGCGAGTTTGGCGTGGAAGCCAACATCGGTCGGCCGCAGGTTACCTATCGCGAAACCATTCGTAAAACGGTGCGTGAAGTGGAAGGTAAGTTTGTGCGCCAGTCGGGCGGTAAAGGTCAGTACGGCCATGTGGTGCTGACGCTGGAACCGCAGCAGGCGGGGGCCGGATTTGCCTTTGAAGACGCCACCAAAGGCGGCGTGGTACCGCGCGAGTTCATTCCTTCGGTGGAGAAGGGGATTCGTGAAGCGCTGAACAGCGGCGTGCTGGCTGGTTATCCGGTGGTGGACATCAAAGCCACGCTGACGTTTGGTTCGTACCACGATGTTGATTCATCGGAAATGGCATTCCGTATGGCGGCGATCTTTGGTTTCAAAGCCGCCGCGAAACTGGCCGATCCGGTGATCCTCGAACCGCTGATGCAGGTGGAAGTGGAAACGCCGGAAGAGTATGCCGGTGGCGTGATGGGCGATTTATCGGCGCGGCGCGGTACGCTGCAAGGCATGGATGAACGCTTTGGTGCACGCATTATTCGCGCCGAAGTGCCGCTGTCCGAGATGTTTGGCTACGCCACCACGCTGCGATCGATGTCGCAAGGCCGCGCCACTTACAGCATGGAGTTTGCGCACTATGCGGAAGCACCCCGCAACGTGGCTGAGAGCATCATCGCCGCGCGCGCCTAAGCTTTAGTGTGAAATCAGACCGGGCACAGAGGTAACACTTTGTACCCGGCCTACTTTTAAATCGACCTGTCGATCGCGTGAGTCATTTAGCACCAAAAATGGACAGTTAATTTCCGCCAGGAAGCCGATAGTATTCGCAGAATCAGGGATATTTATCGGAAATTAATCATGGATGTCATTTATCTGGATCAGTCTTGCTATCACCAGCAGGGCTTAATTGCGCTGCTGGAACATTCAAATATCACGTGCTGTAATACGCTTCGAGAAATGAAGGCGCTGATGCGTGACAGGGAAAAAACCGCCACTCTTTCGCCAATCATTATTTTTGATCTGCCAGAAAACTTCCGCGCGGCGCTGGCTCAGATAGATTATCTGACCAGACTAAAAATCACCTTGAACGCGACGCTGATTTTCTTTTCAGATTCAGTGAAAAACAAGATTAACTATAGCAGCCATGCCATCGCAGCCGATTGTTTTATCGATAAAAAATCTTCAACCGGTACCATTAGTACTAAGTTGGCAATGATGCTGTGCCAGCATAAAAGCGACCAGCTAATGACGGCTCCCGGATTAAATAATCATTTAACCAGGAAGGAGTTTAACTTTCTGCGATGCTTATTCACTTACGAATCGATTGAAGATGTGGCGAAAATAACCGGGATAAATAAAAAAACGCTCTATAGCCATCAGAATAAAATCGTTAAAAAACTCAATCTGAAAAACAGCCTGCATCTCTATCAGCGTTTCACCAATAATTTTTAAATCACAAATCTAATGCATAATACCGATAATTTGATAGCTGCGTCTAATCATCGCACATTCCGTAGCGGCGCGATTTATCGCGCAATAAATTGCGCCGCTACAGTGTGTGCGCTCGGTAATTACAGTTTTTATGACATTACCGCCCGCGCCATTATTGCGTCGTCGGGGTATAAATAATTCTCAACGTCCCCTGATAACGGCCCGCTGTTTTTGACGATAACGTGAAGGCGGGTGTAACAAGCTGCATCGGCGCAGGAACGCACAGCACTGAATTGCTCTGTCCCGGTAACACAACCCGTCGCAACACACCTCTGTTGGTGCCACTCCAGATAATCTCACTGCCGTTCTCAACCACCTGACGCGCTTTGGTCAGCGGGTTGATTACTTCAATCGCATAATCGAGGCGATTTTGCGCCAGAGTTTTATCCGCGCCTGTGCGATATAGCGAAAACAACCCCGTTCCCCGGCCGGGCGCGGCTGCACCTTCGTCCTGAAACAATAGGCTAACCCGGTTGCTGTCAGAATTATTGCCGTCGTACAGGCACATATCCAGCGAACGGCTGCCGCTAACGGTGGTAGTGGCGCGCCCACCGGGGAAGGTTTTTAAACCGAGATCCACAGTGGCGGCCGCATTGCCAAACTCAGGCAGATAGATCTGCTGGTTGCCGTAATCTGTCACCTTAAAGGTCATGTTGGCGATCCAGTCACCCATTTTCGTCACGTTGGTACAACCCACGTTTACGTTTTGCGAATTTCCGGTGCAGGAGGTCACTGGCCACTGCATCAGCGACATTTTCAGCGTCGCGCTCCAGGTGCCCGCCGATGGGAATTTACTCAGCTCGGAAGAGGGAAGATAGGCCGAATAATCGGTGCCATCGCCACGTGGCGTGACGGCCCCGCCAAAGGCATTCATCGGCACCAGATTGGTCGCCACCACCACATTATTCAGTGAGCGCCTTTTGGTGAGATAGACATTCAGTACCAACGTCTGTTTGGTGCTGCTTTCGGTAAACAACAGCGGCACGGGATAGGGTGACGGCGACGCTTCCAGCCAGACCGGTAATGTCAGGCAGGCACCATATTGATTGCTGGTGCGCGACTGGCAAACCAGCGTGTTGCGGCCCCATTTTGGCGCATCGTTGGTATCATAACCGCCGTTTTCATTGGTCCAGATCGGCAATTGCGCCGGTACTGACATGCGGTCAAAGCTCACGGCAACGCTGGTATTGCGCCCTGAAGGCGTGAGCATGGCGGCCTGCACCTGCATGCCCGCGATGAGGGCCAATAGCGTCAACGCGCGAATAACTCTACTTTTCATTCCAAATCCCTATTGTTGTTCCGGCGAAGAAGGCGCGGTGCGTGCCAACGGAACTTCATCCGCCTGGCGGGTGACAATCAGCATTTTTGCTCGTTGCTGCACATCCTGCGGCACTGAAGCCAGCTCGATGGGTTTGCAGTCGCTGTCGCCGACATAGCGCACTACGTCATGGGTACTTTTCACCTTCATTTCACAGCGATACATCTGCATCCCGCGCACCATGTACAGATTTTTTATGCGGTGATCGGTCTCAGCGCTGAATCCGCCCTGGCCTAAACCGGACCAGCTGGCGACATTCAGCGGCGTGGCACCTTCCAGTGGACGCTGTTGGTTGATCATCAGCCTGCCAAGCCAGGTGTAGCGCGAAACAATGTTCACTTTGCTCACCAGCATGCGGCCCGGCGCGATAAACAGCGTGCGTCGTCCGGCACCCTGGGTGATTTCACTGCGCATGCCGTCGGTGGATTCGATGGAATCGTTGATGCTGATCGCGCTCTGGGTGTAAGCCGGTACGCTGAATAAAGTGCGGCCGGTGCCGTGCAGGCTGGCGCTGCCCGCGCCATCAACGGAGACATCCACGCGTGTGTCGCGGCTTTCATCGCTGCTTGCCACATGCACGCCCACCGCCGCCCCGGGCAGGCCGTTGCCCCATTTGCCCCAATAGAGGCCGGAACGTGCTACCGCCAATGAGGAGTTGTAGCTGCCGCTGCTGCTGAATCGCTGAGCGGATGAACCGGACGACGCAGAGCTGAATGCCAGGCTGCCGCTGCCGTATTCGCCCGCAGTTTTGCCGTAAACGGAAGCATTCAAAGTATTTTCCTGATTACCGTTGAGGTTCACGCCGATCTCCTGCTGATTCTGCGCATCGAAATACCAGTTTTGCGCCACGTTATAGCCAACCTGATCCTTGTTGTTGCGATCGGTTTGGTAGGTCATGCCGAGCGAACTGTAGCTCGAACGTGAATCGATGGTTGGCGTGCTGACGCGCGAGAGTGAGACGGAGAGGAAGCCACCGTTGTCGCGCTGAGTTCCGCTGCTGCTGGTGCGGGTAAAGAGATTGGCGCTGGTATTAATATTGAGTCCGTTGACGCTGAAGCCGCGCCCCAGGCCAGCCTGCCAGGTGGTAGTCTGCGTTTTACTGTAGATGTTGCGGCGCGCCCACTGCGGCACGACGCCGTTATCATCCCACTGCACCGGAAGCACATTGCGGCCCTCGTTCTTGCTGGCGCTATAACCGGCATTCAGATACCAGCTTTTTACCGGCACGCTGAACATCAGGCTGCTGCTCTGGTAACACCCGCTGAAACCGTACTGCCCACCGTTGTTGCTATAGCAATCCTGCGCATACAGGGCGCTGCGGTAGAAACTGAGGGAGAATCCGTCGTTATAAGCGACCTGCTGGATATTGCCGCGTGAGCCTTCGCTGCCTTTCAGGTAGCTAAAGCGGGTGGTGAGGATGCCGTCGAGCAGCGGATTATCAAATCCGTGGCTCCAGTCGAGTGCGCTTTCGATAAAGCGGTTGCGGTTGGTCACGGCGACACCGCCGGTCAGCGCAGCGTCTTGCATCACAGGCACTTTGATGCCCGCCTGCATCACACGGCGATCGGCACCCGATTGCGACGCAGCGCCGTTGCCCTGCATCTCGCGATCGGGAATGGAGCCGCCTTGCACAAACCATTCAATGTTCTGGCTGGTGGCATTACCGGTGCGGCTGAAAGGAACCTGTTGGGTACGCGACAACTGATTATCTTCATAGATACGCAGCGTCACGCTGTAGCTGCCATTGGGAAAAGCGCTGGTATCAAGATTTTGCGTGCCGGCATTGAGGTAAAAGGTGCCAAGCAGTTGCTGCCCGCGATAAGCATCAATACGCGACGGGCGGGTAATAAAGACAGTGACCGGCGTGCCTTGCGCCGCCTGTGCGCGGTTCATCCAGGCGAGCGTCGAACCCACGCGCGCCCCTTCGATAGTGCTGAGCGGCAGCTGGCTTAAGGTAATGTTGCCGCCGGCGTTGCTGAAGATATCGCGCGAATCCATGCGTCCGGCCTGCACGTAATAGCGTTTGCCGAGATCGCGGCGCAGAAACACGTTGTTAAAACGCACTTCCTGATGACTTTGCTGACGGTATTTTTGCGCCAGATAGTCCCAGTCAATTCCGGCATAGCTGTTTTCAGTGAATCCTAGCGCGCCCGCCCCCTGCAGCGATAACGTCTGGTCATCGCGGTTGGTGACGAAGTTAATATTCTGCTGATGAATAAACGCCGCTTCCGTTTCGGCGGTCTGCTGGTAATAGGGCGATGCGTTGTCAGCCGCAAGCGGCACAAATTCCGGGCCGAGAAACAGCGCCACTTTGGCATTATTTTCGTCATAGATCAGCGCGAGGGAATCGGTCTCCAGATAGTCACAGCCCGCTGCGCCGCCATTGCTGCTGCATGCCTTATTACCGTTGCGTGCCAAAGGTTCACTGATGAGATGGTCTAAGCGCTTTTCCTGCTGCGGATCCTTTTGATAATGCTGCATCACCGCCCGTGCAACCTGATGCGGTTTCAAGAACCTGACGCTATCCAGCGAAACAGAAGCTTCAAACAGGCCAAGCGATTGCCCGTAAACAGAAAGGTTGACCCACAGCGTCTGGCCGGTGACCAGCGATTCAAAACCAGGCGGAACCTGCGTGGCAGCACGAGGAGCAAGAGAAGGGATCAGGGTAATGAAAGAGGCTATTAAAGCGACGTGAATATTGACCTTCATTACAGCATCCTGCTGAAAAAGAATAATAAGGGGGCCGAGCGGCCCCCGAAATAATTGATCAGTCAATGCCGACAAATTAGCTCTGCGTGGTGGCCTGCGTAATTAACAGGCTCACTACGCCGGAATAGGTGCCGGTTGCCAGCACGCCCGGCGTAGTCTGCGAAATTTTCAGTGGCAATACTGACGAACCGTTTGCGGTGCCCGCCGGGAACAGCGAGGCGTAAGTCAGGGCCGTGTTCGTGGTGGTGATCGGTTTTAAATCCGCACCCAGCGTGACGGTCAAAGGTACCGCTGTACCGGTAACGGTATTGTTAAGCTGAGCGGCACTCACCAGCGCAACGTTGATATTGGCAGTTTGCGAGTTCGACCAGATTTTGGTGTCCAGAGAATAGGTAGATAAACCACGGCCCGGAATATATTGCATATTAATGGTGCCGGGTAATGCGGTTCCGTCCGCCTGCGTCATATCCACCGTCGAATCAACATTCGCATTCACCGTAATATCTTTCTGCACCGCCTGTGCATTAAATACAGCCGTTAACGCAGCAGCGATGACTAGTGGTTTGATTAATTTTTGCATTTGTAGCTCCGTGAAAATCCTTGTACTGGCCGTAAATGACCGTCTCATGGGTAATGAACTGCTTTATAACAAACAGGTTGTTATTCCTTTAATACGTGTTGATCAGTGTCCGATAACGTACTCGGCGATATTCCGCGTATTGAGATCAACATGTTTTATTCTGACTTCCTGAGCAGCAGCTAATTCTGCCGAACTCCAGGCTTTAAAACGCAATGTCTCATCCGGATAAACCGTGGCGTGTTCTTTTTTCCACTGACAGCTGCTGCTGCTATGTTGTTTTGAGCAAACCGCGACCTCACGAATCACTACGCGAACCGTGCCAGCGTTTTTGACTTCGCCTGATGCTGATTGCGTGAGCGATAATCTGGCATTACGCGGCGGAATATGTACCAGCACGCCCCAGACTAAATTGATGCCGACCTGGTTACTAATGTTATTATTCTGCGGCGATTTATCTTTCAATTCATCCGGGGCAGCCACGGCCTCGAAGTAAACGCGCCAGGCAGTCTCTTTTTCTGGCGGTTGTAATGAAATCAGCCGAATAATGCGTTGTGAACCGGAAGCCAGCGCGAATTTATCCGGAGTGGCGATAAGCGATGGCGAAACGGCATCTTCAACCAATATTTCTTTTTCAAACGGTGTTGCAGGGCGCTCAATTCGCTTGATGCTGACGCGAATAAACTGCGCTTCACCGCTTTGCGATAATGTCTGCACCTGTGCCGCACCCTGATTATTTAGGGTGACTTCCATCGGATAGACACTCATATTCGCCCATGCCGCTGGCATGGAAATAAAACCCATTAGAATCAGTTGGTAAGCGAGTTTTTTCACCAGAGTGTTATGGCTTAAAATAGCCATTGAAAGGCCGTGACGCAGTGTCTTATGCGGTGAGTCGTCCATGATAAATCCTTATAAATTCCATCAAAAATCTGTCGGATATTCCCTGTATGAATCGGCTTAGCTATAAACCAGTCTCACTTAACCAAGTGGAATAACCGTGCGTTAAGAAAGTTCTCATAGGGGCTTTGTTAAGTCACTGTCCATTTTTGTGGTTAATTTTTTTAAGCCGTGCTACAAAGGGAATACTTGAGGAAATATCGCGACCTAACTTAATGAAATAATTGTAAAAACAAAGATTAATTTTCAGGCTTAGAAATGGGCATGTCAGCTCAGAATAAATCAAGCTTTACATAAAATAGTCCATTGATGGTAAGATCGTGCCCAGAAGGGCAAAAAGACCTATGTTAATCTTAAAATATTAACCTCAGAAATAATACCTCCATAAAGCATCATCAACCGCCTCTCAACAGGATTTAAATAAATCCAGGAGCATGAGAGTGATTTTCTAAAAATTTTATAATTGATAACCAGGCACACCACACAGCAATATGAAAAGCAAACAGCAACTCACAGCATTAATTCACCAACGCGCCGCTGAGATTAAGTCAAATGACAACATCTCGTTAGTTATGCAGAAGCATTACAAACTGTTGTTCAGACTGTATCTGACTAAGCCGCTCTATTTTAAAGTCATTTTCAAAGCTAATCGCTTTATTATCGGCTCGGCCATCATGGCGTACGCCTTCACTTCAGCAAACCCAACGCTGCGTGATGTTAAAGACTTCTGTAAAAAAACCGGTCTGATTAGCGACAACACTATTGATTCCTTTCTGCTCTTTATTCGGGTAGGTGGGCGTATGGAAGTTAAAAAGGACGCGCAGGATAAACGTAAATTAACCTACACGGTGACCCGTAAAGCGCTGGATGAAACGCGGGCTTTAATTAATACCATGATGATTCCTTACGGTATGTTATACGACGATTTCGATGTTTCGGCTTGCCTGAAAATGGAAAACTTTCATGCGGAATACTTCAAAAATTACGCTGAAATCACGCTCAAGCATGTTTACTTGTTCGATATGGTGCCAGAGAGTAAAGCCTTCATTTTCAGGGATGCCGGGCACATGCTGTTGATGGATCTGTACATCGAGAGTCTGCAACAAAAAACCACTGTTATTGAGTACAACTACCTGAAAGCGTCAGTGAAATGTGGTGTTTCGCGTTCGCACATTAAACGCTGCCTGCAGGACGCTGAAGCAGCCGGGTTGCTGACGCTGAATAAAACCAGTAATACGCTCATTTTGCATCTCTCCTTTATGCAGATGGCGCTGGATTATTTTGCGGTCTATATGGCCATGGTCGAGTACGGATTACGCGGTTTATCGGGTGTGGCTCCACTACCGGCGAGCCTGGCACGATAATCTGTTTTTTCGCTGACTGGTGAATTGCCAAATTCAACAAATCGATTGCCACTATTGTCGTTTTACATTTATTTGTCCGGGTTTTAATAATTCAGCGGGAATTAATACTGGCCAGATTAAGGCCTTACATAATATTTACCTGCAATTACCAAGGACACTATGAAATTCACTTCAATAGCTTTGGCATTAGGTTTTAGCCTCCTGGGAAGCACGATTAACGCAGTAGCCGCCGACCAACCGGTAAGCGGCGGCAGCCTGACGGTCGGTGTTGAAACCGAGCCGACCACTTTTAACCCGCAGCTTAACGGTCAGGACAAAGCGGAAATCACGCTGCGTAACTTCTGGGAATCGCTGCTGGCGCGCCGCCCAGATGGCAGCTTTGTGCCGTGGCTGGCGCAGAGTTACGAAGCCAGCCAGGATGGCAAAGTGATCCGCTTTAATCTGCGTCAGGACGTCACATTCTCTAACGGCGAGAAGTTTGATGCCAACGCGGTGGCAGATAACTTCCGTCAAACTCAGGTCGCGCAATACTGCGCCGGCACCAGTTTGTGCCTGATGGGTTCGCATATTGAGAAGATTGAAACGCCGGACGATCACACGGTGGTGATCACCCTGAAAGAGGTCTACTCACCGTTTCTGTCCTTCGCTGCGGGCTTGCAGATTCTGGCGCCGGCCAGCTGGAAATCTCCACAGCTGAAATCGGGCGGCAAAGATCTGGCGGGCACCGGGCCGTTTATTCTCGAAAGCTATGAGAAAGGCCAGCAGGTGACCTACGTTAAAAATCCAAAATACAACTGGGCGCCAGCCACCGCGCAGCATCAGGGACCGGCGTATCTCGATCGCGTGACCTATCGCTTCCTGCCGGAATCCTCGGTGCGCACTGGCGCGCTGCTGTCTGGTCAGGTTGATGCCATTGAAGGCATTTCCGGTAACGATGCCGGTGAATTCAAAGACAATCCCGACTTTACCTATCAGCATGCGCTGAATACCGGTACGCCATATTCGCTGTTCCTCAACGTGGAATATGGCCCGACGCAGGATGTGAAAGTGCGTCAGGCATTACTACAAGGGCTGGATATCGATCCGCTGCTGAAGTCGGTGTATCGCGGCGAACGCACCCGCGCGTGGGGCATCACGTCACCCATCGATCCGCTTTACAACAAAGAGCTAGAGGGCAAATACGGCAACAATCCGGATGCGGCCAACAAGCTGCTGGATGAAGCGGGCTGGAAAACCCGTGATGGTGAAGGCTTCCGCACCAAAGATGGCCAGCGTCTGCGCATTGAGCTGATTCAGGCACAGGCAACGGTGCGCGACCAGCGCGATGTGCTGCTGCAGGCGATTCAGGCGCAGGCGCGTCAGCGTCTTGGCGTGGATCTCAAGCTGAACTACGTTGATTCTGGTACTTATGCCGATGTGCGTAAAAGCGGTAAGTTCGGCACCATCGCTAACTCCAACACGCCAACCGATGGCGTGGATATCGAAAACCACTATCGTCCGATCGCTCAGGGCGGCGCAATTAACTATAGCCGCGTCAACGATGAGAAGATCAATGGCTTGCTGGATAAAGCCGCCAGCACGCTGGATCTTAAGCAGCGTCGCGATTTCTACAGCCAACTGCAGCAGGTCGCATTACCGCAACTGGCATTGGCAGTGCCGCTCTACGAACCGGAAGATCAGTTAGCCACCGCCAGCTACGTGCACGGCTACGGTTTCCGCAGCTATAAGCAGATGCCAGAAAGCGTTTACGATGTGTGGGTAACTAAACCGTAATATCGCCCGTTCGGTCACCGTAGGGTCGCCACAAATGGCGTAATGCTTGTCAGTTAAGCCAACGACGAGTGCGCAGACCGGGACCACTTTTGGTCCGGCGGTCCTCGCGCCGCTAGCGCGGTACCTTCACTTTGCTCGTCTGCCTGACGGACCAGCGGAGACGGGACGTCCTGTCCCGGCTCCGCCTTTCGCCCGCGTCCTGCGGGCTCTCCTGGCTTCCTCGCTGCGTTCAGCGCTGCGGATTGCCTGCCCAAAAGTGGCCCCGGCCTGCTTAAACTTCTGTGCGTGTTTTTAGAAAAGGCACATTTGCTAAAGGCGCTGGCGCGTCTGCTGCGGCAAAAGGGCTATCCGCAGCGCTGAGGCTTTTACGTTGGGCCAGGAGCCTCACGCAGGGATGCGTGAGGCAGTTCGGGGCCGGCCAGGACGGCCGATCCGCGAACGGTCCGTTTGGCACAACGTTGAAGCCGAAGGTACCGCGTAAGCGGCGCGAGGACGGCCCGTGACGCAGCAGATGTGTCAGAGCCCGCTACCTGTTCAAAGCAAAATGCTTGCTTAACTGACAAGCATTACGCCGTTAATGGCGACCCTACGAGGGTTTTATTTCCGTGGGCATTATTGCATCGCAATAAAATACCATTTCCCATATTCAACAAATCGATTGCCGTTATTCTCGGTTTACTTTAATCCGCCGGATTTTAATACTTTCGGCAGGATTGAATAAGGAAATGGTCACCATGAGTCAGCTAATTGAAGTTGCCAAGCCCGACGATGCGGAAGAAATATTTGCGCTATTGCAACGCGCCTATGCTGCGCTGGTGGCACTGGATGTGCATTTCACCATTTCACAGGGCAACGTCGAGCAGGTGCGCCGCGTCATCGAGCAGGAAACCGTGCTGGTGCTACGCAAATGGAAACGCGCGGTGGCGACCGTCACGGTGCGTTTTCCGTGGCAGCAGGATGAACATGCGCCTTCGTCGCTGCCGTTTATTCACTGGTTCGCCGTCGACCCTGATTACAAAGGGCAGGGCTACGGCCGCGACATCATCACCTACGCGGAAGAAACCCTGCTGAAAGAGACGCTGAAAGCGCCGGGCGTCTATCTCGCCACCGCCACCAAGCATCCATGGCTGAGCGAGCTCTATCTGCGTCGCGGTTATCAACCGTTTCATCACCGCACCAATCCATTAGGCGAAGCGCTGGTGTTTCTGAAAAAGGAATTCAACCCGCCAGCCGATCAACCCATCGCCAAAATCGCCTGAACAACTAAAAAAGCACCTGCAACCACCAAGGATCTTATGAAAGCGAATTCAATCACTCTCGCGCTGGGTGTGACCTGCCTGCTGGGAAGTGCATCACTTTTCGCCGCTGAGCAACCGCGCAGCGGCGGCAGCTTAACCTTCGGCGTCGAAACCGAACCCGTGCCGTTTAACCCGCAGCTGAATGGGCAATCCAAAGCGGAAGTGACGCTGCGTAACGTGTGGGAATCGCTACTGGCGCGCCGTACCGACGGCAGCTTTGTGCCGTGGCTGGCGGAGAACTATCAGGTCAGCCCAGACGGCAAAGAGTATCGCTTTAGCCTGCGCCGCGATGTCACCTTCTCCAACGGCGAGAAGCTGGATGCCAATGCGGTGGCTGAGAATTTCCGCCATGTGCAGGATGCGAAGTATTGCGCCGGTAGCAGCATCTGCGCGTTGGGCGCGAGAATTGCCAGCGTGGCGACGCCGGACGATCACACCGTCACCATTACGCTGAAGCAGGGCTATTCGCCGTTCCTGTCGTTCGCCGCCAAATTGCAGATTCTGGCACCAGCCAGCTGGAACTCACCGCAACTCAAAGCCGGTGGCAAAGAGATTGCGGGCACCGGGCCGTTTATTATCGAAAGCTACGAAAAAGGCCAGCAGGTGACATTGGTACGCAACCAGCATTACAACTGGGCACCCGCCACCGCTAAGCATCAGGGCCCGGCATATCTGGAACGCGTGACCTATCGCTTCCTGCCGGAATCCTCGGTGCGCACCGGCGCGCTGCTGTCCGGGCAGCTGGACGCGATTGAAGGGATTTCCGGCAATGACGCCGGTGAATTCAAAGACAATCCCGACTTCACTTATCAGCACGCGCTGAACACCGGCACGCCATATTCGCTGTTCCTTAATGTGGAATACGGCCCGACGCAGGATGTGAAAGTGCGTCAGGCGTTACTGCAAGGATTGGACATCGCTCCGCTGCTGAAATCAGTGTATCGCGGTGAACGCACCCGCGCGTGGGGCATTACCTCGCCGGTTGATCCGCTCTACAACAACGATCTCGAAGGCCAGTACGGTAACAATCCCGCTGCCGCCAACACGCTGCTGGATGAAGCGGGCTGGCAAACGCGCGACAGCGACGGTTTCCGCACTAAAGACGGTCAGCGTCTGAGCATTGAGGTGATTCAGGCGCAGGCAACGGTGCGCGATCAGCGCGATGTGCTGCTGCAGGCGGTTCAGGCGCAGGCGCGCCAGCGTCTCGGCGTGGACATCAAACTGCGCTACGTCGATTCTGGCACCTACACCGATGTGCGCAACACCGGCCACTTCGGCTCGATTGCCAACTCGAATACCGAAACCGACGGCATCGATATCGAAAACCACTATCGCCCGGTGAAAGCTGGCGGGCCGATTAACTACAGCCGCGTCAATAGCCCGCAAATCAACGGCTGGCTCGATCAGGCGGCAGCGACGCTGGATATCAATCAGCGCCGTAAATTCTACAGCCAGCTGCAGCAATACGCGCTGCCACAGCAGGCGCTGGCGATCCCGCTGTATGAACCAGAAGACCAGATCGCCACCGCCAGCTACGTGCACGGTGCCGGTTTCCGCAGTTTTAAACAGATGCCGGAGAACGCGTACGACATCTGGCTCAGCGACCATTAATCAGGAGGCGAAGATGAGTCTGGAAAGCATTGTCACCCGCACGCCACGCGCGCGTCGGCCATCGGTGTGGCGCAGCGACCTGACGCGCCGCATCGTCAGCCGTCTGCTGGGCGGCGTACTGGTGCTGTGGGCGGCGGTTTCGCTGGCCTTTCTCGGCGTGCATCTGGCGCCGGGCGATATCGTCAGCCTGCTGGTCGGTGAGCAGCTGCGCACGCCAGCCATTGAGGCGGCGATCCGCGCCGAATGGGGCCTGAACGAACCGCTGTGGTGGCAATATCTGCACTATATGTGGCGCGTGCTGCACGGCGATTTTGGTCGTTCTTACATGCTGAATACCGAAGTCAGCCATCTGCTGGCCACGCAGCTGTGGCCAACCATCAAACTGACGCTGGCGGCGCTGCTGGTCAGCATTATTTTTGCGGTGGTGATTGCCGTCGGCACCGCGCATCGTCGCATTGGTCGCCGCGTGGCTAACGGTGTCGAGCTGCTGCTGGCCTCCACGCCCTCTTTCTGGATGGGCATTGTGCTGCTGTTTATTTTCAGCTTCACGCTGCGTTGGTTCCCGGTGGCGGGCGATCGCTCGCTGTCGTCGCTGGTGCTACCGGCGCTGGCGCTCGGTCTGGCGCAGGGCGCGGTGATCGCTCAGCTGCTGCGCCGCGAGCTGGAGCGCGCGCTGGATGCGCCATTCACCCTCACGCTGCGCGCGTGGGGCGTAGGGGAAACCACCATTCGTCTGCGCCACGCGCTGCGTCATGCGGCGCTGCCCGCCGTCACGTTAACCGGCTGGCTGGTGGGCGGATTGCTGAGCGGCGCGGTGATTACCGAGCAGGTATTTGGTCGTCCCGGCCTTGGCAAACTGACCGTCGATGCGGTGCTGGCGCAGGATCTGCCGGTGGTGCTGGCGGTGGCGATTCTCTCGGCGCTGATCTACGTGGTGATGAGCACCTTAGTAGACATCCTGTCGCTGTGGATTGATCCGCGTCTGCGCGGGGAGAGCAAATCATGATTGCCGCACTGCAACGTCTTCCGGTTGCGCTGCCCGCCGCGGTGTGGGCAGCGATTCTGTTTCTTATTGTATTGGCTATCGCGGTGATCGCGCCGCAGTGGCTGGCGCACAGCGATCCGCTGCTGGCCGATCCAGTTAACGCGCAGCTGCCGCCGTCGGCGCAGCATTGGTTAGGCACCGATCAGCTGGGACGCGATCTGCTGACGCGCGTGATCTACGGCAGCCGCTATTCGCTGCTGATCAGCGTGGCGGCGATGGCGCTGGCGGTGGTGTTTGGCACTTTGCTGGGATTGGTGGCGGCGCTGGCGCGTGGCGTGGTTGATGAGCTGTTGAGCCGCGCGGTGGATGTGATTTCCGCCTTTCCCGATCTGCTGCTAGCGCTGATGCTGATCGCCTTTACCGGGCCCGGCACCAACAACCTGATTATCGCGCTCGGCGTCGCATCGGTGCCGCGTTTTGCCCGCGTGGTGCGGGCACAAACCTACAGCGTGATGACCTCCGGGTATGTTGAACAGGCGCGCACCTTTGGCCTGTCACGCTTCACGCTGATCACGCGCCACATTTTGCCGCACGCCATTGCGCAGGTGCCGGCGCTGGCCACGCTGGGGCTCGGCACCGCGATTATCGGTACCGCCGGACTGAGTTTCCTCGGCATGGGGCCGCAGCCACCGACCGCCGAATGGGGCCTGATGCTGGCGGAAGGACGCAATTATCTGCGTAACGCATGGTGGATCGCCGTGTGGCCGGGCGTGTTTATCACGCTGACGGTGATTGCGGTGAATACGCTGGGTCGTTACTGGCAGGCACGTTTTGAAGGACGATCCGCATGAGCCAGCCGTTTATTGATATCCAGAATCTCTCGATTCGTTTCGGGCCGCAGCAGGTGGTGAAAAACCTCAACCTGCAGGTCGCGGCGGGCGAATCCGTGGCGCTGGTCGGGGAATCCGGTTCCGGCAAAACCCTGACCGCGCGCAGCCTGCTTGGCCTGCTGCCGGAGGGCGCGGTGTTAACCGCCGACCGTTTCACCATTGACGGACGCGATATGCGCCACGCCAGCCGCAGCGACTGGCGCGCGCTGCGCGGTCGCCGCATTGGCTATGTGTTGCAGGACGCGCTGGTGTCGCTCGATCCGCTTCGCCGCATTGGTCAGCAGCTGAGTGATGCCCTAAGCGCCGCCGGTCATCGCGACAATTTGCAGGACAAAAGCCTCGCACTGCTGAAGGCGGCGGGCATTCACGATGCCGAAAGCCGCCTCGAACGCTATCCGCATCAGCTCTCGGGCGGCCAGCGCCAGCGTGCGTTAATTGCTACCGCGCTGGCCGGTACGCCAACCTTGTTGATCGCCGATGAACCGACCACCGCGCTGGATATGACGGTGCAGCGCCAGATTCTGCAACTGCTGGCGCAGCGCCGTCGCGACGGCCACGGATTGCTGCTGATCAGCCACGATTTGGCGGTGGTGGCGGAACTGGCGGATCGCGTGCTGGTGATGCGCGATGGCGAAGTAGTGGAGCAGGGCAACAGCGGCCCGCTGCTCAATCGTCCACAACACGCCTGGACGCAGCGCCTGCTGCGCGCGGTGCCAACGCCCGCCACGCGCGGTCTGCGCCTGAGCGCGGCTGAGCCGACGCCGCTGCCGCCGCGCCCGACATGCAGCAGCGCACCGTTGCTGGAAGGCATCGGCCTGCATAAAGCCTATGGCGATCGCCTGGTGCTCAACGACATCAACTTCACGCTGCACGCCGGAGAGACGCTTGGCGTGGTCGGCGAATCCGGCTCCGGCAAAACCTCGCTGGTGAAAGTGGTGATGGGCTTAACCGAACCGGACAGCGGCACGCTGCTGCTGGAAGGTGAGCGCTGGGATCGTCTGCCGGAGAAAGCGCGCCGCGCCCGGCGTGCGCGCTTGCAGCTGATCGCGCAGGATCCGTTCAGCTCATTCGACCCGCGCTACACGGTAGAGAAAATTATCGGCGAAAGCCTCGATAGTGCCGGAATTTACGGCGATGCGCGGCGTCAGCGCGTGCGTCAACTGCTCGATGAAGTGCAGCTCGGCGACCGCTTCCTGCAGCGTTATCCGCAGCAGCTGTCCGGCGGCCAGCGCCAGCGCGTGGCGATTGCGCGCGCCTTTGCACCGAATCCGGCGCTGCTGGTGGCCGATGAACCGGTCAGCGCGCTCGATGTTTCGGTGCAGGCGCAGGTGCTGGATCTGCTGGCCGATATGCAGGCCGAACACGGCACCGCGCTGCTGTTTATCTCTCACGATCTCGGCGTGATCCAGCATCTGGCGGATCGCGTGCTGGTGATGCAGAACGGGCAAGTGGTGGAGAGCGGGGCGCTGCAGCAGGTGTTCGCCGCGCCGCAGCATCCGTGGACGCAAAAACTGTTACAGGCGCTGCCGGTCATTCCTGACTGGCAGCCCGCGAACGCATACTAAGGAGAGCAGAATGAGTCAGACACAACGCCAGCTGCGGCTGGGCGCGATTATTCAGGGTGTATCCGGCAACATGTCGGCATGGCGTCATCCCGATGCGGTGGCGGATGCCAGCATTAACATCGATTACGTGCTGGATCTGGCGCGCAAAGCTGAGCAGGCGAAGATCGATTTCCTGTTTGTCGCCGATGGCTTGTACATCACGCCGCAGTCGATTCCGCACTTCCTCAACCGTTTTGAGCCAATTACCTTGCTGTCGGCGCTGTCGCTGGTGACCCAAAAAATCGGTCTGGTCGCTACGCTTTCCACCTCCTACAGCGAGCCGTTTACCGTGGCGCGCCAGTTCGCCAGCCTCGATCATCTGAGCGGCGGTCGCGTTGGCTGGAACGTGGTGACTTCGCCGCTGGAAGGATCGGCGAAAAACTTCTCGCGCAGCACCCATCCAGAACACGACGAGCGTTACCGCGTTGCCAGCGAATATTTGCAGGTGGTGAAAGGGCTGTGGGATTCGTGGGAAGGCGATGCCTTTGTGCGCGACAAACAGAGCGGAGAATTCTTCGCCGCCGACAAGCTGCATACGCTAAATCATAAAGGACATTACTTCTCGGTGCAGGGACCGCTCAACGTCGGTCGCTCGCCGCAGGGCCGCCCGATTGTGTTCCAGGCGGGCGCGTCGGAAGCGGGCAAAGCCTTTGCCGCCGAAGCCGCCGATGCCATCTATACGCGCCAGGAAACGCTGGAGCAGGCACGCGAATTTCGTGAAGATGTGCGCCGCCGGCTGGTGGCACGCGGGCGCGATGCCGATGATATCCGTGTGTTCCAGGGCATCAGCGTGATTATTGGCGAAACGGAACAGGACGCTGAGCGCCGCTATCAGCAAACCGCTGAGCTGGTGACCATCGATAAAGCGCTGGAGTATCTTGGACGCTACTTCGAGCATCACGATTTCAGTCAGTACACGCTGGATGCACCTTTCCCGGATATTGGCGAGCTGGGCAGCAACAGCTTCCGCAGCACCACCGACAAGATCAAACAGAACGCGCGCGAACGTGGCTTAACGCTCCGCCAGGCGGCGCTGGAAGAAGCCACACCGCGCCCGAGTTTCCTGGGTACGGCGGAGCAGGTTGCCGAAGGGCTGGCAAACTGGTTCCTGCAGGGCGCAACCGATGGCTTTATCGTGCGCGGTGGTACGCCAACGGCGTTTGATGATTTTGTGGCGCAGGTGATCCCGCTGTTGCAGGCGCGGGGAATTTATCGCAAAGAGTATCAAGGCGAGACGCTGCGCGATAATCTCGGGTTGGCGGAACCGGAAAACCAGTTCGCGGCAGAGCGTAGTCGTCAGCAGGTAGCGTAATTTGGCAAGGTCGCCATAAATGGCGACCGTTCCGAATGATAAACAGATGATTACAACGCCGTCACGCCCAGCGCGGCGGCGCGATCTTTCCACTCACGCACTTCGTCATAAAACGCCCGATCGCTCACGCTGAATCCGCTAATTAAACTCTCCGCCAGAAGATCCCGATAACGCTTATCGCTGGTCAGTTCGCTCAACGCACTGCGCAGTTTTTCAAGGGTTGATGCGTCGGTTTTGGCTGACGTAATCAGCGGCAACGCGGCGCACAGCGGCGTTTCTCCGATAATCTCCAGCCCCGCCAGCTCCTGCGGGAAATTGCGGCGCAGCAGCGCCCAGGTGATGCAATCAATCGCCGCGATATCCGCCTCGCCCGCACGTAACGCCGCCAGCGACTGGCGATGGCTGCCGCTAAAACGGGTTGCGCTGAAGAATTTCCCGGCCTGCGCCAGCGGCGCAATCACGTAGCGCAGCGAGTTGAAACCGGAGTGGGAATCGTTGCTGTTGCACACCGCGCGCCGTCCGCGAAAGTCGCTTAGCGTCAGGTTCTCATCTGCGCTGCGCGCTACCAGCCAGCTGCGATAGCGCTGGCCGTCGCAGCCTTGCGCGCTGGAGTGAAAGGTGCCTACCAACTGCACATCGGGCAGCAGCTCCACCAGCGGATAACCGCAGGTTTGGCTCAGCAGCAGCCGGTCATCGCGCCAGTGCGGCAGTAAATCCTGCGGCCAGCTAACCTCAGCCTGCACGCCGCGTTGTTGCAACAGCGTCGTTAGCGCTGAGGTCAGGCCGATAGTCGCCTGATGATTGATGTCGTACATCGGTAACGAAAGAGTGGGCATCCTGTGCATCCTTTTGCGTACCCGGATGGGCATTAACCTCGACCGATTTGCGCCAGAAGCGGCTTATCCATTCGCCATAACCGGCGACGCGAAAACCGTGGTTACGCTGGTGATAACCATCGCGATACAGCAAATAGACTTTGCGTAATCCGTACCACGGCAAACCGGGTAGATCGTGATGTACAGAATGATAGTTGAGATTGAGGAACAGCAAACGCCATGGCAACGCGGCTTCGTTATTGACCGAGCGCGCCAGCGGCTCCTCGTCGGCACGATGCTCGTAGAAGGATCGCACTTTGGTCAGCATCAACGCCGGATAACTCACCGTCAGCACCAACCACAGCGGCGAGAAGCCATGCAGCGCCATCCAGTAAAACAGCCCGCTCAGTAAGGTGAGATGAATAATCCACATCGCCATCGCCGGTTTATCGCGTTGAATAAAGGCATGCACCAGGGTTTTGAGGGTCGCGCCCATATCCAGCAGCGGGCCGATCAGCAAACGTCCGGGAAAGGTGTTGCGCAGATGAATCACCTGCTGCTGCCACGGCTTGAGTTGCGCCCAGCGCGCCGGCGAAAGGTAGTAGGTTTCCGGATCTTCATCGGGATCGGTCAGCGTGTGGTTGCGATGATGCGCCAGATGCGAGTCGCGGTATAAGCCGTACGGATACCACACCGCCAGCGGCAGCGTGCCGAACAGCTGGTTGAGACGGGGAAAACGCGTCGGGTGGCCGTGAATCAACTCGTGCTGCAGCGACATATACCAGGTGGTAAACAGGACCAGCAGCAGCGTGCTCAGCGTTAACCCCAACGTTCGCCAATAGACAACGCTGGCGAACCAACCGCCGTACACCGCCACCATCAATAGCCACGTTGGCAATTCGCTGCGCCACAGCCAGCTGCGCGCCAGTTGATGCACCACGTCACGCTGTTGCGCACTGAGATAGGCGGATGTCCCTTTACTCATGGTGAAGCCGAACCTGTAAACAGTGATTAGGCTTTTGACGATGATTGATCACCGTGATGAACACAAAGAATCTGTTTTTCTTAGTTATGCAAAAAAGTTGATGAAGCGCGCGAAATCTATTGGCTATCAGTCACCTCGTCTGTGGCGTAACCTTGCTGCATTGGAAACGTTCGAGCCGGCACGGCTCACGAGGAGAATTTCAGCATGAAAAAGATTGGCTTCTTATCTTTTGGTCACTGGACCCCATCATCACAATCCGCCACCCGTTCGGCGCAGGACGTGCTGCTGCAATCCATTGATTTAGCAGTTGCCGCCGAAGAGTTGGGTGCCGATGGTGCCTACTTCCGCGTGCACCACTTTGCGCGTCAGCTGAGCTCGCCGTTCCCGCTGCTGGCGGCGGTCGGTGCGCGCACTAAAAAGATTGAAATTGGTACCGGCGTGATCGATATGCGCTACGAAAACCCGCTGTATATGGCGGAAGATGCCGGTGCGGCGGATCTGATTTCCAACGGGCGTCTGCAGCTCGGCCTGAGCCGTGGCTCGCCCGAGCAGGTTATCGAAGGTTATCGCTACTTTGGCTTTGATCCGCAAAACGGTGAGAGCGATGCCGATATGGGCCGTCGCCATACCGAGGAACTGTTGGAAGTGCTGCGCGGTGAAGGTTTTGCTAAACCCAATCCGCAGCCGATGTTTCCCAATCCACCGGGCTTGCTGCGTCTTGAGCCGTTCTCAGCCGGTTTGCGTGAGCGTATCTGGTGGGGTTCTGGCTCCAACGCGACATCTATCTGGGCGGCGCAGCAGGGTATGAACCTGCAAAGCTCCACCCTGAAAGATGATGAAACCGGCGAGCCGTTCCACGTGCAGCAGGCGAAGCAGATTCGTGCTTATCGTCAGGCGTGGGAAGCGGCGGGCCATCAGCGTACGCCGCGTGTTTCGGTGAGCCGCAGCATTTTTGCGCTGACCAACGATACCGACCGCGCCTACTTTGGTCGCAGTGGACAGGATCAGGATTCGGTGGGTTTCCTCGACGAGAAAACCCGCGCCATCTTTGGTCGCAGTTATGCCGCCGAGCCGGATCAGTTGATCAAACAGCTGGCGCAGGACGAAGGGATTGCCGAAGCGGATACGCTGTTGCTGACCATCCCGAATCAGTTAGGCGTGGATTACTGTGCGCACGTGATTGAGAGCATTTTGACCCACGTTGCACCGGAGTTAGGTTGGCGTTGAGTGTTGGGTGCGCAGCCGTGCGCACCGTTTGTCATAAGGTCGCTCCGCAACGTTTGTCATAAGGTCGCCATAAATGGCGACCCTACAAAATTTGCACCGTTTGTCGTAAGGTCGCCATTCATGGCGACCTTACAAAACCTGGCACAAAAAACCATCAAAACGCTGTTTCCAGTGAATCTGTGACGCAATAATCATCATCCACCAGCGGCAGATAGCGCCATTTATCAAAGGCGGTACAAGGATGCGAAATACCGCAGCCGACCCAATCGCCCACCTGCAGCGGCTCATCCTCCGGCAATAACAGATAAGCATGCTGATCGTTCACATCACTGATACGCAAATGCGTCGCCGCGCGTGGCGCGCTGCCATCGGCGTTGCGGATCCACAGCGGATTGGGCAGATCCTGATCGAACGGGACATCGCGGCGGCCAAAATCGACGAATGCCAGGCCCGGCTCCGGACGCGACAACACGCGGCCCCAAATCTCCAGCGCGGCAGCAAAATGATGCGTTGCGCCCGGCTGAGCAAAGGGCGCGATGCGTGCATAGAGTCCGCTGTCGTGCGCCATATAGGCGCCGGAGCGGATCAGCGGCGTCACCGGCAGCGGCAGTTTCGCCGCGGTGAAGTACGCTGTCACCACATCAAACCAGGCGCCGCCACCGGCGCTGAGGATGATGTGGTCGCTGGTAAACAGCTGCTTTTCCGCCAGCAATTCAGCGGTAGCGATCATCATCTGGCAGTAATCCTTCACACGCTGAATGCCGCTTTCATCGCGGCCTGCACCGAGCGCGCCTTCATAACCGGCGACGCCCACCAGCTTGAGCGCCGGGCAGGCGGCGATCGCTTCGGCAATCGCCAGCGCATCTTGCTGAGAACGACAACCGGTGCGGCCGCCGCTGACAGACATCTCCAGCAGCACCGAAATCTGGCTGTCGCCGAGGTTCTGCGCCAACAGCTTCACGCCCTGCAGCGAATCGACGTAGCACAGGAAGCCGTGATCGGGATGCTGCTGTTGCCACTGCGCAATCCAGTGAATACCCGCCGGATCGACCAGCTCGTTGGCAAGAAACACATTGCGGATACCGAACTGACGCAGCGCGCGCACCTGCGCGGGCGTGGCGGCACCCAAACCCCACGCGCCGCCTTCGCTAATCGCGCGGCGCAAAACGGCAGGCGACATCGAGGTTTTACCGTGCGCGGCCAGCATCACACCGTTTTCGCGGCAGAAGTCTGCTAGCTGGCGCAGATTGTTCTTCAGCGCCGACTGTTTCATGATCATCAGCGGCGAAAACACCTGATCGCTGCTCAGCACCGCCGTGCCGAGAGCCAGCGGCGATTCGCCGGCTCCGGCAACCGATTTAAAACGTGGCGCGGTTTGCTGCGCATCCAGTAATCCATCCGCCTGCAGCGGAAAGCGAATCGACATAGATCCTCCTGTTAGTGCTCAAGTACGCGCGATAAAAACTGCTGCGTGCGCGGGTTCTGTGGATTGACGAAAATCTGCTCGGGCGAACCTTGTTCGGCAATCACGCCCTGATCCATAAACACCACGCGGTCAGCGGTTTTGCGCGCGAAGCCCATTTCGTGTGTCACCACCACCATCGTCATGCCTTCACGCGCCAGGCTGCGCATCACTTCCATGACTTCGCCTACCAGTTCTGGGTCCAGCGCCGAGGTAGCTTCATCGAAGAACATGATTTTCGGTTCTACCGCCAGCGCACGGGCAATCGCCACGCGCTGCTGCTGACCACCGGAAAGCTGCGCCGGATAGTGATGCGCGCGCTCGGCCAGTCCGACGCGCGTCAGCGCCGCCATGCCGCGTTTATTGGCTTCGGCTTCCGACAGCTTTTGCGCTTTGATCAGCGCCAGCGTGACGTTGCCGAGCGCGGTTTTGTGCGGGAACAGGTTGAACTGCTGGAACACCATGCCAACGTGACCGCAGATTTCGCTGGCGCGCTTGCGTTGGTGCAGCGGAACGTCGTTGACCCACACTTCACCGCCGTCGGCCACTTCCAGCCCGCTCATGATGCGCAGCACGGTACTTTTGCCAGAGCCGGATGCGCCAATCAGCACCAGCACTTCGCCCGGTGAAACATCCAGACTGATCTCTTTCAGCACCTGGGTTGCGCCAAACGATTTGGTTATCCGGCTTAAGGTAATCGCGGATTTGCTCATGAGATTTGGCTCCTGGTTTGATGATGTTGAACCCAACGGGAAAGCGGGAAGCAGACGGCGAAGTAGAGCAGGGCGACCAGACCGTAAACCACCACCGGCTGACCGATGCGGTCGACAATCGCCTGGCCCTGATGCATCAATTCGGACATGCCGATCATGCTGACGATCGAGGTGTCTTTGATCAGGGAAAGATACTGGCCCGCCAGCGGCGGCAGCACGATGCCGCGCGTTTGCGGCAGGATCACGCTCATAAAGGTCTGACGCTTCGACAGGCCCAAAATCCATGACACTTCCCACTGGCCTTTTGGCACCGCTTCGATGCCGGCGCGGAACACTTCCGCGATATACGCGCCCTGATAGATGCTCAGGCCAAGAATACCGGCGGCAAACAGGTTGATGTCATAGCCGAAATAGGCGACGCCGAAGTAGATGAACATCAGCGTGATCAGCACCGGCGTGCCGCGAAACAGCTCGGTGTAGATCACCGCAATCTGCTTCAGAACGGGCAAGCGGCTGGTGCGCAACACCGCCGCCAGCAAGCCCAGCAGCGTGCTGCCAATGATCGCGGCCACCGACAGCAGCAGCGTGATACCGAGCCCTTTTAGCAGAATCGGTAACGAACTAATGATTAACTCGTTCATAGCGCGTTCTCCCGTTTCACTGGATTAGTCAGCCATTTTCTTGCCCACCACCAGGCGGACTTTTTTACCGGGGTCACCAGCGGCGGGTGGAACATGCGCCGTCCTGCCATCGTTCCCAGCCAGGAGAACAGGTTGCTCAGCACCAGATAGACCAGGGCAACGACGCTAAATGTCTGGATATACAGCAGCGTGCGCGCATTAATCACTGTGGCGGTGCCGGTCAGTTCAGGCAGCGCAATCGCTGACAGCAAAGAGGTGCCGAGCAGCAGCTGAATCAGGTTGTTGATAATGGCGGGCCACACCGCGCGCGCCGCCTGCGGCAGCACCACGGTGAGAAACACCTGACGACGGGGAATGCCCAGCACCCATGCGGCTTCAAGCTGGCCTTTCGGCACCGATTGAATGCCTGCGCGGAAGGTTTCGGACAGGTAGGCACCGACGTTAATCCCCAGCGCCAGCACGCCAGCGGTAAAGGCGCTCATGGTGATGCCGAGCGACGGCAGACCAAAAAAGATGATGAAGATCTGCAGCAGCACCGGCGTGTTGCGGATGAACTCAACGTAGCAGTGACTGATCCAGCGCAGCGGGGCCAGCGGCGACGCTTTCGCCAGCGCCGAGAGCAAACCGAGCGCCACCGCCAGCGCAAACGCCAGCAATGTCACTTGCAAGGTGAGCCACGCGGCGGCAAGAAAAGTGTCGGCGTAGCGCCACAGGGTTAGCCATTGATAACTCATGGTTCTGCTCCTTCGGGCGGCGCAGCAGCAGTTGCCGCGCCGCGTGGGGATCAATATTGCGGATTCAGCGGATAACGCGGTTTGTTGCCGAACCATTTCTGATACAGCTGGGCGTTTTCACCGGAGGCGTTAATTTCAAACAGGAATTCGTTGAGATAGTTGGTCCAGACCTGATCGCCCTGCTTCACGCCAAAGGCGTTGTATTCCAGCGGCACCAGCGCTTCATTGGTCACGGTTAACGTTGGGTCGAGCTTGGCCTGATAGGCGAGGAAGTTGTTATCCTCGATCATCGCATCAGCCTGGCCCTGTTTCACCGCGAGGATGGCAGCCTGCGATGAGTCGTACTCCTGAATCTTCACGTCAATGCCTAGGTTGCGCACTTCGTCACCGTTGGTCGAGCCTTTCACCGTGGCGATGGTTTTGCCGCCCATATCGTGTGCGGACTGGATGCCGCTGTTCTTGCGCACCAGCATCGCTTCACTTGCCACCACATACGGGTTGGTGAAGCCGATCTCTTTGGCGCGTTCCAGATTGCGGGTGAAGTTGCAGAACACCACATCCACTTTATTGGTTTGCAGATTAGGAATGCGGTTGGCGCTGGTGGTGTTGATCATTTCCAGTTTCACGCCCATCTCTTTGGCCAGCGCTTTGGCGAGATCAACATCGTAGCCGTCCGGGTTACCGTCTTTATCGTAAAAACCGAACGGGGCGAAACTCAGGCAGTCACCGACGCGCAGCGTGCCACGTTGCAATACGGTTTGCAGCGCTGACTGCGGCGCAGCGCCCGCTTCTTTTTTCTCTTCGGTTGGCGTACAGCCCGCCAGCGTCAGTAATACCAGCGCGCCGGCTAGCGCGTGGAGGCTCACTTTTAGCGATGTTGTCTTCATTGTTATGCTCTCTTTAGAAATTTTGACGAGACGGTGTAATACCGTTATTTCACAGCAAAATAGAAAGGCATCAATTAATAACAGGCTGTCCTGGTGTGGGCGGAGAAAGTAAAAGTTCGCCAGCCTGTTTTAACCGTAATGTTTATTTACGATCGGCGCGGAAGCATTTCATATCGACTTCGACTTTGCAGTCGACGACTAAATCCTGCACGCTACAAATACGCGCCGGGGGATTTCCGCTAAATATCTCACTGAATACTTTATTAAATGAACTGAAATAACGCGCATCAGTTAATACCGCCGTGACATGCACCACATCCTCGACGCGATAACCGGCTTCGCGCATGATGGCGAGACAGTTTTCGAACGCCAGCTGCGTCTGTTCGATGATGCCACCTTCCACCACTTCGCCGTCGCGCATCGGCGTTTGGCCGGAGATGTAGAGCCAGCCATCGGCTTCAACCGCGCGGGCAAACGGCAGTTTCTGCCCGCCGGTACCGGTTCCGCCTTCTACGCCATAACGTTTAATCGTCATCCCTTTCTGCTCCTGTTGCAGCGAAAATCTGCTTACCGTATTGTCTGATATACCAGACTGCTATCTGCAATACTGGATAGAGCAAGATTTGCACAGGAATTTTTCTTTTGCAATATGTGCACAGCTATTTAATTTTTTGTGATGTCGTCGGGGTCGCAAAATAAAATTAACTTGAGCGTGAGTTTATATTGGAGTGTGATCGCTATCGTGGTTTTATAAAAGTTGAGTGAGCGTATTGCGCCATAATGAGGCACCAAAATTGATCGTGCTAATTAATGGCAGGTAATTAATATTTATTTAATCCGGGATGGGTAAAAGCCGATGCGCGGTGTATCATGCCCTTCTTTCATTGCCTTTACCTTTTGTACCCAAGCCACCAAGGAGTGAGTTTATGCCGGACGAAAAACCCTCGCGGGCGCGCGGCGTTGACCGGGTTATTGATATCTTTCGGCAGTTGCACAGCGCACGTCAGCCGATGTCGATGCGCGCGTTGATCGACGCCACCGGCGCACCCCGTTCCAGCATCTATGAATTAGTCAGCCTGCTAAGTGAAGCCGGTTTGGTGGAGCTGGATGCCGAAGGCGCAGTGTTCTTTGGCCGTGAGATGCACTATTACGGTGCGGATTATATGGCGCATAACGATCTGATCCGTCGGGCGCATCAACTCATGGTGGAGATTGTGGCGCGCCACGGTGAAACCGTGCAGCTCTGCATGCTGGAAGGCAACAAATACACCGTGGTGCTCTCTGAGAGCAATGCGCATCCGTTCAAAATCACCTCCGATATCGGCGTGCGAGTGCCGATTACCTGGACCGCGACCGGGCGTTTGCTGCTGAGTAACTGGTCGGACAGCGCGATTCTGGATTTGATTCCGGAGGAGGATTATCGCCTCGCCACCGGCAAAATCCTCGATAAGCAGGCGTTTCTTGATGAAATTCATCACGCCGGAAAACTCGGTTACTGCATGACGGAAGGATTATCGGAAAGTTTCACCTGCTGCATGGCAGCGCCGATCCGTTCGCGCAGCGGTCAGGCCGTGGCGGCGATCTGCTTTATGGTCAGCCGCGATACGCCGCAGGAGCGTCGCCAGATGCTGCTGCAGGAACTGATCACCTCCGGACAAAAACTCTCTGATTTCACCTAACCGCGCCCGCATAAAACTCTGTTACAACTGATTGAAGTGGCGTTTATTCTCGCCACTTAAGGTTGTGTTAAGGTAATTGATAATAATAACTATTCTTTTTACCACGGAGTTTTGGCATGAAAAAGCGCCTGCTTTTGGCAATGGGATTACTGGCTTCAACGGCGGCTGCCGCCTCCACCTATCCGCTGACCGTCACCGATATGGACGGCAACACGCAAACTATCAACAAAGAACCTCAACACATCATTCTGCAGGATGGCCGCGACATTCTGACGTTGGCGCTGCTGGATCGCGACGATCCCTTTAAGCGCGTGGTGGCGTGGAATAATCTGCCGAAAAAGCAGGACACGCAAACCTGGGATGTACTGAAAGGGCGCTGGCCGGAAGCGACGAAAATCGTCGATATGGGCTTTAACGATCAAGGCCAGGTTAATCTCGAAAGCGTGCTGGCGCAGAAACCCGATTTGATGATTGCACAGCTGCGCGCCAAACCGGCGTTACAGCAATCGGGCGTGCTCGGCACCTTGCAGAATCTGCATATTCCGGTGGTGTTCGTGGATTACGAGCTGCATCCCGCGCAGAACACCGCGCCGAGCGTGACGCTGCTTGGCAAAGTGCTGAACCGCGAAAGCCAGGCTAAAGCTTATACCGATTTCTATCAGCAGAAATTCACCCACATCACTCAAGGCGTGGCGCAGGTGAAAGACAAGCCGACGGTGTTTATCGAACCGATAGCCGGGAATAGCGACAACTGCTGCTTTACGCACAGCCACAATGGCTGGGGCGGATTGGTGGAAGCGGTGGGCGGCAAAAATATCGGCTCTGAACTGCTGCCGGGCAATGCCGGATTTGTGGCGCTGGAAAAAATCATCGCCATGAAACCGGATGTCTACATCATGACCGGATCGAAACGTCCGAACGCCAATGTGCTGCCGTTTGGTTATGGCGTGCAACCGCAGGAAGTGAAAGCCACCTTCCAGACGCTGCTGAAGCGCACCGGCCTGGCGCAGATTGAGCCGGTGAAACAGGGCCGCGTATATGGCGTGTACCACCACTTCTATAACCATCCGTACAACATTATCGGCATGGAAATTCTGGCGAAAGATCTCTATCCGCAACAGTTTGCCGATCTAAAACCGAACGCGGATTTCCGCACCATCGTTAAAAACTTCACCACGTTGCCGGATAACGCCATCGATTTGAGTTATCCCGACAACCAGTAATCGCAGGTTTCCCCGTCGCCGTAAGGTCGCCATTCATGGCGACCAATCCGCTCCATCAACATTCCTCAATGACAACCTTAATTGTTATGTTATAACATAACTAAAAACACCATTGCGCGTATGCCTATACGTCTTGTGAACCTTGTCATTTAGAGGAGTTGCTATGTCAGCATTAACCCAAAATCAGAATGGTTTCAAAAAACTTCCTGTCACCGTGCTTTCCGGCTTTCTTGGCGCAGGTAAAACCACGCTGCTCAATCATATTCTCAATAACCGCGAAGGCCGTCGTGTGGCGGTGATCGTCAATGATATGTCGGAAGTGAATATCGATGCCGCGCTGGTGCGCGAGGGCGGGGCAGAGCTGTCGCGCACCGACGAAAAGCTGGTGGAAATGAGTAACGGCTGCATCTGCTGCACATTGCGTGAAGATTTGCTGCTGGAGGTCAATCGTCTGGCGAAAGATGGCCGCTTCGATAATTTGGTGATCGAATCGACCGGCATTTCTGAACCGTTGCCGGTGGCGGAGACTTTCACCTTCGCCGATGAAGAGGGGCAAAGTCTGTCTGAAGTTGCCTCGCTCGACACCATGGTGACGGTGGTCGATGGCTTTAACTTCCTGCGTGACTATGAATCGAATGAGAGCATTCAGTCGCGCGGAGAATCATTGGGTGCTGAGGATGAGCGCACGGTGGTGGATTTGCTGGTCGATCAAATCGAGTTCTGTGATGTACTGATTCTTAACAAAACCGACCTGATTAACGAGACGGAAAAAGCGCGGCTGATGGCGATCCTGACGTCGCTCAATCCGCGCGCCAACATTATCACCTCTGAATTCGGCAAAGTGGGATTGGATCAGGTGCTCAACACCGGTTTGTTTGATTTTGATGCCGCCGCGCAGGCGCCGGGCTGGCTGCAGGAGTTGCGTGGAGAACACACGCCCGAGACCGAAGAGTACGGCATTCGTAACTTCGTGTTCCGCGCGCGTCGTCCTTTCCATCCGATGCGCTTTGCTCACTTGATTGAAAATGAGATGCACGGAGTGGTGCGTTCCAAAGGCTACTTCTGGCTTGCCAGCCGTCCGCGTCATGCCGGTTCATGGTCGCAGGCAGGCGGCGTATCGCGTCAGGGTTTAGCCGGCATGTGGTGGGCCAGCGTGCCAAAAGATCGCTGGCCGGAAGATGCGGAAAACCTTGGCTACATCTTAGAGAACTGGGTTGACGGCAGCGGCGACGCGCGACAGGAACTGGTGTTTATCGGCATAGAAATGGATGAAAACGCGCTGCGAAGCAAACTGGAAGAGGCGCTGTTAACCGATGAGGAAATGGCGCTCGGACCCGATAACTGGGTGGAATTCCCCGACCCGTTCCAGCCATGGTTTAACTAATTGTAGGGTCGCCATTCATGGCGACCTGCTCAATTACGCTGCGCCCAACCACATCGACACCTCAACCCCATCGTTAAACGGCAGCGACATAAAACCACGATTACTGTGCATCAGCTCCAGATACTCCGGGCTGAAGTCGGCATCGTCGGCAACAATCAGCGCGCCGGGACGCAAAAACGGCTGCACCAACGTAACAATATCCGGGTAAATCGCTTTTGCGCCGTCCAGCACCAGCATATCGATGGAGGCGGGGAGATCGCGGCTCAATGTCTGCAACGCATCGCCCACGCGCACCTCAATCAAATCGCTGACGCCGGCATCGGCGAAATGGTTACGGGCTAACGCCACTTTCTCCGGCTCAAACTCGCAGGTGATGATGTTACCGCCGCCGTTATCGCGCAGCGCCGCCGCCAGATGCAGCGTGGAAATGCCGAATGAGGTGCCGAATTCAACGATGGTTTTGGCATTGCTGCTGCGCGCCAGCATATACAGCAACTTGCCGGTTTCACGTGATACCGCTAACGGCACCTCTTTTAGATGTCCATAAAGTTCCAGGTAATCGGTTTTGCTGTGTAGCAGGCGATGTTGCTCGGCGTCAGTCATGGTTCTGAAGGCATTATTGGTTGGATGCGCCATATTATCGGCCAGCTCAAACAGGTAATTCAGCAGCGGCGCCAGTGGCGCAGAGGTTAAGGTATTCATGTTGTTCTCCGTGCAGACAAATGGATTTTGCTGTGCCAACAGAATACGATGAATCATTCGCATTTCACTATTCGTGTTCAGGAGATGATAGTGACTGAGCCACGTAACATTAAGATTTCAGAGAGAAAAAGACCCAGGCAGGCGCGTTCCACCGAGCTGGTTTCCGCCATTTTGCAGGCGGCTACTCAGGTTTTGGCGCTGGAAGGCGCCGCGCGTTTCACCACGGCGCGGGTGGCGGAACGCGCGGGCGTCAGTATTGGATCGCTGTATCAATATTTCCCCAATAAGGCAGCTATTCTTTTCAGGTTGCAAAGCGAAGAATGGCTACGCACTAGCGATTTGTTAGGTGCGATTCTGCGCAATACCGCCAACACGCCGCGTCAACGACTGCACGATCTCACACTGGCGTTTTTGCATTCGGAATGTGAAGAGGCGGCGATGCGCACCGCGCTGAATGACGCCGCACCTTTGTATCGTGATGCGCCGGAAGTGCAGGAAGCGCGCGCGGCGGGTGAAAATGTCATCAGCGATTTTCTGCGTGAAATATTACCGCACTCAGAGGAAAGTGAACAATCGCGCGCCGCAGATTTATTGAACAGTACGCTGGGCAATGTTGGGAAACATTTTTCCGAATCGCCGCGCACGCCAGCTGAGATTCAGGCTTACGCGCAAGAGATGGCGGCGATGTTTTGTGCCTGGATCAGGGAAAAAGGCGCCGATTTACAGTAAAAGATGGACTGGAAATCTCTGAAAGCGGTTAACAAACTCATTATTCACATTCTCAATAATCCACACCGCGAGTAAGCTTAACAAAACTTTATTGAGCCGAATGAGCAAACGGGAGAGCAAAATGGCAGTGAAGATGATTGCGGTGGATATGGATGGCACTTTTCTCGATGACAACAAACAATACAACGCGCAGCGCTTTGCGCGTCAGTATGCGTTGCTGAAAGAGAAGGGCATTCGTTTCGTGGTCGCCAGCGGCAATCAGTATTATCAGTTGCTACGCTACTTTCCTGATATCAAAGACGAGATCGCTTTTGTTGCGGAAAACGGCGCCTGGGTTTCTGACAGTAATGAAGAGATCTTCTGCGGCGAACTGGCGCAGGAGCGCGTGCATCAAATTCTCGATATCCTCGCCAAAGAGCCGGACATCAGCACCGTAGTCTGTGGCCGCAACGGCGCGTACGTGCACACCTCAATGTCCGACGAAGTGATTGCCATGCTGGCGAATCACTATCATCGTCTGGAAAAGCGCGACAATCTCTACGATATCGACGACACCATCTTTAAGTTCTCGCTGAATCTGGCGCACGAAGGCGTTGATGCCTTGATGGAACGTCTGCACGCTGAGTTGGGCGCGATTGAAAACATCATGCATCCGGTTTCCAGCGGTTTTGGGTTTGTGGATTTGATCATTCCTGGCTGCCACAAAGCGCACGGCATCGCGCTGCTTCAGGAAAAATGGGGCATTGATGATTGTGAAGTGGTGGCGATAGGCGACAGCGCCAATGACATCGAAATGTTGCGTCAGGCGTGCTATAGCTTCTCAATGGCGAACGCCGCCGCGCCAGTCAGCGCCGTGTCGCGTTACAGAACCGAAAGCAACAATGACGAAGGCGCGCTTAACGTGATCGCCCGCATTTTGGCGCGCGAAGTGCCGTTTGGCTGATGTTACTGATGCGGAGCGTCATTGCAGGCAATGACGCTCAAGCAGAATGGTTGTTGTTAATTCATCTCACTTACTAGTACCCGTCATATACCTCATTGAGAAAGGGTTATAACGCATAAACCCGCCTGATTTGTCAAAAGTGACCAATGTTGTCGTTCTAATCTTTCCTTTATATATAAGACAATCAAGTGTTATTGGAGTTGAATCCGAAATTTACTGATAAAATAAAAGCATTATAATGCAATGGTTTGAGGGCTTTTTTACCCTCAACACGTCTTGCTATAATTTCACTTGTCTTATAATTAGGTGGGAAAATTCCCTCGAATTAACTTATTACTCTGTTTTTATAAGTTCATCCAGTTGAAAAAATAATTATTATAATTGAAAGGCAATTTAATGCTCGATGCTGACTCGATTAACTGAGTGTTTTTTTTCTTTTAATTTAAAAGTAATTAAATAATGGTTACAGCTTTAATTATGCTTTGATAAGCTGAGATTAACTTTTAGATCGCAGAGGATTGATTTTAATCTTAAGATGATATCTTTATTCAATCTTATGCATTAATATTCAACGCAGGGAGTGCTCGAGTTATGTCATCTCCATTTAACTTTCTAATAAGAATTCGTTTTTATTTGTTTTTCATCCTTCTTTGCTTTATTGGAGGCACAACATGGGCATTGCAAAAGCTTGGGCTAAATAATAGCCTTCCATTGTGGTCAGCAGGGATGCGGTTTTTGATTGCAAGTGTAATTATTATTTTTTATTTGATTTTAAGTAAAAGGATTTATATTAATTACGCCGTTTTCAGTCTTGCTGCAGCTAACGGCCTGTTTTATTTTTCGATTCCATTTGGAACAGTTTATTGGGCATCAACATATATACCTAGTGGATTGGTAGCTGTTTTAGCTTCTGGAATTAGCGTATATGCACTACTTCTAAACCATTTCTTACGCGGAAAGCCAGCAACTGGAAGGCAATTATCAGGTGTTTTCTTTGCCATCACAGGTGTATGTGTGGTTTTTGGTGAAGGAGCATCTTTACCGGGCAATGAAAAAAGTATAATTGCTATGTTAGCAGTGTTAGGAGCCATGGGCAGTTCAGCCGCTATAACGCTCAAAGTTCAAAAGCATATTAAAACTCTTCCACTTCTTAGTTTTGTTGCATTTTCCATGCTGAGTGGTGGTTTTTTACTCTTGATTACGAGCTTAATAATTGAAAGTGGTAACCGTTTCTTTTATGGGGAGAGCTTAGGAGCGCTCCTTTATTTAGCAGTAATAGGATCAGTATTAGGATTTACGCTTAATATTACTTTGCTTAAACATTGGCATATTTCTAAAGCTACATCTCATTTATTCATCTCCCCAGTTATTGCATTGTATATGGGCTTCATACTTCTTGATGAAAATATTACCACGACTGTGATTATAGGCACCGCGGTTGTTGTCATCGGCGTAATGTTAATCGTTTTGCCAAAACGCGAAAAGGAAACTCTTAATGTCAACTCTACAAAAAAACCTGGCCATAATCTGTCAGAATAGAAAGCTACCATTTGTGTTTGAAGAAGCTAAGGCAATGGGTGTCGAAATTACATTTTTTTATAACGATAATGAGTCTCCACTGCCGGGAATTCCCGGTGTTGTGAGAAGCATTGCTTTACCATTGTTTGAAGATGAAGATAAAGCACTAAATATAGTCATGTTAGAAAATAAAGTGCGCCGAATTGATGGTGTTTTAACACTATTTGAACCGGCGTTAGATTTCGCCGCTAAAATTGCTAACAGGTTGGGATTACCTTTCTTACCTGAATTCGTAGTAGAGCAATGTAGAAACAAAAATATGACTCGGCGCGTTCTGTATGATAACGGATTAAATACACCCTCCTTTATCGAAATAAAAGAAGAAAAATACCCAGACATTGACCAAATTAAATTTCCGCTTGTAGTGAAGCCTACTAATGGCTTTTCCAGTCAGGGTGTTACCCGAGCTAACAACCCTGATGAATTGAGAAATGCTATTGATAAAGTATGGGAAATTAACCGCACGCAATTGAAAGATTTCATCTATGACAAGGGTGGTGTTTTACTTGAGTCATTTATCGATGGGCCGGAGTTCGCAATCGAAACATTTTCGCATCGTGGTGAGGTAACAGTGCTCTCAATCGGCGATAAAGGTAATGGCAAAGGTCCATACTTTGAAGAAGGTGTTTATATCGCACCTGCTGATATTGATGAGAAACTGCGAGATGAAATCGTAGATGAAGTTAGACGTGCAGTTAAGGCGCTAGGAATTAATGAGGGACCAGCACATGTGGAACTGCGTATTGACCAAAAGCAAGTGCCTTTTGTTATAGAAGTCGCACCACGCGTGGGTGGATCCGGAATATCACATTATATTGTGAAAGCAAGCACGGATATAAACTTCCTGCAGTTGGTTATTTGCCACGCTTTGGGTATGGAATTTCCCCAAAAAATCGGGGCATTATTAAAGCCGATATCTACTGCCGGAAATTATATTATTCCTGTGCAGGGAGATGGAATCTTTGTCGAGATTGATGGATTAGCAAATGTCCGTGAGAAATCTGAGGTGGAATATGTTTTTGAATTTATGGAGCCTGGGCATAAAGTTCTTCCATACCCTCATTTTTCAGGTTACCCAGGATTTATTTTAACACGTCATACTGACCA
Source organism: Pantoea sp. DY-15 (assembly GCF_019795935.1). Lineage (NCBI taxonomy): Bacteria > Pseudomonadati > Pseudomonadota > Gammaproteobacteria > Enterobacterales > Erwiniaceae > Pantoea > Pantoea sp. DY-15. The sequence goes on from NZ_JAIMIF010000002.1 coordinate 734,041, forward strand.
TGAAGCTTGTGAATCTTTTTATAACGATTTACAAAAAAATCTAAAAATAAAATATTTATAGATTCCATAGTTAAGGAGAATGATATGGATCGTAAAATAATAATTCACACTTTGGGGCCAGAAGGAACTAATTGTGAGAAAGCAGGTTATCTTTGGCTGGAAAGTAAGAAGGTTTATGGTGATGTTAAGCTTTATTCAACTCTTGAGGATGCTCTCATTGAAGTCAGGAAGAATACACATGATCTATTATTAGGATGTGCCGTCTATCCAGACTTACATAAAATTGTATTTGAGAACTTAGACTTTTTAGAAATTCAGGATAGTTTTTTAATGCCAACATGGAACATGGTATTAGCAAAAAATCATCGTAGTTCGTCAAATATGGAAAAATTATAATTGCTTGCCATCCTGCGCCATCCCATCTCGCTTATACATACAGCCAGAATGTTCGTTTTGTATCAAGTAATGTACAGGCAGCGCTGGAGTGTGTTAGTGGAAAGGCTTCCGCGTGTATAACAACATTAAAAGCTGCACAAGATAATAATTTAAAGGTCATTCAAGACTTTGGTGAAGTACCAATGTGTTTCACTCTTCATGGTCATAAACGCTAAGGAGTATTTTTATGGAATGGGTTAAGGATAAGGTTATTATTGAATTATGTCCTCGTATACATGAGTTCAATAAATTGCAAAGTGCTACAGGCGCGGTAGTATGTAACATAGATAAAGCTGAGTATTTGCTTGATGAAATTATAGGTTTGGCTGGTGAGATATTGTCTGCTCTGAAGCAATCCGATTATGCCCTACAATTGAATACAGACCTTCGTGAATGGAAAAAAGCTGGATTAAATACTGTACCATGTTTTAAACGGTCATTAGATAGCTATGAACCACCTGTAGATGGCGGCAAAACTTTTTACCTGGCTACAATTATTACGCCTAATAGTCACAAAGAAAAAGGATATTGGCTGGAGTGCTTTTGGCTCAACGAAAACAACCCGATGTCTTGCTGCCAATTATGTCTGATTTACCACACCCACAAAATGTCAGCCAAACCATGCACCTGATTGCTTCGTCTTTTGGTTTCAGTGTTGGACACTGCTTAGTTTTCTTTCCAGAAAACGTTAAAACAAAAAATAGGGTTGTTAAACAACATTTTGCGATGTTTTTTTTAATAAATTTCATGCTATCTATCAAAAAGACACATTGCGTAGAGTAGAATCATTATTGGAGTTTGAAGGGAAATCATCTCATTTACTAAGCGCAGAGAATTGCTATGCAGCGCGCTCGGTATGGGGATACTTGCACGACTATTATCACCACTGCGGACCCCGTCCTTTTAATAAAAATATTCACGTTATAATGAATTTTTGGGTAGGTGTTTTAGAAGAAATAAAAGTTGATTGCCAAACCATTATTAGAGTGCAACAGCAGCATTATCCTTGGTGGCGAGAAGTGACCGAGTTTATTTTATTTGAGAGGTTGGTCCGTTACCCTGCGCAACACGATGCTACGAGTAACTTTGATGCAGCAACTGGGGTTTTATTATTCTCCTGGCTTAAACGCCGTGGACATGGTGTTAGCATTAGCGACTCTTCAGGTAAAGTTATACTTGATTTTGAAAAGTGTTTGATTGGCTTGCATGTCCTTGTTAAGGAAATACAAGCGCTTGAAGAGATTGAGGGTGACACAATATATAAGCAAGCAGTTGAAAATTTTGTAATGAAAGAACTTCAGCCAGGTGATCAGAATGAACGATATATTATCCCTGATGATTATTTAATTCATGATATGAATATGAAAGTCAAGATACCAATTCTCTTCTTTTAGACCCCCCATAAATTTGCGAAATTTTAGACGATGAAAGTAGAAATGAGCGCACCAATCACGGTGCGCTACTCATTCGTTTAAACCTTATGAAAATACCCGCTTTCACGCATATCCTGCAATAACCCCGGCCCGCTCGGCTGCCAGTTAAACGTCTGACGCGTCCACGCGCTGGAGGAGGGATTATCGGTAGACGCAAAAAATGCCATCCAGCCTAACCACGCTTTAGCTTCTTCCAGTGTCAGGCTTTTCACCGGCAGTGATAATCCGGCGCCGATGGTTTCGGCAATCTGCCGGAACGGCACGCCTTCTTCCTGCACCGCATGCAGAATCGCACCCGGCTCAGCCTTTTCAGCCGCAAGGCAAAACAGTTCAGCGGCATCATCGCGATGTACCGCAGGCCAGCGATTATCACCCTCGCCGACATACACCGCCGCGCCTTTTTCCTTCGCCATATTGATGATCATCGGAATAAATCCGTGATCGCCTACGCCATGTACGGTTGGCGGTAAGCGCACCAGCGCCACGCGCACGCCGCTGTCGGCCAACGCCAGCGCCGCGACGTTGGAGTTGGAACGTGGATGCGCGCCCGCTGCCGGTAGAATCTGTTCGGTGGCGAGATGTCCCGGCGACACTAGCGCGGTGCCGGTGGTGACAATCAGCGGGCGATCTGAACCTGCCAATACGTCACCCATCGCCAGAATCGCACGCTGATCGACATCGGCGGCATGATCCATGCGGCTGAAATCGTGGATATACCCGGCGTGGATCACCCCATCGCTCTGTTCTACCGCCTTGCGTAGGCCGTCGAGATCTTGCAGATCGCCGCGAATCACCTGCACACCTTGCTGCTGCAGTTTTTCTGCGGAAGCCTCGCTGCGCGCCAGACCTTGCACCTGATAACCGCGTGCCTGCAATTTTTTCACAATGGCGGAACCGATAAAGCCGCTCGCCCCGGTCACAAAAATTCGCATATTGGTGCTCCACTTTTTCAAAGTTGAAGCACTATCATAAAAGTCTGCGACGCGACGAAAAGTCGTGAGCTTATACAGGTATAGGCACTAACAGGATAAAGGCATGACTCAGCAAGATGACAACCTGCTCGGAAACTATCTGCGTGAACGTCGCCAGCGGTTGGATGCGGCGAAACTCGGCTACACCTTATTGCGTCGCCGCACGCCGGGCCTGCGCCGGGAAGAAGTGGCGGTGCGTGCGTGTGTCAGCACTACCTGGTATACGTGGCTGGAGCAGGGCAGAGGCGGCGCGCCATCGGAAGAAGTATTGGAACGCTTAGCCCGCGCATTAGAGCTGAGCGCCGCCGAGCGCGATCATCTGTTTTTGCTGGCGCAAAATCGTCTGCCTGGCGTGACATGGCAGGCGGGCGTGGATGTTTCGCCATCGCTGCAGCGCGTGCTCGACAGCATGGAGAACACGCCTGCGCTGGTCAAAACCGCCGAGTGGCAAGTGGTGGCGTGGAACCGTGCGGCAACCAAAGTGTTTGTCGATTACGCTGAACTGCCGCCGGCCCAGCGCAATATCCTGCTGATGATGTTCCGTAATGAAGAGATGAAAAAGCGTCTGCCGGACTGGCACAAAGTGACGCGCGGCATGGTGGCGAATTTCCGTGCGGATGTGGCGCGCACCGGCGCCAGCGAGCATGTGCGTGCGCTGGTGGATGAGTTGTGCGAGATGAGCGACACCTTCCGCCAGCTGTGGCAATCGCAGGAAGTGAGCCAGCATGGCGAAGGTATCAAACAGCTGTGGCTGCCGGACGAAGGCGTGCTGGAGCTGGAATACAGCACCTTCGCGGTTGAAGGCAAACCGGGTTTAAGTCTGGTGGTGTTTAATCCGCGTCAGCAGCACGATCGGGATTGTGTGGCGCGGCTGATGGCGCGTCCGTAGCGGCGCGATAGTGGGCTTCCATCTCATCCAGCGCCGCCTGATTCTCCAGCCCCCATTGATACATCTGCTCAATCGGTGCCGCGAACGTCATGCCGAGCGGAGTTAAGCGGTAATCCACTTTCGGCGGCACCACATCATAGACGTGACGCGCAATCAGCCCGCGCTGCTCCAGCTCTTTTAACGTCTGAAATAGCATCTTCTTCGAAATTCCCTGCAGGCTGCGCTGCAACTCGCCGGTGCGCGCGCGATGGTTCGGCCAGTGATAGAGCGCGTGCAGAACCATGCTGCTCCATTTGACCGAGAACAGATCCATTAACCGTCGCGGCGGCGAATCCGCATAAAAAAACAGTTTACCGTCAACAATCGCGGGCATAGTTCGCGCCTCCATTATGGTTACCAAAAGGTAACTACTATCAATTTTGCACCATGTTCACTATAGTCTGCCGCCTTCAGCTAGCCAAAGCCAGTTCATTTCGGAGGCACTATGAAAATCAATGCATTAGTCGCACACGACGCGGCCCAGCCGCTCTCTTCCAGCCAGATTGCGCTGCGTCCGCTGCAGCAGCAGGATGTCAAAATTGAAATTCTGTACTGCGGCGTGTGCCATTCAGACCTGCACATGGCACGTAACGAATGGGCGGTGAGCCGTTATCCGCTGGTGCCGGGACATGAAATCGTCGGACGCGTGGTAGAAACCGGCGCGGACGTAACGAATTTCAAAACCGGTGATGTGGTTGGCGTCGGCGTGATGGTCGATTCCTGCCGCGAATGCCATTTCTGCCAGCAGAAAGAAGAGCAGTATTGTGAATCCGGCTTTGTTGCGACCTACAACGGCATCGACAAATACACCGGCGACAGCACGTGGGGCGGCTATGCGCAGAATGTGGTGGTCGATCAGCACTTTGTGGTGTCCGTACCGCAAACCTTGCCGTTAGCTGGCGTTGCGCCGTTGCTGTGTGCGGGCGTCACTGTTTGGTCGCCGCTGCGTCACTTTAACGTGCAAGCGGGAGATAAAGTCGGCGTGGTCGGTTTGGGCGGATTAGGTCATATGGCGGTTAAGCTGGCGAGCGCGATGGGCGCGGAAGTCACGCTGTTTACCACGTCACCGGCCAAAGGTGAAGATGCGTTGCGCTTGGGGGCGACGCGCGTGGTGGTTTCACGTGACGCCGGGCAGATGGCCGCCGCGCAAACTTCACTGGATTTCATCGTAGACTGCGTCTCGGCTCCGCACGATCTCGATCCTTACCTTGCAACGCTGAAAACCAACGGTCGCTTAGTGCTGGTCGGTATTCCTGAGCAACCGCACCAATCTCCAAATGTCACGCCGATGGTAAATCGTCGTTTGAGCATTAGCGGCTCATCAATTGGCAGCATTCAGGAAACTCAGGAGATGCTGGATTTCTGCGGTAAGCACAATATCACTGCCGATATTGAACTGATTGCCGGTCAAGAGATCGAAATGGCGTTCGCGCGCATGTTGAAGGGTGATGTGAAGTATCGTTTCGTTATCGATATGCAAGCGACCCGCTGGTAAAGCGTTTCTGCCCGCACGTTGTTGTGGGCAATTTCATGCTGAAATCGCCTGGATAAAAAATTTCATACCATTGAAATAACGGATTTTTATTCCTTAATCCGTTGTACCAACTCGCCAGAAAAAAATGGCGCATATAGTTACAACATACTTTTACATTATAACGTAACAACACTCGGTTTTGACTCTCTTGCGGCCTGTTAGTCGGACAGCAAAAATCGAGATTTTTATGCCCAACTGAGGTAATCCATCCATTCACAATTCACCGCATCAATCCTTTCCGCTTAAATGGAAGTGTCACTTCCTCTAAAACAATGTGTTTTGACTATCTTATTGAAATTAAGCATTTATTTTTGTGGCATGTAAATTGCTAAGTTTGGTTTTAACTTTTCAATCGATATCAAATAAATGAAAAAAATCATCACATTCGGCACCTTCGATGTGTTTCATGTTGGGCACTTACATATCTTACAGCGAGCAAAAAAGCTGGGTGACTGGTTAGCCGTCGGGGTTTCTTCTGATGCCCTAAACTTCCATAAAAAAGGGCGCAACCCGGTTTACGATGAAAGTGACAGAATGTCGATTATTGCGGGCATTAAATATGTCGATGAAGTGTTTCTGGAAGAATCGCTGGAATTGAAGGCTGACTATATTAAAAAATACAACGCCGATACGCTGGTAATGGGCGATGACTGGAAAGGGAAGTTTGATAAGTTTTCTTCACTGGCTGAAGTCGTTTACCTTGAGCGCACGCCCAGCATCTCCACCACGTCTTTAATTGAGATAATAAAGAAGCGCTAATGCCCTCAGCCCGCGTTCCAGGCTGAGGGCAGTCTTGCGGCTACATTATCGCATCAATGATAACCTGCGCTGCACGCTTACCGGCGTTGCCGTCATTAAATGCATCGCAATACTCGGTTTTGATGTGTTGCATCATCTCCGCTTGTTCACTCCATGGATAATCATCAGACAAATAATTTCTGATATCGACCATATCCCGCGCAACCGGTAAAAACTTGCGAACCTGCTGTTCTGGGCTTTCATGCGTGCTGAATGAGTTATTATCTTTCAACAGATTTTCCCTGCCGTCCCAATCCAGCAAGATGATGTTTTTATCGGCGTTGATAGCATCAAAAATAAAGCCGCTGTTATCGCTAATAACATAATCCGCCCGTTTCAGCAGCGTAAACGTGGACGTCTCAGGCTGGACGATTTTTTTCAGGAAGCGTTTGGCCGTTTTCAGTGCCAGTCGCTCGCTCTTTTTATACAGCGTTCCATGATGAAGTTTAGCAATAACATTAAACTCATTGCTAAGCCGACTCAGTTTCTCTGCCCAGTGAATGATTGAACTCAACTCGCCAAAGGTTGGCGCATAGAGCAGAGTCGGTTTTGTCGACGATAACTTTAAGTAATCGGGGCAATCCAGCGTGTATGCGTTGTTATGCCAGTCATCAAATCGCGGGTTACCCACCACCTTGGTGCGGTCGGCCAGATTCAGCGATTTTTCCGTGTAGTGGCTGTAGCATAAAATGTGGTGATACTTATTATTCCATTCAGCATGGTTCCACTCGTTTTTAGCCAAACCATAGACCGTACGAATATGCACCTTCGCAACATCCACCGCATAAGGAAGATGATAAGGACTTACCAGACAGGCGTATTTTTTGGACTCTTGCAAAACGGTGGAGAGCAGGCTGAAGCGTAATCCAGGAACATTTAGGGTGCGGAGATGGCTAACCATATTATTAACGAAGTCATCTTCAATTAAATTATTGATAATGATTTCGCAAGGTACTTTCTGATGCATTAGCTCGAGAATAATATTGCGGTAAACATCATAATGGAATGACGTTTCCATAAAAAATCCTACAACCTGTTCGTTGTTTATTGCGTTTGCTGACACGGTTTTTCCCATCCTGTACAAAAAGATACTAAATTCTTAGCAAAAACCATGCCAGGCGATTTTACTCGGTTTTTAAAGTGATTTTGCGAACTCACGGAAATGTTATTTCCATTTGCGGAAGGGATGATACCCAACATTGATACAGCAATCGTCACGTTCCACGTCGTCGCGGCGCGTCACATCCTGCAATCACTTTTTGCACAATCCTGAATAAACATTTCCCGCACTGCTCCGATAACTCCCTTACAAACCATAGAAAAATAATCAACGCAGGAGCAGGGAACATGGGGCTGGTATCCCGATTACGTAATGTGCGCATCACGCGTAAGCTGTCGGCAGGATTCGGCATTGTGCTGCTGTTAGTGGCACTGGCAACCGGATTGAGCGTGCAGCGCTTCAACGCCATTCATGACATCTATCAGAAAACTAACCTGATTTATGACATCAACATTGAAGTGTTCCAGGCCAAAATCAACCGCCTTAAGTATCTGTATGGCGATGACAAATCCGGCCAGGTGATGGCGAATTACGTTACGCATGCGCAGCAGCTCACCAGCGATGCGAAGCAGCTGTCATGGTCGGAAGGTGCCAGAGCGCGGGTGGATGAACTCGGAACGCACCTCGCCAGTTTCCAGAACAGCATTGGCGCGATGACGCAAGCCACGCAGCAACTCAATAGCTTGCGCTCGCAGCTCGATTCCTTAAGCCAGCAAGACATGACTCCGCGCTACACCCAACTGATTCGCACACCGGTTACTAATCCTGAACTTACCAATCAAATTTACCAGCAGCTGTTCGCTATCAGCAATGTGCGCGAAGAAGCCTGGGCGCTGCGTTTTAACGTCAGCGATGCGCTGCGTAAAACGCTGGAGAATCATTTCCAGCAGGCGGATCAAGGCATGAAAGCGCTGCTAGCGCAGTTGCCGTCGGAACAGCAGGGCGAATTCACCGCACTGTGGCAGGACACCGAGAAATTCAAAAGCCTGAGTTTGCAGGCGGCGGATGCCTATGGTCAGCTGCGTGCGGCGGAAGATACCGTCAAAGTGGCGGGCGATAAGAGCAGTGCGGCGATCAAACAGATCATCACCATCGTTAAAGCGCGTAACGATGAGCTGGCCAACGGCTCGGCGGCGATTTCCCTGCTGATTGGTGGTCTGGCGATTCTGTTCGGCGTGCTGGTGGCGTGGTACATCATTCGTCAGATTACGCGTCCGGTATTCCATAACCTGGAACTGGCGGAGCGCATCGCCAATGGCGATCTCAGCTCGCAGTTTGCCACCGATCGGCATGATGAACTCGGCAAGCTGACTTCGGCGATGGGACGCATGAACGAACGGCTGCGCAGCATGATCGGCGATGTGTTGAGCAGCGTGAGCAGCGTGTCGCAGGCGGCCAGCGCTATTAATCAGGGCAATCTCGATTTGTCATCGCGCACCGAACAACAAGCGGCGGCGGTGGTGGAAACCGCTGCCAGTATGGAGCAGCTCACTGCCACGGTGAAAAACAACGCCGCCAATGCACTTCAGGCAAGTCAGATTGCGGCGGAAGCGTCACACAACGCCAACAAAGGCGGCATCGCGGTGCGTGATGTGGTGAACACCATGGGCGAGATTTCTGATAGCTCGAAAAAGATCGCCGATATCACCGCCGTGATTAACAGCATCGCTTTTCAGACCAACATCCTCGCGTTGAACGCGGCGGTAGAAGCCGCGCGTGCCGGCGAGCAGGGACGCGGTTTTGCCGTGGTCGCCAGCGAAGTGCGCAATCTGGCACAGCGCAGCGCCGGGGCGGCGAAAGACATCGAACAGTTGATCAATGAATCGGTCGGACGCATCAGCAATGGCCACCAGCAAGTGGCGCGCGCCGGTGAAACCATGGATCAGATTCTCGGCAGCATTGCGCGCGTAAATGAGATCATGGGAGAGATTTCCGCTGCATCGGATGAACAGAGCCGCGGCATCGAGCAAATTGCCCGTGCGGTCGGCGAGTTGGATACCACCACGCAGCAGAATGCCACGCTGGTGAGCGCCTCTTCGCACTCGGCGAACTCGCTGGAAGAGCAGGCGCTAATGCTGGAGAGATTGGTGTCGCAGTTCCGCTTGCAAGGTGCTGCACGTTAGAAAAACAGAGTGGAAGTAGATCCAGATTTACTTCCACTGTCTCTGTTTTGATCAGAATGCCACATTTTTGTGCGGTTGCAGAACTACAAGGTAAATATTCTTAAAATAAAGCGACCTGCCGCCAATTTTTCCCGTTAAACTGCAATTCTTGTCGTCCTGATACTTCCCGTGCATGAACTACTACTCACCTGACGATAGCCATTTGAAGCGGCGCTCCCAACGCTTCGTCCGCCGCATGTTTATCATGCGTCAGCTAGGCACGATTTTATGTTTTTTCCCGATTCTCTCGGTACTGATGGAGAGGGATCGTGGCCTGCCGTTTAGCGCCCTGTTATTTGTGAATGCGTTTCTCTGGCCGTGGCTGGCTTATCATCGTGCGTTGCGGGCCGAAGATTCCACCACTACCGAGCGGCAAAATTTAACCCTCGATGCCGCCTTCGGTGGCATTTGGGTGGCGCTGATGGCGCTGAGTCCCCTACCTTCATTTGTCATCATGGCGGTGCTGGCCTCGGACCGCTACGCTGCGGGCGGTGCCGCGCAGCTCATCGCAGCGATGCAGGCATTTCTCTGCGCATTTGTGCTGGTATGGCTGGTGGATGGCGCGGGCGTTGATTTGGCATTCAGCACGCGAACCGTCTGGCTAAGCTTGCCGCTGGCAACCTGCTACATGCTGGTGCTCAGCGTCACCTCGTACAATCTCACCTGGCAACTGCGCAAACGTAACCGTGAGCTGGAGCGCATTGCGCTGATGGATCCCGGGCTGGAAATCCCGAATCGTCGCTTGTTTGAACGTCGGCTGGAGAGCGAATTTCTCAGCACGCGTCGTGGCGACAGCGCTGGCTATTTACTGCTTATAGACCTCGATTATTTCAAATCGGTAAACGATACGTGGGGACACGAGGCGGGGGATTTCCTGCTGGCGGAAATTTCATCGCTGCTGCGAAATCATGTGGGATTGCAGGATATTCCAGCGCGTTTTGGCGGCGATGAGCTAGGCGTGATTGTGCATCATGCCAGCGACGAATCGGTGGTGGCGCTGGCCCAACGTTTGCAGGAAAAGATCGCGCAGGTGCGTTTACCGGCATCGGCGGAGTTTCGTTGTTCGGTGAGTATAGGTATTGCATCGGCAGCGCATGCAGAATCCATACGTCACTGGTTGCGGCATGCCGATGAAGCGCTGTATGAGGTGAAACGCGCCGGACGCAACGGCGTACGCTTGTGGCAACCGTCACTGGCCGGCGCGGCCTGAATCACACGAACTCGGGTTCGCAGTTCACTGGGAAGTTAAGCGAGTTAGCAATAAAGCAGGCTTCGTGGGCCTGATGATGCAGTTCACGCGCGCGGTCCGCATCCGCCGGATCGCGCAGCGCAATGCGCGGTTTCAACGTGATATTGGTAAACCGACCGCGCGTGCCCTCAATCATTGTCCCTTCCGCTGCATCTTCATAAGCTTCCACCACAATTCCGGCGTCAGAACATAAATGCAGATACCACAATTTGTGGCATGCCGAGGCCGAAGCCAGCAGTAACTCTTCCGGATTCCAGCGCGCCGCATCCCCGCGAAACGCCGAATCGGCGCTCAGTGCAACCGTCTCTTTGCCAGCGGCAATCAGCTCCGCGTTACGGTCGTAAGCGGTGTAAGATGCGGTACCATTGCCGCGGTTGCCAGTCCAGCGCACCGTGACCTGATAATGGTGTTTCTTTGCTGCCATTTCTGATGCTCCTTTTATGACGGAAGCACGCAGTCTAACCTGTGTGCAGCAGAGTCGCCATTTATGTCAGATAAGCACGTATGTATGCAGGTGCGCATGAATGCGCCCCTTCAATAACCTGCCAAATAAACGTAGGGTCGCCATTCATGGCGACCAGAAATCAAACACGAGCGGCAAATCCTCATCAATCCGTTTACCAACATGCAATAGTAAAACGCATAAAAAAATAAAGTTATAGCAAATATTGCCGATAACCTTTTTCGCATTTATCAGAAGACCATTCCATCTTATATCTCTTGAACTTCACTCTTTCATTTTTGTTGGTTTTTTAAGATTTGAATAAGGAAATTTTATGAAGTGTTTAAACGCCTTGTTAATCCCCGTAGTACTGAGCCTTTCAGGTTGCTCTAATTTATTCCCTGAACCCAAACAATTCACACCGCCAACTGAAAATTCTGATGTGGCAAAAATTCGTCTTATCGGTGCTCCAATGAGTTATGCATTGTATCAGACGGACAGTTCAGGTAAAAAAACCGGTGGATGGGTTTTAAAGCATAATGCATATCTTAATCCTTTTTTAGGTTCTACAAAGGATATCGGATTACCAAAAATAACAGGCAAGAAATATAAGGACGATTATATCGAGACATTGCTTGTTCCTGATGAAAAAACCATCATTCATCACTCATTATATCAGGGGTGTCACGTGAATCTGCCGTTTGTCCCTGAAAAGAAGAAAATTTATGAAGCTCATATCAGCTATGGCGATAAGACAGGATATTGTGTTCTATATCTCAAGGAAGTTGTGCTTGATAGCGTAAATGGAATCTACGTTGAAAAGGAACTTTCAAAATGAAATGGGGGAGATTAATTCTCACAGGATGGATTTGCGCGCTCATCTCTTCATGTGCAGCTAACGTTGATCGTACAAAAGAGACTCGTCTTTCAGACTATTCAGAGAAAGAAATTAAGCAGAAACTCGTCCCTGAAGTGACGAGCCGTAAAGAAGTACTGCTCACTTTTGGCACTCCGATAAATTCAGTCAATTATAATAATGCTAAGCGTTGGGAATATCACTCTAAAATTGTTGATAGACGCATCTATTTTCTCATCCCATTAATCAATGACAGAGAGCAATCTCTCACTATCGATTTTTCAGATAAAGGAATAATCACAGCTTATCACTATGATGAAAAGTGATTGCGAAGTTTGAACTACCAACATTCCGCAACAACGCCATTTATTGCGCAATAACCTGCCGAATAATCGTTGGGTCGCCATTAATGGCGACCTTTTCAAGCATTACTCACTCATTGGCATCGCTAAAGTGTATGCGCTTGATGACATCAATTTTCATCGATGCAGATGGGATTTTCGAGGCGCTATTAGGTAAAATCAGGAAATCGTTAGCGTTTTTTAAGGTAAATTTAAAATGTTAGAGACAAGCCGCCTGATCCTCCGACAATGGCAGGAAAAGGACTTACAACCCTTTGCCGAACTCAACGCTGATCCTGAAGTAATGAAGTATTTCCCAAAAGCGCTGAGTCGCAAGGAAAGTGACAACGTCGTTGCAAGATTCATGGATATGATTATTGCAAATCAGGGTTGGGGTTTTTGGGCCGTTGAGATGAAAGATTCCGGCGAATTTGTCGGTAGCGTGGGTTTAGCACATCAGCCAGATCGCTTCGACTTTTCTCCCTGCACGGAAATTGGCTGGCGTATCAATAAAAAATTCTGGGGGCAGGGAATTGCCAAAGAAGCCGCCGAAGCATCGCTAGCTTATGCGTTTAATGTTTTGCATCTTCCCGAGGTCGTTTCGTTTACCAGCATTCATAACACGCCATCTGAAAATCTGATGCAGCGATTGGGGATGCAGAAACAAGCTACCTTTCTCCATCCCGCATTACCTGCCGATCATGCGCTGGCTAAGCATGTGCTGTATAAGATTTTCCACAAGAACTTTATTGACTCGCCTCTCTAACTCCGGCGTCAGTCAATGTCGCCCGCACATGAGGAAGACTCTGCGGATAATTTTGCTGAATAAACTCAATCATCTTTTCCCGCACGTAACAGCGTAAATCCCAGGCGGTGGGGGAATTCTGCGCCGTCATCAATAGTCTGATGGTCATGGTTTTATCGGTGGTATCCGTAACCTGTAGCACCTGAGTTTGTTGATCCCAAAGTTTGGTTTCACTGAGGACTTTTTCAAAATGCTTGCGCAGAGGATCTAATGGCATGGAATAATCGAGGTAGAGAAAAACCGAGCCTAATATTTGGGCGTTATTGCGCGTCCAGTTCTGGAAGGCATTTTCGGTAAAGTAGGTAATGGGCAGCACCAAACGACGCAGATCCCAGATACGCACCACCACATAAGTCAGGTTGATCTCTTCAATCCAGCCCCATTCATTTTCCACCACCACAGCATCATCAATTTTTATCGGTTGGGTAAAGGCGATTTGAATCCCGGCAAACAAGTTAACCAGCGATTTCTGCAGGGCAAAGCCAATGATTATACCGGCAACGCCGGCACCGGCGAGGATGGTGGTGCCGAATTTTCGCACCCCAGGGAAACTGAGCAAAATTAGCGAAAGACACAATGTCACCAATACGACGATTGCTACTTTTTTCACATACATTATCTGCGTGCGAATTTTTCGGGCACGAAGGTTATTCGACAGATTGATATCGTAGCGAATAAAAAGCATATCCTGCGCCACATTAATTAATCGAATAAGCACAGAACAGAAGGATAAGATAATGAATATATTAACGGTGGTGGTAATAAAACTCAGGGATCCCGGTTGGATGTTAACAGAATTAAGTCCAGCACTGATTAACAGTAAAGGAATAAACAGGAACATCGATCCGCGCAGATGCTTTTCCAGTGATTTGAACAGTTTTCTGTCACGATTCTGCCAGTAGCGGATAAATCTGAGAAGGATAAAACGCGCCAGAAATCCTATTGCGAGGGAGAGAGTGACAAGCAAAACAGCAGGCACCCATGTTGGAGCACCAGATAACTCATCAAATAATAATGGCATTACTTTCCCTTTTATTAAGCCAACAACCTGGGTTGTCAGATAAGTCAAAAAAATCAGTAACCATTCTGTTATCGGTTATCTGCGGATTATTTATTCATGCACATCAGTATAGACGCTGTGACAGCAGGGGATGAATAGTAAGTGCATTGGTCGCCATGAATGGCGACCCTACGGCAGTTTGGCGAGGTTTGCAGGGGGGCACATTGATGCGCACCTGTTACGATAGTCGGTAAATCAATCACTTTGAAACTACAACTTTAGCTGGCTGCCTAAAATAGCATCGGCTTCCTGCAATGTCACATCGAGTCCGGCTGAAGGCGTAAATGTCAATTCGCCAAAAATAACCTTACCGTTGAGAAGGTAGAAGTCAGCGCGCACAAATTTAAAATCAGCTGCCAGCTTAACCGCATACTCTTTCATTTTGTTGAAACCTTCCGGCACTTTGGGATAGCTGTTGGTATTGATCAATTCAACAGTGTCTTCAAAGGGAAGCGGGTTCCAGTTCATATCAAAATAATAAAATTTCGGTGTGCCTTTCTCTCGCTCCATGCAAACCATTACCGCATAGGGTTTTCCATTGAAACAGTAGAATTTGTAATCCTCTGGAAAGCCACCACGTTCATTCTCAATATATTTTTCGCATAAGATTTTGCGATCTATTTTCTTATACTGGGGTTCAATAAAATGGGTTGAGAAATCCTGTTTTAACCATTTATTGAGCTGCTTGTTGGTTTGTCCAATGTCCAGTGAAGCTTTGTTGTCACAGATGATGTTATAGCCTGCACCATGGTTACACTTGAGGGCAAACTTATCGGGTAATGCGCGGTAGTCAATATCCTGTGGGTCATCATAAACGCCGTAGAGTTCATTCAGGATTTCACCACATCCTTTCGCTATCACATAATCCCGAACTTTATACTTATCCGCGCACAAAGTATAAATATCACCATTTAACTCATTGAATTTGAGCCACTGAATTTTTTCATTAAAATTGATTGGGTTGGTTAAGTTCAGCTTTTTCTTAAACTTAATATAGTAATGTGTTTTAGCGCAAAATTCTGGGTACATGTATGCGCTGATTTTTAACGCTGATTTGACTGTGTGTTTTATCATCTTCATTAAAATTATCTCAGTTTGAAAATGTTAAGATGCATTTTGATGATTGTTTTATTTCTAAAGAAGTAATTGAGTAAAGTGCAAGACAAAATCTCAACGATCAAAAAACAGTATGCAGCCCCATTAATACCGTAGGAATTAATCATTAGCCAGGATAGCGGTATGGTTAAGATACAGCATAAAAACATCTTTTTAGCCAGGTAACTGTATCCGGACTCTTTTATCATGTAGCGATAACAAATTGTGCCTAATGCAGAGAACATGGTACCAATTATAATAATGGGAATGATATTTACCGAATCCATATACTTATCGCCATACAGTAAATGAATAAAGTAAGCACCAAAAATATAAAATCCACCTAATGCAATAAGCGAAAAAAGGATGACAATGCGATTGATTTTAATCAGCAGCATTTCAACGGTGATTTGATCTTTTTCGCTGTAGATCTTTGAGAAGAAGCTTGTTATTAATGCCAATACGATAAAAGACCAGGCACCTCCTATGGTTAACGCGACGCTATACACGCCCAGGTTTGAGTAAGAAAGGATTTTTGCCAAAAAAATGCTCGATATCTGCGTATAGATGTCAGCCGATAGACTCGACAAAATCAACGCTCCCCCGGTGAATAACATATGGCGGTTATACATCCCGGCGCCTTTACGACTCGCATTTATTTTTGTGGTGTATTTAAAATAGATAAGTCGCAGGATATAAGGTATGAGCGGGATGACAATAATAGGAATGGTGAAGTAGTACACGGGCATTTTAAAGTATGAAATCGAGAATCGAATCAACAGAGCGACTGATAATCCAATCACATTGGTGATGGTGTTTATTTTTGATTTTAACTGCGTGTTGTTGTAGATGGAAAAGAAGTCCATCACGATGTAGTAAGTGGCAATGCAGTTGGCCAAACCAAATAGAAACACAATGATGTCAGTGAAGAGGTAGAGGTAAATCAACACTGCGCTTGATGACAGGAGGAAGAAGAACCGCCGTTGATTTTGCGTGTGCATCGCTAATGCGATTCCAGACTTACTATTTTCACTCATGCGTTTAAAAATGATGTTCTGACCGCCAAACCACGATAGCGTTTGCACAAATATAAACAGAGAAGTAGAAATGTTGATTTTGCCAAAGTCTTCAGGGCCAATGTATTTTGCCATAAGCGCATTTATATATATCAGCCCGATGATATTGACCGACTTTTCTAACATGATCCATATTGAGTTAGAGTACATTGCTCGTTTCTCATGTTTATAGCAGTATTGATGATGTTCAGCGTGTATAATTAATCATCCACAATATGAAACTTTTTGCTATATGCGTTAATGTTATTTTTTATTGCAACATGCTCATATATAAGCAGCGTTCAATGTCATATCATTTATTTATACTTGATTAATTTGGTTGACAGTGTGGCTGCTGAAATTGAATTAGTGAAGGGTTTTTAGATTAATCAGAATAGTGACATGGATTTCTAAATAATGAGTCCATTATTTAATGTTGTTTGCAGTAAATAATATGATGAGAAATGAGCTGATCAGTCAGAGTGGCAGGTAACAAACATATAACTGCTCTGCCAATCAACTCACTTGAAGCACCTCAAAGCGTCAGCCGAATAAACGCCTGAATATCCTCAACAGCTTCACGGTGTTTTGCCGGAGTCGGGCTGATCGTCAGGCTGTCGGCATAGCCGTTGAGCATGGCGGCGAGCTGGCGGGTGAAACGCGCTGTTTCAACAGGCCGGTAAATACCATTAGCGATCCCTTGCTCAACGATTGTGGTGATGAAATGGCTCCACTTCTGAATAAATAATTCTGCTAGCTCAGCAAAGGCTTTATCGCGGCCCGCCATTTGCCATAGTGAACCGTAAAGCTGCCAGACAGCGTCCGGGGCATCCGGCAGATAATTTTCTATGACGGTATGCAGTTTTTCAGCAGGTAACGTGGATTCAATGGATCGTGAGAAATCATCCAGCTCGTTCTGCAAATACCTTGTAAGGGCTGCGATGCACAGCGTCTGCCAGTCGCTGAAATAATAGTAAATATGACTACGTGAGATTGAGAGCCGTTCGGTCAGTTCGCGTGTCGAAACGTTTTCGATACCTTTCTCGGCGAACAGCATTGCAGCGCCATCCAATATGCGGTCTTTCAGCGCTTCCCTGGTTTCTTTCATGTTGCGGCTCCGTTGACTTTGAGCAGTTGCTCAAATAGACTTCCGATCAGAATTTGAGCATTCGCTCAAATTAATATTAACAGAAAATGATCCTATGCAAACGCATGAAATTATTGAACCGGTCAAAGTAACCGGCAGCGCGATTCAAACTTTAAAACACCTTGGGCGCCGTCATTACAGAAAGCTTTTCTTTACCTTATTGCTGGTTATTGCTGAAAACGTGACCTATTTGCTCTATCCATTGCTGGCCGGTTTTGCCATCAATGCCATCGTCGCAGGTAAGGCATGGCATGCATTATTTTATGCCCTTATGGTTTTCACCATGTGGGTTATCGGTGCTGCGAGGCGCAGCCTTGATACGCGCACCTTCGCGAGGATTTATGCCGAACTGGCGGTGCCGGTAATTGTTGCCCAGCGTCGGGAAAATCATAGTCATTCGACTATCGCCGCGCGCGTTGCGCTTTCAAGAGAGTTCGTCGACTTCTTTGAAAAACATCTGCCGGTATTGATTACTTCGCTGGCATCTATCAGCGGGGCAGCGTTGATGCTGCTGGCGATTGAATTCTGGTCGGGAATTGCCTGCCTGGCTGTTTTAGTGTTCTTTTCGTTTTTTCTGCCGGGTTACACCACTAAAAATGAGGCTCTATTTTTCCGGCTTAATGGTCGACTTGAAAAAGAAGTGGGCTTTATCAGCAGCGCTCCGGTGGCCTCTTTAAGCAGACATTACCGCGTGCTGGCGGGGCTGCGCATTCGCCTGTCCGATCGCGAAGCGATGGGATACCTTGCGATTGGCGCGGTCACCGCTTTGTTGTTTGCCATGACCATTTCCACCATGGCGTTACGGGGTGGAACCGATGCTGGCCATATTTATTCCGTCATGACTTATCTCTGGATGTTTGCGATGAGTCTGGATGATGCACCGCAACTGCTTGAAAAATATTCCCAGCTGAAAGATATCGGGAAAAGAGTGAATACCGATTCTGTCTAGATGCCAGCTGCAAGGACGGCAACTGGCTCGAAATGCCGCTCGATCCCGGAGGATCACCATTCATGGTGACCAGGTGCGCATGAATGCGCGCCCTACGAATAACCTCTCACTCCTGCACACGCTCAAAGGTGGCAATCACCCGGTCGATATGCTTCTTCATCGCGCTTCTCGCTGCTTTCGCATCGCGTTTTTCCAGCGCGGAGAGAATCGCCATATGTTCGGACTCTGAGACAAACGGCATATCGCTTGGCGTGTAGTGCGCCTGTAGCATGCGGAACATGCTGCCATAGCGATGGCCGAGCAGGTGGCCGATGATAAATCCATAGGCAGGATTACCGCTCGCCTGGGCAATGCGGATATGGAACAGGCGGTCGCCGGGATGAGTACGCGACTGCGCGCGGTTGTCCTCGCAGTTTTGCAAATACGCTGCGCGAATCAGCGCCAGTTCCTGCTCGCTGGCATGCACAGCAGCAAGCGCAGCGGCTTCCGGTTCAATCAGACGGCGGGCTTGCAGCAGCGAGAAGGGCGGCAGCTCGGTGGAGAAATCCAGATTGATGCCCAGTTCATCGTCCGGCTCGTTCCACTGATCGCGTCCGGCCTGCATCATCACCGGCTCCTGCGTGCTGGAACGCGCTTTCACAATCACGCCATTGCCGACCTTCACATCCACCAGACCAATCACCTCGAGTGCGATCAGCGCTTCACGCACCGATGCACGACTCACTTGTAGCTGCTCAGCCAATTCGCGCTCCGCTGGCAAGCGGCTACCGGGCGGAAATTCGTTATTGTCGATAAGTCGCGTCAGTTGATCTGCTATTTGTCTGTAAAGCCTGGGGTTTTCCATCTTTTTGATCGGCATTGCGCTGCTCCCTGTCTAAATAAATTAAGTGATCAGTTGCACAAATAATCGTCAGGACACTTGTCAATGTTACGCAATTGTCAATAAAACGTAATGCGTAAGAGAAAAAGTAGCCAGCGTTATTTTGCTATCCCGCTGGGAAAAAATCACCTTTCAATGGCCTGACCATTAGATCTTTGGGCCAGAGGAAATGCAATGAATTTACATGGAAAACGCGTGTTGATCACCGCCGCCGGACAAGGCATCGGGTTAGCCAGTGCGCGCTACTTTGCGGAGCAGGGCGCAGACGTCATCGCCAGCGATATCAACATTGCCGCGCTGCAGGATCTGCCCGGTATTCGCGCGTATCAGCTGGATGTCACCGACCGCCAGGCGATTAGCGCGGCGGCGCAGGAACTCGGCACGCTGGATGTGTTGTTCAACTGCGCGGGCGTAGTACACAGCGGCAGCCTGCTGGAATGCAGCGAGAAAGAGTGGCAGTTCGCGCTCGACCTCAACGTCACCGCGATGTTTCGCATGATCCAGGCGTTTCTGCCCGCGATGCTGCAACAGCAGAAAGGGTCGATCATCAACATGTCATCGGTGGCATCGAGTGTGAAAGGCGTGGTCAATCGCTTTGCCTACAGCGCTACCAAAGCGGCGGTGATTGGCCTGACGCGTTCGGTGGCGGCGGATTACATAGGCGAAGGTATCCGCTGCAACGCGATCTGCCCCGGCACCATCGATTCGCCGTCGCTGCGTCAGCGCATTGCCGCGCAGGCGCAAGCGGAAGGACGCAGCGAAACGGAGGTTTATAACGGCTTTGTCGCGCGCCAGCCGATTGGCCGTATCGGCACTACAGAAGAGATCGCTTATCTGGCGGCCTATCTGGCTTCCGATGCCAGCGCTTACACCACCGGCACCGCGCAGATTATTGATGGCGGCTGGAGCAACTAACAGGAGTGGAACAATGAAATTATTACGTGTTGGCGAACCGGGCAAAGAGCGTCCGGCAATGCTGGATGAGCAGGGCGAACTGCGCGATTTGTCGCACTTCATTGATGATTTGGCGGGTGATGCGCTGCTGCCGTCCGCGCTGGAGAGATTGCGCCAGCTGCCGCGTAGCGAACTGCCGAAAATCAACGGTCAGCCGCGCATTGGTGCCTGTGTCGGGCAGATCGGCAAGTTTATCTGTATCGGCCTGAATTATGCCGATCACGCCGCCGAAACCGGTGCCGACATCCCGCTGGAGCCGGTGGTGTTTAGCAAATGGACCAGCGCGGTAGTCGGGCCGAACGACGCGGTGCGCATTCCGCGCGGATCGGTGAAAACCGACTGGGAAGTGGAACTGGGCGTGGTAATTGGCAAAGGCGGCAGCTACATCGCTGAAGAGGATGCGCTGTCGCATATTGCGGGCTACTGCGTGGTGAACGACGTCTCGGAACGTGAATATCAGATCGAACGCGGCGGCACATGGGACAAAGGCAAAGGCTGCGACACTTTTGGCCCGATCGGTCCCTGGCTGGTGACCGCCGATGAAATTGCCGATCCGCAGCAGCTTGATCTGTGGCTGGAGGTCGACGGCAAGCGCTATCAAAACGGCAACACCCGTACCATGATCTTCTCGGTCGCGCACATCATCAGCTATCTCAGCCGGTTTATGAGTCTGCAGCCGGGCGACATCATCTCCACCGGCACGCCGCCGGGCGTCGGCATGGGGCAGAAACCGCCGGTTTATCTGCATGCCGGACAAGTGATCCGCTTGGGCATCGCCGGGCTGGGCGAGCAGCGTCAAATCACCGAGGGCAGCGCACAATGACCAAAATTACTGCACTGCGCGTAGAAGATATCCGTTTTCCCACCTCGCAGCATCTCGATGGTTCGGATGCGATGAATCCTGACCCCGATTATTCAGCCGCTTACGTCATCATCGAGACGGATAACGCGGCGATCAGCGGTCATGGCCTGACTTTTACTATTGGGCGCGGCAATGAAATTTGCTGTGCCGCGATACGTGCACTTGAGCATCTGATTGTTGGCCGCCAGCTGGAGTCGATCACCGCCGATATGGGGCAATTCTGGCGTGATGTCACCAGCGACAGCCAGCTGCGCTGGATCGGTCCGGACAAAGGCGCAATTCATCTGGCGACCGGCGCGGTAGTCAACGCGGTTTGGGATCTGTGGGCGAAATCAGAGGAGAAGCCGCTGTGGCGGCTGGTGGCCGATATGTCGCCGCAGGAATTGGTGCGCTGCATCGATTTCCGCTATCTCACTGACTGCATCACGCCGGACGAAGCACTCGCCTTGTTGACGGCGCAGCAGGCGGGCAAAGAGGAGCGCATCCGCCAGCTGGAGCAGCACGGCTATCCTTGCTACACCACCTCGGCGGGCTGGCTTGGCTACGACGACGACAAACTGCGCCGCCTGTGCCAGCAAGCAGTCGATGCCGGCTTCTCGCACATCAAGCTGAAAGTTGGGCGTGATCTCGAAGATGATATTCGCCGCGTGCGCATTGCGCGCGAAGTGCTGGGGCCGGATCGCCAGCTGATGATTGACGCCAACCAGGTTTGGGAAGTGAATGACGCGGTGGATTGGGTGCAGCAACTGGCGTTCGCTCGTCCGTGGTTTATTGAAGAGCCCACCAGCCCGGACGATATCGAAGGACATCGCAAGATTCGTCAGGGCGTTGCGCCGGTGAAAGTGGCCACCGGCGAAATGTGCCAGAACCGCATCATCTTCAAGCAGCTGATTATGCGCGAGGCGATTGACGTGGTGCAGATCGATGCCTGTCGTCTCGGCGGCGTGAACGAAGTGCTGGCGGTGATGCTGATGGCGGCGAAATATCAGCTGCCGGTCTGTCCGCATGCTGGGGGCGTTGGCCTGTGCGAATACGTTCAGCATCTGTCGATGATCGACTTTGTTTGTATTGCCGGCAGCCATGAAGGCCGGGTCATCGAGTACGTCGATCATCTGCACGAACATTTCCTCGATCCGTGTGAAATCCGCGGCGCTGCTTATATGCCGCCGACTGCGCCTGGCTTCTCAATCGAAATGTATCCCGCTTCGCGTGAGCAATACCGCTATCACGCGCAGGGAGGCTGACGTGCGAATCGACGCTCATCAGCATTTCTGGCGCTACGACGCGGCGCACTTTCCGTGGATCGCCGATTCTATGACGCGGCTGCAACAGGATTATCTGCCCGACGATCTCGCCCCGCTGCTCGCACAACGTGATTTGCAAGGCTCGATTGCGGTGCAGGCGCGGCAGTGTGTGGCAGAGACGCAGCAGCTGTTGCAGTGGGCGCAGCAGCAACCGGCAACACAGGTGGTTGGCTGGATCGACGTCACCGCCGCGGATTTGGCGGAGCAGTTGGCGGCATTGCAGCATCCGTTACTGCGCAGCTTTCGTCATCAGGTGCAGGATGAACAGGATCCTGCTGCATGGTTGCAGCAATCGCGCGTGGCAACCGGCATCACTCAGCTGCAGCAGCGTGATTACGTGTGGGAAATGCTGGTCACCTGGCGACATCTGGCGGATGCCTCGCGCTTTGCCGCGCAGCACGATCGCCATTGGCTGGTGCTCGATCATCTGGGAAAACCGGATATTGTGCGCGGCGCTCAGGCGTGGGGCGAGCAAGTTGCGGAACTGGCCGCGATGCCGCATGTGGTCTGCAAATTGTCCGGACTCGTCACCGAAGCACCGCACGGCCAGTGGAGCAGCGCGCAGCTGCGGCCCTTTATTGATGAAGCGCTGGCGCGTTTTGGTCCGCAGCGCCTGATGTTTGGTTCAGATTGGCCAGTTTGCCTGTTGGCAGCGGAATATCACGCGGTGGCGCAGCTGATTGACTACGCGCTAGCGGAGCTGTCCGCCGACGAACAGGCCGCCATTTGGGGCAACACCGCCGCGCAGGTTTACAGCCTGACAGGAGAGAATAATGAATCTGTTTTTGCAGGATAAAGTGATTATCGTCACCGGCGGCGGATCGGGCATTGGTGCCGCCATCTCACGTCTGCTGGCGGAAGAGGGCGCAATTCCCCTTATCGTCAGCAACGCCCAGCCTGAAGAGATGTGGCTGGCCGCGCTGCGCGAACTGCAGCCGCAAACGGAAGTGCTGCTAGCCGATCTCTGTGATGAGCAGAACTGCCAGCGTGCGGTGGAAGCCGTGCAGCAGCAGTTTGGTCGCATCGACGGTTTGGTGAATAACGCCGGCGTCAACGATGGCGTCGGGCTGGAAGCGGGGCGCAGGGCGTTTATTTCCTCGCTGGAAAAGAACCTTATCCACTATTACCAGATGACGCATTTCTGCCAGCGCGCGCTGGAAAACAGCCGCGGGGCGATCGTCAACATTGCGTCCAAAACTGCGCTGAGCGGGCAAGGCGGCACCAGCGGTTACTGCGCGGCGAAAGGGGCGATTCTGTCACTGACGCGCGAATGGGCAGTATCGCTACGACATAGCGGCGTGCGGGTAAATGCCGTGGTGCCCGCCGAAGTGATGACGCCGCTTTACGAACGCTGGATCGGCACCTTTGCCGATCCGCAAACTGAACTGGAGAAAATCACCCAGCGTATTCCGCTTGGCCAACGCATGACCACGCCGCAAGAGATAGCTAACACCGTGGTGTTTTTGCTTTCGTCGCGTGCTTCGCACACCACCGGCGAGTGGTTGAGCGTCGATGGCGGCTATCTGCATCTTGATCGGGCGCTGTTATGAGTGGCGCAACTGAGCGTTATTGTCTGGCGCTGGATCTGGTGGATGAGGCCGAGAAGATCGCCGAATACCAGCGCCTGCATCAGCGCATCTGGCCGGAAGTGGCGCAGCATTTGCGCCAGCACGGCATCGTGAATATGGAGATTTACCGGCTTGGCACCCGACTTTTTATGCTGATGGAGGTGAACGATCGCTTTAACACGCAGGATTTTGTTCAGGCATCTGAACAGGACCCGCAAATTCAGCGCTGGGAAGCGCTGATGTGGCAGTTCCAACAGCCAACGCCCTGGACGCCCGAAGGGGAAAAATGGGTGGCGATGGCGCGAATATTCTCTTTGCAGGACCAATAACAACACTTACCGACCGTACCCTACGAGGATATAACCATGTCAACACAACGCGTCGAGACGCCTGAAAATATGGGCGTCAGGGGAACTATTAGCCTGCGCTGGGCGTTCATGCTGATTACCACCCTGTTTTTCATGTGGGGCGTTTCATACGGCCTGCTGGATGTGCTTAATAAACACTTTCAGGAAACATTAAACGTCACCAAAGCACAATCGGGATTATTACAGGCGGCCTATTTCGGTGCCTATTTTATCGTCGCATTACCTGCCGGTTATTTTATGCAGCGTCACGGCTATAAAGCCGGAATATTGGCGGGATTATCGCTGTATGCCATCGGCGCACTGCTGTTTGTGCCAGCGGCGATGGTCAATGATTTCTCGGTATTCCTGTTTGCGCTATTCGTGCTGGCGTGCGGGCTTGGCTGCCTTGAAACCGCCGCCAATCCGTATGCCACGGTGTTGGGCGATCCGAATGGTGCGGAACGTCGTCTCAATCTGGCGCAATCCTTTAACGGGTTAGGACAGTTTGTTGGACCGATGATCGGTGGATCGTTGTTCTTTACCCAGGCTAGCCAGGACGCGGCGCAGGACAGCGTGAAAATCACCTATGTGGTGATTGCGTGTGTGGTTATCGCGATCGCGCTGTTATTTAAACGCACCGCCTTGCCGGATATTCGTGAATCCGCCAGCCAACATATTCAGCAGCCCGGCGCTACCTTATGGCAGCAAAAACATTTTGTCGGCGGCGTGATTGCGCAGTTCTTCTATGTTGCTGCCCAGGTTGGCGTTGGCGCCTTCTTTATTAACTACGCCACCGAACACTGGCACGGCGTGACCAACCAAAGCGCGGCTTATATGCTTTCGGTCGCGATGATCTGTTTCATGCTGGGGCGTTTCTTCTCAACCTGGTTATTGGGACGAGTGAAACCGGCCGCGATGCTGGCGGCTTACGCGCTCATCAACATCGTACTTTGCGCGGTGGTTATGGTGGGCGCAGGCGATGTTTCCGTCGTTGCGCTGATCGCCATCTTCTTCTTTATGTCGACCATGTTCCCAACCATCTTTGCCATGGGCGTAAAAAATCTTGGCGAATCTACCAAACAGGCCAGCTCGTTTATGATCATGGCAATTGTCGGCGGCGCGATTATGCCCTATTTCATGGGGCTGATTTCTGACCACGTCAGTACCGCTGTGGCTTACAGCCTGCCGCTGCTGTGCTTTGTCGTGGTGCTGGCCTATGCATTGAGGCAGCGCAGACATTCATAATGCGGTGAGTGGTTTGAGGGGCGATTCTGCGAAATCGCCTTACGAGTGAACGTTAAAGTAATGCGTGCAAATGCCGATAAACGTTTCAGGCTTTTAAAAGCTGTTTTTGTACTCAATATTCGTATTAATCAGGAGAGCAAGATGGATGTATCACAAATTACATCACTGGCTACCGGCCTTGATAACATGGAACTGGCTAATAAAATAAGCACGTTAGTACTGAAGAAGACGTTAGATAATCAGCAATCGATGGCGAACGGCATTCTGGATTCGATTCCTCAGTTACCTGCAAACCCTGCAATTGGGCGCAACATTAATACCACTGCCTGAAGTCAGCATTAACGGTTTTATGGAGTGATGTCGATCGGGTATCACTCATCAAATGGTTAAGTAGTGTTGGCATGTTATTAGCGGAAGAAATTACAGGATGAAGGTGTCGATCACATATCCTGTTCGCGCAGTATTTTGCCGACATTTCCGCCCGGATGGACGTTGAGCAGCCGCTGCTGATCGAAGCCGTTACGCAGCATGATGTTACAGCACAGCGCATCGAACACCGCCAGCACCAGCATGATAGAAGTGGTAGCCAGCATATTGAGCGGGTCGATCTCCCGCTGGATATGCGTTTTCACCACCAGCGTAGCGGCGTCGGCAATCGCTGAGTCCAGGTTTTCCGTCACGCTGATGATAGCAACGCCTTTGGTTTTAAGCGTCGGCAGCAGGCGCGTCAGTTCTTCAGAATTACCGCCACGTGAAATCAGGATCATCAGGTCGTTGGTGCGCATAAAACCCAGGTCGCCGTGGGCTGCATCGGTAGCATTGAGGTACACTGCCGGTTGCTCGACGCACGCCAGCATGTGGGCGATTTTCCGCGCGGCAATGCCCGAGGTGCCAACACCGGTCACAACAATTTTACCGTGACATCCGGTAACCAGCATCAGGAGCTGATGCCAGGTTTCGGCATCAAGATTACGCTGTAACGCCAGTAATTCCTCGCTATAGGTCTGCCAGGCCTGACATGCCTGAGTAAATTCTTCTTCCGCATTCATTCGGTTTTCCCCTGCATCAGGTCTCGATATTTCATGCTGTCGTGATACATCTCGTGGAATACGCGGTATTTGCGATCGTAATACTCTTTAATTTTGTTGGTCTGAGGTGTGATGGTTTTACCAATGCGGCTCATAGCAGCCATGGCTTCCGGCAGCGAATCATAGACACCCGCTGCAACGGTGCCCATCATGGCGCTGCCGAGCAACATCGCTTCACTCTCTTCCGGCAACAGCATTGCGCAGCCTGTCGCGTTGGAATGCTCCTGCAAAAAAATCGGGTTTTTAGTGCCGCCACCACTCGCCATCATGGTATCAATGCAATAACCACTCTGGTTCATGGTTTCAATAATATGACGAGTGCCGAGCGCCAGCGCCTGAATGGTGGCGAGATAATGCAGCGCCATGTCTTCCGGCGTGCGAGACAATTTCAGGCCAGTCAACGTGCCCGTCAGTGTTGGATTGGCACGCGGTGAGCGGTTGCCGTGGAAATAGGGCAACATATGAATGTCTTTGGTCAGGAACGCGATATTTTCTGGCTCACCCGCCATCTTGCGCAAAATACCATTCAGAATTTCATAAATCGTTTTGCCGCTGTCTTTGCCCTGTTTGAGCAAATCCTGATAACACGGGTGTGACTGAATGACATGATCAATTAACGCGCCGGTAGTCGATTGTCCGCCTTCATTCAGCCAGTAATCCGGCAGAATCGCCGAATAATATGGCCCCCAGATCCCACCGATATAGCGCGCGCTACGCGACATTGCCATATGAGCAGTGGACGTCCCGCCAATCAGCGCGATGCGATTATCGAAATCCGCTGATTCGCCGGATACGCCGCTGGCACCCAGAATGCCGAGGCTACCCGCGTGGGCATCAATAATGGAGACGCTGACCGCCGTACCGGCAATCAACCCCATTTCTGCAGCGGCGCGCTGAGTTAATCCATGACCCAGCGGCTCACCCATGGTTTTTACTTCACTGCCGATTTTTGACGCGTTGTTTTCCAGCAAATCTTCCAGACCGATCTGGCGGAAATAGCTCGAGTCCCAGCGGTCTTCGTGACCGATATACGTCCATTTGCAGACGGTGGAGCACAACGAACGCGTGGTGTCCTGCGTGGCGCGCCAGGTAAGAAAATCAGGCAGGTCGAACAGATGCCCGACGTTGCTCCAGGTCGTCGGCATGTGTTGCTTCAGCCACAGCAGTTTTGGCGTCTGCATTTCTGGTGAGATGATTCCGCCGACAAATTCCAGCACGCGGTGGCCGGTGGCATTGATGCGTTCTGCCTGCGTGATAGCACGGTGATCCATCCATACAATAATGTTCTGCTCGCTTCGCCCGGACGGGCTGACGGTCAGCGGTTTACCTTCTTTATCCAGCACCACCAGCGAACAAGTGGCGTCAAAACCGATGCCTTTCACCTGAATAGGATTGATATCTGCCTGATTAACCGCGTCTTTTACGGCGTTACAGACGGACTGCCAAATCTCATCGGAAGACTGTTCGACGAAATCGGCTTTCGGGCGGTACAGCGTGATCTCACGGCTGGCCTGGCCGACCATGCGGCCGGTCATATCGAAGACGCCTGCGCGGGCGCTGCCGGTTCCTACGTCTATTCCAATAAAATATGTCGCCATGTTTTTTCCCTTCGTAAAAATCTTTCGCTTATGATTTTCTGTTTTGCAGAGCGATAAACAGGATCAGGACACAACCCCACAGCGCCATGGTCAGATAACTGCTGACGCCCATCAGGTTAAGGCCGCTCTCGAGCATTTGCAGGACGATCAACGCCAGTACCAGTCCGATGACCCGGCCAAACCCGCCGTCGGGATTAATTCCGCCAAGTACAGAAGCCAGAATGGTCACCAGCAAATAGGAGTCGCCATAGCCTGCTTTGGCCGAGTTGAATTTGGACATCATCAGCAGTGCCGCGCCCCATCCGAGGCACATACACCGCGAGGGTAACTTTGTGGGTGTTGACGCCACTGAACCGCGTGGCCTGTTCGTTGGAACCCATCAGATACAGGCTGCGTCCCAGCGTGGTATGTTCCAGTAACACCCACAACAGCAGCGCCACCAGCAGAAATAACAGCAGCGCAACCGGAATGCCGAGCAGGCTGCCGTTGCTGAGATATTGAATGGCTGCCGGGAAACCGGAAATCACAGCACCATTGGTTAGCAGAATATTCAGCCCGCCAATCAGCGTCATGGTACCGAGGGTCGCCAGAATCGGCGAAACACCGACATAGGCGATCAGTGCGCCATTGAGCGCGCCAATGAGCACGGCGACCACCAGACCCGCGAGCATCGCCAGCGCGAAATATTCTGGCTGGTTCGGGTGCGCCACCAGAATGGCCGCCATCGCCAGCGAACAGGCATTGGCTCCGGCAATGACCGAAAGATTGATACCGCCGGTGAGCATGGTGATACCCATCCCCAGCGCCAGCATGCCCAGAATCGGTAATTGAGAGGAGATCGACTGGAAATTGCCGACGCTGTAAAAACTGCCGCCCAGCGTGAACGAGAACAGCACGGCAACGGCGACGATGATCAATAACTGCAAGCGGATGATGCGATCGCCCGGAAAGAAGCGGTTTAAGGTTGTCATGTCACATTCCCTTTGCCAGTTTGCGTTTTTCATTCCACGCGGTGCTGCTGATGCTGACCAGAATGATCACGCCGCTGAAAACCTGATGCCAGTAAGATGAAATGCTCAGCAAGGTCATACCATTTTGCAGGAAGGCCAGCAGCATTACCCCCAGAATGGTGCCGGTCAGCGAGCCACGGCCGCCGGTCATACTGGTGCCGCCTAATACCACCGCTGCCAGCACCGTCAGCTCATAACCCAACAGGGAATTGGGGGCGACAGACTGGGTGATTTGCGCCTGAACCACGGCCGCTATACCCGCCAGCAATCCCATAAAACCGTATACATAAAAATGCAGTCGCAGGATGTTCAGGCCGAGACGCGACGCAGCGTCACGGTTGCTGCCCATAGCATAAATCTGGCGCCCCACGCGTGTGCGGTTCATCAACACGCCGGTGGCGATGATTACGCCCAGCAAGCTAAGCAGCGGCAGAGTCAGGCCATAGTCGTAGCCGTCGGCGGCGGTAAAAGAGAACCAATTAATACCGTTCATAAACCAGTCGGGAAAGCCGTACAACCAGGTGCCATTGGTGACATACACCAGCAGACCGTAAAACAGGTTTAACGTGGCAATGGTGATAATGATGGCCGGAACGCGCAGCCAGTACACCAGAAAACCGTTGACCAGCCCGAGCAACAACCCGCTGCCCATCGACAGGGCAAATGCCAGTGGAAAGCTACCGCCGTGATGGATGATGTAACTGGCCATCACGTACTGACCGATTGAGGTGATTGCCGGGAAGGAGATGTCGATGCCCCCGGCAATTAACACCACAAACAGACCACAGGCCAGAATGGCGAGAATGGCGTAACTGGTGGCGACGTCAGTCAGATTACCCAAGGTCATAAATTCACTGGTGCCGACGCTCAAGCCAATCACCAGCAGCAGAACCAGTAATCCCAGCCAGAACTCGTGCTGGGAAAACAGTTTCGACAGAGATTTGTTATCCATTAATCACCTCCGCAATCTGCGCTTCGCTGCTCTGGTGTGGCGCGAATTCCGCTACCAGTTCGCCTTTGCGCATCACCAGCACGCGATGACTGTTGTAATACGCTTCCGGGATTTCATCGCAAATCATCAGCACCGCCATGCCGGATTCCGCCAAATCGCGTGCGATGCGGTAAATTCCCTCTTTGTTAGCAATATCCACGCCTACAGTCGGCGAATCGAGGATCAGAATATGGGGTTGTGTTGCTACCCATTTGGCGATGGCGATACGCTGCGCGTTACCACCGGAAAGGGTTTTAACGGGTAACTGGCTATCCGAGACTTTGATGTTCAAATCGCGGATCAGGTCTCTCACCACCGCTGCGGCTTTCTGATGGTCCATTAATCCTGCGCCGGTGTGCAGCTTGTCGAAAATGGACACCAGCGTGTTGTCATAAATGGATTGCTCCATGATCAGACCCTGCGTCAGACGGTCTTCTGAAACATAAGCAATGCCGTGACGGATGGCGTCGCGGTTACTGTGGAATTGCACCACATTGCCGTTAACGCGGATTTCTCCGCTATCTGGTTGGCTCATGCCGAACAGGCTCAGACAGAGTTCCGTCCGGCCCGAACCGAGCAGGCCAATAATCGAGGTGATTTCACCCTGGCGCAGCGCCAGTGAAATATTCTGATACTGACCTTTGCGGCTTAGTTGTCTGACTTCAAGGAGTGGCATTACGTTGGCTGGCGCACGATGCGGCAGATGACTGTAGGTAAAACGTTGTCCGGTCATCAGGAATGCCAGTTCATTACTGTCGAGTTCGCTGGCCGGATAGGTGCCAACCAGTTTGCCGTCGCGCATCACGCTGATGCGATCGGCCACTTCCATCACCTCATCAAGACGGTGGCTGACAAACACCACGCAGATACCGGCGGATTTGAGCTCATTCACCACGCGCAATAGACCATTCACTTCAGTACGAGTCAGCGATGCGGTCGGTTCATCCATAATCACTAAACTGGCGTCAGCGGCGATAGCGCGGCATATGGCGACTAATTGGCGATCGGCGATCGACAGCTTTTCGACTTTACGATCCGGGTCCAGAGAAACGCCGACCCGTTGCATCGCCGCCACCGCTTTTTTGCGCATTGCCTGGCGATGCACCCAAAAATCTCCGCCCGGTAAATAACGGTGAATCGCAATATTTTCGGCAACCGACAGGTTCGGAAATAAAGACAAATCCTGATAAATAACCTGAATGCCGTAGTACGAAGAGAGCTGCGGTGTCAGAGTATGAAATAGTTTTCCGTCCAGCGTAATAGCCGCGCCTTTTTCCGGCTGATAAACACCAGAAATGACTTTAATGATGGTACTTTTGCCACAGCCATTTTGACCAGCAAGGCAATGCACTTCGCCTTTATTTAACGTCAGGCTGACATTGTCTAATGCTAGTACGCCGGGAAATTTTTTGCTGATTCTTTCAAGGCTGATAAATGCCTCATAAGGGGCAGGGGACGTATTAAGCGTATTCATCACCGATCCTTAAGCATATCCTTTGTAATTCCAGTGGGCATTGGCTGCGCAATTTAGAGCTAATCAATGGGTTATGTTTGCGCATTGGCCGCTTTGCTCTGCTGGAATTATTTAGGGTATAAATTTTCATGTCTGATTCGAGATCTAAATACGGCACAACATACAACGCCGTATTTATTTCTCTTAGCCTGGTGTGGCGCTGGAGATAATCTGTCTCCAGAAAATACCTGAATTAAAAAGCCTGATCAGAAGCCAAGTGATTTCGCATTCTCTGGTGTTACTTCCAGAATTTTATTAAAGCGAATCACTTTTTTATCCATATCCACGTCGGCTTTTCCCAGCCCTTCGATGGTCAGGTCTTTGGTGACTTCTTTACCCTGTAGCAGCTGATCAGCAACCGTTACTAAGGCATAGCCGGCATCTTTTGGATCCCACAGCAGCGCTTTCTTAATATCACCGCGCATTAAATACGGAGCAGCTTGAGCGGGCATAGCGATACCAACAACGGCGATTTTATTTTTAGCGCGTTTCTGTTGAACCGCCTGACCCGCACCAATCGGGCCGAGCGAACCGAAACCGATAATCCCTTTCAGGTCGGGATAGGTCTTCATTAAATCCAACGTGGTGGAGTACGACTTATCAATATTTTCCGCCACTGGCAGGCGAGACGTTACTTCATGCATATCCGGGTACTTTTCTTTCTGATATTTGATCGCAGCATCCGCCCACGCGTTATGCAGCGGCACAGTCAGGGATCCGACATAAATGGCGTACCCTCCTTTGCTACCCATATCTTTTGCCAGTTCATCCATATTGGCTTCAGCATATTTCTGGCTGTCGATGGTTTCGATATCCCATTGCCCAATTTGTTGGTCCGGCGATTCATGGGTTAATACGACGATGCCCTGGTCACGCGCTTTCTTTAATACTGGTTCCAATACTTTGGCATCGTTTGGCACCACGATGATGGCGTCGACTTTTTTAGCAATCAAATCTTCAATCACTTTGACCTGCTGGGCCGGGTCTGGAGTCGAGCCGCCGACTTGATAAGCGTTGACATCCAGTTTTTGCGCGGCTTCTTTCACGCCGACTTCCATACGGGTAAACCATGGAATGCCGGTGACTTTGGCGACCACAGCAATATCGTAAGGCTTAGCGGCGAAAGAGGGTGTTGTGAATAACATGCATGCTGAAACCACACATGCACTGACTAATGCGAGGTTAAATTTCATTGCGATACCTTTCTTATGATGTTTTGCAGTAGGGAGCGGACGGTTGGTATTCAATTCACACTCAGAGATTAACTGAAGGAGACACCGGTTTTCGCATGATTGTGATTAAAATGTGAACAATGCCCAAATTTGTTAAATTTTGAGCTCATTTATGTTAATAAAAAGTAAATAAATACTCTTTCCTTTCCTGAAACCTGAATTTCAGAGGTGTTTATCCAATTTTATTAACAATTTATTTTCAATTAAGAAACAAAAGAGAAATGTTTGACTGCGTCGTATCTTTCTTGCAGCGAAGAAGGCGGTGCCAGAAATTTTATTTGCACGGAATGTGAACAGCAGCGCATTCCTGGCGATTTTAAGATTCCGAAAACGACGTTTCCCGATCGACGTCATTTTCATCCTCACCAGATATGAGCCTTGTCACAAAATACGTATGACGTTTTTAGCCCTCAAAAAGTAACGCTAATAAGTGAGGGGCTGTTAAAGGCCCGTTACAGCTTGTTAATGAAATTGTTAGCGCGGATTCATGCGTCAAACGCATCAACCCATGAGTTAATTGCGCTTATATAGTTTGTTTTGCTCATCCAGTCTGCAGAAACAGGCGCTGTAAAACGCCAATAACAAACTGGAGATAACCATGCATTCCTCTGACCTACCCATGACGACTCGATCCCGATGCAGTGCGATACTGCGAGTGACCTCTGGCAACTTTCTGGAGCAATTCGATTTCTTTCTATTCGGTTTTTATGCCACTTACATCGCCCATACTTTTTTTCCGGCCAGCAGTGAATTTGCCTCGCTGATGATGACCTTCGCGGTCTTTGGCGCGGGGTTTTTAATGCGACCGGTCGGTGCAATCGTACTGGGCGCGTACATTGATAAAGTTGGCAGACGTAAAGGGCTCATTGTTACCTTGTCGATCATGGCGGCGGGAACCTTCCTGATCGTTCTCATTCCGTCTTATCAAACGATTGGGCTCTGGGCACCCTTTTTAGTGCTATGTGGTCGCTTATTGCAAGGCTTCTCAGCGGGCGCAGAGTTAGGCGGCGTATCCGTTTATCTGGCAGAAATTGCCACGCCCGGCCGTAAAGGTTTTTACACCAGCTGGCAATCTGGCAGCCAGCAAGTGGCCATTATGGTGGCAGCGGCCATGGGCTTTGCACTGAATGCGGCTATGGAAGAAAGCACCCTTCGCGAGTGGGGATGGCGTTTGCCTTTCCTGTTCGGCTGCCTGATTGTTCCGTTCATTTTTGTTCTGCGCCGTAAACTGGAAGAGACCGAAGCGTTCACTGCTCGCCGCAACCACCTGGCGATGCGTGACGTATTTAAAACGTTGTTAGCGAATTGGCAGGTTGTGATCGCCGGAATGTTGATGGTCGCCATGACCACCACCGCGTTTTATCTGATCACTGTATATGCCCCTACCTTTGGTAAAAAAGTGCTGATGCTGAGCGCTTCTGACAGCCTGCTGGTGACTCTGCTGGTGGCGATATCAAACTTCTTCTGGCTACCGGTTGGGGGTGCCCTGTCAGACCGCTATGGCCGTAAACCTGTATTGGTGACCATGGCGGTGCTAGCGCTGATTACTGCCTATCCGGCTCTTAGCCTGCTTGCTGAAGCGCCCAGCTTTTCCATGATGCTGACAGTGCTGTTGTGGCTCTCCTTCCTTTACGGTCTGTATAACGGCGCGATGATCCCGGCGTTAACAGAGATTATGCCGGTAGAGGTGCGAGTTGCAGGCTTCTCTCTGGCCTACAGTCTGGCTACGGCTATTTTCGGTGGATTTACGCCAGTCATTTCAACTGCACTGATTGAGTACACCGGCGATAAAGCTTCACCCGGCTACTGGATGAGCTTTGCTGCAGTATGTGCATTACTGGCCACCTTCTATTTATACCGTCGCAGCGCGTTATCACTTCAAACCGCTGGTTAGTTCCGGAAAGACATCATGAAAAAAATACATCGTTCACTTCTCGTTACGCTGTTAGTGAGTTCCGTTAGTTTTTCAGCGGCGGCCAAAGATGTCACCGTTATGATTTCGGGCGGATTTAAAGCGGCGCTGGAAAAACTGGCCCCACAATTTGAAGCAAAAAGCGGCGACAAGATCATTTTGATCTCCGGTCCTTCGATGGGGAGAACGCCTCAGGCGATTCCCGCGCGCCTGGCGCGCGGGGAGAAGGCGGATGTGGTGATTATGGTCGGTGATGCGCTAAAAAACCTGGAGAAGGATAACTGGCTTCAGCCGGGCTCGCGCGTTGAGCTAGCCGACTCTTCAATTGGTATGGTCGTTAAAGAAGGTGAGCCTAAACTAAATATTAAAACGGATGCAGATCTGCGTAATGCCCTTTTGCAGGCCAAATCTATTGCTTATTCTGACAGTGCCAGCGGCCGCTATGTCAGCAGCCAACTGTTTAAAAAACTGGGAATAGAAGACCAGGTAAAAACAAAAGCGCATAGGGTAGAGCGCATTCCGGTGGCATCCGAAGTGGCTAAAGGCAATTATGCCGTCGGTTTCCAGCAAGTGAGTGAATTGCTACCTGTGCCGGGCGTCACCTTTGTGGGTGAACTGCCTGAAGATGTGCAATACGTTACCCGTTTTGCCGGTGCGGTGACCGCCAAAGCAACAAACGGGCATGAGGGCAAAGCGTTACTCAACTTCCTCTCTTCGGCTGAGGCGCAAGATACTGTGCGCGCTACCGGATTGCGATCGGTGACGGCTGAACTGCCGGTTAAACAACACGATACTGTTCAGTGATCAGCTTCTCTAACTCAGCTGCAATGTAGGATTGCATACGGCCACTGCGCCTGATCAGGCCAACCGTACGCTTTACCACCGGCTCAGTGAGTGAAAGGTGTGTGAGTACTGAATGCTCTGACATCGGCATTGACATAGCGGGTACGGCAGCCATGCCGATACCCGCTTCAACCATACCTAGCATGGTGGTCACATGACGGGTTTCGCAGATACTGGGGCGCTCAGGAACGATGTGATCCAGCATCTTATCAAGTAGATGGCGGTTACCGGAGGTCTTATCCAGCTCAATGTAATCCTGCTGATAAAACTCTCGCCAGGTCAGGTTTTTTTTATTGGCTAATGGATGATCCCGCCTGCAGGCCGCCACGTAGACATCGCTCGTCAAGGGTATAAATTCGATAGTGGTTTGCAAATCTCTGGCGAAACAGATGCCGAAGTCTGCCTGACCACTGGCTACTGCTTCAATGACGTTTCCAGCGCTACTATCAATGATTTTCACACGCACTCGTGGATAGCGTGTCTGGAAACGGCGGATAACATCGGGCATAAAATAGTAGGCTGCCGAGGGCACAGTGGCAACGGTGACCAGCCCTACACGATCCTGACTCACCTTATTAATATCCGCTAATACCAGTTCAACATTCGCCAGCAGCTGATCTGAGCGTTCAGCAAAGGTCCGTCCATATAGTGTCAACGTGACACGCCGGGTCGTTCTGTCGAACAACTTGATCCCTAACGCGGATTCCAGCTTTTCAATCCTACGACTCAACGCTGACTGGGAAAGGCAGATGGACTCAGCGGCAAGCCGAAAATTACTGTATTCAACCAGCGCACGGAAGGCATAAAGATCGTTAAGGTCAAAGTTTACAGGCATAGCAGCAGACAGTCCTTTGGAGCCAGCGGGTGTTCAAAGGGCAATGATAGCCACATTATTGATTACGGTAACCACGTCTTACCTACAAATGTTATTACTTTTCATGTTGGCAAATAATTTTGTCATGGAATGGTCATTATTTCCCCATCAGCATTTCTGGCAGCGTGCTGCGTTGCCGGAACCACGCGGCAAAAAAGCCGAAGATAATGCAAAACTCGGCAATATCTCCGCCGTAATACATCCACTGCGCAGCCTGCTGGATTTCTTCAGAGCTGGCTAAGGTTCCACGTGGGTATCCGAAGCCGTACATCAACTTCGCAAGAATAGCGTGAGCGGCCGTAGCAAAAAAAATTGCCGCCAGACGCACAGTTCTCGATGGACGGTGAGGCGCGGGATCGGGCCCGGCGATAGACCAGGTAAACAGGTAGCCGGAGAGGACAAAATGCAGATGAAGAAAGATAAACAGGGCGGGAATGGCCATGCTCAACGCATATAACGGAGTGAGATAAAGAAGATACATCCCGCCAATATCCAGCGAAGCAGCAGTAAATGGATGGATTAAAAAACGTATCGGGCGGGTGCGGAGAATATTCATCATACCGCGCGCCCATCGTGCGGAAATAGTGCGTAACATCAGGGAGCCGGGCGCACCAAATACCAATCCCAGAGGTCCAAACATGCCGAGGAAAAGATGCTGCAGCATATGATCGCGTAAGTCATGATGCGCCCAGTTAGCCAAAGGCGGCAACATGGATACCACGATCAGGGCGATGCCGGCGGTAAAGCTGGCTATGCGCCAGGCGCTCCAGCGGGCAACCCGGCGTATACGGAAAGCGGCGATCAGGTAAATAAAGAGGATGACAGCAGGAGCTATGACCAGAAGAATAAATAGCGCGACTGAATGGGACATCGCCGCAGGATGCATCATGGGATCCACGGATTAAACTTCCGTTTTAGCGGATAGAGCAGACCGCGCGTGACGATAAATCAGCAAGCCTGCCACCAATAACAGCACAGCAGACAGATTCCAGATAAGGTCATAAAGCAGCACGTTATCAACATAGCGGATCTGATGCAGCCTGAGCAGTTTGTGATCGACAATCCCATCAAACAGCTGAAAAGCCCCCAAACCCACAATGAATCCCGCCCACGCTGCCGTGCGGTTGAGTTTTCCACGGCTTCGCAGGTCCGCAAACATGAAAAAACCAAGCACGAAAAGAATCAGCTCGCCTGCGTGCAATAATCCATCTGAAAGCAGGCTAAACGCGGGTGTGCCCCAGTCAAAGAAGTGATGCCAGGCCAGAATCTGATGAAATATCACTTCATCAATTGCCGCCATCATACCGATACCCAGTGGAAGGGTGGCTATGAATGAACGTTTCAGGTCGGGATGAGGACTGGAATTTAAAGTTGGCACTACGTTCTCCGGGCAAAAGTTAAATTTTACTTAAGAAGCGTAGATGATAATTTCCGCAGCCCGGCCAATTTACGCCAGCGTTATGTCGGGCAGGGCGCACGACATTACCGAAAGCGGTTTTTCAGAGATTCCGCTGAGATTGTGATGATAGCAATCAGGCCTTGAAGCGATGAGAAATTGTGACCAAAATATCCACTGGTCACTCATCGTTTACATCAGCTCACCGAGCAAAGTTGAAATATGACAGAGAAAAAAACTACCGCCGCCACGCGTGGGCCTTCCGATCACACCATCCGCGATCAGATTGTGGCTGCCGCCATGGAGTACTTTAGCCATTACGGCTTTGAGAAAACCACCGTATCCGATCTCGCGCGATCAATCGGCTTCTCCAAAGCCTACATTTACAAGTTTTTCGGTTCTAAGCAGGAAATCGGTGAAGTCATCTGCGCCAATTGCCTTACGGATATCACGGAAAGGCTGAACGCTGCGCTGGAGCAGTCACCTTCCGCCACGGAAAAAATAAAGCAGCTGTTTCAGACGCTTGCTGTGGCAGGCTGCGAGCTGTTTTTCCGCGAGCGTCGGCTGTATGACATCGCCGCCGCCTCCTCGCGTGAGCACTGGCCTGCTGCTGTGCAATATGAGGATTCCCTGCGTGAAATCGTGCTCGCCATCCTGCGCGCAGGACGCACTGCCGGGGAATTTGAGCGTAAAACGCCGCTGGATGAAACGGCCGCCGCCGTCTATCTGGTACTCAGACCTCTTGCCGATCCACTCCAATTGCAATCCTCACTTGATACGGCCAGAGAAGATGCAAGCCAATTGGCTGCATTAGTACTTAGAAGTCTCGCTCCGTAATTTGTGACCATTGACATAATTGGTCACTAGTCAGAGAATGGCGTCCTCATACTTTCCTTGAGTAAGGTAACCCATGCTCCGGCATCTCCCTTTGTTGTCCGTCATCTGCCTGCTGCCGGTCATTCTGACTGGCTGCGGCGAACCTCTATCAGCCGCTGACGATCCGCGCTCCCGGCCGCCACTCATCAGGACGGCGACCGTCGAGCCTGCGGCGGGTCAATCTCGCGTTTTTACCGGCATTGTGGCCGCACGTTTTCAGAGTGACCTGGGTTTTCGCGTGTCGGGCAAGGTGCTTGAGCGTCTGGTTGATAAGGGGCAAAGCGTCAAACGCGGCCAGCTGCTGATGAGGCTCGATCCCGCTGATCTCGCGCTGCAGGTCCGCGCTGCGGAGGGTGCGGTAAACGCCGCCCAGGCACGCGCGCGCCAGACCGGCGATGATGAGAAACGCTATCGTGGATTGGTGGGTTCTGGCGCGGTCTCTGCATCCTCTTACAGTCAAATTCGTGCAGCGGCAGATGCCGCGCGTGCCGATCTGAGCGCCGCGCAGGCGCAGGCACGCGTGGCGCTCAACGCCTCGCAATATGCCGTACTGAGTGCTGATGCCGATGGCGTGGTGGTGGATACGTTGGCCGACCCAGGCCAGGTGGTTAGCGCCGGTCAAACGGTTGTGCGCCTCGCCCGCGCTGGTCAGCGTGAGGCGATGGTCAGTCTGCCGGAGACATTGCGTCCGCAGGTTGGATCGCCAGCCACGGCCATCCTGTATGGCAGTGGAATCGAGAACCATGCCAGGCTGCGCGAGTTGTCAGACTCGGCGGATGCAGCAACCCGCACCTACGAAGCACGCTATGTGCTGAGCGGTGCCGCAGCCGGTGCTCCACTGGGTTCAACCGTAACCCTGCGTATCCCGGAATCTGCGGCGACGCAAGAATCCTGGTCAGTACCGCTCAGTGCAGTGTGGGATGCGGGACGCGGTACTGGCGTCTGGCTGGTGGAAGGCAAACCCGCCAAAGTCACCTGGCGAGCCGTGACGCTGCTCGGCATCAGCGACGACAGTGCGCGCGTGTCGGGTCCGCTTCAGAGCGGGGAACAGGTGGCCGCGCTGGGCGCACATCTGCTGCATGAAGGTGAAGCCGTCCGCATCGGAACGCTTGGGTCGCAAGGAGCCGAGCCATGAGCCGCAATCGCTTTAACCTCTCGGCCCTCGCGGTGCGTGAACGATCGGTTACGCTGTTCCTGATCATTCTTGTTACGGTTGCCGGCATAGTGGCTTTTCTTGGTCTGGGAAGAGCGGAAGATCCCCCGTTTACCGTCAAGCAGTTGACGGTGATCACCGCCTGGCCTGGCGCCACCGCGCAGGAGATGCAGGATCAGGTGGCTGAGCCGCTGGAGAAGCGGCTGCAGGAGCTGAAGTGGTATGACCGCACCGAGACCTATACTCGTCCCGGAATGGCATACACCATGCTTTCCCTGCAGGACAGCACGCCGCCTTCTGAAGTGCAGGAGCAGTTTTACCAGGCACGCAAAAAGCTCAGCGATGAGGCGCGCAACCTGCCGGCAGGTGCGATCGGGCCGATGGTTAACGATGAATTCTCGGATGTGGTTTTTGCCCTCTATGCACTGAAAGCAAAGGGTGAACCGCAGCGATTTCTGTCTCGTGATGCCGAAAAACTCCGCCAGCAGCTGCTACACGTTGCGGGCGTAAAAAAAGTCACCATTACCGGCGAGCAGGCAGAACGTATTTATGTTTCCTTTTCCAGCGATCGCCTCGCTACGCTGGGCATTACACCGGAACAGATATTTAACGCCCTGAACGGGCAAAATGCCCTGTCACCCGCCGGTTCGATACAAACGCGCGGGCCCGAGGTGTTTATCCGCCTCGACGGAGCGCTGGATACGCTCGAAAAAATCCGCAACACGCCGGTCGTCTCCGGTAATCACACGCTACGGCTTGTCGACGTGGCCAAGGTCGAACGTGGCTATGTCGATCCGCCCGATTTTCTCATCCGTAATGAGGGTGAACCTGCACTAATGTTGAGCGTGGTGATGAGGGAAGGCTGGAACGGTCTTGAGCTGGGTAAGGCGCTGGAACAAGAGGTCCGAAATATAAATAGCGACATGCCGCTGGGCATGACGCTCACCAACGTTTCCGACCAGGCGGTTAACATCAGTTCGGCTGTCGATGAGTTCATGGTGAAGTTCTTCGTGGCTCTGCTGGTGGTGATGGTGGTGTGCTTTGTCAGCATGGGCTGGCGCGTTGGCATCGTGGTTGCTGCCGCGGTTCCGCTGACGCTTGCCGTGGTATTTGTGGTGATGGCCGCCACGGGAAAAAACTTTGACCGCATCACGCTGGGTTCACTCATCCTCGCACTGGGTTTACTGGTTGATGACGCCATCATTGCGATAGAGATGATGGTAGTGAAAATGGAAGAGGGCTATGACCGCATCAAAGCATCGGCCTACGCCTGGAGCCATACGGCCGCGCCGATGCTCGCCGGCACGCTGGTAACCGCGATCGGCTTCATGCCCAACGGCTTTGCGCAGTCCACCGCTGGTGAATACACCAGCAATATGTTCTGGATCGTGGGGATTGCCCTGATTGCCTCGTGGGTGGTGGCAGTATTGTTTACCCCTTATCTGGGCGTGAAGATGCTGCCCGACATCAAGCCGGTGGCCGGTGGCCACGCGGCAATCTATAACACCCGCCACTACAATCGCTTTAGACGGTTGCTAACTAAAGTCATCGCGCATAAGTGGTGGGTGGCAGGCGCGGTGATTAGCTGCTTTGTGCTGGCCATCATTGGCATGGGGCTGGTGAAAAAACAGTTCTTCCCGACCTCCGATCGTCCTGAGGTGCTGGTTGAAGTGCAAATGCCTTACGGCACCTCAATAGAGCAGACCAGCCAGACCACGGCGCGAATTGAGCACTGGCTGAAAAAGCAAAAAGAAACCCGCACGGTAACCGCGTATATCGGGCAGGGCGCGCCGCGTTTTTATCTGGCGATGGCCCCGGAATTGCCGGATCCCTCATTTGCCAAAATCGTGGTGCTGACCAATGGCGAGCACGACCGTGATGCGCTGAAGCAGCGTCTGCGAGAAGCGGCAGCAGATGGGCTCGCGCCTGAAGCGCAGGTGCGCGTTACACAGCTGGTTTTCGGTCCCTATTCGCCTTATCCGGTCGCTTACCGGGTGATGGGTCCCGATCCAGACGTACTGCGCCAGCTGGCCGCGAAAGTGAAAGTATTAATGCAGGCCAGCCCGATGATGCGCACCGTCAACACCGACTGGGGTTCACGTGTGCCGGTAATGCATTTCAGGCTGGATCAGGATCGGCTGCAGGCGATGGGGCTAACGCCTGCCGGAGCGGCTCGTCAACTGCAGTTCCTGCTAAGCGGGGCATCTATCACGGCGATTCGTGAAGATATCCGATCTGTGGAAGTGGTTGGTCGTGCAGCCGGAGAGGTGCG
Source organism: Pantoea sp. DY-15 (assembly GCF_019795935.1). NCBI lineage: Bacteria > Pseudomonadati > Pseudomonadota > Gammaproteobacteria > Enterobacterales > Erwiniaceae > Pantoea > Pantoea sp. DY-15. Next base: position 776,279 of record NZ_JAIMIF010000002.1, read on the forward strand.
CCTCGATCCCGCGCGCCTTGACGCTCTGACGCTAGCCGGAGCCGATGGGCAGCGCATTCCACTCTCGCAACTCGGTGAAATCGACATCCGCATGGAAGATCCGCTGCTGCGCCGCCGCGACAGAACGCCAACCATAACGGTGCGCGGCGATATTGCTGACGGATTGCAGCCACCGGATGTCTCAAGTGCGTTGAGCCGGGAACTTCAGCCATTAATCGCGTCACTGCCGCCGGGGTACCGTATTGAACAGGCGGGCTCGATTGAGGAGTCGGGTAAAGCGACCAAAGCGATGCTGCCGCTGTTCCCAATTATGATTGCCCTGACGCTGCTGATCATCATCCTGCAGGTGCGTTCCATGGCAGCGATGGTGATGGTTTTTCTGACCGCGCCGCTCGGGCTGGTTGGCGTTGTGCCCATGCTGCTGCTATTCCAGCAGCCCTTTGGCATCAATGCACTGGTTGGGCTGATCGCGCTGTCAGGGATTCTGATGCGTAATACGCTGATCCTGATCGGACAAATCCATCAGAATGAGCGAGAAGGCCACGATCCTTTCAAGGCTATCGTTGAGGCAACGGTGCAGCGCGCCCGGCCGGTTCTGCTGACAGCGCTAGCGGCGATTCTGGCATTTATTCCACTGACGCACTCCGTGTTCTGGGGCACGCTGGCTTACACGCTGATTGGCGGGACGCTGGGCGGCACCATTATGACGCTGGTGTTTTTACCGGCGATGTATGCCATCTGGTTCCGTGTCAGGTAGGCTAATGCTGAAAAAAAATCCCCGCCTGGAGCGGGGAAGGAAATATGAACAATATGCAAAGACTCTCGCACGCTGTGCGTGCTGTGTGTAACCTTCGTACCAAGTATGAAGCGATAAAAGAGTAGTAGCAGTATTTAACGCCTGCAACTCAGGTCCACAAATAAAAAATGAAAAGGCTCGGGGACGAGGCCATTATCACTTCAATCATCACAGCAATGGTTTGGTGGACAGTCCTGAAATCACTGCCTGGCTTCGTTTATCCTCGTCAGTAAAACCCGAGCGTTTTTTTCAACGTGGTCATTTTAAAAATGAGAAATCGATTAATAAATGGCATTTATTTGGAATAGCCAAATAAAAATTATCAATTATCTTGATGATTGAGTTCATAAATAACCGAAGCGGTTTCATTTTGATAAAGATGCAATTTAAATGACTGTAATAGGAGCTAAAATAAAAAAATATAACCCGTGCATTTTTTTTTATCTCCTATAAATTGACCCAGCGGTACTCTCCGCACGTAACGAATGATGCTTTGCATCGCCTCTGAAAGCGTTAGAGATTTCCACTTTCAGAGGTCATTTTTTCCTGCCATAAAAGTCCAATCCTTTTTTACTTGCCCTATCTCATATTAAATATTCATCAATTCACGCCAATAAAGCTGTACAACATTGCGATCATTGTATAAGTTTACTGCATGACGATCTGATTAAATTATGAACACGTGAGGTTTCCTTGCAACAGAACCTGGGAAAATGCCATTCAGTAAATGATATTGCAGCGTTTTTCAGCCGCAGCTCTCTCTCTTCTCAACACTAAATGTTGAACAGAGAGTGATATGAAAAATCACCATGAACAAAAGTTGAGTGATCTTCTCATCGGCGAGGCGGTAATAGCATTGCTGCGCGAAAAAGCCGGCATCTCGCGACGTGCGCTCCTCTCGAAGCTTGAATGTATGCTGAAAGCCGAAAAGGATGAAGAACGCGCGCGCGCAATACTTCTCGCTATGCAGGATGTGAAGAAAGAAATTGCCGAGAGTGAACCCCCTAAAGTTGGAGACCGGGAGCATATGGCAAATTTTGATATAGACAAATTCGGTAATGACGACTCAACCCGACATTAACGCCGGCTAAGGGCTTAAGTGCTTGGAAGAGAGACAAAAAATGCGCAACTCATTAAGGATATTTTATGCAGCAGAATACTATCGAGTCAGACCTGCAGAGTTATTTACACAGCACCGGTGACCAATATGCACAGGAAAAAGAAGTCATTGGTATCATCGTAAAGTCATTGATCGCAGAGAGAGGAAGAGTAACGAACAAGGCCATCATTATGAGTCTGATAGCGGAGCTGGAAAGTGCGACAGATATTGAGCAACTCGATGTGCTGCGCAACTGCCTTGAAATCGTTGTAGGCCGTACGCCTAATGATGATGATTAATAAAACCAATCTATTCTATTTGCCTATCAGCGGGGAGAGTTGTGTCAATTCCCCGCTTTTCTAACCGCTACATCCATATTAAAAATACTGATCCTCATGTCCCTGAGACTTTACTCACCAGTAAAAAAATGCCCAACGTTCTTCTTCACCCGGAGTAAAGCCCACCACCATTTTTAACGCGTTGAGTAACGCGTCAAGTTGCAACGGGTCCGTGGTATTTTCAATTTCCGAGATGAAGTACAAAATAATGGCGCTATTGGAGACACTCTTACCCTGACTCTCAAGCGTCTGGATGGCGGAGTCAATCAGTGTCTTCTCCGCAGAAAGGTTGTCACCTGCGTTTTGGAGATAGTCAGTAATGTCTATTTCGCGGGACGTTTGCTGTGCGCTTTGTTGCATTTTCTCTCCTTGTGATCAGATATTTCTGCGGCAACGTTTGAAAGATGTTTACGCTATTGCGTTGGGTGTTGGCTAAACAAACCCATGCTTTCTGGGCTATTTACCCAGTTAAAAGTCATTCAAAACTAAATTTAGCGCATATTTCTGTTATGGCACGCCTTTCATGGATAAAAATTCATTAATGAGCGGTTTAAAGCCTGAATCCCTTCGACGGGATCGTGACTGGCTTATCTCGCCAACAGATAAAACTTAGCGATCAAACAGCATGCCGATTAATGTCTGATAATGGCGTTCTTCTTCTTGAGTGGCTGCGACTTCGAGACGTCTTAACAGTTTAGTACAGATAGCCTTACGATTAAGGTTCTTGCCTGCCCGCAGGATTTCGACAACAATTTGACCTAGCGTTTCTTGCTGAGTTGGCGCGCTTGCTTTGCTAAAATAATGTGCAATATCGCTGGCTGTATCGGGAAATTTAGAAACACTCTGACGCATGCGAACCTCGTAAAAGTTGGGATAGTCGATTCTGTCTGAACATAAAGTTAGACAATCTTTTAAAACTTGTACAGGATTAATTTATCTGTACAGATTTTCTTTTTAAGCAAAAGATGCTTATCCTTTTTATTCAGGTGGTTATGTTTGGTTGTGAGAACAGCTGTCGGGTTCTGGTTGTTGAAGATAAGGGTAAATTTGTACAAAGAGAAAGGAGGCGATTAACTGGAGGAGGGGGTATTGAAAGGTTCAGGGAATGAAGTCTGTTTAACTCACTTACTTATCGACATAATGCGGAGCGCCCTGAGGCGCATCCTCTGCCTGAATCAACGTTAGTCACCCATTAACGATCATTGTTGATAGCGCGTAAATGTCTGGATGCTGAAAGCCAACGTAGCTCTTCGCGGTTTCGTGGGGAGGTTTCGACAAAGGCTTTTAGCCAGCGTCTGGCGTCGGCTATCTGAGCAAGTCTATTGTCGCTGGCATCGCCTTCGGCCATGGTGCCCAACTCAATGATGAGGGAGTGAATGTTGATTTCCTTCTGACTCACAGCAAGATTAATCACTGCCTCGCCAATAATGATATGGCCTTGTTCTTCGTCATGAAATAACACTGCGTTTCCTCCAATATTTTCGATTACCGTAGGAATAGTGTAGTAACAAACTTCCTTAAGGTCTTTAAGATTGTTTAGAGATTACGGTTTATCAAATTTTGCATGTTAACGTTGCTGCTCAACTTGCTGATAATTATCTTAAATTATGCCAGATGTAAACGCATTGCTTGATGATAAAGAAAAGTCTCAAATTTCGAGGGAAAATAATGAAATCGTTTTCAAGATAAAACTTGCCTCAATTAATGAAGATTTTGATACGTAATTTGGGAATGGGAAATGAATATTGCCAAATAACAGGTGGGGATTAATTAAGGAAGGGGAGAGTGTCGTCCCTGACATTTTCTCCAGCCGGTACACGTTAAACGCGACCGTTGAGGTCATCTTCGTCGTCGTCTTCCGGCCAGAGCCGGACTACGTCCTTAGGCGTCAGTTCGTTTCGTCGTTCAAGCCTGCAAGCGTTTGCAGGTATGGCACGTTATGGACAGCGCGATCGGGCTCTTCGAAACTCTTCAGCCATTTTGTGGCTTCAGAAATATCAGACAACCTTGCCTTGCTGCCGCCTGCATTTGCCATATGTTCCAGTTCGTCAATCAGTGATTGTACGCTGACAACTCTCTGTCCCAAGGCAATACTCAGTGCCGCTTCGCCAATAATGACGTAGCCTTTCCCGTCGTGTTGAAAAGACATTAACCATCCTCCATTTTCACGTTTATGACAACCTCGACTTAAACTGTAGGCGCTATGACGGATTTAGCTAAAGGTTAATTCCTAAAAGTCATGAAATCTTAGATTTATATATTTTCTAAGTGACTATTCACTGCCGTTATTAGGTGCTAATGCAGGGTGATATTATGTACAATTTTGCATGAAAGAGGTTTAATGTTAAAGGTGTTAAGCGCTTCTCAATGATGGATATTGACTCGGTGAAATAATGGGAAGGCACTACAAAAAGGGCTGATATATTTAATTCTAAAGTAATCCATGAACAGCTGTATAAATATGAAAGCGCAAGGATGCAATAAAACCCTTTGCAGGTAACGATATTGGTTTCGTTACATTTACGGATAGCCAGCTTATTACGCGGAAATTGGCGGACACCAGCTGCATATTATGCACCGCGCTGTTATATCTGGAGCCCCACCCAGCCATAGCGTATCCACAAGACGTGCGTCTTAACAACTTTCAAGGATTACACCGATGTACAGTTGGCCCGAGTAGCAACTGATAACCATAGACGGATGTGTTCAGTGTGCAGTCAGAGTGATGTGTTTCCACTAATAGGTTTAACCGAATGCGGCAGAAAAAGGGTCTCAGAACTGATACCTAAAGCGCATTCAGCAGTTTGTAGATCTCATTTACAACCTGCATGGCTGCGTGTTCGATCATCCCTTCATTACGACATAAAACCCAGCCGTGTTCTGCAACGGCTCGCTCGAACGACTGAGTACAAGCGACATGATCTTCCAGCTTATGCATCACCGTACTACTTAACCCGCGCGTTCTGGCCGCAGCCCTTGCCCATGAAATTTCAGGCGCAGTAACAACCCCGACATGCAGGTCCGGCTCTTGCACGTTTCGATCAATGTTTAACTGTAAAATCTCAGCAAATGGAACCATCCGGCGAAACGCGGCATCCGACGGGTACCAGCGATCCATCAAAATGATGCTGTCCGGTGGCTGTTTAGTCAGCACATGTTGGGAAATCCATGCACGGCTATCAGCAAAGCGCGCACAAACTTCCCACTCTAAATCCATGGAGGGATTTCTGGCCAGCCTGTTCACCAGAGCCATTGTTTCTCTCCTGAAGGGATCGCTTTTTTTCTCGCAAAGCCGGATTACCTTAATGTTATCTGACCTGAGTACTTTCGTAATGGCTTCCAACAGCGTGGTTTTGCCAACCCCTTTGGGCCCATCCAGAGAAACAAACAGCGGACGGCTCATAGTCGAAATGACGGGTGATGTAGCGTTTGTGTGAAATTCAAACCGGGCAAAAGCATCCTATTAACCGGTGTCCACTTTCTACGTCCGTTGAAGCTGTCTGGCGCGTCAGCGTGAACTAAATGAAAGGCTCTCATAACAGACTCTGATGGACATTGTGGCAATGGCTTTAAGTTACGAGTCTCATTTTCTGATGGTAAATTCATTTTAGGTCAATGCCCATATGTTGCGATCTACACGATGGAGTTTAGGGGATCCGATTAGCAAAAGGAAAACTTCTCTCAGTACGCTTGTTATTTAAGCAGAGAGGCGTTAATGGGCAGCTTTGGGCGAGCAGCGGACGTTTAAAAGTAAAAAGTTAAAAAAAGCTGATTTTTATGTTGTCGCCTGTTAGCCTGGAAAAATGCAGCAACCGGCTCAGTACAATCTCACCCACTCATTATCATCACTTCCAATTTTTAGGTGGGATTACGTTCGCCATTTCCCGCCAGTAAAGTGGGCCTTAACGAACAAACCATTGAGGTAAATATGGACTTCGATACAGTGGCAACTTCAGCAAAACCAACCCTGCATCTTTTATGCGGAAAAATTGCATCAGGCAAATCCACATTATCCACAAAATTAGGTACATTACCTGGCTCCGTAATTGTTAGTGAGGACAACTGGCTGGCTGCGATCTATGAAAATGAAATGCAATCATTGGCGGATTATATTCATTTTTCTTCAAAGCTCAAAAGGGCTATGAAGCCCCACCTGGTGGCACTACTCAAAGCGGGTTTATCCGTTGTTCTGGACTTTCCGGCAAACACACGAACACAGCGTGAATGGATGATGAGTATTATTAAGGAGTCAGGTGCTGATAATCGTCTGCATTATTTGAACGTATCTGATGAAGTCTGCAGAGCCCGGTTACACGCCCGTAACGCAGAAGGTACGCACGACTTTGCAGCTACAGATCAACAGTTCAATACCATTACAAGTTATTTCTCAGAACCTACAGTTGACGAAGGATTTGAAATTATCGAATACCTCTAAATGCGTCATCCGCACTTAAGCCACCATTGAGTAGTTTTATTGTTTTCCGAAAAGTGATGGCACTGATGATGCCTTAATGCAGAAAGCCTCGGCTTCTGGCCAAAGTGGACAGCGTTTAACGCTGTCCGGCATGAGTGATGCGAGGTATCTCATAACTAATATCTGGTGACATCTTATAGTTTTCACGCTTCATCATCCAAAGCGATAAGGTAATTTATATCAACAATGCATGTAATGTCCCTTTTATCACCTTGTTTTTAATTACTTCTAAGCCCCTCAATTGCCATAGTCGGTAGTATCAATACCGATTTTACGCTGGTTTGAATTCGTTCGATGATTGCTTCTCGAGGGCCATTTATCCATTCATCACTCATATAAAATTTTTCCTGAGACGCTTTCATATGTTCAATATCATCAAATGCCCGAATCAGAAAGTAAGAATCCTCATCATGAATCGAGTTGCCAAATGCAATGATGTCGATACCCGCTCCACGATGGAGAGGAGCACTTATTTCAACCATGATTGTATGGAATTCTCGTCCAGTGCCTGGCTTCAGAATGTACTGCAATAACTCGACTGCTCTCATTAATTTCATTCCCTTGGTTTACGTTAGATACCTGGATTAGCGGTAACTTCCTGGCTACGCACATAATCAAATCGTAGTAAATATAACCATCAAAGCTACGCTTAAAAAGATTTTTATAAACAAGCAATTCTAACATCGTTGTTTTTACAGCTCTTCGCTTGTGGATAAGGCAAAAAAAACCTACCTCATTTTTTCTTAGATTCAAAACTGTAATCTTCTATGCAGAGTTGGGCTTGAGCTGTGCGCAAGATACTGGATAATGCCACATTCGATCCGAGTAAAGTCGCACAACCACAGACGTACATTACCTGCATTGCAGCTTTAACGACTGGAAGGCGCTGCTACTACGTAAATTCCGCTGGCGAGCATTTTATTCACTACGCAAACCTTAGTCACACCAAATTTCAGGCAATAAAAAACCCGCACAAGGCGGGTTTTTTTATTATCAGCGGTGCTTATCTGCTCAGACTATTGTCTTCATCGCTATTGTAAGCGCTGCTGATAATGAGCGCGGCTTACAGCGGAGTAACGTTGCCCGCTGCTGGGCCTTTGGCGCCATTTTCGATGGTGAAGGAAACTTGCTGACCTTCATCAAGAGTTTTGTAGTTGTCGCTCTGGATTGCAGAGAAATGGACGAAAACATCCTTGCTGCCATCGTTAGGAGTGATAAAGCCAAAACCTTTATCAGAGTTAAACCATTTTACTAAACCAGTCATTTTGTTAGACATAGATAATTCCTTAATTGATGAGCCACTTGTAGCGGCGAAAATTGGCCTGAAGTGAAAGATTTACTTATTGGGCACTTAGGAGGAGGCTCTCGAAGAAGGATATCTAGGGATAACACTTGAACTGAGGACTGCTTTACTAAAACTGCTTTCATAAGGTCTGTGTTCCAAACCGATGACGCATTAAGACATAGCGATAATAATTTAGCAACGAATATGTTTATTTATTTTAACCATTTAAAGGCCTGGATGGCTGAACGGCCGGTTACGCTTCATCTTTGGCTGCGCTTTGCCGCGCCGGTCATCGCCGTATGGTTTGTTATCTGCGTAATGATGCTACTGATTGGCGTGGCGATTATCTGGGGACCGTTCTGTTAAAAAACTAAGGAGCCCACATTGGGCTTCTCGATCTCTTTTGACATGTTTAAAAAAACGCATTTTATCGACATATCTCTTTGGCGTGTTTTGGTTGAAAGCGCGATAACAGCTAATCCAGGTCATTTCCTATAGCAATAACAAGCAACTATAATCTTACCGGTTAAGTGGCTTGATCTGCTTGGTGAGCACGTCAGCTTTTCCACTCCTTTTCGCGGCGGTGAATTTCAGAGGCATACATGATGCGTACTCTTCAGGCGGCCTGGTTGCTTACTCTGGCCCTATTTGTCTGTCCCGCCTCGGCGGCCAACACGATCAGCGATGGCTGGGAATGGCTCAAGCAGGACGTTTCACAAACCTGGCAGGAACCGCAGTATTACGATCTCTATCTGCCTTTCATCAGCTGGCATGCCCGTTTTGCTTACGATAAAGATAAAACCGATAACTACAATGAAACGCCGTGGGGCGGCGGGTTGGGCGCCTCGCGCATCAATGAAGACGGTAACTGGAGCGCGCTCTATGCCATGGCGTTTAAAGATTCCCATAACGAGTGGCAGCCGATCATCGGTTATGGCTGGGAGAAAGGCTGGTATCTGGATCAATCGCGCGATTTTCGTCTCGGTCTCGGGCTAACCGCCGGTATCACCGCGCGCGATGACTTCGCCAATTACGTGCCGCTGCCCATCGTGCTGCCACTGTTCTCCGCCGGTTATAAACGTTTCAACGTGCAGTTCACCTATATTCCCGGCACTTACAATAACGGTAACGTGCTGTTTGCCTGGGTTCGCTATGCCTTCTGATTCCGCCAACGCGTTGCATAAAGATCGCCTCAGCAAAGTGCTCAAGCGCGTAGCGTTGGGCTTGCTGGCTTTGCTGGTGATGTTCCTGGTGATCCGTGGTTATCAATCCGAACAGGGACCGCCACTGCATCGCTGGCATACGTGGTCGGCGGATGAAATGTCGGTGGATGAGATCGATCGCGCCAGCTTCGCGGATTATCTGACGCGCGAAGCGGCGATTTTCCACGATATGAAACTCAACGTGACCGACCAGCTCAGCGACGATGAGAAAACGGCACTCAACCGCTTTAACGCGCAAAGCCCGGTTTATCCGGCGCAATTCGACACCGACTGGAATCGCTCTTACATCCTCGAACCAGAAGGCGAAGTGAAAGGCGCGGTGGTGTTGCTGCATGGATTAACCGATTCGCCGTACAGCATGCGCTATCTGGCGCAGGCGTATCAGCAGAAGGGTTTTGTGGTGGTGGTGCCGCGACTGCCGGGACACGGCACCGCGCCCGGTTCACTCACCAAAGTTGACTGGCAAATGTGGATGGCGGCAACCCGCTTAGCGGTGCGCGAAGCGACACGTCTGGCGGGCAGCAACGTGCCTTTGCATCTGGTTGGATATTCGAACGGCGGCGCGCTGGCGGTGAAATACAGCCTCGATACGTTGCAAAATAACGCGCTGCACAAGCCGCAACAGCTGGTATTGCTGTCGCCGATGATTGGCGTCACCGCCTATGCGCGATTTGCTGGCTTAGCCGGCTGGCCCGCGATCATTCCCGGCTTCGCCAAAGCGGCGTGGCTGAGCATCATCCCGGAATACAATCCTTTCAAGTACAACTCGTTCCCAGTGCGCGCGGCGCGGCAATCGTGGTTGCTGACGCAGGCGATGCAGGATCAGCTGCTGCATGTGATTCGCGGCGGCAGCATGCCGGCGTTTCCGCCGGTGCTGACCTTCCAGTCAGTGCTGGATTCCACCGTCAGCACCCGCGCGGTGGTCAATGCGTTCTATCGCTATCTGCCGGATAACGGCAGTGAACTGGTGATGTTCGACGTCAACCAGGCGGCGAACTTGCGCGCGCTGTTCAGGCCCGCGCTCTACTCAGCGGTCAATAATTTGTTGCCGCCTGCGCCGCGCCGCTATGCCTCAACGGTCATCACCAACGCGTCACCGACCACCTATCAGACCGTGGCGCGCATTACAGCGGCGGATCAAACGCAAGAAATCGTGAGTTCGATGCATGAAGCGTGGCCGCAGGATACCTATTCGTTATCGCACATTGCCGTGCCGTTCCCGCTCAGCGACTCGCTGTATGGCCGCGAGCCAACGGAAAAGAATCGTTATGGCATTAGCTTTGGCACCATCTCGCTGCGCGGTGAAACCGCCAGCCTGATCGTTGGGCTGGATACGCTGATGCGCAACACCTCCAATCCGTTTTTCGATTACATGATGTTGCAAATCAAGGGGCGCATTGATTGCAGCAGTCAGAGCAATCTGCCGGCCTGCATCAAAGCGTTATGACTTTTTTCAGCCAGCCGCTGGCGAGGATCACTCTGGAGAGCAGCACCGAAGCGGCAAAGGTCACGGCAATCAGCGTCAGCTTAGTCGCCAGCGAGGTGATGGGAATCAGCGCGGTGAGCAGATGGAAAACCGAGTAGTGAAGAATATAGACGCCGGTCATGGTTTTGCTGATGGTCGCCAGAATGGTCTCTTTAACCGCCACATTGCGGCGAAAGCGCACCTGACTGGCGGCGATCACCAGCACCACCACCAGCAGATAAATCTGCGAGCCGGTGAGAATAAAGGCGTTGCGATCGGCTTTGAATAGCGCGAAGAAGAAGTGCTGCTCATAAAACCAGGTAAACAGATAGATAAAGGGCAGGGCGATCACCGCGCCGCGCGCCACCTTTTTGCGCTCCATCCAGTCATTAATCAGCGGATCGCACAGCAGCTGGCCGGTTAAGTAAAACAGCAGCCAGGTCCAGAGCCGATACTGCGGTTCAAGCCGGAACAGCGGGTCGTCCGGATGCAGCACCGCCAGCAAATCGTAGCAATATGAGAAGGCCAGCATCGCAAACACCAGCGCAACGAACGCGCGTCGATGCTGGCTAAGCCAGATCATCAGCGGGTGAAAGCTGTAGATGATAATGAATGAGAAGATGAACCACGGCTGGATCAGGTAGCCGCGCTGATAGGGTTCCCACAGGTAATAGACCGTCATCCAGAACAGAAATACGATCACCAGATTGCGAATCTTGCCTATCTGCCAGTTAACATCCTGCTCGGAACGGGCATCCATAATCCCGGCGACGACAAAAAACAGCGGCGTCGCGATGGTGGAGATAAAGGTCAGAAACGCCAGAATCCAGTGATAATCGTAATCGTAGCGATCCCAGGTGTTGTACACGGTGAAAAACGTCACCGCCGTCATACATCCCAGCGTTTTAATCACATTAAGGCCGGTCACATTCATGATGCGCTAGCCACCGTTTGGCGATGGAAGCAGGCGTAAATCACCGGCAGCACCAGCAGCGTCAGCACCGTGGCAAAACCCAGACCAAACATGATCACCACCGCCATGCTTTGGAAGAACACATCGCGCAGTAGCGGCGCCAGCCCAAGCACGGTGGTGAAGGCGGTCAGCAGAATAGGGCGCAGACGCGAAGTGGCGGCGTAGATGATCGCTTCAACCTGCGGCTTCAACAGCTTCTGCTGTTCAATCTCTTCGACCAGCACAATGCCGTTACGAATCAGCATGCCGCTCAGACTTAGCAGCCCGATTAACGCCATAAAGCCAAACGGAATCCCGGTGATCAAAAAGCCCGGCGTTACGCCAATCAGCGCCAGCGGCACCGTCAGCCAGATAGCGACGGCGTTTTTCAGCGAGCTAAACATCAGCACGGTGATGACGAACATCACCAGATAACCCAGCGGCAGCGAAGTAAACACGCCTTGCTGCGCTTCACTGGAGCTCTCCGCATCGCCGCCCCACTCAATGCTGTAGCCGTGCGGCAGCGGAATCTGCTCAATCTGCGGCTTCACGCGCGCCACAATATCGCCGGACGTATCGTTGCTGAGCGGATTGGGGTCGGTCTGCACGGTGAGCACGCGGCTGCGATCGCGGCGCAGAATCAGCGGGTCTTCCCATTGCAGCGTAAAACCGCTCACTACGTTGCTGAGCGGAATGTACTGCTGCTGGCTCTGGCTCCACACCAGCACGTTATTGAGATGATTGGCGTCTTGCCGTTCACTGGCCGGCGGCCGCACGATAACCGGCAGCAGGTCAGCACCTTCACGATACAGCCCAACGCGGCTGCCGGTGAAATTCATCTCCAGCGCGTTATCCACTTCCTGCTTATCGACGCCCAGCTCGCGGCCCAGCGCCAGATTGAACTGCGGGCGAATTACCTTGCTGCGGTTTTGCCAGTCATTGCGCACGCTGTCGGTGGCGGGATCGGCGGTGAGGATGTCGGCCACCTGGCTGGCGATCAGGCGCATTCTGTCAGGATCGGGGCCTTTGATACGCACCTCAATTGCGCTGCCGCCTGAAGGGCCAAACATCACGCGTTTGGTGCTGGCATTCACCTGCGGATACTGGCGCGCAATATAGGCATCGATACGGTGTGACAGCGCGGCGATATTACGCTGATCGTCCATGCGCACCATGATTTGCGCATAATTGCTGTACTGACGCTGCCCGTTGTAAGTGAGGATAAAGCGCATGCTGCCCTGGCCAATGGTGGTGACGGTAGACACCACGCCTTGCTGCCCGGTAATCGATTTTTCAACGTCGCTGGCCATCTGCTCGGTGGCGTTGATATCGGTGCCGTACGGCAGCCAGAGATCGACGAAGAAGATCGGCGTATTGGCTGAAGGGAAGAAGTTTTGCCGCACCGATCCAAAGCCCCAAATCGCCAGCGCCAGCAGCACCGCCATCAGCGAAAGCGTGAGGGTTTTTTGCCTGAGCAACACCTGCAAGATGCGCTGATAAAGGCGATAAAAACCGCCGTCATAAGGTGAAACTTCAGCCGCAGCTTTAGTAGGTTCCTGTGTTTTAAACAGCCACCATTTGATCAGCACTGGCGTGATAGTGAGCGCCGAGAACCAGCTCAGCAGCAGGGAAATCAGCAATACCTGAAACAGCGATTTGCAGTACTCGCCGGTGGAATCCTGCGAAAGACCAATTGGCGCAAACGCCAGAATGGCGATAATCGTCGCGCCCAGCAGCGGGAAGGCGGTGCGGCGAATCACAAAGTTGATGGTGGTCATCAGCGGCGAGTTTTGCTGACGCGCGATCAGCACGCCTTCGACAATCACAATTGCATTATCCACTAGCATGCTCAGCGCGATAATCAGCGCGCCCAGCGAGATGCGCTGCAACTCAATGCCGCACAGATACATGATCAGCAGCGTGCCCAGCACATTGAGCGCCAGCGACAGCGCGATGATAATGCCACTGCGCACGCCCATAAAAATCAGCAACACGCCGACGACAATCGCCAGCGCCATCAGGAAGTTGGCAATAAATCCATTCACCGAGTGCGCCACTTCGGCGGCCTGATCGTAGAACACGTTGATCTGGATGCCCGCCGGTTTTTCTGCCGACATCTGCTGCAGTTTAGCCTCCAGCGCGCGCCCGACATCAATCACATTCACGCCGGGAATAAACGAAATTCCCATGGTGACCGCCGGACGTCCGCTGGCGTGGTAAATGCTGGAGGGCGATTCGCTCAGCCCGCGCGACAGCGAGGCGATATCGCGTAATCGGGTGGTGGCGTGATCGCCCGGCGGGCTGACCAGCAAGTCGCCCAACTCCTCAATGTTCTGAAACTCGCCGGTCGGATGCAGACGGATCGATTCCGTGCCGGCTTTGATGTCGCCCGCATTGGAGACCACGTTGAGGCGGCTCAACACGCTGGCGAGCTGTGGCAGCGTAATGCCGCGCGCGGCCATCATCGTCAGGGAGACATCGATATTAATTTGCTGCGGGATTACGCCGCCCAGCGCCACCTTGCCCACGCCCGGCACCAGCACCAGCTCACGCCGCAGCTGCTCCGCGTATTGCACCAATTCCGGGTTGCTGAAGTTGTCGCCAGAAATGGCGAAGAAGAAACCAAACACATCGCCAAAATCATCGTTAACGAACGGCGCGGCCACGCCAGGAGGAAAGAAACGCGCCGCATCGCCGACTCTGCGCCGCAGTTCGTCCCAGATTTGCGGCAACTCGTTGGAGTGATAACGCGAGTCAATGTTGACGGTAATCTGCGACAGGCCGTTGGAAGAGATGGAGCTGACATTGTCCAGATAGGGCAACTGCTGCAGCGCATTTTCCAGTGGCAAGGTGACTTCCTCTTCTACCTGCTGCGCAGACGCGCCGGGATAATGGGTGACAACCACCGCGGTCTTAATGGTAAAGGCTGGATCCTCGAGACGGCCAATATTGAGCAGAGCAAAAATGCCGCCGACGCCCAGTAACAGAATCGCCAGCCAGACGCGGACCGGATTATCGATAAACTGCCGGGAGATATCCATTACAGCCCCCGCTCACGCGTCCAGATGCGTACCGGTTGCTGAGCATGCAGCTCGTTGACGCCAGCAGCGACCACGCGTTCACCGGCATGCAGCCCGGCGGTGATCACCACGCCACGATCGGTTACTTCGCCCACGCTGACTTTGCGATCTTCTAACGTCAACTGATCGCCGCTGCCTTGCACCACCCAGACATGCGGCTCGTTGCGCTGGCTGTTATCGGGATTGAATACCGCTTCCACCGGCACCACTAACGATTCGCGATTCACGTTGGCGGGCAGATTGGCGAGGTTAATCGTCACCGTGCCACTGACGCCGCCCACCGCCGGGAAATCGGCCGGGCGCGGCATGGTTAAAATGATCTGCCACGTCAGCGAGTTGCTGTTACTGCTGCCGGTGTGCTCTTTGTACTCGGCCTGGAATTC
Source organism: Pantoea sp. DY-15 (assembly GCF_019795935.1). Taxonomy (NCBI): domain Bacteria; kingdom Pseudomonadati; phylum Pseudomonadota; class Gammaproteobacteria; order Enterobacterales; family Erwiniaceae; genus Pantoea; species Pantoea sp. DY-15. The sequence continues at coordinate 791,374 of NZ_JAIMIF010000002.1, forward strand.
GCGATCCGGCAATGAGTTGATGCGCACCACCGGGCGATAGGTTAGGTTGCGCATATCCAGCGCGGTAAACAGGTTTTCCGGTACGCTGAAAACCACGTCGAGCAGATCGTTGCGAGTCAAGGTGGCAATGGTTTGTCCGGCGGCAACTACCTGATGATTGCGCACGTTAACCACGGCGGCCACGCCGCTAAACGGCGCGGTTAGCGTCATCTGGCTTAACTCCTCACGGGCAATTTGCAGCGCGGCATTGGCCGCATCGCGGTTGGCGCGCTGCACGTCCATGTCTGCCTGCGAAATCGCCTGGCGGCCGGAGAGCGTCTGGAAGCGGGCAAATTGCCGCTGGGCAAGCGTGGCGGCGGTCTGGCGCTCATTAACGCGCTGCTGCGCTTCCCGCGCCGTAAGCCTGGCGATGAGCTGGCCCTGCTCGATGCGGTTGCCCTGGCGAATATCCAGCGATTCAATCTGTCCTGCACGTTTGAACGACAAATCGGTGGAGTCGCCGGATTCAATGCGCGCCGGGAAGATACGTTGCTGAGATTCGCCGGACGCCACAACTTCAACGACTTTCACCATGCGTGGCGGTGGCGTGACTTCCTGTGTTTTTTGATCGCAACCCGTTGTTAAAAATATAACAATGGCAGTCAGTGTAATATAACGAGTCACTGTTTTATCCTCAGCAACAACGAATCCATTGTTGGCAATAATGTGAGTGGATAATTTAATTACCAAGCATAGAGACAACCGCGTAGGTGAATAGTCCTACGGCGGAGCAGGTAACGATCGCAATGACAACATAAAGACTTAAACGGAGCAGACTATAACCATACATCGTTGCCTCCATTAACCATGACCACAGAAAAACTGCGCCATCGCCTTGAAAGGTGAGAAGTATTAACAGGATGTTTTTGTTATCGATGAGCATAGACGCAGATGTCAAAAAAAGTAAAGCCTGATAGCTTGTAATATTTTTGATGAAATCAACCAGATTTAAATCTAATAAAAATGATTTTCATGGATGTTTAATCCGCAATATCGATATAAAATATCAGATTAAAGTAACCTGAATATTGGCTTTAAATTACCCAGCCTTATGAATTATCACACTATATTTTTATTATTATCCGCGATCGGATAAGTCTGGTGAGATAAATGGTTTTCGCCTCGCGACTTTTATTGAGAAATGAATGCGTTGAATATCCCTGTGCTACGTTTATAGCGTTCATTTTACAAAAAACTTTCAATTTCGTATAGAAAATAGGGCTGCTCCATTGCCGCTGAGCAGCCATTAACGACATATTTTTCAATCTGAAACGGACCGCTTCTTCCACCGGATAAGTCAGGTCTGATCTTTTCGTTCAATGGCGACTTGTTAAATACGGGATATCACCGCCTTGATTTCCGAAACAGGATTTGAGGAGAAAGCGATGAATACTGCTAAACCGGAAAGTACCTATTATCAACTTTCTGTCGATGAAACGCTGGCCAGTACGCAAAGTTCCACCGAGGGAATCAGTAGTGCTGAAGCGGCGGCGCGCCTAACACAGTACGGGGAAAATGCCCTGCCACAGAAACCCGGCAAGCCGGTTTGGCTGCGTTTTCTCGCTCACTTCAACGATGTGCTGATCTACGTTTTGCTTGCCGCTGCGCTGCTAACTGCCGTCATGGGACACTGGGTTGATACGCTGGTGATTCTCGGCGTGGCGGTGGTGAATGCCCTGATTGGCCACATTCAGGAGAGCAATGCGGAAAAATCCCTGCAAAGTATCCGCAATATGCTCTCCAGCGAAACGGTGGTGATCCGCGCGGGTAATCACGAGACGCTGCCCACCACTGCGCTGGTGCCGGGTGATGTAGTGGTAATCCGCGCCGGTGACCGCATCCCGGCGGATCTGCGCGTCATTGAGGCGCACAACCTGCGCGTTGAAGAAGCGATTCTGACGGGCGAATCCACCGTGGTTGAGAAGGGCACTGACGCGCTCATCGGCGAGTTGCCGCTGGGCGATCGTACCAATCTGCTGTTCTCCGGCACCACCGTCAGTTCGGGCGGCGGCAAAGGGCTGGTGGTCGCTACCGGTGGCGCCACGGAACTTGGGCACATCAACCAGATGATGTCCGATATCGAAAAGCACCGCACGCCGCTGCTGGTGCAGATGGATAAACTCGGTAAAGCCATTTTCCTGATCATCCTGGCGATGATGGCCGCGCTGTTTGTCTTCAGTTTGCTGTTCCGCGATATGCCGGTTTCAGAGCTGATGCTGTCCCTGATTAGCCTTGCGGTGGCATCGGTGCCCGAAGGATTACCGGCGATTATCTCGATCATTCTGTCGCTTGGCGTGCAAACCATGGCGAAGCAGCAGGCGATCATCCGCAAGCTGCCTACCGTGGAAACGCTGGGCGCAATGACGGTGATCTGCTCGGATAAAACCGGCACGCTGACCATGAATGAAATGACGGTGAAAGCGATTATCACCGCCGATCAGATTTACCGCGTTGATGGCGTGAGCTATGAACCGGTGGGCGCCATCCACAAAGCCGATGACGCTGTGCCGGTGAAAGTGGCGCAAGGCTCGATCCTCGAGCGCTATCTGCGCACCATCGATCTGTGTAACGACAGCCAGCTGATTAAAGACGAAAATGGGCTGTGGAAAATCACCGGCGGCCCGACGGAAGGCGCGCTTAAAGTGCTGGCCGCCAAAGGACATCTGCCTTCAGTCACCACCGAACTGCGCAATAAAATCCCCTTTGATTCGCAATACAAATACATGTCGACGCACTATCTGATTGGCGATGAAGAGTGCGTGCTGCTGACCGGCGCGCCGGACGTACTGTTCAGACATTGTCAGCAGCAGCAAACAGAAGCCGGATTGCAGCCGATCGATCTGCCGTGGTGGGAAGCCAAAATTGAGGAGTATGCGCGCGAAGGATTACGCATGGTGGCGGCGGCCTGGAAACCGGCCACACCAGGACAAACTGAGCTGACGCATCAGGACTTGCATCAGGGCATGATTTTGCTCGGCATCGCCGGGATGATGGATCCACCGCGACCGGAAGCCATAACCGCGATTGGCGACTGCCTGCAAGCCGGCATTCGCGTCAAAATGATCACCGGCGACCATCCGCAAACTGCGATGAGTATCGGGCAGATGCTGGGAATCGGTAACGCCAGCACCGCCATCACCGGACGCGAGCTGGAAGTGATGGATGACCAGCAATTGAGTGAGGCGGCGCAGGCGTACGACATCTTTGCCCGTACCAGCCCGGAAGATAAATTCCGTCTGGTGCAGGCGCTGCAAAGCAAAAAAGAGGTGGTCGGGATGACCGGCGATGGCGTTAACGATGCGCCCGCGCTGAAGCAGGCGGATGTCGGTATCGCCATGGGGATTAAAGGCACTGAAGTGACTAAAGAAGCCGCCGATATGGTACTGACGGACGATAACTTCGCCACTATCGCCAGCGCGGTGCGGGAAGGGCGGCGTGTTTATGACAACCTGAAAAAGACCATTTTGTTCATCATGCCGACCAACCTCGCGCAGGGCTTGCTGATCATCATTGCCTTGCTGGCAGGTAACTTAATTCCGCTGACGCCGGTGTTGATTCTATGGATGAACATGGCGACTTCCGCCACGCTCTCCTTCGGCCTGGCATTTGAAGCGGGTGAACAAAATATCATGCGCCGTCCGCCACGCGATCCCAAGCTGCATGTGATGGATGGGTTCGCCATCTGGCGCGTGATTTTTGTTGGTTCGATGATCGCCATCAGCGCCTTCGTGCTGGAAGCCTGGCTGCAACCGCGCGGCTATTCACCAGAATTTATTCGTACCGTGTTATTACAAACGCTGGTAACGGCGCAGTGGTTTTATATGCTGAACTGTCGTGTTTCCGACGGCTTCTCATTGAGCAAAGGTTTGCTGATGAATAAAGGCATCTGGATCGTCAGCGGCGTGCTGTTAGTTCTGCAATTGCTGATTATCTACGCGCCCTTTATGCAGCTGCTGTTTGGTACCACCGCACTACCGTTACGTTACTGGATTATTACCTTGATCATTGGCTTCGTAATGTTTTTGATTGTCGAAATCGAAAAGCCATTAACGCGGAGATTCAGAATCAATTAATAGCGCGTGACATTCAGGCCGTTTCTCTTACGGCCTGAATGTTTTTCGTCACTTGACCTCAAACAAGGCCCAGCGCACAGGTTTTTCTCTATAATACATTTTGTATAAGATGAAGGATCTTAATAATGGGACTGAACGAGTTTCCTTTATGGTCAAGGCTTTTGCGCGTACTGATAATTCTCGCCACGTTGACCATAATTCTCACCGGTATCTATCTGGCATCGGCATTAATTAATCAGGTAATGCTGTCACTGTTTCTGGCGATTATGCTCGATCCGTTAATCAGTCGGCTCGAAAGAAAACGCGTGCCGCGTCTGCTGTCATCGCTGCTGGTGATTGTGCTGCTGTTATTGGTGATTGTGTTCACCATCATCAAACTCACCGTATTAACCCCCGATTTAATCCAGCTCAGCCGCCAGGCACCGCAGCTACTGGCCGAACGCTTCGAGCCGGTGACGCAGACATTTAGTCATTTGGGCCTGGTTTTAACGCCCAACGACATGCTGGCGTTTGTTGATGCGGGTGCGGTGGTGCGCTTTGTCACGGGTTTTCTCACGCAAATACCCAGCATTCTTTCCTGGTGGCTGATGGTATTTCTGATGCTGTTTTTCATGCTGTATGAAATGAGAAATTTAAAAATCCTGCTACGCAAACAGGCCGAAGGGAAATATCAGCGCTATTATGTGGCGCTTGAAGAGGGTGTGCAAAGCGTTATCGTTTATGCCCAGGTTAAAACCCTGACCAGTATTGTCGGCGGCATTATTGTCTGGGCGGGTGCGCAACTTCTCGGCCTGAAGTTCGCCTTTTTCTGGGGTGTGTTGATGTTTGTCTTCAACTATATTCCGGTGCTGGGTTCATTTATGGCGGCCATCCCGCCAGTGCTGCAAAGTTATATGCTGTACGATATTCAAACCGCATTGGTGGTCGCGCTGTTCTTTGTGGCGTTGAATTTAATCCTGAGCTCAGTGATTGAGCCATTATTATTGGGCAAGCGGTTGAATATGGCGCTCACCACACAGCTGCTGGCGTTTCTTATCTGGCAATCGTTGTTGGGCATCATCGGCGCAATTCTTGCGATTCCACTGACGTTTATGTTGAAAAAGATTTTGCTGGCGAGCGCAGGAAATGAAAAGCAGGGAGAGCATTTTTCAAAAAGGTCGCCATAAATGGCGACCCTACAAACACCGATCTCGCTTTTGTAGGGTCGCCATTTATGGCGACCTCAACCCCAAGCATCAAACCTTCTTACCCGGATAAAAACTCTGATAAACAACCGGCAACACCAGCAGCGTCAGCACCGTGGCGAATCCCAAACCGAAAATGATCACCACCGCCATGCTCTGGAAAAACACATCGCGCAGCAGCGGTAGCAGGCCGAGCACGGTGGTGAAGGCGGTGAGCAGAATTGGGCGCAGACGCGACGTTGCGGCATCGAGAATCGCTTGCTGCAACGGCTGATGCGGCGCCAGCTGGCGCGTCTCCTCAACCAACACAATCCCGTTACGAATCAGCATTCCCGACAAACTCAGCAAACCAATCAACGCCATAAAACCAAACGGAATGCCGGTGAGCAGAAAGCCGCAGGTGACGCCAATCAGCGCCAGCGGCACGGTAATCCAAATCGCCAGCGCATCGCGCAGCGAATTAAACATCAGCACGGTAATCACAAACATCGCGAGGAAACCTAACGGCAGCGAGCCAAGCAGGCCGCTTTGGGCATCGCGCGAACTCTCCAACTCGCCACCCCATTCCAGATGATAGCCGGCGGGCAACTTCAGCTGATCGATGGCCGGCTGCACGCGCGCCACAATCTCTGCGGCGGTGCGGCCGCTGGCGGGATCGGGATCGGTTTGCACCGTTAAGACGCGCATGCGGTCGCGGCGCATTATCAGCGGATCTTCCCATTCCAGCTGGAAATCGCTCACCAGATTGGCCAGCGGCACATAACGCTGTTGCGCCTGACTCCACACCTGAATATTGCCAAGATGGTCGATATTCTGCCGCTCCAGCTCGGAAGTCTGCAGCATGATCGGCATCAGCCGCGAGCCTTCGCGCAGCAAACCGACGCTATCACCGGTGAAGTTGATACGCAGCGCGCGGTCGATATCGCGCTTGTCCACGCCCAGCTCCTGACCGCGCAGCGGCGAATACTGCGGACGAATCACTTTACTGCGCGCCTGCCAGTCATGACGCGGCGGAAACGCGCTGCCCTCGGCGAGGAAAATGTCGTCAATCTGGCTGGCAATCTGCCGCAGCGTAATGGGATCGGGGCCGGTAATCCGCAGCGCAATGGCGCTGTCGCTGGCACTGCCGAAATTGATGCGTTTGATGCGCTCTGTCACCTGTGGGAAGTGCTCGCCGATGTGCTGCTCGGTGTGCTGCGCCAGCATTTCCAGCTGCCTGGCGTCCTGCACGCGCACCATGATCTGCGCATAATTGCTGTACTGACGCGTTGCATCGTAAGTCAGCGTAAAGCGCATCGCGCCCTGACCAATGGTGGTCACGGTACTGCTGACGCCCGGCTGCTGGTTGATCCAGCCTTCAATCTCGCGCGCGGTTTGTGCGGTGTAATGGATGTCGGTGCCATACGGCAGCCACAGATCGGTGAAGAAAATTGGCGTATTGGAGGCGGGGAAGAAGTTCTGCTTCACGTAGCCGAAGCCATAGATCGAGGCGGCCAGGCACGCGGCCATCAGCACTAAAGTAGTGATGCGGAAGCGCAGCAGCGTGGTGAGCACGCTGCGATACAGACGGAACACCACGCCCTGATACGGCTGCGCGTCTTGTTTGCTGATCGCCTGGCGACCATCCATCCACTGCACGAACACCGGCGTCAGCGTCAGCGCGGTGATCCAACTGAGCAGCAGAGAAATCAGCAGCACCTGGAACAGCGATTTGCAGTATTCGCCGGTGGAATCCTGCGATAAACCAATCGGCGCGAAAGCGATAATGGCGATCACCGTGGCGCCGAGCAGCGGCAGCGCGCTGCGTTTCACCATCTGCATCATCGCCTGTTGCAACGGCTTGCCGCGCTGGCGATCGACCTTGATGCCTTCAACCACCACGATCGCGTTATCCACCAGCATGCTGAGGGAGATAATCAGCGCACCCAGCGACACGCGCTGCAGCTCAAGCTTAAACAGATACATGATCAGCAGCGTGCCTAGCACATTGAGCGCCAGCGAGGCGGCGATCACCATACCGCTGCGGACGCCCATAAACAGCAGCAGCGTGCCCACCACAATCGCCAGCGCCATCAGAAAGTTATTGATGAAACCATCCACCGACTGCTTCACTTCCTGCGCCTGGTTATAAAACACGTTCAGGTCGATGCCGAGCGGTTTGGCCTGCTGATGCTGCTGAATTTTGGCGCTTAACGCATCGCCGACATCAATCACGTTGACGCCAGGCGCAAACGAGACGCCCATCGCCAGCGCAGCATTGCCGTTGGCGTGATAGAGATTGCCCGGCCGATCGGTAACGCCATAGCTGAGCGAGGCGATATCGCGCAGCAACACTTGCTGGCTGCTGCCGGGCGCAGAGATTGGCAGCGCACCGATCTCATCCAGTGAGTGAAACTCGCCGGTCGGATGGAAACGAATCGCTTCATTGCCGAGGCGAATCTGGCCCGCATCGGAGACGGCATTGACGCTGTTGAGCAAAGCGGCCACGCGCTGTGGCGTCACGCCCAGCGCCGCCATCTTCTGGCTGGAGAGCGTGATATTCACCTGCTCCTGCTCAATACCGGCAATCGCCACTTTCGCCACGCCCGGCACCAGATTCAGCTCACGCCGCAATTGATCGGCGTAGGTGCGCAGCTCGCTGTTGGTGAAGTTCTCGCCGGAAAGGGTAAAGAAGTAGCCGTAGACATCGCCAAAGTCGTCATTTACCAGCGGCGCGCTGACGCCGGGTGGAAACTGGCGCGTGGCATCGTCAACGCGGCGACGCAATTCATCCCACACCTGCGGCAAGTCGTCGGCGCGATAGTGGCTGTGAATCGTAACGGTGATCTGCGACAAACCGTTGCTGGAGATCGAACTGACGTTGTCGAGCGATGGCAAGCGCTGCAAGGCGTTCTCCAGCGGCAGCGTCACTTCCTCTTCCACCTGCTGCGCTGACGCGCCGGGATAGTGCGTCACAATCACCGCTGATTTAATGGTGAAAAGCGGATCTTCCAGACGGCCAATATTGAGCAGCGCAAAAATGCCGCCCACGCCGAGCAACACGATCACCAGCCAGCTGCGAATCGGGTATTTGAGAAACTGTTCCAGCAGGCGCATCACAAACCTCGCTCGCGTGTCCATAGGCGCACCGCCTGACCATCACGCAGATCGCTGACGCCCGCGACCACAATGCGATCGCCCACTCGCAGGCCGGAGAGAATTTCGATGCCCTGCGCATTGAGTTTTCCCACCACCACCGGCTGCTGCTGAACGTTAACCACATCACCGTCACCGCTGATCAGCCACACGTAAGGCTGATTCGGCAGGCTCTGATCCGGGTTAAACACCGCGTTGGCCGGCACGCGCAGCAGCGGCGTGCCGTCGGAAGTGGGCAAGTTATGCATCTGCACTTTCACCGTGCCGCTCAGTCCGCTGACCTGCGGTAAATCCGTTGGACGCGGCATCGTCAGCACCACTTGCCAGGTTAGCGTGGCGGCATCAGCTGCTGCACGATGCTCTTTATATGCCGCGCGAAACGTGCGGCCTGGCAGCGCATTCAGGCTGATCTCTGGCTGATAACTCACGTTTTGCACGTCAAGGCTGGTGAACAGGTTTTCCGGCACGCTGAAAATCACATCCAGTACATCGTTGCGGCTGATCACCGCCACCGTTTGTCCGGCGGTAACCACCTGATGATTTTGTGAGGCCACGCTGGTGACGATGCCGTCAAACGGTGCGCGCAAGGTGTGATAATCCAGCTCCTCTTTGGCGATGTTGAGCGCCACGGCGGCGGAGTCGCGGTTCGCCTTTTGCACATCCATGTCTGCTTGCGAAACCGCACTGCGCGTGGCCAGCGCACTGAAGCGCTGATACTGACGATCCGCCAGCTGGAATCTGTTCTGCTGATCGTTGACGCGCAGCTGCGCATCGGTATCGATCAGTCGGCCAATTACCTCGCCAGCCTTCACATGGCTGCCTTCACGCACCTGCAACTGCGCCAGCCGCCCGGTACGCTTAAACGCCAGTTCGGTGTAATCGCCCGCCGAAATACGCGCTGGAAATACCCTGACTTTCTCTGTGGTATTTTCCGTCAGTGTTAGCGCTTTAATTACGCGAGGTGCGCTGAGTTCATCACCGCTTTTATTGTCACAACCGATCAAAACCAAACAAATTACAAGTGCGCCCAGCACTGGCCAATTATTCATGCCCCTGCCTCAATAAGAAAGAAAGGGCGGAAATATGCCATTTCCTGAAAGAGGGAATAATGACCCTCCGCAAAATAAGGGTCATTAGGTGGAAACAATTATGTGCGTTTAAGGTTGGTTTAATTTAGCGATGTCTGGCGAAATCAATTATGCCACCATGCGCGAAACCACATGATAAGAGAGTAAGCCGATGGCGGTAGCTGATGATACCGCAATGATAATAAAGGAAATGATCATCGGTATTGTCAGGTTGTGTAATTTATTCATAATAATTCCCCCTATGATTAATACATTTCGAGATGAAACTAAAATTAATATGTGTCATGTGCCTTTCTATTTGCTTTTAAATAATAACATTACGCAATCAGTGCTATCACTATTAGCATCACACTTCTGAATCGGTAAAAACATGACCACGGTCAGTATGCTTCGGGAAAATATAATTAAAATGTGGTTTTTATTTTCGCACGCTTTTTTATTTTCAATTCAATGTCACGGGGTTAATTATGACCGTTATTCCTATTCAGCCAAAACGTCCGGAAGCATCCGCGCGTCCCTATTATCAGCAGGATAACGCCGCCGTATTTAAAGCCATCAACAGCTCACCCGCGGGGTTAAGCACAAAAGATGCACAGCAACGACTGGACGCCAACGGGCCGAACGTGCTGCCGCAAAAAGCGGAAAAATCACTGCTGATGCGTTTTCTGGCACATTTCAAAGATGTGCTGATTTACATCCTGCTGGCTGCGGCGGTGATCACCGCGGTGATGGGCCATTGGGTAGATACCTTTGTGATTCTCGGCGTGGCGGTGATCAACGCCCTGATCGGCTTCATTCAGGAAAGCAACGCCGAAAAGTCGCTGAAAAGCATCCAGAACATGATGTCCAGCGATGCCATGGTGCTGCGCGACGGCCAGCAGATCACCATCGCCACTCAGCATCTGGTGGTCGGCGATGTGGTAATGCTGCGCCCAGGCGATAAGATCCCGGCGGATTTGCGGCTGTTCGAGGTACATAACTTGCGCGTCGAAGAGGCGATTCTGACCGGCGAATCCACGGTGGTATCAAAGAACACCGTGGCACTTGAAGGTGAAAAAGGGCTCGGCGATCGCCTGAATCTGGCCTATTCCGGCACCACCGTCAGTTCAGGTACCGCACTGGGCGTGGTGATCGCCACCGGCGGCGACACCGAGCTGGGCCACATCAATGCGATGATCTCCTCGATTGAAGAGGCGAAAACCCCGCTGCTGGTGCAGATCGACAAACTCGGAAAAGCCATCTTCGGCATCATCATGTTGATGATGGCGGCGCTGTTTGTGTTTGGTTATCTGCTGCGCGACATCGCGGTGACGGAGCTGCTGCTGTCGGTGATCAGCCTCGCGGTAGCGGCGGTGCCGGAGGGTTTACCGGCGATTATTTCGATCATTCTGTCGCTTGGCGTGCAGTCAATGGCACGCAATCACGCCATCATTCGCAAGCTGCCGACGGTCGAAACGCTCGGTGCCATGACGGTGATCTGCTCGGATAAAACCGGCACGCTGACCATGAACGAGATGACGGTGAAAGCGGTGGTGCTGGCGAACAGCCAGTGGCGCATCAGCGGTAACAGCTATGAGCCCAAAGGTGAATTTACCCTTGAAGCGGGCCAGCAGAGCGATGCGCTGATGCAGGGCTTCCTGCAGGTGGTGGATATCTGTAACGAAAGCCAGCTGCGTCAGGATGCCAACGGCAACTGGGGCATTGTGGGTGGCCCAACCGAAGGGGCGCTGAAAGTGCTGGCCGCCAAGGCGGGTATTCAGAGTGACAAGGTGCAGATCCTCAGCAAGCTGCCATTTGACTCGGCCTACAAATACATGGCGGTAAGCTGCCTGATTGATGGCAAACCGTGCCTGCTGATGACCGGCGCGCCTGATGTGTTGCTGTCGCTGTGTCAGCAGCAGCAGGGTGCTACCGATGCGGAAGTGATTGATCGCGAATATTGGGAAGCGGCGATCACCACCTACGCCAGCGAAGGGTTGCGCACGGTTGCCGCCGCGTGGCGCTGGCTGCCGGAAGCGCAGCACCACATCGATCATGAGGATTTACGCAACGGCATGAAGATGCTGGGCCTGGCGTGCATGATGGATCCGCCGCGTCCTGAAGCCATCACCGCGATTCGCGACTGCCAGCAGGCAGGGATTCGCGTGAAGATGATCACCGGCGATCACCCGGAAACCGCGATGGCGATTGGCCAGATGCTGGGCATTGGTAACAGCGATTCTGCCATCACCGGTTACCAGCTAGAGCACATGGACGATGCCGAGTTGGGCGTGGCGGCGCGTGAATACGACATTTTTGCCCGCACCAGCCCCGAGCATAAGCTGCGTCTGGTGAAAGCGCTGGAGAGCAGCGGTGAGATCGTCGGCATGACCGGTGATGGCGTCAATGATGCGCCCGCGCTGAAGCAGGCCAACGTTGGTATCGCGATGGGTATCAAAGGCACCGAAGTGACCAAAGAGGCGGCGGATATGATCCTCGCCGACGACAACTTCGCCACCATCGCGGCGGCAGTGAAAGAGGGCCGACGCGTCTACGATAACCTGAAGAAAACCATTCTGTTTATCATGCCGACCAACCTCGCGCAGGGATTGCTGATCATCATTGCGATTCTGATGGGCAACCTGCTGCCGCTAACGCCGGTGCAGATTCTGTGGATGAACATGGCGACCTCAGCAACGCTGTCGTTTGGTCTGGCATTTGAACCGGCAGAGCGCAACATCATGCGCCGCCCGCCGCGTAACGCACGCAGCCCGGTGATGGACGCTTACGCCATCTGGCGCGTCATCTTCGTCGGCCTGCTGATTTCGATTAGCGCCTTTGTGCTGGAAGCCTGGCTCCAGCCGCGCGGCTACACGCCGGAGTTCATCCGCACCGTGCTGCTGCAGATGCTGGTCACCGCGCAGTGGGTTTATATGCTGAACTGCCGCAACAGCAACGGATTCTCGCTGGATGCCGGCTTGTTGAAAAACCGTGGCATCTGGCTGGTCACCGTGGTGCTTATCGCGCTGCAGGCGATGATTATCTATGTTCCACTGATGAACACGCTGTTTGGCACCGCGCCGCTGCCGTTCAAATACTGGCTGATTTCGCTGGCGGTGAGCGCCGGGATCTTTGTGCTGGTGGAGATAGAGAAGCGCCTGACACGCGGCTGGCGCCTGGCACGTTAACGTATGTTGGCTGGCGCCATGCCAGCCAACCCTTTTTCATTCGGCGGAAAACGCTGATTCACGCTGCATCACCAGACTGAGCGCAGCGGGCAACACCGTCAGCGTCATCAGCGTTCCCACCAGCAATCCACCAATGATGGCGTAGGCCATCGGCCCCCAAAACACCTGATGCGAGATGGGAATCATGCCTAAAATCGCGGCGCAGGCGGTGAGAAGAATCGGGCGGGCACGATGCTCAGCCGCTTGGCTTACTGCATCGTTGCGCGACATGCCAGCACGCAGATTGCTATCGGCTTCCATGATCAGGATCACCGCGTTGCGGATGATCATGCCAGCCAGCGCAATCATACCGAGCAGGGCGACAAATCCCATCGGCGTGCCGCTGGGCAGCATCGCCAGAACAATGCCAGGCAGTCCAAAAGGCGCCATCGACAATGCCAGCAACATGCGCGATACGCGTTGCAGCTGCACCATCAGCAGTATCAGCATGACAAACAACGTTACCGGTAAAACGGCAAACACTGAGCCGTTACCTTTATCCGATTCGGCAACCGTGCCCTCTTCATCAAGGGTGTAACCCGGCGCTAATCCGGCACGCAGCTGCTGGACATCTGCGCTGAGCTGCGCGGATGTGGTCTCCGCTTGCATGCCCGCCGCTACATCAGTTTGTACCACCACATAGGGAAAACCCTGGCGACGCCACATCACCGGATCCTGCAATCCCCACTGCAGTGTCGCAACCTGGCCGATGGCAATCTTCGCGCCTGACGCGGTGGTCAGTTTCAGCGCAGCGAGGCTGGTTAAATCCAGCCGGTCAGCATCGTTGGCGCGCAACAGCACATCAACCAGCCGGTTATGATCTCTCACGGTAGTCACGCTTTGACCGGACCACACGCGGTTCAGCAGCTGCGCGATATCCTGTGAAGAGACGCCAGCCGCGCGGGCTGCGGTTTGGTTCACCGCAAAGGTGATGACGCGTTCCGGCTCGCCCGCTGTCAGGTTTACGCTGCGCGTCGCGCGGGATTGCCCGAGGATGCTGGCCAGCTTTTCCGCATACTGTTTCACCCGCTCGTAGTGCGGCCCGCTGATGCGATAGCGGATCGGCCAGCCAACCGGCGGACCCAGTTCCAGCGGCGATACGCGCGTCACCACATCGCTGAAATCGCGTGCCAGCAGGCGATCGAGTTCAGCTTTCAACCGATCCCTCGCCGCCAGATTTTTGGCTACCACCACCAGCTGGGCGATGTTTTCATCATCGTTCAGCACGTCCATCGGCAGATAAAAACGCACGGCGCCGCTGCCGCTATAGGAGGAGAAATGGTCGATATTGGTGTTGCCGCTGAGTTTCGCTTCGAGCTGTTCTACCACGCTTAAGGTGCGCGCCTGCGAGGCGTTCGCCGGCAGCGTGAGGCTGACCAGCAGCTCCGGGCGATCGGATGCCGGGAAAAACTCGCCCTGCAGGTGGCTCATGCCCCAGATGGCTAGCAGCAGCGATGCGCCCGCCAGGCCGAGCGTCAAGCCCCGATGGCGTAACACCTGTGAAACCAGACGGCGATAGAGGCGCAGCAACCAACCGGGCTCAGCGTGCGGTTTACCTGGCCTTGATGACAGGATCCAGCTGCCGGTCAGCGGAGAGAACAGCACCGCAACGACCCATGAACTGAGCAGCGAGATCAGCACCACCACAAACAGCGAGTAGCAATACTCCCCCGCGCCGGACGCGGCGAAGCCGACGGGAATGAAACCGGCAATCATCACCAGCGTGCCGGTGAGCATCGGAAATGCGGTGGTTTCAAAGGCTACTGTAGCGGCGCGCCAGCGGGAATCACCGGCTTCGAGTCGGGCGACCATGGTCTCCACGGCGATCATCGCATCATCCACCAACAACCCCAACGCGATGATCAGCGCGCCAAGGGAAATGCGTTGCAGCCCAATGCCCGCCAGCATCATGCCGGTAAAGGTCATCGCCAGCACCAGAGGAATCGCCGCCGCCACCACTAAACCGGCGCGCAGGCCGAGCGAGACGAAAGAGACGGCCAGCACGATAACGATGGCTTCACCGAGCACCCGCACAAATCCGCTGACCGCGTCGTTGACCACCCGCGACTGATCCGCCACTTTCGTTACCTCAATTCCGTGCGGCAGTTGGCTGGCAATCAGCGACATTTTGTCCGTTAACGCGTGGCCAAAATCCAGCATATTGCCGGTCGGCACCATGGAGATCGCCAGCCCAATCGCTGGCTTACCGTTGACGCGATAGAGCGGCGTTGGTGGTTCCGCCGCCACACGCGTCAGCGTGACGATATCGGTCAGGGGAATGTAGCGATCGTTGATATGCAGCGTCACGGCGCGCAGGCTCTGTTCCGAGTTGAAGGCACCGCTGACGCGCAGCGCGATGTTATCGCTGTCGGTGCGAATGACGCCTGCGGGTGACAAGGCATTCTGCGCCTGCAAGGCATCGGTGACCTGTTGCAGGCTCAGGCCCATTCCCGCGAGCGTGCGCGGAGAGAAGCTCGCCACAATCTGCTGCTCCTGCACGCCGAGCAACGCAATTTTGCCGACATCCGGTACGCTCATCAGCCGATCGCGAATCGACTCAACGCGATCGCGCAGTTCACGCGTGCTGAATCCTTCCGCAGTAAAACCGTAAATCGTGCCAAAAGTATCGTCAAAATCATCATTGACCGCCGGTGCCGCAACGCCCGCAGGCAGCGCGGAGCTGACATCCTGCATTTTCTTGCGTACCTGATACCAGATGTCCTGCACTTTGCCGGGCGGCGTGCTGTCGCGCAGATTGACAAAGATAACGGTTTTACCGGGATGCGTTTCGCTCTGCACGTAATCCAGATAGGGCACTTCCTGCAGCTTTTTCTCCAGCGGTTCAGTCAGCAGTTGCACCGTATCGTCGAGATCGGCACCGGGCCACTGCGCGGAGACCACGGCGGTTTTGATGGTAAAGGCGGGATCTTCGTTGCGCGGCAGCGCCTGATAGCTGAGCACGCCAGCGCCAAGGATCATCAGCATCAGAAAAGCCATCAGCTGTTGATGAGCCAGCGCCCAGGCGGAAAGATTGAATTTATCGCGTGCGGAAGGTTCACTCATGGCTGCTCATCTCCCCGCGCAACCGCTTCGCCATCGCGCAGTGTGCTGACGCCTGCCGTGACCACGCTTTCGCCTGCCGTGAGACCACTGGCGATATAGACTTCGCTGGCGGTGAAGCGGGAAATCACCACCGTGCGGCGTGTGACCTTGCCGCGCTGCGCATCCAGCACAAACACCGCTGGTTTGTCCGCCAGGCGCGTCAGCACGGATGCAGGAAGGATAAAGGTGCGGGGATCGCTCTCCGGTAGTGCCACGCTGACGCTGGCGCCCAACAGCATCGCTGGCGGTGGATCGTCTAGCGTTAATCGAACCCGCCAGGTCCGCGTTTGCGGGTCGGCCTGCGGGCTGATATCGCGCAGATGCGCCTGCGCGGTGATCGCCGGTGAAGAGAGCAGAGTTACGCGAAAGGCATCGCTGGGGAGCGAGGAAAATGCTGCCGGGAAAGGCACATCCAGAACCACATCCCGCCGCGCACCGCTTGCCAGTGTCATCACCGTTTGACCGGTGCTCACGACCTGTCCGGCAGAGGCGCTGACGGCGGTGATCACGCCGCTAAAAGGAGCCGTCAGCTGCGTCCAGCGTAGATTTTCCTGCGCGCTATTGAGTGCGGCTTCGCTGCTTTGCAGGTGCGCCGCAGCGGATTGCCAATCGGATTGCGCGCTGTCGAGCTGCGCCCGTGCAATCGCACCGGAAGGCATCAACTGTTTCATACGATGTAGATTCAGCGCCGCAACGCGTTCAGCTGCCCGCGCGCTGTCGGTGTCCGCCATCGCGCTGCGTAACGCATTGGCGGTAGTGCTGCTCTCTAACGTTGCCAGCACCTGACCGGCGTCAACACGATCGCCCACTTCGGCAGGGCGCGTCAGAATCCGCCCATCCAGCCTGAAACC
This sequence comes from Pantoea sp. DY-15, assembly GCF_019795935.1. Taxonomy (NCBI): domain Bacteria; kingdom Pseudomonadati; phylum Pseudomonadota; class Gammaproteobacteria; order Enterobacterales; family Erwiniaceae; genus Pantoea; species Pantoea sp. DY-15. The sequence continues at coordinate 808,052 of NZ_JAIMIF010000002.1, forward strand.
CAATGATGTTTCGTCGTGGGCATGAATGTCGCCGGTCATCTGCACCTGTTGCCCTTGCAGGGCGGGCTTCACGGTGATGAATTTTACCGGTCGGGGAGGCGCGGGTGGTAAGGGATCGCGTGGCCCGCAGGCAGTCAGCGACAAGGCGATGGCCACCATGCAGGGCAACAATGGCAGCAACGTTATCAGGCGTTGTGCATCGATAAGATGGTCGGCGGCCTGTTTGACCAGGCCGGTGAAAGAGTCAGTCATGGCGCCACTCCGTACAAGGATTTGGCGCCATTAAAACGGCGAACTGTCGAGATTCGTTGTACGGCGAGTCAAGATCCTGTCAAGAGCGCTTAAAACGGTGCCGGACTGACGTCCGGCAGGAAAATCGCCAGGCTGAGGCCGCCCTCTTTGGGTAGTTTGGCGCTGATCCTGCCGCCATGCGCCGCGCAGATGGCGCGGGCGATCGACAAGCCCAGCCCGCTGCCGCCTGAGTGGCGCGCGCGCGAGGATTCACCGCGCGTGAAACGTTCAAACATCTCGGGCAGAAACTCAGGCGCCACGCCGGGGCCATCATCCCTGAATTCGATGCTGCAGCCTCCCGGCACCGCGCGGGCAGTAATCTGCAACTGTCCCGCAGGCTTGCCATAGCGCAACGCATTTTCAATTAACACGCTAAACACCTGACCCAGGCGGAAGGGATCGGCGCGGCAGGTGAGCGTGCTGTCTGCTGCCACGCTGATGATCATGCCGCTGGCTTCGGCTTGCGGTCGCACCCAGGCCACGCGCTCCCGCGCCAGTTCTCCGGGGTTGATCTCATGCAGATCCAACTTGAGTTGTCCGGCGTCGGCCAGCGACAGCAGGTGGAGCTCATCGATCAGTCGGCTCATGTGGCGCAGCTGTTTCATGATCATCTCCAGCTGCTGCGGTTCCGGCTGAAACACGCCATCCAGCAGACCTTGTAACCGGCCAATGGCGGCCGTCAGCGGCGAACGGAGTTCGTGTGCCAGCGCCACGTGCGAGGCGCGTAGTTCACGATCGTAGAGCGCCAGCTGTTGGCTCATGCGATTAAAGTCGTGTGCGAAGTGCAACAGCTCCGCCGGCGCGCTTTTTACCATGGTGGCGGCGGAACCAAACTGCCCTTCGGATACCCGATCAGCGGTTTTTTTCAGGTGGCTAAACTGCAACGCCAGCGGGCGGGCGTTGCGCAGAACAGTGAAGGCAACAAACGGCGTAATGATGAAAATCAGGATGATCACCATCAGCCAGTCAGCGGCACCCACCGAAGGATCGGAGTAGCGCACGCCCCAGCGTTCATCAACGATCTCGTGGAAGCGCGGCAGATTGGTTTGCGGATGCGCACGCAGCGTCAGAAATTCCTGGCGCATCGCCGGCGGCATATGGTGGATGATCCACAGGTTTTGCAGCGCAAAGCGCAGGAACATAATGCCGGCGACGGCAATCACCGTGACGATGGCCAGCGTCAAAATACGCACGCAGATCCAGCGCCATAGCGTTTGAGGAGGTGACTTTTTCATGGCTGTCTGAACCTGTAACCCACGCCGCGCACGTTAAGTAATATCTCGGATAAACCGGCGTTTTCGAGCTTCTTACGCAGGTTGTAGACGTGGGTGTCAATCACCCTTTCCAGCGCCTCGCTTTCAGGCATGCAGGTTTCGATCAGATAGTGACGGCTGAGTGCGCGCACCGGCGCTCGCATCAGGGTCACCAGCAGGGAAAATTCGGTTGGCGTGAGTTCAACGCGTGTTGGCTGTTGCTCTGGCTGCGCGACCATTGCAGTCATCGCGGCGGTATTAACCTCAAGCGCCTGCCAGCGCAGCACTTCATCCTCCGCAACGGCCGCCCGGCTGCGGCGCAGCACCGCCTGCACGCGCGCCACCACTTCGCCCGGATGATAGGGTTTCACCACGTAGTCATCCGCGCCTAAGCGCAGCGCGCCGATTCTGTCGGGCGTGTCGGTCATCGCGGTAATCATAATTACCGGCGTGTCCGCGCGGCGTCGCACGGCAGCCAGCACCTCGGTGCCGTTCATGCCGGGCAACATGATGTCGAGCAGAATGAGATCGGGTTTCCACTTCTCAACGCGCTCAAGTCCGCTATGCCCATCGCCGGCAATCTCCACGGCGTATCCTTCACGTAGCAGATAGGCTTCCAGCACGTCTGCCGCGTCTGCATCATCCTCAATAACCAATACTCGTCTGTTGTTCATGGCTCACCTTGACAGTTTCTTCATAAATCCCTGGCACGTTATTGACAATGCTTCGGGATACTCCAATCCGTGACGCAACGCCCGGGCAAGGGGCTAAAAACAGATGGGTAACTGAGGTGACACGATGATAACGAGAAAAAAGGCGCTGTACAGTGGCTGTTTGTTACTGGTCAGTATCAGTGCCAGCAGCCGCGCTGATGACAGCGCAGCGCAGGATGGCGTGATGATTGGCGTGGGCGCGCAGACCACGCCGACATACAGCGGCGCGGACAAGCAACGCTGGCAAGCGGTGCCGATGTTACAGGCCAGAAAAGGCGCCTTTTTCGTCGATTCGCAAAAGGGGGTCGGCTACGATCTGCAAAGCGACAGCGGCCTGTATCTGGAGCATTCGCTGGGATATGGTCTGGGCAGGGCAGACAAGGATTCCGGCTGGCGCGACGGTTCTGACAAGCTGCGTGGCATGGGCACAATAAATGCCACGCTCAACACCGCTATTGCGGCCGGTTGGGCGGTCTCGCCGTGGCTGGTCCTCGAAGCGAAAGCCGTGCTGCCGCTGACAGACAGTCAGGGCGTGAATTACCGCACCTCGGTAACGTTAATTCCGCTGCAAAGCCAGCAGGATAGCCTTTCCTTGCAGACCTCCGCGCTGTTTGGGGATGCGCGTTACATGCAAACATGGTACGGCGTCAGTGCGCGTCAAAGCGTGAAAAGTGGCTATGCGACTTATTCACCGGCAGCGGGATTTTATGGGGTAGAAACCGACCTGACATGGAGTCATCAGTTTACCCAGCACTGGGGCGGCGCGTTAAGTGCGGGCTACACGTGGCTGGACGATCACGCGGCGGACAGTCCCATTGTGTTCAGGCAGAATCAGCTGACCGCAACAGCGGCGGTGACCTATACGTTTTAAGATTTGAATGGCGTTTAAGCCCGCACCGCTGTAAGGAAATCCATTACAGCGGGCGGCTTGAGTGAGAAAGATTATTTATGCGGAACTTCAGAAATCTCTTTCACATCACTTTTATTGATTTGCTGCTTCACGCCATTGGCATCGACGTAACCCAGCAGGCCGGTTTCAGCATCCTGTGGTTTGCCATCGGTGACGATGGTGCGTCCATCATTGGTGTGGATAGCGTACGAGGTACGCGTGCATCCGGTTAAAGCGGACAGGGCAATAAGCGCAGTAATAGAAAGCAAAATTGATTTTTTCATTAGTCTCTCCAGGCTGTTAAAAGGATATTAATTATCCAGTTCGCTCATGTTGGTAATCTTGTCGCGATTGATCTGCTCAGTTTTACCGGTTTGCGCATCCTTGTAAGAAACAAGGCCCGTGTCACTGTCGATTTGCGGCTTACCAGACGTCACAATCGTGCGTCCGTCGGTGGTCTTAATCGCCTGATTTGAAGAGCAAGCGGTCAATGTCATTGCCATAAAAGTGCCAAGAAATGCCGTTGCCAGTACTGTTTTTTTCATCGTGATGAGTTCCTTTCAGTGGAATAAGTTTTAACTACCTAAATAGCTTAGAACATTTTCCCGAAACAGCCAGAAACCCGGCGCATCTGCGCTGTTTAACCCGACTCAGATGGCGGTTCATGCCGCGCGCTTAGCGGATCTCATTCACATACATAAAGTGTTCGGTACTAAAACGGTGGTGCGCCAAAATTACCGGCAGGGCACTTTGATCAAACGACACTTCATCAATCACCATCACGGCGTGCGGCAGACTCAGTTCTAGTAGCGTCGCATCCTCTTCATTTGCCAGCGTGGCGGTAATTTGTTCACGCACGGCGGCGACGCGCAGGTCGTAGCGTTCAAACAAATAGCGATAGAGCAGCGGCGGTAACTGCTCGGCGGGTGGAAAATCGGCCAAACGCGCCGAGGGCAACACCAGCGTTTCATGCATCGCGGCGATGCCCTTCACGCGACGCAAACGCTTCAGCCGGATCACTTCATCGCCCTGACCAATTTGCAGTTTCTCTGCTTCGTCGGCGCTGGCAAGACTCAGCTGATAATCCAGTAATCGGGTATCGGATTGCAGCAATCCGCCGGTTTTATCATGCAGGCGAAAATACTGGAAAAAGTGGCTGAGATTGTGCAGCGGCGCCCAGCCGGTTACCACGGTGCCGGTTTTGCGGCGTCGCATCAGCATGCCTTCCGTGGTCAGCGCCGCCAGCGCTTTGCGCACTGTGCCCACCGACACACCAAACTTCGCCGCCAGGCTATTTTCACTCGGCAAAATCGTGCCTGCGGGCAGTTCACCTTGCAGGATCGATTCGCTGATATGGCGCTTGACCACTTCGTACAGCGGCGCACCTTCACCTTCGCTGAGTCTGGCGAAAGGTTGAGCGTGGTTCGCGTCATAGTTTTTTTGCATGTTTCCGATTACCGATTGACCTCAGTCGTTGAATTGCATTATCTATAAACTATATAGAAATACAACAGACGATAATCCTATGACGCAAAATCCACGGTTTAACAACGCATTAGCGATGATTGCTCATGACGGCGCGCAAATGACGGATGACCTCAAACAGATGCTGGAGGTGGATACCTGCTTCCCGCCGGGCAACGGTTATGGCGCATTTGCTGACGTGATGACGCACTTGTTAACACCGCTGGATTTTCATTTTGCGCGCGTCTCCGTGCCGGAACATTTATGGCAGGCACCGGACGGCAGCGCGTACGGTGAACGTGTCAATTTGCTGGCATCGCTTGATGCCGGTGCCGCTGAAAACTGCAATCTCTATTTCCACACCGATACCGTGCCCGCCGGCGATGGCTGGCGTTTTCCGGCGCTTACGCTGACCGCAGCAGAAGGCAAGCTGTTTGGGCGCGGCGCGGCAGACATGAAAGGCACCATTGTTGCCGCGATGGCGGCAGTGCGCGCGGCACAGGCGGCGGCCATCCCGCTGCGTTTTAATCCGGTATTTCTGCTGTGTAGCGATGAAGAGGGCGGCTTGTATCCCGGCATTCGTTATCTGGCGGAACAACAGCTTTTCTCCGGTCACCTGCTCAGCTTCAACGGCGGCGCGGTGCCGCGCATCTGGGCCGGTTGCTTTGGCAGCATCGATCTCAAAGTGATTATCACCGGACGTTCGGCGCACTCCGGCGATCCGGTTGACGGCATTAATGCTATTGAAGCGGCGCTACCAATGATGAACGCGCTTTGTCAGCTGAAGCTCGAGGTGGAACAACGCACCTCGGCGATGCCTTCTCCGCCGCACTATCACGGCAAACCGTTGACGTCACTGTTAACGCTGGCCGCTGCGCAGGGCGGCAGCAAAGGATCAACCATTCCGGAACGGTTTGAGCTGCTGATTAACCGCCGCTACGCGCCGGAAGAGCGCTTTGACGCGGTGTGGCAGGAGCTGACGCACTGTGTGGAAAGTGCGATGCGCGACAGCCCCGCGCTCGACGTCACGCTGCAAATGATTGGCCATCTGGCGCCGGTCGCTAATCCGGACGGTCCGCACTGGCCGCGCTGGCAGGCGGCGCTGAGTCAGGGTTTTGGCTTCCAACCCAGCGAGTTCAAGCCCTGGGGATCGTCCACCAGTTCCGATATGGGCTGGGTCCAGCAAACCGGGATTCAGGAGATTTTACTCGGCGGCCTCGCCCGTCCTGACAACCGCATTCATGCCGCCGATGAGTACACCACGCTGGCAGATGTGATCGCACTTTCGCAGTCCATTCTGGCGTATCTCGCCGATGATTTTCAGCCAACCCAGGGTAATTAACTAATCACGAGGAAGAGAAGATGTGCGCAATGAAAGGGTTAAACCGCAGACAGTTTATCGCCAGTTCTACCGCTCTGACGGGCGCAGCGATGCTGCCCTGGTCGTTCTCGGCCCATGCCGCACAGGTGGCGAGCGCCACGCCGGGCGGCACGGCGCGTAAAGGCGGTGTGCTGCGTATCAGCGTTGATCAAGCCGTCGGCGTGTTAAATCCACATCAGGTGCGCGTCAACCCGGAATATCTGGTGGCGGAACTGCTGTACAGCGGTTTAACGCGTCTGACGCAGGAGATGAAAGCCGAAGCCGATTTGGCGCAATCCTGGCAGGCCAGCGCCGATCTTAAACAGTGGACGTTTACCCTGCGCCCGAACCTGAAGTTCAGCGACGGTTCCGCGCTGACTTCCGCCGATGTGGTCGCCAGCCTGCAGGCGCTGCTTGATCCGAAAAATGCCTCACCAGCGCTGCATAACATTGGGCCGATTAACGCCGTCAGCGCGCCAGATACCAACACGGTTTTGATTGAAACCGATGCGCCTTACGCCGATTTGCCGGTGATGCTGGCTTATCCGGATGCGAAAATCATCCCCGCCAGCATCGCGCAAGGCCAGTATGACAAGCTGAGCAAAGCCTCGTTCGGCGCCGGTCCTTTCCAGCTGGTCTCCTACGATCCAGAACGCAAAATTGTGGTGAAGCGCAATCCGCATTACTACGATCCGGCGCGTCCCTATCTGGATGGCGTAGAAGTGGTGGTCTATCCCGATGGCATCGCGGAGAGTTCCGCGCTGATCTCCGGTGACACCGATCTGATGCTGAGCGCGCAGTCGAGCGAGTTCGCACGCCTGTCCAAATCTTCCGGCGTGCTGCCGCTGCGCGTGGCCTCCGGCCAGTTCCTCAATGTGAACATGGGCTGCGACCAAAAACCGTTTAACGATGTGCGGGTACGTCAGGCGCTGGCACTGTGCGTTGATCGTCAGGCGTCGATGGATTTCGTGGCGGATGGCCTGGGTTCACCGGGCAACGACACGCCGATTAACGGCGCGTATCCGTTCTTCGCCAACCTGGCGAAAAAAGCGGTGGATTACAGCAAAGCCAAAGCGCTGCTGGCGGAGGCCGGTTATCCCAACGGTATCGATTTAACACTCATCGCTTCCGACAAACCGGCCACCCGCACGCAACTGGGCATTGCCCTGCGCGAGATGGCGAAACAGGGCGGTTTCCGTATCAACGTGCAAACCATGGCGCACAGCACCTATCTCGATCAGGTGTGGAAAAAGGGAAATTTCTACGTTGGCTTCTACAACATGCAGCCGACGCCAGACGCGGTGTTCTCGCTGCTCTACACCTCAACTGCATCCTGGAATGAAACGCGCTGGAACAACGCGGAGTTTGATAAAGCGGTTGGCGCAGCGCGTGAAACACGCGATGAAGCACAGCGCACCACGCTGTATGGCAAAGCCCAGCAGCTGATGCATGATGAAGTGCCATCGGTGATCCCGACCTTCTTCGATCTGCTCGCCGCCAGCCGTGATTATGTCGGCGGCTATCATCTGCATCCGCGCGGTGCGGTATTCCGTCTTGACCATATCTGGTTAACCGACAAAGCGCCGAAGCGCGCAGTGTAAGGAGCGAACGTGACAGCAAGTTATCTGCTTAAACGCCTTCTGCTGATGGTTTACACCTTGTTAGTGGTGTCGCTGCTGGTTTTTGGCATCACGCAACTGTTACCGGCCGATGCGGCTGTCACCTTGCTGGGGCAAAACGCCACGCCGGAAGCGCTAGCGGCGGTGCGTGAACGTCTGGGGCTGGATGCCCCAGCATGGCAGCAATATTGGCATTGGCTGACGCAGGCGCTGCAGGGCAACTTTGGCGTATCGATGCGCAATGGCCTTGAAGTGGCGCCGACGCTGCTGACGGCATTATCACGCTCGCTGCTGCTGGCGGTGTGCGCCTTAATTCTGATGCTGATCATCGCGATTCCCCTCGGCATCTGGGCGGCGGTGCGCCGTGGCAAAACCGCCGATGTGCTGGTGAGTGTTATCTCCTATATCGGCATCTCCTTCCCGGAGTTCGTCACCGCCACGCTGGTGCTGCTGCTGTTTGCTGATGTCTGGCAGATTTTGCCCGCCACCGGCTATGTGCCGCTCAGTGAGAACGTCGTCAGCGGGATCCAGCACCTGATTCTACCTTCGGTGACCGTGGCGCTGATTCTGGTGGCGCACGTCTCGCGCATGGTGCGCTCAGAAATGGTCGATGTGTTGCATACCGATTACATCCGCGCCGCGTGGCTAAAGGGCTTATCGCGTCGCCGCATTCTCTGGCGACATGCGCTGCGCAACGGCTTGTTGCCGACCATCACTATTGTGGCGCTGGATGTTGGTTACCTGCTGGGCGGCATTGTGGTGGTGGAGGAGATCTTCGCCATTCCCGGCATTGGCCGCGAACTGATTGTCGCCGTGCAGGCGCGCGATCTGCCCACCATTCAGGCTGGCGTGATGATTCTCGCCGCGACCTATTCAGTGGTGAACCTCCTGGCTGATTTGGCCTATGTCACTCTCGATAAGCGGATCTCCTATGCCTGATATGTTGAAACGTTTGCTGCGTTCACCGCAGGGTGCCGCTGGCGTGCTGATTATCTTGCTGGCGCTGCTGATGGTGGTGGGCGGTGCGCACGTCGCGCCTTTTGATCCCGAATCGATCTCCATCCTGACGCGCTATAAGCCGCCCAGCGCGGAACACTGGTTTGGTACCGATCAGATGGGCCGCGACATCTTCAGCCGCGTAATGGTGGGCGCACGCTCAACCATTCTACTGTCGCTGCTGGCGATGACAATCGGTTCGGTGCTTGGTACCGCCAGCGCCTATCTGGGCGGCAAATTTGATGAGTTCATGATGCGCACCATGGATGCGGTGATGGCGATTCCCAGCCTGCTGTTTGCGTTGCTGATTGTCAGCACGCTTGGGCAGAGCAGCATGAACGCGGTGCTGGCGATCACTATCGCCTTTGTGCCGGGCATGGTGCGCATCTCGCGCAGCGTGGCATTGGCCGCCCGCCAGCAGGATTACATCAACGCCGCCATCGCGCGCGGCGAAGCCGGGCGCTACATCATTCTGCGAGAAATGCTGCCGAATATTCTGGCGCCGATCATCGTGGAAGCCACCATTCGCGTTGCCTTCGCCATCATGCTGTTTGCCACCCTGAGTTTTCTGGGGTTGGGCGCGCAGCCGCCAGAGCCAGAATGGGGATTGATGGTCTCTGAAGCGCGCGCTTACTTCTTTAATGCGCCGTGGATGATGATGATTCCGGGCCTCGCCATCGCATTGGTCGCCATTGGGTTTAATTTACTGGGTGACGGGCTGCGTGATGTGCTCAACCCAAGGAGCCACTGATGAGTGACAAGCTTACACCGGTGCTGTCGGTGGAAAATTACAGTCTCGATTACGCGTTAGCCAAAGGACATGCACTGCCGGTACTGCGTGACATCAACCTGCAGGTGATGCCCGGCGAAGTGATGGGGCTGGTGGGCGAATCGGGTTCCGGCAAAACCACGCTCGGCTGGGCGATCATGCGCTGGCTGGCGGGCAATGCGCGCGAGCTGCAGGGCGATATTCGTCTCAACGGCGAGAGCCTGCTGACTTTACCCGCAGCCAAACTGACAGCGCTGCGCGGTGCCAAACTCGGCATGATTTTTCAGGATCCCAGCGCCTCGCTCAATCCCACGCTGACATTGGGTGAGCAGGTCACCGAAGTGTTACGCCGCCATCGAGGTTTATCGGCGCGTGAAGCGCAGGAGATGGGCGAATCGCTGCTGCACGACGTTGAACTTAAAAATCCGGCGCGCATGATGCGCCGCTATCCGCATCAGGTGTCGGGTGGCGAGAAGCAGCGCATCCTGATCGCCACCGCGTTTGCCTGCCAGCCGGACTGCATGATTTTTGATGAGCCAACCACCGCGCTGGATGTGATCAGTTCGGCGCAAATCCTCGATCTGTATGAGCGTTTGCGCGAAGAGACCGGCGTTGCGTCGCTCTACATCTCGCACGATCTGGCGTTGGTGGCCAAAGTGGCCAATCGCGTCTGTGTGCTGGAACAGGGACGCATTGTCGAACAGGCCGACACGCGCAGCCTGTTCAGCGCGCCGCAAAACGCCTATACGCGCAAGCTGATTGAGGCGGTACCCAATCCGCAGCACCGGCTGGTGCAGGACGCGCCCGGCAACCAACCGTTACTCGGCCTGAAGCAGCTGACCATCGATTACGGCAAACAAGGTCTTCTTGATCGTCTGCTGAAGCGTGAAGGCAATACCACGCGCGCCGCCAATGCGGTTGCGCTCACCGTGCATCAGGGAGAAATTCTCGGCGTGGTTGGCGAATCGGGTTCCGGCAAATCCTCGCTCGGTAAAGCCATTACCGGCCTGGTGCCGTTCAGCGGTGAGCTCGACTTTTGTGGCTACGCGCTGCATGGCCGGGCGCAAATGGATAAAGAGTATCGCCGCCGCGTGCAGATGATTTTCCAGCATCCAGATGCCTCGCTGAATCCGCGCATGACCATTGGCGAAATCATCGCACGGCCACTGCGGTTGTATGGTTTAACCGCAGGTGAAACCGAGGCGCAGGCGGTCGCGCGCCTGCTGCAGGAAGTGCGTTTGCCGGCGGAGTTTGCGCAGCGTTATCCGCATGCACTGTCCGGCGGGCAGAAGCAGCGCGTCGCAATCGCCCGTGCCTTTGCCAATCCGCCGGATTTGGTGATTTGTGACGAGATCACCGCCGCGCTCGACGTCTCGGTGCAGGCCACCATTATCGAGCTGCTGCTGGAACTGCGCCGCCGCTACGGCACCGCGTATCTGTTTATTACCCACGATCTCAACCTGATTCGCCAAATCGCCCATCGTGTCGCCGTAATGTATCGCGGTGACGTGGTGGAAGTGCTGCCCGGCGACAACATGACGGCGCTGGCGCAACATCCTTATACCCGTGCACTGCTTGATGCGGTGCATATTCCCGACTTATCCAAGTCCGTTGCATGACGAGAGAAACATGAAGCCTGAACAGTTGATTCATCATATCGATCGCGATTTTTGCCTCTCATTCCTGGCAAAAATGGTGCAGCACAAAAGCTACAGCGCCACCGATGGCGAGCGTGAATTGGCGAAATACATGGCCGCGCAGATGGCGCAGCTGGGCCTGGAAACCGAACTGCAGAACGTGCCCGGCGACAGGCTGAATGCCATCGGACGATTGGCAGGCAGCGGCGGCGGCAATAGCCTGCTGTTCAACGGGCATCTGGATACCAATCCGGTCACCGAAGGCTGGACTGTCGATCCCTGGGAAGGAAAAGTCGACGAACAGTTTATCTACGGTATTGGCGTTTCGAACATGAAAGCGGGCGATGCCGCCTATTTTTGCGCGTTAAAAACGTTGATTGATGCCGGTATAAAGCTAAAAGGCGATGTGATTTTGACCTATGTGGTGGGTGAGTTGCAGGGCGGCATTGGTACGCTGGCGGCGATTGAGCAAGGTGTGCGCGCCGACTACTTCATCAATGCCGAACCCACCGATCTGCAAGCGCTGACCATGCACGCCGGTTCGCTGATGTTTACTATTGAGCTCACTGGCGATACGCGGCATCTGTCAAAACGGGAAGAAGCGGTGGATGCGATCAGCGCCGCCGTCGAGCTGATCCCGCAGATTAACGGCATGACCTTTAGCGGCGCGAAAACCGCTGAGCATCGCAAGATTAATCGTGGGCATATCGGTACCGTGCATGGCGCGTTAGGCCGCGATCTGGAAGAGTGGCGACCGCCGCAGGTGGCTGACTTTGTGCGCTTAAAAGGCTCGGCACGTTTCGCGCCAGGACAAACGGTGGAAGGTGTGCTCGCCGATCTGCAGACGCTGCTGAACACCTTATGCCAACGCTATCCGGGCCTGAAAGCTGAACTTTATGATGATGGCATCCGTGATAAACCCACCATGTTACCGTTCGAAGTGTCACCGAAGTCCGCCATCGTCAAAGCGGTGAATCGCGGCTGGAAAACCGTGCGCGGCACCGAACAGCCCACCGGCGTGATCACGCCTCCGGCGTTCTTCGGCACCGATGCGGCACATCTCTATCAGCATGCGGGCATGGAAGGGATCGTCTGTGGGCCAGGCGGCAAATACAACACCATGCCGGATGAGCGCGTTGAAATCAGTGAATTCCTCGATATGGTGCGCATTTATCTGCTGGCCATTCTGGAGATTTGTCAGACGGTTGAGGCCGCTTAATGCAGGTTTAAGCGCTGATGAGAGCTGATAGGATTTAGCCTGACGCAGGACGTTGAACTGAATGATTTATCAGTAACCGTTCCCGCATTACGTTTCGATATGAAATAGGCTACGACGGAGAACATCGTGAGCTATGCCATTTACCGCGAGGCGCATTAAATGGCGTGGTTTTGATGCTTACCAATATTCGGGTTTAACCGCAGGTTTTTTATGCGTTGCAACCCGAACAGGAAACTGGCATGCATCAAGCTCTTCATTGGTGATCGTTCTGCGTATCCAGTGACTATGATTCTGCAGTGAACCCGGAACACCACGTACGTTGCCCTGGCGGTGCGGCAAAATGATCCCGATACGAATGTCGGGAAAATCTTCGCGAATCGCCTTAAGTGCTGGCGTCATGTCGGTGTCAGCCGATACTAACACCAGCTGCGCGATCCTCTCTTCTATTGGCAACGTCTGCTGTTTAGCAAACAAACGATACATGCTGATGGCAATATTCACGTCGGTTTCTTTCTCTTCCAGCTCCCAGATATCTACCTTATCCAGACGTGATGCGGGTAGTTTTTTACTAATGAAACGTGGAGCCCGAGCGTGCTCAAGTCGATGACGTCCGGTGAAGATATTTATTCCGGTCGTTTTCAGCGCGCGAATATAAGTATCCTGAGCGTGTCGGGATTCAATACCGCGTGTGGCGAGGTGGGGAATAACCGAGGAGGTATAATAATTTATTGTTTCAATTATGGCAGTCGGATCCTGTACCCGGCATATATGCGACAGCAGCAATGACAAGTTGAGCCATTTATAAGGCGTACCTGCAAGGAGTCCATAAAATACATTGTATCCATCAATGAATATTGCAGTACGCACTCTTATCCTTCCTTAAGATACGAAAAAACCGGCCTGAGCCGGTTTTTTCACCCTAACGGCCAGCGAACTGAATCGCTGCGTACAGGGTTGAGTTGTGTGGCTAACTTATCAGCATTACTGGCTAAACTCAAGTTGCTCAAGGTGAAATTTAAGCCATAAAGTTTGTAAAATTAGGCTCTTCTTTCGGCTTCAGCAATAGTGCTGCAGTATTTAACTTTGAAAAATCGGGAGATATGCGAATGGTCTTGCTTCAGATTAATGGTAATTCTAATTAAAAGTAACGAGTGCAAATGAAATTTTAAAATATCCATTAACCTGAATTGCTAATTTAAATAACTATCTCAACTGACTATCCTTACTTCCGCGGCGGTTATAACCGCTGATCGCCGCCTGTTTTTTATCGATCTTGCTCTGGCAATTCACGCAGTAACGCACGCCAGCCAATGCTGCGCGACGCGCTTCCGGGATCGGTTCGCCGCACTCGTCGCAAAATTCAGCACTTTCACCATGCCCGAGATTTTCACGAGCGCGGGCCACCGCATCATCTACCGTGGCATCAATTTGTTTGTGCACCGCACCGTCTTCTGACCAACCGCCAGCCATACTTCACCTCCGCAAATACGCATGCTCTGAGTATAAGACATGACGTGATTTGTGCCGGGCAGCTCAAATTTTCACGCGTATTTAACATGGTTGACACATCATCGCGCGCCATCCTAGACTGCGGCTTGTTCCAAGGGGTGCTCTGTTAGGGGGCTGAGATTCTACCGGCTGGCGTGTATGCGCGGGCAACGTAGTGACCCTCCGAACCTGATCCGGCTAATACCGGCGTAGGGATGCGGAACCGCAGGGCGATATTGCGCCCTGATTCCCTCTTTGTGCTTTGTAGCGGACAGTTCGCGCTCTTCAGGCGTTGCCTGAGAGTCTCTGCGCAATCGCAAAGGTGGCGACGCACATGAACGAAACTCACATCATCCAGGCTCTGCTGACATTTCTGCAGCGCGAAGATAGCTCAGACGACGATTTCAACCAGCTGGCCCTCGAAATCTTCGCTTATCAGTTCGCACACAATTCCCCTTATCGCCGCTTCGCCACCCAGCGCGGACGCACGCCGCTGACGGTGAAAAAGTGGCGCAACATTCCCGCCATCCCGATTAATGCCTTCAAAGATCTGACGCTCAGCTGCCGTCCCACCGACCAAATTGCCGAGATCTTTATGACTAGCGGCACCACCGGCACGGTAAAAGGGCGCAGTTACCATTCGACGCTGGAGGTGTGGAAAAAATCGATGCTGCTCAACTTCCGCCGTCGCTTTATGGCGGGCCGCGATCGCATTCGCATGGGCATTTTGTTCCCGGATACCGTGGCGATGCCGAACTCCTCGCTGGCGACCTATCTTAAATTGGCGCTGCAGGAGTGTGGCACGCCGGACAGCGAAGTAATGGTGGGCGAACATGGCCTCGAAACCAGTCGTCTGTTCACTGCGCTGGAACAGGCCGAAGCGGGCGGCGAACCCTACGCGTTGCTGGGCGCCAGTTACAGCTTTGTGCCTCTGCTGGATAACATGCAGCGACAAAAACGCCGCTTCGCGCTGCCGGTAGGCAGTCGCATTCTTGATACCGGCGGTTTCAAAGGCCAGTCGCGCGAGATGGGTGCGGAAGAATTCTACGCTTCGCTCTCTCATGCCTTCGGCATTCCGCGTTCCCACTGCATTAACATGTACGGCATGACGGAAATCAGCACGCAGTTTTACGACGCGGGCAATGAGCGCTGCCCGCCGGTGAAATCCGGGCCGCACTGGATCCGCACGCGCGTGGTCAATCCGCTTACCGGTGATGATGTGCCGGACGGCGAAGTTGGCGTGCTGGTGCATCACGATCTGGCGCATTTCAACTCGGTGTCCGCTTTGTTAACGGAAGATGCAGGCGTAATGGTGCCAGGGGGATTCCATCTGCTGGGACGCGCGACCGGCGCTGATGCCAAAGGCTGTTCGCTGACCATGGAAGCGTTTCTCGCCAGCGCGCAGGCGGCGCTGTGAAGGAAGTTGCCGGACATCTGCCGGGCCTTTCCGCGGACGAAGTGCAGTGGCATACGCTGAGTTTCAGTCGTCGTGGCGAAAGCCTCGAGGTTTGCGTTCCGCAACTTGATGACGCACAGATTAAGGCGCTCGCAGCGCGCATACGCACCAACGCTCGCGCTTATCTACTCCAGCTAAGCGTCGCGCAGATCATCGCCATTATTGATGAAGCGGTGGCGCGACTGCTCGATCGCCAGCATCCATTGCGTATTAAAGCCGAAAAGCTGCTGCCCATCGTCACCGGTTACGATGCTGAAATGGTGCGACTTGGCCTGACCGGCTATCTGAAAACCTTTCGTCAGCCGCAGATGAAGCGCTTTCTGGCGGAGGATTTCGCCGATCCGCAGATGCTCGACGATTTCCAGCCGCGCCCCAAAGGCGGCTTCGCGCGCGCGTTTGGCCCACAGCTGTTGATGCATATCTGGGCGGGCAACGTGCCGGGCTTGCCGCTGTGGAGTTTGATCTGCGGTCTGCTGGTCAAGGCGGGCACCATTGGCAAGCTGCCGGGCAATGAGCCGCTGATGGCGAGCTGGTTCGCGCAGTTGCTGGCAGAGATCGATCCAAAACTCGGCGAGTGCATTGCGGTGGTGTGGTGGAAAGGCGGTGATGCGCAAACCGAGCCAACGTGGTTGCGTCAGCCCGATACGGTGGTGGCTTATGGTGGAAACCCAACGCTGGCGGCGATCCAACAGCGTTTGCCGGTTACCACGCGCTTTCTGCCGCACGGCCACAAAATCAGCTTCGGAATGGTGGCGCGTTCGGCGCTGAATGCACGTCAGGGCGCGGAGCTGGCGCGTCGCGTGGCGTATGACGTGATGCGTTACGACCAGGCCGGTTGCTACTCGCCACAAATGCTGTTTGTCGAGCGCGGCGGCAAGGTGTCGCCGGATGAGTTCGCCAGCTACATCGCCCATGAACTCGCCGCTCTGGCGCACAAACATCCGCGCCGTCCGCTGGCGAGCGAAGAGATCAACAGCATTGCCGCGTGGCGTAATGGCGAGGAGATTCGCGCGCTGGGCGGCGATCGTACGCTTTACGGCGAGGCGGCAGACGATTGGGCGGTGGTGAGTGTTGATCATGCGGAGCCTTTATCGCCGGTGGCATTGGGCCGTACGTTGAAAGTGGTGTGCGTGGATGCGCTGGAGGAAGTGGTCGATTTGGTGGCGCCGCAGTGGCATTTTCTGCAAACCGCAGGCGTGGCGGCCGCGCCGCAGGCGTTGTTCGGCATTTCCGCTCTGCTCGGGCAAGTGGGCGTTACGCGCATCGCGGCGTTCGGCAATATGACCTCGCCGGAAGCGGGCTGGCATCACGATGGACGTTTTAGTTTGCTCGATCTGGTGACCATCACGGAGATCGAGCAGGGCGCAGAAGCGACCGCCGAGAGTTATGCACCGTACGCGGAGTGACACGGTCGCCATGAATGGCGACCCTACAACGCGCCGGGTTTTGTAGGGCGCGCATTTATGCGCACCTTGCTGAAGCACACTCGATCCCTAAGGAGCCAAAAATGAAATTCTCCAACCAAACCGTTCTGGTAACCGGTGCAAGTCGCGGCATTGGTGCGGCAATCGCTAAAGCCTTCGCCGCTGAAGGCGCATTCGTGGTGGTGAACTATCTGCGCAATGAAGCTGCTGCAGCGGGCGTAGTTGCAGAGTGCCGCGCATTAGGCGGCGACGCATTGGCGATTGCCGCCGATGTCACCTCTGAGCAGCAGGTCAACGCGATGATGGAGCAGATCGTCAACGCCACCGGCCGTCTTGATGCGGTGATCAACAACGCTTTCGCACCTTACGTTTTCGACACTGAAAATCGTTCACGTTTCTGGGAAACGTCGTGGTCGGGCTATCAGTCGCAGTTCGATGGCGCGGTAAAAGCCGCCTATAACGTTTGCCAGGCGGCGCTGCCTTCAATGCGTGCGCGCGTGCGCGGCAGTATCGTTAATCTCACCAGCGATCTGGTGGCGCGTCCTTCAGTGCCTTACCACGATTACATCACCGCCAAAGCGGCATTGACCGGCTTTAGCCGCACGCTGGCGATGGAGCTGGGCCCGCTGGGGATCCGCGTGAACTGCGTGGCGCCCGGCCTGGTGTATCCCACCGATGCCAGCCAGGCAATGCGCGAGGAGGTGCGCGATTCTCTCACCGCGCAAACCCCGCTGCGGCGCATCGCGCGACCGGAAGATGTTACCGGCCCGGTGCTGTTTCTCGCCTCCGACTGGAGTGAATTTGTTACCGGGCAAACGTTGTACGTCGATGGCGGATTAGTGATGAATTGATCCCTAAGGTCGCCATTCGCGGCGATCGGTTTAATCCTGGGCAAGCAAATAACTATCCAACCTGATCAACGCGATCACATATTTCGGCAACGCCTCCAGCAGCGATGGCAGATGGATTGTCTCGTCGGCACCGTGCGGCAA
This sequence comes from Pantoea sp. DY-15, assembly GCF_019795935.1. Lineage (NCBI taxonomy): Bacteria > Pseudomonadati > Pseudomonadota > Gammaproteobacteria > Enterobacterales > Erwiniaceae > Pantoea > Pantoea sp. DY-15. Next base: position 825,622 of record NZ_JAIMIF010000002.1, read on the forward strand.
TCCATGGCCTTCGGGTAAAAAATCGGGCGTGTTTGCTGCGGTTTTCCGGTAACCGGGCCCAAAGGTGATGGCGTTTGGCAGCTTCTTCGAATGGGTCACGCCGCCCATCGCGTAAGGGCGATCGTCATTGCCGGTGGTGTCATTCCACACTTGCTGCAGCAGCGAAATCACCGGATGTGAGGCCGGCAGGAAGAACGGAGCCACGTCGCGCCAGCCGGGATCGAGCGTAATGGTAGTAGCGGCTAACTGCTGCTGCAGCATCTCGACGATCTGCTCGCCGCGCCACGAAACCGGATAACGGATATCGCAGTCAATGCTCAGCGTGTCGGCGTGATGGCTGTACCACACGCCCGCGTTCAGCGTCAGTTTGCCGGACTCCGCATCTTCCAGCCCCAATCCGGCGCTCTCGCCATACGGCGACGCAAACAGCTGTACCAGCGTTTCCGCCAGCTGACGTTCGTGGTCGCCCAGCAGCTCCAGCTCAATCAGCGCCGCGAGCAGCACCTGCGTGGCATTCAGCGTGCCGTCGGGGAAGGCGGCATGCCCGCCGTTGCCGCGCGCTTCCAGGGTGAAAGCGCCGTCGTTTTCCGGCTTGATCGACACATAGGTCGCGGCAATGCCCTGCAGCAGCGCCAGCTTTTCACTAACCGCATGCTGATCGGCCTGCGCAATTCGCACGCTGGCGAAATCCGGCACGCTATTGCTGGCCGATCCGGCAACAATATCCGCCAGCACGCCCGATTCGGCGACATTCAGGGTAAAACTGAGTTGCCCTTTCTGCGCATTATTCACCGGGAACATGCCATCGGTGACAATCGAATAATCAGGCACCGGACCGTTCTCCGCGAACCACGCCATATCGGCCATGTTGGTCTCTTCCGCCAGGCCATAAACGATGCGCAGATTGTGATGCAGCGGAATTTTCAGATCGCGCATCAGCTTTAACAGATAGAAATTGAGCACGCCGGGCCCTTTGTTATCCGCCACGCCACGACCAATCACAAAATCACCGTGCTGCGTCAGCGCAAAGGGCGGAAAGGTCCAGTTATCGCCCGCCGGCACCACATCCAGATGGTTGATCAGCCCGATGTCGCGCGCGTGCTCGCCATAAATCACCGAACCGGCGTAGCCCTGATGCTGTTCGGTTTTGAAACCGGCCTGCTCGGCCTGATCTAACACCTGGTGCAAGATTTGCGCGCACTCGGGGCCAAAAGGCGCGCCGGGCGCTGCGCGGTCGGCGCGGCTGATGCTGGGAATGGCAATCCATTCGGCCAGATCTTCGGTTAATGCGGCGCGGTGCTCCGCAATCCATTGCTGGATCTGTGGCAACAGCGCGCTTTCCTGAGGTGATAACGACGCGGACATAAGGCTTCTCCTTCAATTTATGCACAACATAAAACATTCCACCGCGTCGGCTTAGACGCATTTGCGCGAACCATTGCTACCACGCAGCTAAGCGCCACTTCATGCGCATTCCTGCAAAGCTTAGCTATTTTTGTTTCTCGTATTGCATGGCAAAGCAACGGAGATTAACGCCCTACGACGCTAAGTCACCAGTAATGCAGGAGAATTAAGGTGGATAACAGCCCCGCAGCCGGAGCGACAGTCGGCGTGGATGTCGGAGGAACCTTTACCGATTTTGTTTTATTTGATCCGCAACGCCAGCAACGCTTTTTCCATAAACAGCCCAGCACGCCCGCCGATCCCGCTCTGGCGGTAAGTGACGGGCTGCGCGCCGTGCTGCTGAAAAGCGGTTTGCCCGCCAGCGCGCTATCGCTGGTGTTGCACGGCACCACGCTGGGCCTCAACGCCATTATCCAGCGGCGCGGCGCGGATATCGCGCTGGTGATCAGCGCCGGTTTCCGCGATGTGCTGGAGATCGCGCGTGCGCGTATGCCGTCCTCCTTTGATTTTCATGCCGACCGCGAGCCGCCTTTTTTACCGCGTCAGCGCGTGCTGGAGATCCCGGCGCGTTTTAGTCCCGCCGGTGAAGTGACGCAGTGGCCAACTGAGGCCGAACTGGCGATGGTGGCATCCGAGGTTCTGCAACTCAAGGTAAGCGCGGTGGCGCTGGTGACCATCAACGGTTATGCCAATCCCACGCGTGAAGCGGAACTGGCAAGCGCGCTGGCCGCAAAGTTAGGCGCTGTGCCGGTGCTCTCTTCGGCGCAGCTGTGGCCGGAGATTCGTGAATATGAACGCACGCTGGTGGCCGGGCTGAACGCCTATATTCAGCCGCTGATGCAGCGCTACTTTAACCGCCTGAGCGATTTACTGGCGCAGCAGGCGATTGACGTTCCCTTATTAATCACCGCTTCTAATGGCGGCGTGCTGCCGCTGGACGCCGCGCATCAGCGCCCGGTGGACACGCTGCTCTCCGGACCGGCATCTGGCGTGATTGCTGCGGCGCATCTGGCGTCCGGAACGGGCTTTGTCTCCTTTGATATGGGCGGCACCAGCAGCGATATCTCGCTGTCGGAGCAGGGCGAAATCGAACGCGTTAACCGCACCGAGATTGGCGGCCTGCCGCTGATTCTGCCGGTGGTGGGCGTATCGGCGATTGGTGCCGGCGGCGGCTCCATCGTGCATGTCGATGATTTCGGCATTCTCAAGGTTGGCCCAGAAAGTGCGGGCGCGGATCCGGGCCCGGTTGCCTATCAGCGCGGCGGCACGCAACCCACTCTCACCGATTGCTATCTGGTGAGCGGCATCTTATCCGCCGACGCGGCGCTGGCGGGCACCATCACGCTGGATCACGCCGCCGCACTTCGCGCACTCAGCGAATTGGGCGAAACGTTAGGTTTGGCGGCCGAACAGGTGGCAAGCGGCGCTATCGCAGTAGCGACGGCGCAGATGGCGACCGAACTGAACAAAGCGCTGGCGCAGCGCGGATTGACCGCCGATGGCTTGACGCTGATTCCGTTTGGCGGTGCGGGCCCGACCCACGCCAACTTCTTCGCCGAAGAGGCGGGCATCAATCGCATTCTGGTCCCGCTGCGTCCCGGCACGTTCTGCGCCGAGGGCGCAATCAGCGCCGATATCCGCCGCGACTTTGTGCGTAGCCTGCGCATCAACGTTACAGCGGAGAGCTACGGTAAAATCGCCGCCACCGTTGCGGAGCTGCATCAGCTGGCGCAAAAGTGGTTTGCCGAACAGGCCAGCCGCCTCAGCGAGCGCGCCCATTATCGGGTGGAAGCGGATATGCGCTATGCCGGACAGGCCTACGAACTCAGCGTCACTCTCGGCAGCCCGGCAAGCATCACGCATCAGCAACTGCTGGAACGTTTTCAGCAGCTGCATCAGCAGCGTTATGGCTTTAACACGCCTGACGCGGCCATTGAACTTACCACGCTGCGCCTGTCGCTGAACGCCGCGCTGCCGCGCCCTACCGACAAACCTTTTAACTCTGAGAATGAGATTGATGAGCCAGTTTCGCGCCCACTTTATCTGCGCGGTGCTTGGGTGAATGCGCGCATCTGGCAACGTGTGAACATCGGCAAGCAGAGCCACATTCACGGCCCGGCGGTGATCGAACAAGAGGATACCACCACGCTGATCTTGCCTGGCTGGTCGGCGTGCACCGATAGCAGCGGCAATCTGTTGATTGCGCGTGTAACGGGAGACGCAGCATGAAACTGGATGCCATCACTCTCGAAATCCTCAATCAAAAACTCACCGCGCTCACCGAAGAGATGTGCCACATCCTGCAGCGCACCGGACGCACGCTGTACGTCAAGGAAACCGCCGATTTTTGCTGCGCGGTGGCTGATCTGCAAGGCCGCTTCTTTGCCTATCCGAAAGGTATTGGCGTTTCCGGTTTTGTCGGGCTGAACGCGCTAACCGCGATTCAGGCGGTCGGCGAGGTTGCGCCCGGTGATGTGATTCTGACTAACGATCCCTGGCGCTCGCGCGGGCTGGCGACGCATCTGCCAGATTTGCAGGTGCTGGCGCCGTGGTTCATCGAAGGCGAACTGGTGGCGTGGGGCTGGGCTTTTTTACACGCCTCCGACGTTGGCGGACGCGTGCCGAGCAGCATCTCACCGACCAACAGCGACATTTATCAGGAAGGCTTGCAAATTCCGCCTGTTAAGCTGGTGCGCGCCGGTGAGCTCAATCGTGATGTGATGAACATTCTCACCGCCAACAGCCGCACGCCGGATGCGATTGCTGGCGATATTCAGGCGATGCTGGCCGCGCTCAATGCCGGTCGCGATCGCCTTAATCGCATCGTGGCGCAGCATGGCGTTACGGACGTGGTGCAGGCGCAGCAGGATTTGCAGGCATATTCGGCAATTCGCGCGCGCCAGGTGCTGCGCCGCATTCCCGACGGCGTTTATCAGTTTGAAGATTACCTCGATGACGCCGCAGGTAGCGGCTTGCCGGTGCGGCTCACCATCACCGCCACCTTTAACGACGGCAAGGTGCATCTCGATTTCACCGGCAGCGATGCGCAGGTGGCGGCGGCGATCAACATTCCCAGCCACGGCGATCCGCATGCGTGGCTGACGCTGCGCATTTTGGCGCTGGTGTGCACGCTGGACAAAGACGTGCCGCTGAATGCCGGATTACTCGCGCCAGTGACGCTGTTTGCGCCCGCCGGATCGCTGGTCAATCCGCACTATCCGGCGGCAGTTGGCGTACGCCATGCGGCGGCGGTGCGCGTGAATGATCTGCTGAACGGTTTGCTGGGTCAGCCGTTGCCGGACGTAATGCCCGCCGCCAGCGGTGGCACCATCATTCCGCTGGTGATCGCCGAAGTGGCGCGCAATGGCCGCGAGCAGAATGTGCAGGTGATCGAACCGCTGGTTGGCGGCGGCGGGGCGCGTTGGGGGCATGACGGCATCGACGGCCGCGACAACAGCATCTCGAATCTGGCGAACAATCCGGTGGAGATGGTGGAAGCGGAAACCCATATCGAAATCCGCCAGTACGCGCTGCGCCCGGGTTCTGCCGGCGCAGGACAATGGCGCGGCGGCATGGGCCAGCAGATCCGCGTGCGCATTCTGCAAGATGACAGCACGCTGCTGGCGCGCGGCATGGAGCGCATGCTGTTCCAGCCGTGGGGCGTGCAGGGCGGTCAGCCGGGGCAATCTACCACGCTGACGCTTAATCCTGATGTCGCGGGCGGCCAGCCACTCGGCAAGATCGATCTGCTGAGCGTCAACGCCGGTGACGAAGTGCTGCTGCAAACGCCCGGCGGCGGCGGTTGGGGCGATCCCTTCAAGCGCGATGCGCTGGCGGTGCAAAACGATGTCGATAACCATTTGCTGAGCCACGCCGACGCGACGCAGCACTATGGCGTGGTGTTTACCGATCACGGCATTGATGCCGCGGCCACCGCCGCCTTGCGCAGCCAACCGCGTGCGGCGTCATCTTCCTTCGGCGCGGCGCGCGAGAACTGGCAAACGCTGTTTGAGGGCGATGTGCTGACGCGGCTCAATCAGCTGCTTTATCCACTCAGTCCGGCCGAACGCCAGCGCCATCGCTCAGCGGTGTTTGCCGCCGCGTTAGCGCTGTTACCGGCAGATTTTCCCCGTTCAACTTCTCCAGCTATCGCGACGGCGCGCCAGGCGTTTTCCGCTGCGCTGCGCGCGCTGGAGAGTGAACTTTCAGCGTCAATGACCTCAATACCAGGAGATGGCCATGCGCCAGTTAAATAACAAAAAAATCCTGCTCACCGCGCTGGTGGGCATGTTGATCAGCGGTGCGGCGAGCGCGGCTGAAACCACAGACTCGGTGATCGTTGGCGTTTACGGCGGTGACTGGGAGAAAAATATCCGCGCGTCCGGTCTGGAGCAGTTTGCCAAAGATAATCACCTGAAACTGACCGTGGTGCCGGGCGCGGATGCCGAATGGTTTGCCAAGTTGCGTGCCGCCAAAGGCCGTCGTTCGCCGTATGACGTGGTGGTGTTCCAGCCCGATACCGTGCAGCGCGCGCAGGCGGCGGGCTTGCTGCAGCCGCTGGATGCCAAAGATATTCCCAACCTGAATAATCTGTATAAGAGCGTGCAGTCGCGCTTTGTGTATGACAACAAAACCTACGCCGCCGCCTTCAGCCTCGGCCAGCTCGGGCTGGCTTATCGCAGCGATCTGGTGAAAACCCCGCCAAAAAGCTGGCTCGACTTGTGGAATCCGGAATACAAAGGCCACGTAGCGATTTCATCGCCAACCTACGCCGCCGGTTTGCAGTTCTTCGCGGGCTTAGTGCACGCGTTGGGCGGCGAGCTTAATCAGCCTGCCGCCGTGGATAAAGCCTTCACCAAACTGGCGGAACTGCGCGGCAACGCGGTGGCGTTCCCGGACAGTCCGGGCGCGATTCAAACTCTGCTGGAGCGCGGCGATGCGTGGGTGGTGCCGTACTGGGATGGCCGCGTGTTTGCGCTCAAGCAGCAGGGCATGAAAGTTGACTTCGTCTATCCGTCCGATGGCCCGGTTGTCGGTGCTGCGAACTGGGTGATTCCAAAGGGCGCGCCGAACCTCGCCAACGCCTATAAAGTGGTTAACGCCATGTCTGCGCCTGACGTGCAGAAAGCCTTCTCGGATAAATCACTGTATGGCATGACCAACAAAGACGTGCAGTACAGTGACAACCTGAAGAAGCAGGTGAAAGTGGGCGAAGCAGCCTACAGCAAACTGATCTGGATTGATTACAGCACCGCCACGCCGCAGCTGGCGGACTGGACGCGTCGCTGGAGCCAGGCGCTGGGTGGTGCCAAATGAGTTCAGTCGTCATTGACGGCGTAGCGCGGCAGTTTGATAACCATCGCGCGCTGAATGACGTCAGCATCACCATCGAGCAGGGCGAGTTTTTCTCTCTGCTCGGGCCGAGCGGCTGCGGCAAAACCACGCTGCTGAATATCATCGCCGGATTTTTGTCGCCGAATAACGGACGCGTGTTGATTGGTGGCAAGGATGTCACCGCGCTGCCGCCGTATCAGCGCCACATCGGCATGGTGTTCCAGAACTACGCGCTGTTTCCGCATCTGAGCGTGGGCGATAACGTCGCGTTCGGGCTGAAGGTGCGCAAAGTATCGCGCAGCGAAAAGCAGCGTCGTGTCACCGAAGCGCTAAAGCAGGTGCGACTGGAAGGGCTGGCGCAGCGCATGCCGCATCAGCTTTCCGGCGGACAGCAGCAGCGCGTAGCGATTGCGCGTGCGCTGGCGATTGAACCGCAGGTGCTGCTGCTGGATGAACCGCTGTCGAACCTTGATGCGCGCCTACGCAAGGAGATGCAGGACGAACTGCGCGCGTTGCAGCAGCGCGTCGGCATCACCACGGTGCTGGTGACGCACGATCAGGAAGAGGCGCTGACGCTGTCGGATCGCATTGGCATTCTCGGCCAGGGCGAGCTGCAGCAGATTGGCGCGCCCGCAGCGCTCTATCGCCAACCGGCGAATCGCTTTGTCGCGGAGTTTGTCGGACAGGCCAATCTGTTCCATGCCTCTGCGCACAACGGACTTTACCAAGCGCGCGATCACTTTGTTGTCGCCGGATCAGCGCTGCAACTCAGCGCCGCGCAACCGGCAAGTGCCTCATCGTTGCTCATTGTGCGTCCCGAGCGCGTGCAGTTCTCCAGCGAGCCGCAGCAATTTACCAGCAACGGCAGCGCCGCCAGTGTGAAAGAAGTGAGTTTTGCCGGTGCGACTTTACGGCTGGTGTGCCAGCTGCCGGGCGGCGGCGAGATCCGCGTGCAGCCCGCAGAAGCACACTTTTCACAGCTGCCCGCGCCGGGCGATCGCTGCTATCTGCACTGGCAAGCGGCGGATGTCATCGTGCTGCCTGCGCAGGAGCGCGCCTGATGAAGATCGCCACGCGTAATCTGTTTCCCTGGCTGCTGCTGACGCCATCGCTACTTTTTCTGCTGCTGTTTTTGCTGGTGCCGCTGCTGCTGCTGTTCGACCAAAGCCTGACCAACGTTGATAGCCTGCTCAATCCGCTGCCCGGTTACAGCCTGGCGCAATATGTGACGGTGTTTGCCGATCCGCAATATCTGCACGCGCTCTGGACCACACTGTGGGTGTCGTTGCTCACCGCCGCGATTACCGTATTGCTAGCGTGGCCAGCGGCGTGGCTGCTGGTGACGACGCAGCGGCGCGGCTGGCGCACGCTGCTGTATGTGATCCTGATTTCTCCGCTGCTCACCAGCGTGGTGATCCGCACCTTCGCGTGGATTGTGCTGCTGGCGCAGAACGGTTTGATCAACGGCTTCCTGCTGTTCACCGGTCTGATTCCACAGCCGCTGAGCCTATTGTGGAACATGAATGCGGTGATCATCGCTTATGTGCAGGTGATGCTGCCGTTTGCCGTGCTGCCGCTGATTACCTCGCTGAATGAAATCGCGCCCTCGCTACGGCTGGCGGCGATGAGTCTGGGTGCTACGCCCGCGATGACCTTCCGCCGCGTGGTGCTGCCTTTGACGCTGCCCGGCATGCTGACCGGTTTCATCATCGTCTTTTCCCTCGCGGCGGGCAGCTACATCACGCCATTGCTGATTGGTGGACGCTTACAGCCGCTGCTGCCGATTGCCATTTATCAACAGGCGATGCAGATCGCTAACCTGCCGCTGGCGGCGGCGCTGTCGTTGACGTTGCTGGTGATGACCTTGATTGTCGCCGGGATTGCGGGCGCGTTCCTGAAACGCTGGGAGAAGAAAAATCATGGATAACACGCAAAGCCTGGCGCAGCGGCTGACGCAGTTCGGCGTGACGCTGGCGGGCATCGTGATTTACGCCTTTTTAGCGCTGCCGGTGCTGGTGATTGTGCTCTCGGCGTTTAGCCCGGAACCCTATCCGCAGTTTCCACCGCAGGGATTTTCGCTGCGCTGGTTTAGCGCGCTTTTACAGGATGACGGCTGGATCGCGTCGCTGTGGATCAGCGCCTTGCTGCTGGTGATCGTCACGCCAATCACCGTGGTGCTGGGTACGTTTGCCGCCTGGTCGCTGGCGCGGCTGGAGTTCCGCTATCGCGAAGCCTTGCAGGCGTTTATTCTGTCGCCGCTGATGATTCCGCAAGTGGTGCTGGGTATTGCGTTGCTCTATGTGCTGACGGCGGCGGGTATCGCCGGGATGATCAGCGGGCTGGTGATTGGCCATGTGGTGGTGGCGCTGCCGTATGTGGTGCGCACCGTTAGCGTGAGCCTGGCGGCAATGGATAAGCGGCTCGAAGCGGTATCGATGAGTTTGGGCGCGGGGCGCTGGTATACGTTTCGCCACGTCACGCTGCCGCTAATTAAGCCCGGCATTCTGGCCGGTGCGGTATTTGCGGCGGTGACCTCGTTTGGTGAAGTCTCCGTGAGCCTGTTTCTCAGCGCGCCAGACACCATCACCGTGCCGGTTCGGGTATTTAATTACGTCGATCAGACTTTCGATCCTACGGTGAATGCGATTTCGGTGATCTTTATTATCTTCGCGGTGCTGATTTTAATGGTAATTGAGAAAACAATTGGGCTGGTGAAGTTGAGTTAGATTGTTTGGTTATCGCCGCCGTAATGGGGAAATAATGGGATCGTTGCGTGATAAATAATGGATATTGCGTTTACGGATCTTTCTCAGAAAATTCTTTAATTAAACAAGTAAACCGCACTGGCATGTGCGGTTTTTTTTATGAATAGGGATCACAACTGGCTAAATTTTCGCTTCACTGAATTTTATTATTCCCCTATGGTTTGCATGGTTAACAGGATTAACTATAGGGATATATATGTACCACAGTGATGCGGTGATACGGCAACTTCAGGCGCAAAGGATTCTGGCAGAAAAGCTCGACAACGCCGTTTCCGGCGTTATTGATGCAGTTTCCGATCAGGTCAGTAAGATCAATAAAGGGGCGACCCGGCTTTCATTTTATGCATCGTGTTTTACTGATGAGTATTATGATGTTTGTGAAAAACAGGCGCTGGAGGATAATCGATTCCTGATGGGGGTAGCGCAGTTAGTAAAAGAGCGAAATATTGTTTTCTCACTGCTAAAAACATACTTAGATTATCAACTGCAAAACAGAAACTTCCGGCAGCTTGAAGTAATAAAAATGCATCTTATGCGGGCTAACATCCATATCGCTGCAAGTACACTCACTTCATCTTCGTTTAGTCTGGGCGCAACTCTTGCGGTCGTAGCGGGACTTAACATTACGCTACCTATTGGAAGGAACATTGGACAAGTCGTTGGGGTTGTGGCTGGTGGCTTGGGAATATATGGTGTAGTTCAGAATGCAGCAGACAGCGCGAAGCGCCTGCAGTTAATGCATCCGCCTTATTATCACGCATTATATGTTCGTGAGCTCGAAATGATGTATTTCCTTGTTGAAACTTCACTAATACGTGCAGGCGCCCTTAAAAACGAATGGCTATCAGATTATGAGATCGCTGAAGTTTTAATGAAATTGATGGGGAGAACATGAAGAGATTTTTAAAACAGTGGTTAATAACTGAAGGAAAGTTTTTGCTATGTATCTATGGCCCGGTTATCACTACTTTAATATTTGGAGTGTTAAAGGTAATTTATTATCCAGATAGTGGAATGTTGAGTGTAGGGATATTTTATTTATGCGCTCTGACATTCTTTATTTATAAGTTTCGTTAATTTAAAGGATTAAATATGTCAACTCCAGCACATCTCTGGTTAGAAGATGAAAGCGGTTCGCTGATTGTGGGCTCGTGCATGATGCCGAGCAGACTCGGTTCGATAGAGCTCAACTCCGTCATGCACAACATTACCATCCCGGTGGATCCGCACACGGGAAGGCTTACGGCCACAAGAATTCATGCACCAATATCCGTTCAAAAGGAGTTTGATAGAACAACGCCGGTGCTGTTTCGTGCATTGTGCCAGGCCAGAACGCTGAAATCAGCGACCATCAAGATGTACCGAATTAACGAAGCGGGTATTGAGGTTGAGTATTTTAATATCCACCTGGATAACGTCAAAATCTCCAGCATCTCTCCGGCTCTGCTGCCAAACGGCCAGACCAGCACGCATCTGGAAAATATTGAGCTACGATATGAAACGATCACATGGAAATACGTGGACGGTAACATTGTGTTTAAGGATGGATGGAATGAGAGGATGATTGCTTAGCTTCTGGCTAAGATTGCTGACGCTGAGGATCAGAAATAGATGAACAAAATAATATTGCTCAAAGACGATATAACCAAAGTCCCAGCAGACGTATTTTTTAACGCGACAAATACCTCCTGAGCCGTTTTTAACGGGTAGGCGAATAAGACACTGAATCGTTTTGTTTCCCTATATCAGCACAGGGGTACATAGATTTCCTAAAACGTTGAAGACTGAGATTTAGCTTCACGTCATAGTATCATTGTCCTATAGTTTGCAAGGTTAATGGAATCAAAATAGGGATATATATGTACCACAGTGATGCGGTCATAAAACAGCTTCAGGCGCAAAGGATTCTGGCAGAAAAATTCGACAACACAGTTTCTGGCGTTATTGATGCAGTTTCCGGTCAGGCCAGTAAGAACAATAAAGGGGCTATCAGGCTCTCCTTATCACGCATAATATATACGTGAGCTCTAAATAATTTATTTCCTTATCGAACCTTCATTCATGCGCGCTGATGCGCTAAAAAGCCAATGGCTTTCAGATCACGAAGTTGCTGAGGGATTGATGAAGTTAGTAGAGAAATAATGAGAGAGTTTTTAAAAAAATGGTTAATATCAGAATCGAAATTTCTGATCTGCACTTACGTGCCGATAGTATTAACAATACTTTTTGCGTTGCTACAAATTTACTTTTTCCCAGATAGCAGTATGTTAGGTGTAGGGATATTTTATCTATGCTCTCTGTCATTTGTTATCTACAAATGTCGTTGAATTAACTTTGCAGTATGTTTGTTTAGGTGCCTATTTTTGCAGGCTAAGCATATGTTCTTGATTGTGAATCTAAGACTCTTAGAGAAATAGCATATGTTCAATGTAATTAGGTGTAAATACTCGTCAGACTTGTATACAAGTAGGTTGGAGTAAAACTATGAGAGGGTTTTTAAATCGGTGGTTGATAACGCAATTACAATTTCTATTACGCATATACGTTCCCGTTTTATGTGCGCTCGTGTTTGGTATGTTGAAATTTTATTTCTATCCCGAGAGTGGGATGATGAGTGTATGGATAGTTTACCTGTGCGCGTATATTTTTGTTGTTTATAAATGTCGAAAACTATAAAGGATTAAATATGTCAACTCCAGCACATCTCTGGTTAGAAGATGAAAGTGGTTCGCCGATAGTGGGCTCGTGCATGATGCCGACCAGACTCTGTTCGATAGAGCTCAATTCGGTTATGCACAATATTACCATCCCGGTGGATCCGCACACCGGAAGGCTTACGGCCACAAGAATTCATGCACCAATATCCGTTCAAAAGGAGTTTGATAGAACAACGCCGGTGCTGTTTCGAGCATTGTGTCAGTGCAGAACGCTGAAATCAGCGACCATCAGGATGTACCGAATTAACGAAGCGGGTATTGAGGTTGAGTATTTTAATATCCACCTGGATAACGTCAAAATCTCCAGCATTTCACCGGCTCTGCTGCCAAACGGCCAGACCAGCACGCATCTGGAAAATATTGAGCTACGATATGAAACGATCACATGGAAATACGTGGACGGTAACATTGTGTTTAAGGATGGATGGAATGAGAGGATGATTGCTTAGCTTCTGGCTAAGATTGCTGACGCTGAGGATCAGAAATACATGAACAAAATAATATTGCTTAAAGACGATATAACCAAAGTCCCAGTGGAAGCCATTGTGAACGCCGCCAACACCTCCTTGCTGGGCGGCGGCGGAGTTGATGGCGCCATCCATCGTGCGGGCGGGCCGGCGATTTTGGCTGAGTGTCAGCAAATCAGGAATCGACAAGGTGGCTGCAAAGTCGGAAATGCAGTGATCACCACGGCGGGTGATTTACCGGCAAAATACGTCATTCACACTGTTGGCCCACACTGGCATGACGGGCAACATGATGAAGAAACGCTGTTGAAAAATGCCTATCTGAGTTGTTTTAAATTGGTAGAAGAATACGGCATTCAGACCGTTTCGTTTCCAAATATCAGTACTGGCATATATAGGTTTCCTAAACAGTTGGCGGCTGAGATCGCATTAGGTGTGATTGAACAGTGTTTGCGTGAGAACTCCAATATTGAGCAAGTCAATTTGGTTTGCTTTGATGAGGAAAATTACGACCTGTATTCAAAAATGCTTGGGCAATAAAGTTCTGTATAATTTCATTCAGCCGCACTCGAATAACGATATATTTACGGTTGGCTAGACAACATTGATGGCTATCTTATCGCCATCTTAAGCCGGGAAAAATGGCAATTTTTTACCCTTACTCAATAATCAAAAGGAATGGTTAATAACATGGGGTTTAGATTTCGAAAATCGATAAGCATTATTCCCGGTGTAAGGATGAACCTGAGCTCCTCGGGTGCGAGTATGAGTGTTGGGCCGCGAGGGGCATCCGTTTCGTTCGGCAAACGCGGTACTTATGCCAATCTGGGACTTCCAGGGACGGGATTGAGCTATCGAACTCGTTTAGATCGAGCAAGTGCAGCGAGCAGAAAACGCAATGCTTCTCGACAAGAGGATCCCTATTTACGGCAAGAGCTTGAGCAAGAGGTGGAAGCGCTTAATCAGGCTGTAGACGATATTGTGAATATCTATCTCCTTACACCTGATTCTCGTACGGGGCATTCCTACTCCGAGCTCGAAGCGCATTATCGGCAGTTGATGTTGCAGCCCTACAATGTGCCTGCACCTGTCCGTCCCGAAAAGCCCGTTCCTCTTATTGCACCTGAACAACCTGAAGACAATCAAGGTCGTGGTCTTATTGGACGAATATTTGAATCAGCTTCTGCTCGCCAGGATCGGCAAACACGTAATATTGAGCAATGGCAACGAGAAGTAAAAGAGTGCGAACAGGAAAACGAACTTTCTCTGAAGCGATATCAGGCGATGCGTCAGCGCTGGGCGGAGCTATACGCTAACTGGAAATTCGATGCGGCTGAACATGAAAAGAAGATTGCAAGCAAGTTGGCAAATATTGAATCGCAATTCGCCACCGATAACAGCTATTTCGAATCACTTCTGTCCGAAGTCATTCAAGCTGCAGACTGGCCACGCGAGACGCTGGTGTCGTTTCAGGTGAATGCCTCCACATCTGAAATTCTCATTGAAGTAGATTTGCCAGAATATGAAATGCTGCCTACTTCATCAGTACGGGTGAATGCCCGTGGAACAGAGATTATTGAAAAAGAGTTGTCACAAAAGGCGATGCGAGAACGTTATGCTTTGCATGTGCACGGTATCGTATTGCGGCTGGCTGGTATGGCTTTTTGCGCGCTGCCATTTAATACCGTTATCATTAGCGGCTTTACTCAGCGAATCAGTAAACAGACCGGGCACTTAAATGATGAATACATCCTATCCTCACGTATTGAACGTTATTTATTTGAACGGCTCAACTTTAGCAATCTGGAAAATGTCAGCCCGATTGACGCTTTTGATAAATTCCAAACACAGCGTCGCATGAGCGCAACATTCATTTTTCAACCCGTTACACCTATTGTTTGAGAAGATGATCGCGGCCTCTACTACTCGGAAACCCTAACCAAATTTGACGCGACCGCATTGATTCAGTCTATATCGGGTGACAAAAGGATCTGTAATAACCCCACATCCCATAAAAAAAGCGGCACTAAGGCCGCCAAAACCCTCAACTGCAGTGAACATTGAGGAAGGAGGATAACAAACGGATTAGCCTTTCACGCCGCCAGCCGTCAGGCCGCTGACCAGCCAGCGTTGGGCCAGCAGGAACACCAGCGTAATCGGAATCGCAGATAGCACCGCCGCTGCCGCAAAGTCGCCCCACAGATAGTTTTGCGGGTTGAGATATTGCTGCATGCCAACCGCCAGCGTGTAGCTATTCACATCGCGCAGCAGCAGTGACGCAACCGGCACTTCGGTGACGGCGGCAATAAATGCCAGAATAAACACCACCGCCAGAATCGGCACCGAAAGCGGCAACAGCACTAGCCGGAACGCCTGCCACGGCGTAGCGCCATCCAGCGCGGCGGCTTCTTCCAGCGAACCGTCGATGGTTTCGAAATAGCCTTTAATGGTCCAGACGTGAAGGGCGATGCCGCCGAGATAGGCAAAGATCACGCCGCCATGCGTATTCAGGCCGATAAATGGCAGATATTGTCCCAGGCGATCAAACAGCGCATAGAGCGCGACCAGCGACAGCACGGCTGGGAACATCTGGAAAATCAGCATGCCTTTTAACAGCGTGGCGCGCCCGGCAAAACGCATGCGCGCAAAGGCATACGCGCAGGTGGTGGAAAGCGCCACAATGCCAATCGCGCTGATGGCGGCGATTTTCACCGAGTTCCATAGCCACAGCAGCACCGGGAAGGGCGGCGGCGTCACGCGGCCATCGGCGTGCTCCACGCTGAAACCTAACGCCAGCTGCCAGTGTTCCCAGGAAATCTGCTCCGGGATTAGCGAGCCGGTGGCGAAGTTACCGGCGCGCAGTGAGATGGCGAACACCATCAGCAGCGGAAACAGAATTCCCGCAATAAACATCAGCAGCAGCAGATGCGTCATCAACAGACGCAGCTTTTGCGATTTGGGTTGCACCATAGCCATAACGCCTCCTTAATCGAATTTCATCCGCACGGCTTTAAGATTGATCACCGCCAGCGCGCCCACCAACAGGAAGATCAGTGTGGCAATTGCCGCCGCCAGACCAAAGTCCTGTCCGCCGCCACCTTCAAAGGCAATGCGCCAGGTGTAATTGACCAGCAAATCGGTGTAACCCGCTGGCGTGGTGGTGCCGATACGATCCGGTCCGCCGTTGGTCAGCAGCTGCACCAGCACAAAGTTATTAAAGTTAAAGGCAAAGCTGGCGATCATCAGCGGCATCAGCGGCTTTAACAACAGCGGCAGGGTAATCAGGAAGAAGTTCTGCAGCGGCCCGGCACCGTCCATCGCCGAGGCTTCATAAAGATCGTCCGGAATCGCTTTCAGCAGCCCCATGCAGAGAATCATCATGTAGGGATAACCCAGCCAGGTATTCACGATCACCAGCATGGTGCGCGCCAGCGTTGGATCGCTGAACCACGCGGGCTGGAAGCCAAACAGCGCTTTGAGCATCACGTTGATTTCACCGAAGCTTTGGTTGAACAAGCCTTTGAAGATCAGTATCGAGATAAACGCAGGCACGGCGTAAGGCAAAATCAGCATCACGCGATACACCGCTTTGCCTTTCAGCGCTTCCCACTGCACCAGGCAAGCCAGCACCATGCCGACCGCCACGGTGAGAATCACCGTCACAAACGAAAACAGCAGCGTCCAGCCAAAGATCGCCAGAAACGGTTTCTGAATCCCTTCATCGGTAAACACGCGAATGAAATTCTTCCAGCCGGTATTCACCGTGAAGCCCGGACTCAGCGCTTCGCCGCTGCTGTTCTGATAAAAACCGCTTTGACGATTGGCCTGATACAGCGCGCCGCTTTGCTGATTTTTCAGGTCGCCGTTGGCTTGCAGTAGATACAACGGGCGCGTGCCGGAGAACTGACGCAGCGAGCTCATCACCACCTGACGACCATCCGGCAGTTCGGCCTGAATCTGGTTCAGCGCCTGACGATTGGTGGTGACGATGCGCAACGTGGCGCGTTCGCCCGGCGGTGGCGGGGCGCTGGTGAGTTTCAGCTTTTGCGCTCCGCCAAAGGCAAACGCAGGTGAAACGAAGGTTTGTCCGTTGGCCGCTTCGGTCAGCACCAGCTGCCAGCGATCGCCCGCCGGGATCAGCGAGAAGTTCAGCGCCGAACCATCCTGATACTGACGGCTCAGCAACACCTGTTGCGCACGTTCCAGCGTCAGCTGGTTGGTGCTGCTGTAGTTGGTAAAGGCAATCGCCACGGTACAGGCGAGCGGAAACAGTACGAACAGCGCCATGCCGGCGAGTCCGGGATAGACATAGCGCCAGGCATAAGCGCGACGATTGGCATAAATCCAGATGCCGACGGCGCTGATAATCAGCGTCACCAGCGCAAACAGATATTCACCTTTTGCATACATCAGCACGAGCAGATAGCCGACCAGCAGACAGCAGATACCGAGAAAAAGAGCCTTCAGCACGGCGCTGAACCGTGCTGTTTTCGGTTTTCCTGACATGATGCGGTTTTCCTTAACAGCCAGTAACGAGCCGGATTGCGCCGGCTCTGGTAGAGAGGATTACTTGTTGAGTCGTGCCTGCGCATCTTTCAGCGCCGCATCGACGCTTTGACGTCCGCTCAGCGCATTCAGCGTGGCGGTGCGCATCGCGTACCAGAAGGCGGCCATCTGCGGAATGTTCGGCATGATGTCGCCGTTGCGCGCGTTGGTCATGGTGGCGGCAATGCGCTCATCTTTTTCCAGCGTCTGCTGGAACGATTTCAGCGCCACCGCGCCGAGCGGTTTGTCTTTGTTAACCGCATCAAGACCGGCGTCGGTCAGCAGGTAATTTTCCAGGAACTCTTTGGCCAGCTCTTTATTCGGGCTGGCGGCATTGATGCCGGCACTCAGCACGCCGACGAAGGTTTTGGAATTTTTGCCATGCAGCGTAGGCAGCAGCGTGACGCCGTAGTTGATTTTGCTCTTATCGATGTTGCTCCACGCCCACGGCCCGTTAATGGTCATGGCGGTTTGCCCCTTGTTAAAGGCGGCTTCAGCGATGGAGTAATCAGTATCGGCATTCAGCGTTTTGGCCTTCACCTGATCAACAAGGAAGCTCATGCCCGCTTTGGCCCCCGCGTTATCCACGCCGGTATCTTTTACGTCGTAGCGGCCATCGTTGAGCTTAAAGGCATAAGCGCCGCCCGCCGCTAGCAGCGGCCAGGTGAAATACGGCTCCTGCAGATTAAACATCATGGCGCTCTTGCCCTGCGCGCGCATTTTCTTATCAATGGCGGCGATCTCTTCCCAGGTTTTTGGCGGCTCAGGCAGCAGATCTTTGTTGTAGATGAGGGACAAGGACTCAACCGAAATCGGATAACCGATCAGCTTGCCGTTGAAGCGCACCGCGTCCCAGGTGAAGGGGAAGATTTTCTCCTGGAAGCGCGCGTCCGGTGAAATCTCCGCTAACAAGCCTGACTGCGCATAGCCGCCAAAGCGATCGTGCGCCCAGAAGATGATGTCCGGGCCGTCGCCGGTGGCGGCCACCTGCGGATA
Organism: Pantoea sp. DY-15; assembly: GCF_019795935.1. Classification (NCBI taxonomy): domain Bacteria; kingdom Pseudomonadati; phylum Pseudomonadota; class Gammaproteobacteria; order Enterobacterales; family Erwiniaceae; genus Pantoea; species Pantoea sp. DY-15. The sequence goes on from NZ_JAIMIF010000002.1 coordinate 843,850, forward strand.
CTTCTCTTCCATTTTGTCCGGATGCTCAACCGTCACTTTAATGCCGGTCTCCTGCTCAAACTTTTTACCCACTTCAGCCAGGCCGTTGTAGCCCTTGTCGCCGTTGATCCAGATGACCAGCTTTCCCTCTTCAATCTTTGCAACGGCAGAAGCTGAAAACAGCACGGCCGTCAGGGCGGAAAGGGCAAGAATGCGTGCACCGGTTTTCATTGTCATAACTCCATCCTGTTAGCGGAAACGGAAATCGTTTTACCTGCCACATTGTGAGTATCTGCCGCCGCTTCTCATCCTCCCCGGCTCTACGCCTGCCCGACAACTGATGTGATCTGCGTTGCAAAACCACCCGGTTATCACGGGCTGGCGCACACAATCGTCGCTCTGCTCTGCGTCATAGCTCACAAAAATGGTTGCCTGCCGCGTTTTATCAGACGGGTCTGCGCAATCTCCTCCTCCCGTCTCCTCCCCCACGCTGACGCCGTGCGGTGGAGGATGTCGGCCTTGATGTCCTTGCCCATAGTGGTCGCCGGGGTCTGTCCGCCGACTTGCGGACAAGGAATAGCAAGCTGAGAGGAAAGCATCATGTCGAGCGTTACGTTGCGCAGTGTCTCCAAGGTGTGGGGCGAAACCGAGGTGTCGAAAAACATCAGCCTTGAGATCGCTGAAGGCGAGTTCGTGGTTTTTGTCGGACCTTCAGGCTGCGGCAAATCGACGCTGCTGCGCATGATTGCCGGTCTGGAAACCATCACCAGCGGCGATCTGTTTATTGGCGACAAACGCATGAATGAGGTGCCGCCCGCCGAGCGCGGCATCGGCATGGTGTTTCAGTCCTACGCGTTGTATCCCCACCTTTCGGTGGCTGAGAACATGTCGTTCGGCCTGAAGCTGGCCGGCACGCGCAAAGCGGAGATTCAGCAGCGCGTCAATCAGGTAGCGGAAGTGCTGCAGCTGGCGCATCTGCTGGATCGCCGTCCGAAAGCGTTGTCGGGTGGTCAGCGTCAGCGCGTAGCGATTGGCCGTACGCTGGTGGCGGAACCGCGGGTGTTTTTACTCGATGAGCCGCTCTCCAACCTTGACGCGGCGCTGCGCGTGCAGATGCGCATCGAGATCTCACGCCTGCATAAGCGTTTGAAGCGCACCATGATTTACGTCACCCACGATCAGACCGAAGCGATGACGCTGGCCGATAAGATCGTGGTGCTGGATGGCGGCCACGTTGCCCAGGTCGGCAAGCCGCTCGAGCTGTATCACTATCCCGCCAATCGTTTTGTTGCCGGTTTTATCGGCTCACCGCGCATGAATTTCTTACCGGTGAAAGTTACCGCCACCGCCATCGATCAGGTTCAGGTGCGTTTGCCCAATACCCAGCTGGTGTGGCTGCCGGTCGACAGCGCCGGTGTGCTGGTGGGCAGCAACATGTCGTTAGGCATTCGTCCCGAACATCTGCTCTCCAGCGATATCGCTGACGTCACCCTCGAAGGCGAGGTGACGGTGGTGGAGCAGCTGGGACACGAAACGCAAATTCACATCCAGATTCCCGCCATTCGTCAAAGCCTGGTTTATCGCCAGGAGGACGTCGTGCTGGTAGAAGAGGGCGCCCTGATGGGCATCGGCCTGCCGCCAGAGCGTTGCCATCTTTTCCGTGAAGATGGTAGCGCCTGTCGCCGGCTACATCAGGAACCCGGTGTTTAGCCCTGCAAAACAATAAAAGCAATGACCTCAGGAGATAGAAAATGTTAACTCTGCGCAAACTCCCTATCGCGGTTGCTATCGCGGCAGGCACGCTCGCTGCCCCGTCGATGGCAGTCGATTTTACCGGCTATGCCCGTTCCGGCATCGGCTGGACCGGCAGCGGCGGGGAACAGCAATGTTTTCAGGCCACCGGCGCTCAAAGTAAATACCGTCTGGGCAACGAATGTGAAACCTACGCTGAGCTGAAGCTGGGCCAGGAAGTGTGGAAAGAGGGCGATAAGAGCTTCTATTTCGATACCAACGTCGCCTATTCGGTTTCTCAGCAGAATGACTGGGAAGCGACCTCGCCCGCGTTCCGCGAAGCCAACGTCAAGGGCAAAAACCTGATCGAATCGCTGCCGGGTTCCACCATCTGGGCCGGTAAGCGTTTCTACCAGCGTCATGACGTGCACATGATCGACTTCTACTACTGGGATATTTCCGGTCCTGGTGCCGGTCTGGAAGATGTCGATCTCGGCTTCGGCAAACTCTCTTTTGCCGCCACGCGCTCCTCCGAGGCGGGCGGTTCTTACACCTTCTCCAGCGATCAGATCCGTGATTACGCCACCAGCACCGCCAACGACGTGTTTGATGTGCGCCTCGCAGGTCTTGAAACCAACCCGAACGGCGTGCTGGAGCTGGGCGTCGATTATGGCCGCGCCAACGCGCGTGACGGTTATCGCCTCGAAGATAACGCCTCCAAAGATGGCTGGATGTTCACCGCCGAACATACGCAGAGCATGCTGAAGGGTTACAACAAATTCGTGCTGCAGTACGCCACCGATGCGTTGACGTCGCAGGGCAAAGGGCTGCCGCAGGGCACCAACATCAACAACAGCGGCAGCATGTATCGCGTACTCGATCACGGTGCAATTAGCCTCGCCGATCGCTGGGATCTGATGTATGTCGCCATGTACCAGAACACCGATCTCGATAACAACCGTGGTACCGAGTGGTACACCGTGGGCGTGCGCCCCATGTACAAATGGACGCCAATCATGAGCACGCTACTTGAAGTGGGCTACGACAACGTGAAGTCGCAGCAGGTTAACGAGCGCAACGGCCAGTACAAAGTGACGCTGGCGCAACAGTGGCAGGCGGGCGACAGCATCTGGTCGCGTCCGGCGCTGCGTCTGTTCGCGACCTACGCCAAGTGGGATGAGAAATGGGGCTACAGCAAAGACAGCTCAGGTGATTTGACCTCCTTTGCTTCTAACGACAGCAGCGGCAACGGCATTCTGACCAACAGCCGTGGCAACGACGATGAGGTGACATTCGGGGCGCAGATGGAGATTTGGTGGTAATGCACCCGCATGTGGCTTAACTGAGACAATCTCTTTTCGGCGCGGCGCGCCATTGCCTGGTTCGCGCCGCCGCCTGACAGTTTTTGAGGTTATACAATGAGAATGAAAAAAACGGTTTTTGCGCTCTGCCTGAGCGCCGCGCTGCTGGCCGGTCAAAGTTTACCGGCGCTCGCGGATGTCAATCTGGTGCCACAGGATCTCTCTGCCGCGCCCACATTCCCCGCCGCCAGCCTGCAAACGCTGAGCTGGCTGCCGGTCGATACCTCCCGCACGCAGGTCACTACGCTGAGCGAGAGCCACAGCAATCTGAATGCAGCGGGCGTAACGGGTTCGGTGGCGGCCTACAGCTTGCCAGCCAATATCGGTGAACTCACCATTACGCTGAGCAGTGAAGTGAAACAAAATCAGGTGTTCGCACCGAATGTGCTGGTGCTGGATGAGAACATGCGTCCGGCGGCCTGGTTCCCGGCGCGCTTTTTCACCTATCAGCAGCCGGGCGTGATGGCGGCGGATCGGCTGGAAGGTGTGATGAAACTGACGCCTGCGCTGGGTCAACAAAAGATTTATCTGCTGGTATTCACCACCGAGAAGGATTTGACCGAAACCACCACGTTATTGGATCCGGCGAAAGCCTACGCCCGCGGTACCGGCAATGCGGTGCCGGATATCCCCGATCCGATTGCGCAGCACAGCCGCGATGGCACCTTGAAACTCAAAGTGAAAACCAGTTCAGGTTCATCCATTTTGGTTGGACCGCTGTTTGGATCATCGAGTCCTGCGCCGGTAACGGTGGGCAATACGCAGCCGGTTGCGCCGGCGACTTATCGTGCTGCCCCGGTTTCGGATGCAAAACCTAAACCGATCATGACGGATACCGAAGGTTACTTTAATCAGAACATCCGCGAAGCCGTTGAGAAGGGCAATATCGATAAGGCGTTGAAGCTGCTGGATGAGGCCGAGCGTTTAGGCTCCACGTCGGCCAGACAGGTGTTTATCAGCAGTGTTAAAGGCAAGGGGTAATCCGCCCCGGCAGTGCTGATTTGTCCCATCTGGTGCGCTTCGGCGCACCTTTTTTTCAGGAGTGGGAACTGGCGTATCTGCTTCGTCACGGGCCGTCCTCGCGCCGCTAGCGCGGTGCCTTCAGCTTTCACGTCGTGCCGACGGACCATTCGGGGATCGGCCTTCCTGGCCGGCCCCGAACTTCCTCACGCATCCATGCGTGAGTCTCCTGGCTCAACGTAAAAGCCTCAGCGCTGCGGATAGCCCTTATGCCGAAGCAGATACGCCAGTGCTGCTAGCAATGTGCCCATTTAACAGCAGGCACTCGAGCTCATTGGCAGGCCGGGGTCACTTTCGGGCAGGCGATCCGCAGCGCTGAACGAAGCGAGGAAGCCAGGAGAGCCCGCAGGACGCGGGCGAAAGGCGGAGCCGGGACAGGGAAGTCCCGTCTCCGCCGGTCCGTCAGGCAGACGAGTGAAGTGAAGGTACCGCGCATGCGGCGCGAAGGCTGCCGGACCGAAAGTGACCCCGGCCTGCAACCATGCAAGGCAACCAATAGCGACTAAGCATTACGCCTCCGTTGATCGATATCCGCCAACAACGCATTGATCTGCGGGTCAGCAAACATCGCCTCCAGCGAAGCGCTGAGTTTGCGGCGCCAGTTGGGATATTGGCTGGTGGTGCCGGGAATATTCACCGGGGAAGCCATATCCAGCCACTCTTCAGGTTGCAGGCCCAGCAGCGCGCTATTGCTGTCGGCCAGATAACGCTGCATCGCCGCACTTAACCCGCGATCCATCACCTGCGGTTCGGCCTGTTCGGGCAAGCAATTGCTGCGTTGCAGGCTCTTAAACAGCGCGCGGCGCGCGGCTAAGCGTGACTTACTCAGACCGGCAAGAATCTGCTTATCAGGATAAAGCCCCAACTCGCTGCCCAGCCGTAAATCGTCGCTTTGCCACCAGCCGCGCAGTGTCGGCATATCGTGGGTAGTAGCGACCGCCATCGCCTGACGCGGCCAGCGGGCGGGGGCGCGAAAGGCCACTTTGGACGTCTGCTCAAAATAGAGCACTTTGTAGGAGTAAACGCCCGCCTGGCAAAGCTTGCCGATGATCTTCTCCGGCACCGTACCCAAATCCTCACCAATTACCATGCAGTGATGACGCTGGCTCTCCAGCGCCAGAATCGCCAGCAGATCGTCGATGGGATAATGCACATACGCGCCTTCGGCCGCGCTTCCGCCCTGCGGGATCCACCACAGTCGCAGCAGCGCCATTACGTGATCGATGCGCAGTGCGCCGCAGTCATGCATGTTGGCGCGCAGCAGATCAATCCACGGCTGGTAGGCGCGCGCCTGCATAATCTGCGGATCCATCGGCGGCAATCCCCAGTTCTGGCCCAGCGGGCCGAGAATATCCGGCGGCGCGCCAACGCTGGCCTGCAAGCAGTAAAGCTCGCGATCGCTCCAGGTTTCCGCGCCGCCCTGCGCCACGCCCACCGCCAAATCGCGGTATAAGCCAATCGGCATCGCCTGCTGCTGGCACACCGCCCAGCAATCAGCAAACTGGCGCGCGGCCAGCCATTGCAGCCAAAGATAAAAGCGCACGTCATAGGTGTGTTCGATGCGGAACGCCCGCACCGCCGCGCTGTTGGGCAACTGTAACGCCGCAGGCCAGGTTGTCCAGTCGTAACGCTGAGGGTCTTCGGCGATCTGCGCGGCGTGCAGCGCATCAAACACGCCCTGATGCAGTAGACTTTCACCGCCTTGCTGCATAAAACATTCAAAGGCGACAACCAGGCCATCATCCGCACCGCGCTGCCTGAACTGCTGCCAGGCGAGACGCAGCGCCTGCAGTTTGAGCGCAGTGACCGCTGAATAATCGACCCATTCAGCGTCCCGCGCCGCCCGTAGCACTTGCTGCGTGCTGTCCGCCTGCCACCAGCGTTGCGCTTCTTCACTCAGCGTAAAATCCTCAACGGCGGCGACATCGATATACAACATGTTGAGCCAGCGCCGCGACGAAGGGCTGTAAGGGCTGGCGCTTTCCGGCGTTGCCGGGAACAGCGCATGCAGCGGGTTCAGCCCAATACAGGCACCGCCGCGCTGCGCGACCTCGACCAGCATCTGCTTTAAGTCGCTAAAGTCACCGATTCCCCAGTTGGACGCCGACCGCAACGTATACAGCTGAATGCAGGCGCCCCACAGCGATTGCCCTTGCTGGATGGCCGGTGGCTCGTAGCAGCGCACGGGCGCGACAATAATCCGGCAGTGAAACGCCTGCTGTTGGGCGCTAAAGCTGAGCTGGTGATAACCCAAAGGCAGCGCAGGCAAAACGATCGGCTGGTTGGCGATTGCGCGACCTTGCCAGCGTTCGCCCTGTTCCGCGATCAGCTGCCATTCGCCTGTTATGCCGGGCGCAGGCAGCACAATCTCCGCGTGTTCTTCCTGCACGATCAATACCGGCGGCAGCGGCGAAGCGTGCGGTTGCGCGGGATGCATCGCCGCCAGCAAACGCTGGCGGGTACCGGCAGAAACCGATTGCAGCTGGCCGTGGGCGTCAATGTATTCGCTGGCGATTTCGGCGGTTGGCGTCATGGTGCTGTTCATCGCGCGGCCTGCCAGATGCGTTGCTGATAGTCGCGGATGGCGCGGTCGGCGCTGAACATGCCGCAGCGCGCGGTGTTGAGAATCGCGGCGCGCGTCCAGCCATGCTGATCGGCCCACAAGGTTTCTGCTTGCGCCTGCGCGTTGAGGTAGTGACGAAAATCGGCTAGCACCAGATAAGGATCGCCGCCTTTGGCGCTCAGGCTGTGCAGCAGCGGCTCGAACGCGCTGACGTCGCCGTCGCTAAAGGTGCCGTCTTCTAACGCTTTCAATACCCGATCCAGCTGCGCATCTTTTTTGCGCCACGCGTCAGGCGAGTAACCTTCTGCTTGCAACGCGCTGACCTGATCAACGGTATGACCAAAGATAAAGATATTGTCGCGCCCAACCTGCTCAGTGATCTCCACATTGGCGCCATCCAGCGTGCCGATGGTTAAGGCGCCGTTCAGCGCCAGCTTCATGTTGCCGGTGCCGGATGCCTCTTTACCGGCGGTAGAAATCTGCTCGGAGAGATCCGCCGCTGGGATCAGCCGCTCGGCAACCGTAACGTTGTAATCAGGCACAAACACCACTTTCAGGCGATCGCCAATGCGCGGATCATTGTTGATGGTGGCCGCCACTTTGTTAATCGCGTAGATGATGTTTTTGGCCAGCACATAACCCGGCGCGGCCTTGGCACCAAACAGCACCACGCGCGGCGTCAGGTTGGCCTGCGGATCGCTCACCAGCGTTTGCCACAGCGCGATAATGTGCAGCAACGCCAGATGCTGACGCTTGTACTCGTGCAGGCGCTTGATCTGCACATCAAACATCGCCTCAGGATTCACCTGGATGCCGGTGCGTTCTGCGATCCATTGCGTCAGCGCAACCTTGTTCTGCTGCTTAATGGCGCGATACTGCGCCTGGAATGCGGCGTGATCGGCGTAGGTTTCTAGCGCTTTCAGCTGATCGAGATCGGTGAGCCACGGCTGATCGAGAGTTTGGCTGATCAACGCCGCCAGCGCCGGATTGCACTGATTAATCCAGCGGCGCGGCGTGATGCCGTTGGTGACATTATGGAATTTCTCCGGCCACAGCGCGTGATATTCCGGGAACAGATCTTTCACCACCAGCTGCGAGTGCAGCGCCGCCACACCGTTCACCGCAAAGCCGCTGGTGACGCAGAGATTGGCCATGCGCAGCTGGTTATTGTGAACCAGCGCCAGTTTCGCCCAGGTCACTTCGTCGCCCGGCCAGCGCGCTTCAACCTGCTTTTTCAACTGAGCATTGAGTTGGGTAACGATCAGCATGTGGCGCGGCAGCAGGGCGCGCACCATGCGCACATCCCAGCACTCCAGCGCTTCAGGCATCAAGGTGTGATTGGTGTACGCAAAGGTGCGCTGGGTAATGTGCCACGCCTCGTCCCAGCTCAGCGCGTGTTCATCCAACAGCAGGCGCATCAGCTCGGGGATCGCCAGCGTGGGATGGGTATCGTTGAGCTGAATCACTTCATGATCCGGCAAGCTGGCAATGCTACGGCCGGCGCGCTGATGACGGCGCAGAATATCCGCCAGCGAGCAAGCGCACTGGAAATACTGCTGCATCAGGCGCAGCTTTTTGCCGTTGTCGTGATTGTCGTTGGGGTAGAGCACTTTAGTGAGTTTTTCAGCTTCAATGCCCGGCTGCTCGGCGCGCAGAAAATCCCCGTTATTGAAGCGCTGCAGATTAAACGGCTGCGCATGTTTCGCCTGCCACAAGCGCAGCGGCTGAGTGACGCCATTCTGATAACCGACCACCGGCAGATCCCAGGCTTCGCCGAGAATTTGCACCGCCGGCTCCCAGCGCGCAACGCCATTATGGGAGCTGACTTTGCCGCCGAGATGCACCGGCACAGTTAACGCCGCGTTATGGTTAAACCACGGATAGCTGTCGCGCTGCCAGTCATCCGGCATCTCCTGCTGCGCACCATCAACAAAGTGCTGGCGGAACAGGCCGTACTGATAATTGAGTCCGTAGCCGGTAGCGGGTTGTCCCACGGTCGCCATCGAATCGAGAAAACAGGCGGCGAGCCGACCCAAACCGCCGTTGCCTAGCGCCGGATCGGTCTCACACGCTTCCACGTCGCTCAGCGTGATATTCCACTCGGCCAGCACCTCGTTCACCTCGTCATACCAGCCAAGGTTGAGCAGATTGTTGCCGGTGAGACGACCAATCAAAAACTCCATCGAGATGTAGTTAACGTGACGCTGCGGCGTGGCAGCAGGCGGCGCAGGCATCTCCGCCAGCATGTCGGCTAGCGCGCCGCTCAGCGCCTGCCACCATTGGTTTGGCGTCATCTCTTGCGCATCGTGCAGACCAAAACGTTGCCATTGTCGGGTTAGCGCGTGTTTAAAACGGGTGCGGTCAAATTTCATAATCAATCCTGTCAGGGCGGAGGTGAATGTGCTTCATTCTGCGCGTCAGCTATTACGCGCTCCTCCTCCTGCACCAAATTCAGCGGGGAGGATGAGCGGGGAGGAGGGGCTGAGGGAAATCTTAAAGTGTGACAGGAATGTGATAACCGTCGCTTTTGTTAAGACTGCTTAATGGGTTAGCTTGCATTAGGTAAACGAATATCTGAACGTATGTGACTATTAATTACGAAGCGTAAAATAATGATGCGCCACGTTTAGGGAGAAGCGTTTACCGATGTTAATACCCTCCAAACTTAGCCGACCGGTCCGCCTAGAGAACACGGTTGCGCGCGAGCGCCTGATGCAAAAACTCGGCGCGGCGGGCAATTACCGTTTGGTGTTGGTGACCAGTCCGGCGGGATATGGCAAAACCACGCTGATCTCACAATGGGCGGCGGGGAAAGCCAATCTGGGCTGGTATTCACTGGATGAGGGCGACAATCAGCCTGAACGCTTCGTCGATTACCTCATCGCGGCTCTGCAGCAGGCAACGCAGGGGGGCTGCGCCTCCAGCGAAGCGCTGGCGCAGAAACGGCAGTACATAAATCTGAACGCGCTATTCGCCCAGTTGTTCAGTGAGCTGGCGGCGTGGCAGCAACCGATTTGGCTGATCATCGATGATTACCATCACATCACTAATCCCGCGATTCACGACGCAATGCGCTTCTTTTTACGTAACCAGCCGGAAAATGTGACGCTGATTTTGCTGTCGCGCAATCTGCCGCAGCTCGGCATTGCCAACCTGCGCGTGCGCGAACAGCTGATTGAGTTAGGCAGCCAGCAGCTGGCGTTTACCCATCACGAAGCCAAACAGTTTTTTGATTGCCGCCTGACAACGCCGCTGGAATCGGAAGAGAGCGGGCGTCTGTGCGATGACGTGGCGGGTTGGGCGACGGCGCTGCAGCTGATCGCGCTCTCGACGCGTCAGGGCGCGAGCTCCGCTCAGGATTCCGCGCGCCGCCTTTCCGGCATTAACGCCAGCCATCTGGCGGATTATCTGGTTGAGGAGGTGCTGAATAACGTGGATAGCGCCACACGACATTTCTTACTGAAAAGCGCGCTGCTGCGATCGATGAACGATACGCTGATCGCCTGCGTAACCGGCGAAGAACAAGGGCAGATGCGGCTGGAGGAGATTGAGCGTCAGGGCCTGTTTTTGCAGCGCATGGATAACTCGGGCGAGTGGTTTAGCTATCATCCGCTGTTTGGCAGTTTTTTGCGTCAGCGCTGTCAGTGGGAACTGGCGGCGGAACTGCCTGCGCTGCATCGCGCGGCGGCTGAAAGCTGGATGCGGCTGGGTTTCCCTGGCGAAGCGATCCATCATGCGCTGGCCGCCGGTGATGCGTTGATGCTGCGCGACGTGCTGCTGCAATACGCCTGGACGCTGTTTAATCAGAGCGAACTCACGCTACTGGAAGATTCTCTCAAGGCGCTGCCGTGGGAAATTCTGCTGGAAAATCCAAAGTTAGTGCTGTTACAGGCATGGCTGATGCAAAGCCAGCACCGGTTTTCCGAGGTGAGCAGTTTGCTGATGCGCTTTGAGCACTCGTGCAGCGAACAGATTGATGATGTGCTGCGCGGAGAATTCAACGCGCTGCTGGCGCAGGTTTCGATTAACGACGGTAACGCCGAGGAAGCCGAGCGGCTGGCGTTGCTGGCGCTCAATGCGCTGCCGGAAAGCCGTCAATACAGCTGCATTGTGGCGACGTCGGTGTTGGGCGAAGTGATGCACTGCAAAGGCGAGCTAAGCAGTTCGCTGAAGCTGATGCGCCAGACCGAGCAGATGGCGCGCCGCGAAGAAGCGTGGAATTACGCGCTGTGGAGTCTGATTCAGCAGAGTGAGATTCTCTTTGCACAGGGGTTTTTACAGTCCGCATATGAGATACAGGAGCGGGCATTTGTGCTGGTGAAAGAGCAGCATCTGACGCAGTTCCCGATGCATGAATTCCTGCTGCGAATTCGCGCGCAACTGTTGTGGGCGTGGGGCCGACTCGACGAAGCAGAACATGCGGCGCGCGAAGGGATAAAAGTGCTGAAAGGCTATCAGCCGCAGCAGCAAATTCAGTGCCTCGGTTTGTTGGTGCAGTGTTCACTGGCGCGCGGCAATCTCGATAACGCGCGCAGCCACCTGAGTCGGCTGGAGAATCTGCTTAACAACGGATCGCTGCACAGCGACTGGATCGCCAATGCCGATAAGGTGAGGGTGATTTTCTGGCAGATGACTGGCGACAGCCAAAGCGCCAGTAGCTGGATGCGCCAGACGGCAAAACCGGAGTTCGCCAATAATCACTTCCTGCAAGGGCAGTGGCGCAACGTGGCGCGCGCGCAGATTCTGTTGGGAAATATGAGCCAGGCCGAAGTGGTGTTGGATGAGCTGAATGACAATGCGCGCGCGCTCAACCTGATGAGCGACATGAATCGCAATCTGCTGCTGTTAAATCAGATTTACTGGCAAACCCAGCGCAAAGCGGAAGCGCAGCAGGCGCTGACCGAAGCGCTGAAACTGGCGCGTAGCACCGGTTTCGTCAGCCATTTTGTGATTGAAGGTGAAGCCATGGCGCAACAGCTGCGTCAGCTGATTCAACTCAACACGCTGGATGAACTCGATAACCATCGCGCCAGACGCATTCTCAGCGAGATTAATAAATATCATCGCCATAAGTTTGCCCATTTTGACGAGGGCTTCGTTAGCCGCCTGATTAATCATCCTGATGTGCCGGAACTGATTCGCACCAGCCCGCTAACCCAACGTGAATGGCAGGTTTTGGGGCTGATCTATTCGGGATATAGCAACGATCAGATCGCTGGTGAGCTGGATGTTGCGGCCACCACCATCAAAACGCATATCCGCAATCTGTATCAAAAACTCGGCGTGACGCACCGCGCGGAAGCGATGAATCAGGCGCAATCGATGCTGCGGATGATGGGGTATGTTTAAGGCGGACAGCGGCTCGCGGTTCAGACATATTCCAGAAAATAATGTCCCTCTGAAGGGGAGCGGATATACGCAAACCCAGACACGCCCAAGTGCATACCTGCAATCAATAGGTTTTCTCGTGAAGCGCGCTCAAGAATTGCTCTTCGTGTTTGCTCTGCCTGGTCAGGATCGTAATCGAAGGCGATTGAAACTTCCGGATGGGCAATTTGAATATGCGGATAATGCGTAATATCACCCCAAATCAGTAATTTTTCATCGCGTGAATCTATCAGGTAGCCGCTGTGACCAGGCGTATGTCCCGGTAGGCTGACTGCAGTGATATCTTCAGCAATCGCTGTTTCTTCCGTAAATCGAACAGTTGAATAAGCTTCGAACGTGCGACGAAACAGCGAACCATTCATCAGTGCGCGTTCACTCAGGCTAGTTAATTTTTCATTATCCAGCCAGAAGTTTGCTTCTGCTTTGCTAATGTAGAGTGCTGCATTTCGGTAAGCGGGTCGCCCATTCTCACCCAGCAGACCGCCAATATGATCGGGATGTGCGTGGGTCAACAACACGGTATCAACCTCGTCAGGCATGATGCCGGATAAAAGGAGGTTTCGTCTTAATTCTCCACCGATATGATTGAGGTTTCCCATACCCGAATCGATCAATATTATTCGTCCCGTTCCACGGATGAGATAGCTATTAATTTGGATATCATCCGCTGCTTTTATTCCGGCGTGTTGCTGTATATTTACCGCTGCTTCAGGTTCTATTCCAGATAACAGACTCAGGCTGGCTTTCATCACGCCATCACTAAGCGCAGTGACCTTATAATTGCCGATATCCCTTGTGCTGAATACGTTCGTCAAAATTACCTCGTCAAATGTAGATAACAAAAATAGAAGATGACTCTGTTTGCTTAATTAAACGTCGCATTACTTAAGATGTTGCGACAATATTTATTGTGTGGCTATCATCATTCTCGACTGAGTTGTGACCGGAAAAGTTATGGACATTAAGTTATTGCGCTCTTTTGCTCTCGTCGCCGAACTCGAGCACATCGGTCAGGCAGCTGAGAAATTGCATATTTCAGCATCCCCCTTGAGCCGCCAGATTCAGCAACTGGAAGATGAGTTAGGTGTGGCACTTTTTCATCGGGAAAAGAAACGCCTCTATCTCAGCGCCGAGGGCAAGCAGTTCCTGACAGAAGTGAAGGCATTGCTTTTGCACCATGATCGTCTGAACGGACTGGGTAAAAGTTTGAAGAATGGTCAGTCAGGCAGGCTTGATATTGGCTATGTCGAAGCGGCCATTCACTCACTTCTGCTTCCTGAAAGCCTTGCCCGGTTAAATTGCTCGTCAAAAGTTGATATACAGCTCCATGCCTTACGCTCACAGGCACAAATCGATGCGCTAGCGAATCATGCGCTGGATCTGGCACTGGTTTATAACGAGCCCGAAGAGGATGACTGTTTTGCCTTTCAAAGCGTGTTAGTTGAGCCGGTGGTGCTGGCTATGCCAGGAGAACAGGCAATTAGGGATCCCAGACCTGAGCAGTTACACATGAAGCGCTGGATCGCCGATAAGCAAAGTCTAAATACGGCAGTGTCCAACCGCTTGCTTGAGGTGTGTGAAGGGAGTGGGTTTACGCCTGATATTCGGCTTGAGGTTAGTGGACCACTGGCGGCGCTCTCCTGTGTTGAAGCAGGGCTGGGATTTACCTTTATTCAGCGAAGTCTTGCGCGGCTGGCTTCGTCGTCGGTCATTGTTGTTGAAGTACCCTGGCTGGCGCTGTATGTGAATCTCTATGCGGTATGGCGGAGAAATGAGGCCAAACCGCTGGTCAGCCGCTTACTGACGGCATTGAGGGAACACGTCCCCTCTTGATGTTAATGTGATAGCCACTCTTCGCGGGTCAATTCCCACAATTCATAATCGAGAACACCCGCGACATACTCTTTTTTGCCGGTTTCTATCAGACGCATGCCGGATTTACGTGAGATCTTCACTGAGCCTGTATTCACCGCCGCTTTTGGCACACGTAATACTTCGCGGCCCAGCGTTTTAAACCAGAAATCATTCACGGCGTTGCACGCTTCACTCATATAGCCACGTTGCTGCCACTCAGGTACCAGCCAAAATCCGCGGTTATCATTTTCTGCATCGCGCAGTTCGATCAGACCGATCAATTCCTCAGGCTTCTCCTGACGTCTGATACTCCAGCACCAACCTCGACCTTCCTTAACGGCGGGCAACACCACGTTATCAACGTAATTCTGTGCGGCACCTTCAGGATAAGGCCAGGGCACGGCAGCATTGAGATAACGCACGATCTCCCAGCGCGGAAAGGCGATTTGCATCGCCTGCCCATCACCGCTTTCCAGAGGCTTCAGGATTAATCGTTGCGTTTTGATTTCTGGCGTCATAGTTCCTCCATTTAGCACGTCATCGTCAATTAAGGATTGTCCCTGTTATCCAGCCGTAATTGCATGAATGTCAGATCCAGCCAGCGGTGAAATTTCGTTCCTACCTGATGAATCTGTCCGGCGTCGGTAAATCCTAACTTACGATGTAACGCGATTGAAGGTGTGTTTTCAGACTCAATACCCGCCACCATCACGTGTTTTCCCTGCGTGGTTGCGTACGTGATAAGTGACCGCATTAAGGCCAATCCAATACCTTTCCCCTGAGCGGCATTATGGACATAGACCGAATGTTCGACCGTATAACGGTATCCATCCCAGGGACGCCAGTCACCATAGGAAGCGTAACCGAGCGCGATATCCTCTTCATTTACGGCGACCAGAACCGGGAATCCTGCTGATTGCCGATCCAAGAGCCATTTGATTCGGTTTGCAATATCTACCGTTTTATCGTTCCAGATGGCTGTGCTGTTCAGCACTGCATCGTTATAAATATCCGTGATTACTGGTGCATCTTTTTCAACTGCCGGACGTATGTTCACCATAGACACCTCGCTTGTATGCCACTAAAGTAGACCCTCCGTACACTATCTTATGTATCTACTATGTCAGACGAAAAATCCACTAAAGAAGATGATTTAAACGCGCGAATTGGCAAAAAAGTGAAAGCTGAAAGGGAAAAGCGCAGTTGGTCACTGACCGAATTGGCTGAGCAGTCTGGCGTTTCAAGGGCGATGATCCATAAAATTGAACGTGGCGAAAGCAGTCCTACGGCGACGTTGCTGGCACGTTTGGCGGGTTCGCTTGATATGAGCATGTCGCAATTGATCGCGTTGAGCGAAGTGCAGACTGGCACATTACTGAAACAGCATCAGCAACCGATTTGGCAGGATCCTGAGACGGGATATATCCGACGACATGTGTCGCCGGGGCAAATACCGCTCGATCTTGTCAGTATAGAATTGCCGCCCGGCGTTAGCGTGCCGATGCCGGTAATTTCCTATCTGTCGCGCCGTCAGCTTATCTGGATTTTAGAGGGCGAACTGAGTTTTCATGAAGGCGAAAAAATCTTTGAAATGCAGACGGGTGATTGTCTTGAACTGGGTGATCCCGCCGACTGTATTTTCAGGAATGACTCGGAACAACCTTGTCGCTATGCGGTGATAGTACTCAAATAAGGTCAGCAGCAGTTGAACATCCATGTTTAATGGACCTAAAACTGCCGCCTGGATTGTGCTTTAATGCGCGCACCAGTTCCTGAGCGAATTAATTCCGCCATCTGGTGAGGTAAAGCCAGCGCAGCCTAATATCGAGTCGAATAACTTCTCATGGAATACCGACGTTTTGTCGTTCTGCAATTGCTGCAGTTTGGCAAATGACGCTTTGTTATTACTGTCACTTAAAAACTTATCGGATGCCCAAACCATAATTGGCACCGTGCGTTGCGCCATCGGCGCATGATCGCGTGGCGTGCCGTGGAAATGCAGATTGTCGGAAATCGATTCTCCGTGATCGGAGGCATAAAACACGATGGCATTTTTATCTTTCAGGCTATCGAAAGTCTGCTTAAGGAAATAATCAGTGTACAAAAGACTATTATCGTAAGAGTTGATCATCTCCTGCGTGCTACAGGCATCATCAATGCCTTGACACTCCGGTGTGTAACGCGCGAATGCACGTGGATAGCGTTCGGTATACATATAATGTGAGCCTTTGGTGTGAAGAATTACAATATGTTTACCCTGCGGATGGCGCTGAATGGAGTCCTGCAGTTCATTAATTAACGCCATATCATCCACCGGCTTACCGACATTACGCTTCTCCGCCTGAATAGATTCGCGCATTGAATAACTGTCGGCCATGACTTTGTTATAGAACCAGGCTTCGCTCTGCATGGAATAGAGATCTTCCGAGAAACCTTGCTTCTTCATCACTGTGAAAACATTCATCTCTTTCAGCGTGCGCTGCGGAGCTTCTGAGGCGCCGCCTTCTCTGACAAACATACAGCGCAGCGAGAGCTTGGTTGAGGTATCACAAGAATAACCCTGCAAGTGAACGAGGTTTTTTTCGTGATCGAGATAAGGTGTATTATCGCGATCGTAACCGTATAAACCCATATGATCGCGGCGGGCACTTTCACCAATCACAAACACAATATACAAATTATCCGCATTTTTTGGTGGAACGTATTTAAAGTGCTCAGCGGGATCGTAAAGATTACGGTTGTCTTCAGCCTGACTGAATGAACTGTATGCCAGCAAGCCAACGCCCGATAACCAGTTAGAAGGCGAATAGGTGCCGGCAACAATGCCGCCGTAGCTGGCCATCATGCGATTATTTTTCTTATCCTGCTCATCCTGCACCTTACCCATTAAATTCAATGGCAACCAGCAACCTAACGCGGCAATAACAATGGCGATGGTTTTATAAGACCAATAACGCTTTTTGCTGATATTTGAAACGGTATTACTGCGCACTCCGCGCCAGATTAGCCATAGCGGAATGACGTTGATAATTACCATCCACAGCACAAAGTGCCAGCCAACGGATTCCTTAGAAAGATCCAGTGAATCGGTGGCTAAAACGGCGGCGATGATTCCATAACCAATATCAATATTAAAGAAAATCATGTAATAACTGGCCGCGCTGGAGAAAATTACCAGCATGGTCATCAATACGCGCGACAGATATTTTCCGGTTAATGAGGTTAACAACGTTAACAGCATCACCAAACAAAATGCAGCGATGACCTCAGTCACTAATGAAAGGGTATTATCAAACTGCAATTGCGTATAGCGGCGGATAAAAATCGGAATGTTAAGCAATACGCCGATATAGAGCGAAATAAACGCCGGTAGATAAAACTGTTTAATCCAACCCTTTATAAACATGTGTTCCCCGTTCTTATAATAAACAACTCAATCACTTGCCTGAAAATTGACAACCTTAAGTGAGAGGGTGGATTTGGAGAACAGTTCAATCGTTGCTGGGCCTAAAGTATGTTATAATGTAACAACAAAATTCAGGCACTTATGCCTCAGTTAGGGCACATCCAACCGCCTTACCCGCAGATTTCTAATCAATGCAGTGAAAATCCTCACTCGATATATGCATTAATCTCACCATTACACCTGGCATGCGTGATCACCAATGTAAGTATTATTGGTTAAACTTAAGGAATGACTACCTATTTGTGTTAAGGAGGGATTTCATGATTTTTAAAATTGAATAAACAGCGAATTAATATTTTTATAATAAGTCAGGAACTTTCTAATTGTTAAGGTGATATTCTGCACAAAAGAGCTTACACAAATCTTACAATCAATTTCGCTTAAGTCTTATTATGATGGCAAAAACAGGGATGTCACTGGCGCTGAGCGTCGGTCTGATCACAACTTCTGCATTGGCGGCGCCGTTAAATCCTGGCGACCGTGATTATATTCAAAACCAGCAACAGCAACGTTTGCAAAATGACCAGCAGCAGCGTGACGCATTGTGGAATGCTACCGCGCCGCAGAGCACACCAGCAGCGGATTCCGCTCAGGCCGGCCCCTGCTTTCCGGTGCAGCATATCGCTATTCGCAACGTCACGCTAATTTCTGCCGGCCAGCAGCAATCGCTGGCCGCACCTTATATTCATCGCTGCCTGAACTTAACCGAAATTAATTCATTGGTGCATGCCATTTCTGACTGGTATATGCAGCGCGGCTATATCACCAGCCGGGCATTTTTAATTGAACAGGATTTATCGCAGGGTGAGTTAATTATTCCGGTGCTGGAAGGGAAGCTGGACGCCAT